>NZ_JBTSWB010000027.1:0-779 GCF_054602315.1 Bradyrhizobium cedriense | reverse complement strand
CCGCCGCTGGCTACAACTTCCGCCGTCTCATCCGATGGCTCAGGCTTTTGCTGTGCCAAATCCTGGCCGCGCTCTTCACCGAGCCGATCGCCAATCCAGCCTAAAATTGGGGTTCTTCACGCTCGACTGGTTATGGGGTGCGCGTTGGGCGACGGCAAGAAATCCAAGGGCTCGACGGCGTCGGGAAAGATAAGAGTTTTCGGGCACGCGGCCAGTGGAGGAGGGGCATCGCATTGACGAGAACAGCCTCGAGCGCTGGATGCGAGAGCATGTGGAGGGTTTTGCCGGCCCGCTGAGCGTGTTGCAGTTCAAGGGCGGCCAGTCCAACCCGACCTATCGGATCAACACGCCCACGCGTTCGTATGTGATGCGGCGCAGGCCATTCGGCAAATTGCTGCCGTCGGCGCATGCAGTTGACCGCGAGTTTCGTGTCATTTCAGCGCTTGGGAGGTGCGGCTTTCCGGTGCCGCGCGCCTATGCGCTCTGCACCGATGACATGGTGATTGGGACCGCCTTCTACATTATGTCGATGGAAGAGGGGCGAGTGTTTTGGGGGCCCGGGTTGCCGACCCAGGCGTCTCAAGCGCGGCCAGAGATATTTAAGAGCAAGATCGAGACGCTCACCAAGCTCCATATGTACGATCCTGAAGAGTATAGCGCGACAATCTGGGTGGGAAGCGCGCGACAATCAGGATGGCGAGTCGGTGTCGCGGCGAGGTGATGATTGCCGCGATGATTGTCGCGCGCAAGAGGTTTGTTGGCTCTGATTGTCGCGGGGC
>NZ_JBTSWB010000026.1:0-791 GCF_054602315.1 Bradyrhizobium cedriense | reverse complement strand
TACGGCTTCCTGTCCGAACGCGAGGCGTTCCCGCGCGCGCTGGAAGCCGCCGGCATCGTCTTCATCGGCCCGAACCCGGGCGCGATCGCGGCGATGGGCGACAAGATCGAATCGAAGAAGGCGGCCGCCAAGGCAAAAGTCTCGACCGTGCCCGGCTATCTCGGCGTGATCGAGGACGACAAGCACGCGGTCCGCATCTCCGACGAGATCGGCTATCCCGTGATGATCAAGGCGTCCGCCGGCGGCGGCGGCAAGGGCATGCGCATCGCGCATTCCAAGGCCGAAGTCGCCGAGGGTTTCAATCTCGCCAAGGCCGAGGCCAAGGCGTCGTTCGGCGACGACCGTGTCTTCGTCGAAAAGTTCATCGTCGATCCCCGCCACATCGAGATCCAGGTGCTCGGCGACAAGCACGGCAACGTCATCTATCTCGGCGAGCGCGAATGCTCGATCCAGCGCCGCAACCAGAAGGTCATCGAGGAAGCGCCGTCGCCGTTGCTCGACGAGGCTACACGCCGCCAGATGGGTGAGCAGGCGGTCGCGCTCGCGAAGGCCGTGAACTACGATTCCGCCGGCACGGTCGAGTTCGTCGCCGGGCAGGACAAGAGCTTCTACTTCCTGGAGATGAACACCCGCCTTCAGGTCGAGCATCCCGTCACCGAGCTCGTCACCGGCATCGACCTCGTCGAGCAGATGATCCGGGTGGCCGCCGGCGAGAAGCTCGCCATCGCGCAGAAGGACGTCACGCTGACGGGCTGGGCGGTGGAATCGCGTCTCTACGCCGAAGATCCGTT
>NZ_JBTSWB010000025.1:0-798 GCF_054602315.1 Bradyrhizobium cedriense | reverse complement strand
ATTGCAGACAGGAAGATGTCTGCTCGCTTGTCGTATCTAGTTGCAATCCGGCGGAAGTCCTTGAGGCGGCAGAACATCCGTTCGATGACGTTTCGGCCTTTGTAGGCGATCTTATCGTAGCGATGCGGGTGTTTGCGGGTCGGATTTGGCGGGATCACGGCCTTGATGCGGCGTGCGGCCAGCTCGTCGCGCAAGCTCCTGGCGTCGTAGGCTCGATCGGCCAGCGAACGGCGCGGGTTGCGGACCATGCCGATCAAACCGCGTGCACCGACCAGGTCGTGGGTGTTGCCAGGAGTGATCAGGAAGGCAAGCGGACGGCCGATATCGTCGGTCAGCGCGTGGATTTTGGTGGTCTGCCCGCCGCGCGAGCGGCCGATCGCATTGTTGAAGGCCCCCCTTTTGCGCCGGCCGCGGAGCGATGGGCTTTTATGTAGCTGGAATCCACGGACATCGATCCGTACATGCCCGTCGATCCGGTCAGGGCGTAAAAAATATCCGTCCAAATCCCTGTCGGCTCCAGCGGTTGAAGCGGTTGTAGACAGTCGTGTAGGGGCCGTAGACTTCTGGGCAATCGCGCCAGCGCGAACCCGATTTCAGCATGTGCATAATGCCGCTGATCACACGTCGATCATCAACCCGATGCGCTCCCTTGCGCCCTTGTGGCAACAACGGCTCAATCCGCCGCCATTCCGCATCGCTGAGCCAGTAGACCTGCTTTGCCATTCAAGCCTCCCTTCCACTGAGAAGCTTGAATCACAGCCGAATTCCGGATGGAATCCCTATTGAGTACAGACCCTA
>NZ_JBTSWB010000024.1:0-1387 GCF_054602315.1 Bradyrhizobium cedriense | reverse complement strand
TTTGTGATTCCCTCGAATCTCGAGCTGTGATTCCCTGCTGCAGGCGGTGACGAGCGGAGGATTCGATGCGGCCACGGGAGCGTCGGGAGAGCGGCGATCAGGATCTGTTTCGTTCACGGCTTGACCAGATCATCGACACGGAACACGCGCTGGTGAAGCTGGCGCGGACGATCGATTGGGGATTTCTGGAGGCGAAGTTCGGAGCGGTCTACACCGATGACCCCGGCCGTCCGCCGCTGCCGACGCGCTTGATGGCGGGGCTGGCCATTCTCAAGCACACTTATGACCTGTCCGACGAGGTGCTTTGCGAGCGCTGGGTCGAGAACCCCTATTACCAGTTCTTCTGCGGCGAGGAGTTCTTCCAGCACCGGCTGGTGTTCGATCGCTCGTCGCTGACGCGCTGGCGCAACCGCATGGGCGAAGAGCGGCTGCAGGCGCTGATCCAGGAGAGCCTGTCGGTGGCCGCCAGGACCAAGGCGATCAAGCCGTCCGACCTATCCCAGGTGATCGTTGACACCACGGTTCAGCCCAAGAACGTGACGTTCCCCACCGATGCAAAGCTTCTGAACCGGGCGCGCGAGAAATTGGTGCGGTTGGCGAAGCTGACCGGGGTATCTTTGCGCCAATCCTATGCGCGGGTGGGCAAGTTCGCCCTGATCCAGCATCAGCGTTATGCCCATGCCAAGCAGTTCAAGCGCGCCAACCGGATGCTGAAGAGGCTGCGCACCTATCTCGGCCGTGTCATCCGCGACATCGGCCGCAAGATCGACGGCAATGCCACGCTCGATGGGAGATTTGCGAAGCTCTTGATGCTGGCGCGGCGGGTGCGCGAGCAGCAACAGCGCCAACGCGGACCGAAGGTCTATTCGCTGCATGCGCCGGAAGTCGAATGCATCGGCAAAGGCAAGGCTCACCGGCCTTACGAGTTCGGCGTCAAGGTCTCCGTCACCACCACGCTCAAGCACGCCGCGGGCGGTCAGTTCGTCACCCATGTCAAGGCGCTGCCGGGCAATCCCTATGACGGCCATACGCTGGCGACGGTCATCCCGGAGATGGAGGCGCTGGTCGGCAATACCATCGAGCGCGCCTTCCTCGACAAGGGATACCGCGGCCACAATGCGCCGCCCGACTACAAGTTCAGGATCTTCCTCTCCGGCCAGAAGCGAGGAGTGACGCCGAAGATCAAGCGCCAACTGCGCCGCAGGTCCGCCGTCGAACCCGTCATCGGCCATCTCAAGGCCGAGCACCGCATGGGCCGCAACTATCTCTGGTTCAAGCACGGCGACGCCAACAACGCCGTCCTCGCCGCCGCTGGCTACAACTTCCGCCGTCTCATCCGATGGCTCAGGCTTTTGCTGTGCCAAATCCTGGCCGCGCTCTTCACCGA
>NZ_JBTSWB010000023.1:0-1394 GCF_054602315.1 Bradyrhizobium cedriense | reverse complement strand
CGCAATGATGTTGTGGACGGCCCCACCTGAACGGCATCAAGTGCCAAAACGTGGTCGCCGGAGCGCCACAAAGAGGGAGGCCGTCCATGGCGAAGTTTATCAGAGCGGCGATTGATCTGGGCAAGAACTATTTTCAAGTTCATGGGCTTGAGAGCGAAGGCGGCCGATCAATTTCGCGGAAGGTGAAGCGTTCGAAGATGCGTGAGGTCTTTTCGCAGATCGAACCGTGCCAGGTTGCCATGGAGGCCTGCGGTTCAGCGCATTATTGGGCTCGCCAACTGGCCGAGATGGGGCACGAGGTGGTTCTGATGCCGCCGGCTTACATAAAGCCCTACGTCAAGCGAGGCAAGAATGACGCGGTCGACGCGGCGGCGATCTGCGAGGCGATGTCGCGACCGGATATGCGCTTCGTGCCGATCAAGAGTGCCGACCAGCAAGCCGTTCTGATGCTGCACAAGACCCGCGAGCTGCTGGTCAAGCAGCGTACGATGGCGGTCAACGCCCTGCGCGGCCACCTTGCCGAGTTCGGCATTGTCGTCGCCAAGGGCATAGGCCGGATCGATGAACTGCTGGCGCTGGCGAAGGCGGATGCCGCACTTCCGTCAGTTGCCATGGCCGCGGTAGCCTGCGTGGCTCAACATCTGGAGGGGCTCGACCTGTCGATCGCGAACGTGGAGAAAGAGATCCTCAAGGCGCACAGACAAAATCCGATCAGCCGCGTGCTCGACGAGATTCCAGGTGTCGGGACGCTGATCGCGTCGGTGGTTGCGGCCAGTGTTCCCGATCCCGGCGTGTTCAAGTCCGGGCGCGACTTCGCGGCATGGCTTGGTCTGACGCCCAGGCAGAACTCGAGCGGAGGCAAGGAGAAGCTCGGCGCAATCACCAAGCAGGGCAACCGCTACATCCGCAAGATGCTCGTCACGGGAGCGACTTCCGTGCTGCGTGTCGTGAGCAAGCGCCAAGGCAATCTCGCCGACTGGATCAACGCGCTACGGGCCAGGAAGCCTGAGCGGCTGGTCGCCGTGGCTCTGGCCAATAAGCTGGCAAGGATCTGCTGGGCGATCATGACCACAGGCGAGAGCTTCCGTACCGATACGTACGTCAAGGCCTGAGCGCACCCACCATCTCAAGCAGCGTTCAAGTGAGTATGCCGGATCAAGTTTGGTAAGCACGAAAGAAGTGATGAGCGATACGGTCACCACCGAAAGCCATGGACACCCCGACACCGTCATAAGCTGCCAAGCTCGCCGCAATGATAGGGACCACGGCAATCGGATTTCATCAGGGCCAGCGGTCGTAAACCCGCACCAACAGGCCGGACATATGACTGAAGCCGACCAAGTCGTTCGATATTTCAAAAAGTGCTTGCCAATAGGGGCCGTCCACATATGACG
>NZ_JBTSWB010000022.1:0-2357 GCF_054602315.1 Bradyrhizobium cedriense | reverse complement strand
ATGCCGAATACCTTGATGCCATCAGCGACCCCGCACATCCAGAGCACGAACATATGCGCCTCTGGGGCCCGGAGCGGTTCGATCCCAACGTCATCGACCGGAAGGCAATCGAGGCCGCCGTCAACGCATTGTCCGGAATTTGGAAGCCACGACGTCGCGCCACCCGGTCAAAATAGACGTCAAGCGCCAATCAAAAGGGCCGCGGACCTACGCTTACTTTTGAGTTCACCAATAGGCCGTTCTACCGAATCCGCTTTTCGCCACGAACCACATCGGCAGCCCGAACGTTCAGGTCTCGCGCGGCTGTTCAATATGTGAAAGGCATTGAGTGCCAATCGCAGTCAGCGAGTACCCGAAGACGGTTGAGTTTCTCGTCAACGACGTCGACTGCCAGAGCTGATAGTTGACGGAGCTGGCGCGGCGCCGTTTAGATTGCCTTACTAGCCGTCGGACGATGAAGGGGATGACAATCCGACGACGAACGCGATTGTGTTGATGGCAGTCACATTACGCCGTCTATGAAAGCTGGCAGACGGTCAAAGGAAGGATCAAGATGACTAGTCTTGTGAGGCAAGTGATTGCGGCGGTGACGTACCAGGAACACGTTTTGGCTTCTATTGGCGCCATACAAGAGAACCGTGCGGATCGCGCCTCATCGACCCTCTGCAAGTGAGTACACTTCCTAATTAGCCACTCTTGTCAGCCGGTATCGAGCCGACGGCAACAACATTGGTCTGAACGCCATCGAGCAGACGAGCAGACGAGCAGTGAGAGGGAAAAGAATCGCGATGGACGGCAACAGTGAACTGGCCTACCGACGGTTTTACCTGTCGATGTGGTCAGTCTCCCAATCGCCTTAGCCGATACAAATTTGGTTGGCGACTAGTCAAGATAATCACCTGCATCCCGCCTCGCTGCAATACTCCACTTTAATAGGCAGATAGTCATGAAGAGCATCTTTGACGTGATGCAATCGGTGTCAATTGCCCACAAGACCACCTTTGACCGCTACTTTGCGGAATACCCGCCCAAATGCTCTGAAATGACTTTTGCAAACATTCTCTGCTGGGCTGACATAAAGAACCACCAATTCGGTGTATATCGCGATCACCTCATCGTGTGCTATCAACGTAAATCTGACAGCGAACCGCAGTTCTTTCCTCCGATGGGAGAGCATCCGAAGGAGATCATGCTGGAGCCCCTTCCCGGGGTCCAAACGTACAAATGGGTGCGGATTCCGAAGTCCCTTTCGGATGAACTTTCAGGACGCATCTCCATGGTATTCGATCGCGACAATAGTGACTACTACTACAACGTCGAGGAATTGATAACGTTAAAGGGCAAGAAGTTCGAAGGGAAACGAAACCTCGTTAGGAGGTTTGCTCGTCTCAATCCAACGGTGCGCGTGCTGCAGGCACGCGATGCTGCTGCTTGCATCGAGCTTCAAGAGAGATGGCTGCTCGAGCAAGCCGCCGACCGCAGCTCCGGAGCTGACGAGACCGCCGCTGTTAAAGTCGCTTTCCAGCACTTTGACTCCCTGCCCATAAGGGGAGTGGTCGTGGAGATAGGTCAGAGGCTCGTGGGCTTTGCCGTTGGCGAATGGCTCAACTCAGAAATGTTTGTTGAACACCATGAGAAGGCAGTACGAGAGTTCAAGGGCGCTTACGAGTACGTTCTTCACGCATTTGCAGGACAGATAGCAGCTGAAGCAAGGTTTATTAATCGAGCCCAGGATCTCGGCGTTTCAGGCTTACGCCAATCGAAGCTCAGCTGGCACCCAACCGGACTCGTGGAAAAGTACAGTGCACGGAGATCGTTCTGACGACTCACACGTACGGGCCGCAGCACGACGCTGATGTTTAATGTTGAAGGCCGACGCCGACGTCGGCCGATCTACATAGAGAAATACCAGATCAAACGTCGTGAGCGTGCGCTCTCTCGAGCGCACGGGCGGGCAGCACCGCGCGCCGCCTGAGTCGAACGTCAGCTTGACCTGCGAGCAATGGATATCAGCCTCGATGGAGAAGCCATCCTGATCATGACGCCGCGGCTGTTGTTGCCGTTTTGTTTCGACGCGACAATGCCGTGGGCGGAGCACGGACTCTAGAGCGTATGTGGTCGTCCGTGAAGAATCCTGAAGCAATTGAGCGGTAAAGGAAAATGCCGGAATTTCCGGGATTGGATTTGCCAGCAAGCGGTGCTTGGGAGGCGGTTTTCTTGCAAAATGATGTTTGTGATTCCCTCGAATCTCGAGCTGTGATTCCCTGCTGCAGGCGGTGACGAGCGGAGGATTCGATGCGGCCACGGGAGCGTCGGGAGAGCGGCGATCAGGATCTGTTTCGTTCACGGCTTGACCA
>NZ_JBTSWB010000021.1:0-2634 GCF_054602315.1 Bradyrhizobium cedriense | reverse complement strand
GCGTTGACGGCGGCCTCGATTGCCTTCCGGTCGATGACGTTGGGATCGAACCGCTCCGGGCCCCAGAGGCGCATATGTTCGTGCTCTGGATGTGCGGGGTCGCTGATGGCATCAAGGTATTCGGCATAGCCTGGGGCACCGCCGACGTCTTCCGGAGGACACCGGCCGGCGGCCTCAAGCAGGAGGGGAAGTCCCTCTGTCGTGGTGTTATCGAACCATTTTTCGAGCTTGATCACATGATCCCAGCTGTCGCCGAAGTCATAGAGATAATGGATCGTCTTTGCGCCCGTCTCTTGAACGATATCACAGAGCCGCGCTTTGCTGGCATCCATGGGCTGGTGGCCGTAATCGTTGTGGGGATCAGGAATCCCCCAACGGATCTCACCAGCGAAGAACTCGAAGAGGTGGCTGTTCGTCCAGCCAAACGCCTCCTGAAGCGTCAGATGCAGCCGATCAAGGCGCAGGGTGACGGGTACGACCAGGCGACGCATCACCTCCGGCTTCACGTCCTTGAGGGTTACCTTGATCCGGACCGCGGTCGTGTTCAGGCTCATGCCGCCAGTCTCGGATCGTGAGCATCCATCGTGTAGGTCGATGCCCAGGGAAGCAGTTCGTCCAGTCGCGCCGCAGGCCAACCATTGATGAGCTTCGCGAGAACGTCAGCGAACCAGTGCTCGGCACTGACGCTATTGAGCTTACAGGTCTCGATTAACGAGGCCAGTACCTCGGCACAGAGGTTTTGACGGTTTGATCTGGGGCTTGCAGGGCTGGGAGGTCTTCTGGCGACACGAGGACCTCGATGCTGCGTGAGGCAGCTGGCGTTCTGCGGATGAGGCCGTTGCGCTCGAGGGTGAGGATCATCTGGTGCACCGTCGGCGGCGAGACGCCGAAAAACCGTTGGATGTCGCGTTCGGCCGGCGGCTGCCTGTTGACGCGGGTGTAGGCGTCGATGAACGCCAGATATTGGCCCTGCTTGGCGGTGAAGGGGGGGCGGCATTGCCAGACATTTGATTCATCAGTCGATTCACCTTGGCTTCCACGACGGAGGCTGCGATGAATGTACGATATCATGTCAAGTTGACCCGGGATGAGCGGACGGAACTCGGATTGCTGCTGCAGGGCGGCACGGGGGCAGTGCGCAAGCTCAAGCGCGCGCAGATCCTGCTGGCAGCGGATGCCGGGATGAGCGACGACGATATCGCTGCGAGCGTGGGTGTCGGTGGCTCGACGGTGTACCGGACCCGGCGGCGCTTCGTCGAAGGCAATCTGGCAGCGGCTTTGAGCGAAGAGCCTCGCCGTGGGGCAGAACGTAAGCTCACTGAGAAAGAGGAGGCGCTGCTGGTGGCCACCGCCTGCGCGCGTCCTCCAACCGGCCGCTCGCGCTGGACGCTGGAGCTTCTGGCTGACCAGATGGTCAGATTGACGTCTCACGAGAACCTGTCGCGAGAGACAGTGCGGCGGCGCCTGGCCGAGAACCATATCAAGCCGTGGCGTAAAAGCATGTGGTGCGTCCCAAAGGTCGACGCAGAGTATGTCGCGCACATGGAAGAAGTGCTCGATCTATACGCCGAAGCGGCCGATCCGCGGCAGCCGGTGGTCTGCTTCGACGAGAGCCCGGTCCAGCTCATCGGCGAGGTCCGTCAGCCGATCCCCGCCAAGCCAGGCCGGATCGAGCGTTACGATTACGAGTACCGGCGCAATGGCACGGCCAATCTGTTCGTGTTCATCGACGTGAACCGGCCCTGGCGCAAGGTGAAGGTGACGGAGCAGCGCACCGCGAAGGACTTCGCAGAATGCATGCGCGAGCTCGTCGACGAGCATTATCCCAAGGCTGATCGCATCCGCGTGGTGCTCGACAATCTGTCCACCCACAAGGCGGGCGCGCTTTATCAAGCATTCCCGCCCGACGAAGCTCGCCGCGTGTTGCGTCGCCTGGAGTTCCATCACACGCCAAAACACGCCAGCTGGCTCAACATGGTCGAGATCGAAATCGGCGTCCTCTCACGGCAGTGCCTCGATCGGCGTCCTCTCACGGCAGTGCCTCGATCGGCGGATCGACAGCTTTGCCCGTCTCGTCAGCGAGACCGCAGCCTGGGAAAAACGCCGCAACGCCGAGCGCGCCCGCATCAACTGGATGTTTACGACTGAGAACGCGCGGGCCAAACTGGGGCGCGCCTATCCGAAAGTCCCGGCCAAACCAACGAAAAAACAAAGAGTCAAAACTTCTGTGTCGAGACACTAGTACTGCCCAACTCTCGGCGCCCTCGTCGCAACCGGCAAAAAGGGAGTTCTTGGCATTGAGCTTGATCGGCCGCATCGCACGCTCGACCGCATTCGTGTCCATCTCGATGCGCCCGTCGTCAAGATAGAGCGTCAGGCCGTCCCAATGACGCAGCGCATAGCGCAAAGCCTTCGCCGTGTCGCTCTTCTGCGCAAGATGATCAAGCTTTGCCTCAAACCACTGTTTCAACGCTGCGGCCAGAGGCCGGGCATGCGCTTGTCGACCCGAGCGGCGCTCGGCATCAGATCGGCCGGGGAGGGCTTTCTCGACCGCGTAGAGCTGGGCGATGCGCTCGAGAGCGGCAACCGGAGCCGGCGCCGGCGAAGCCTCGCGCTCGATCTTCACAAACTGAC
>NZ_JBTSWB010000020.1:0-2645 GCF_054602315.1 Bradyrhizobium cedriense | reverse complement strand
TGCGGCGCGGCAATCAAGGTGACAGTGGAGCGTCAATCAGGATGAGAGAGTTGTCGCCTGGGCTGTGACGCAGGGAGGGCGTAGCCCGACCGGAGTTACAGCCCAGGCGACGGCGCGATCCTCAGCGGACCGCGCCGTCTGGTGATCGCGGCCGGCCGGTGATGGATGGTTCTTCTCGCCAAAGAGGAATCACCCGTTGCCAGGCTGCCATGTCACCGATCATCAGATGAGGCTCTACATGAAGTTCCGTCAAACCAATTCGCCGCCAGTGGCGGCTGCGAAGGCGTCGTTCAGTTCGTCGACCGCTTATCGGATCGAGAAGGATCCCCGCCTTCCATCGCAGAAGAGCGCCCGCGGTCGTCGCCGGCCGGATCCGTTGGGCCGTGTGTTTGAGACAGAGGTGGTGCCGATGCTGAAGGCCGCCCCCGGCGTGCGGCCGGTTGCGATCTTCGAGGAGATGTTACGGCGCCATCCCGAGTTCGGAGCTGGGATCCGCCGCACGCTGGAGCGCCGGATCCGCGCCTGGCGAGCGATCCACGGTGAGGAGCAGGAGGTCATCTTCCGCCAGACCCACGAAGTGGGCCAGGTCGGCCTGTCCGACTTCACCGACATGGGCGAGCTTGGGGTCACCGTCGCTGGCGTGTCGCTCGATCATCGCCTCTATCACTTCCGGTTGGCCTATTGTGGGTTTGAGCACGCCCATGTCGTGCTCGGTGGCGAGAGCTTCGTCGCTTTAGCCGAAGGGCTGCAGAATGCCCTGTGGTCGCTCGGTGGGGCACCGCGGGAGCATCGGACCGACAGTCTGTCGGCCGCCTTCTGCAATCTCGATCGCAATGCGAGGGCTGATCTGACCCGGCGGTACGAGGACCTCTGCACCCATTATGGCATGCGGCCTTCCCGCAACAATCGCGGCATCGCCCACGAGAACGGGGCGATCGAGAGCTCGCATGGCCATCTCAAGCGGACGATCGCCGATGCGCTGCTGTTGCGAGGCACCGCCGACTTCGATGATCTCGCCACCTATCGCGGCTTCATCGACGAGATCGTCAGCCGCCGCAATGCCCGCAACGCCAAGCGGATTGACCACGAGCGCGCCGCCCTGCAGGCGTTGCCGGATCGCCGGACTTCGGACTACGAGGAGGTAGTTGTCCGCGTGACGTCAAGCGGCGGCTTCACCTTGCGCAAGGTGTTCTACACCGTGCCGTCACGCCTGATCGGCCACCAGCTGCGGGTGCGCCTTTACGACGATCGTCTCGACGTGTTCGTCGGCGGCACCCATCTCGTCACCCTTCCGCGTGGGCGGCCGCATCCCAACGGCAAGCACGACCAGGTCGTCGATTATCGGCACGTGATCCATTCCTTGCGACGCAAGCCAATGGCGCTGCTCAATCTCGTCTACCGTGATCGGCTGTTCCCGCGCGATGCCTATCGCCGAACCTTCGATCGCTTGCGCGAACGGCTGCCGGACAGGAAAGCCTGCCGACTCATGGTCGATCTGCTTGCGCTGGCGCACGAGCGCGGCTGCGAGGCCGAACTTGCCAGTCAGCTTGCCACCGACCTGGAGGCCGGCCAACTGCCCGACCTCGGACGGCTGCGCGCTCACTTCGCGCCCGATCCTGCCTGCGTGCCGCAGGTCATCGTGCAGCTTGCCCCGCTCGCCAGCTATGAGTGCCTCATCGGCGCCAGCCAGATCGGAGACGCCGCATGAACACGGCCAACACAGTCGACACCGCCCGCCTCAACCTGTTGCTCAACGAACTGCGGCTGCCCGCCATCAAGGTGCTGTGGCCACAGTTTGCCGAACAGTCCGACAAGGAAGGTTGGCCGGCGGCCCGCTTCCTCGCCAGCATCGCCGAACACGAGATCGCCGAACGCGGCCGCCGTCGTATCGAGCGCCATCTCGTCGAGGCACGGCTGCCCGCCGGAAAGACCTTCGATAGCTTCGACTTCGAGGCTGTGCCGATGATCTCCAAGGCGCAGGTGACCGCACTCGCCGCTGGCGATGGTTGGCTCGGCAAGGGCGCCAATTTGCTGCTGTTCGGTCCGCCCGGCGGTGGAAAGAGTCACTTGGCGACAGCCATCGGTCTGGCCCTCATCGAGAACGGATGGCGCGTCCTCTTCACCCGCACCACCGATCTCGTCCAGAAACTCCAGCTGGCGCGGCGCGAGCTCAACCTCGAGGCCGCCATCAACCGCCTCGATCGCTTCGATCTGCTGATCCTCGATGACCTCGCCTACGTCACCAAGGATCAGGCCGAGACCAGCGTGCTGTTCGAGCTCATCAGTGCACGCTACGAGCGGCGCTCCATGCTGATCACCGCCAACCAGCCCTTCGGTGAATGGAACAAGGTCTTCCCGGACCCCGCCATGACGCTCGCCGCCATCGATCGGCTCGTTCACCACGCCACCATCGTTGAGATGAACGTCGAAAGCTATCGCAGGCGGACCGCCCTTGAGCGAAAACGTGGCCCAGGACGGCCACCGGCGCACGCGACACCAAAAACACTCGCTGATTGACGCCCCGCGACAATCAGAGCCAACAAACCTCTTGCGCGCGACAATCATCGCGGCAATCATCACCTCGCCGCGACACCGACTCGCCATCCTGATTGTCGCGCGCTTCCCACCCAGATTGTCGCGCTATA
>NZ_JBTSWB010000019.1:0-2750 GCF_054602315.1 Bradyrhizobium cedriense | reverse complement strand
CCTGCCTCGGGCAGGCGCAGCACCTCGCCGATCTGGTCGATCAGCAGGCCGTAGGATTCGCCGCGCAGGTCGACGCCGACCGCCATCGGGGTCTTGCCGTCATCGTCCCTGGGCAGGCCGAGGCGCGAGCGCATGTCGACCACGGTGACGATGCGGCCGCGCAGATTGAGGACGCCCGCGATCTCGCGCGAGGCCAGGGGAACGCGGGTGACGCGCTCGGGCATGAACACGTCCTGGACGCGGGAGATCGGCAGGCCGAACAGCTGGCCGCCGATCATCGCGGTGACGTATTCGACCATGGCGCCTTCGCCGGACTGGGTCTTCTTGTTCATATGCGTATCTCCTGGTCCCGCAAGTTCGCCTGCTTGAGCATGATCTGGTCGGAAAACCGCTT
Organism: Bradyrhizobium cedriense; assembly: GCF_054602315.1. Classification (NCBI taxonomy): domain Bacteria; kingdom Pseudomonadati; phylum Pseudomonadota; class Alphaproteobacteria; order Hyphomicrobiales; family Nitrobacteraceae; genus Bradyrhizobium; species Bradyrhizobium cedriense. The sequence continues at coordinate 2,356 of NZ_JBTSWB010000019.1, read as the reverse complement.
CACACTTTTCCGGATCATGCTCTTACGCCGCTGCCCGGCTCAGCTCGGAGGCGCCGGCGGCGCCCGCGGTCTGCTCCTTCAGCGCCGCGATCAGACCGGGACGGTCGAACTTGGCGACATAGTCGTGGAAGCCGGCCTGACGGCCGCGCTCGATCGCCGCCGGCGACACCAGCGCCGACAGGCCGATGATCGGCGTCGCGGCGAGGTTGTTGTCGGAGCGAATGGTCTCGGCGAACTCGAACCCGTTCATGTCCGGCATCTCGATGTCGGTCAGGATCACGTCGAAGCTCTGGGCGCGCAGCGCAGCCAGGCCCTCCTGCGCGGTCGGCGCGGTGCGGACGCGGTAGCCGGCGGCCTTGAGCACCGGCGCCAGCATGTTGCGGAAGAACGCCGAATCGTCGACCAGCAGCACCGACTGCGAGTGCAGCGACGGCTTCATCTCCTTGCGGGTGAACCAGTCGGAGAACGCCATCGGCAGGAAGTGGCCGACGTCGATCACCTCGGTGGCCTGGCCCTTGATCACGGCCGAGCCCAGGATGCCGGAGGAGGAGCCGCCGACCTCGATGTTGAGGCGCTCCTCGACGATGTCGATGATCTCGTCGACGACGAGGCCCATCGAGCGGCCGTCGTCGGCGAACACCAGGATCGGCTGGGCGCCCTGGGACGCGATGGTGACGCCCTCCATGGCGACCAGCGGCATCAGCTGCTCGCGGTACTGCACCATGTAGCGGCCGTTGCTGAACTCGATCTTGTCGGCGGGCAGCTCTTCCAGGCGCGTGACGAGCCCGAGCGGGACCGCCTTGGGCTGGGACGAGCCGGCGCGGAACACCAGGAGCGAGGTGGTCTGCTCGCCCGAGCCGATGTGATGCGCCCCGTTCTCGTCGCCCATGTCATGGGCCGAGGAGCCGGCGGCGCCGAGCGCCTTGGCGATGCCGTTGGGGTCGATGATCATGATCACCGCGCCATCGCCCAGGATGGTGTTGCCGGAGAACATGTCGATGTGGCGCAGCTTGGTCGACATCGGCTTGACCACGATCTCTTCGGTGTGGAACACGCCGTCGACCACGATGCCGAAGGTCTGGCTGCCGACCTGGGTGACCACGATGAAGCCGTTCTCGGGGTCGGAAGCCGCGCCGTCGTCGATCTTGAGCAGCTTCTTCAGGTGGATCAGCGGCAAGAGCTTGTTGCGCAGGCGCAGAACCGCGGTGTCCTTGATGCGCTCGATGCGGTGCTCCGAGTTGGCGCGGGCGCGCACCAGTTCCACGACCGAGAGCTGCGGGATGGCGAAGCGGTCGCCGGCCGCTTCCACGATCAGCGCGGAGACGATGGCGAGCGTCAGCGGGATCTTGATGGTGACGGACGAGCCTTCGCCGGCCACGCTCTTGATGTCGATGGTGCCGCCGATCTGGTCGATATTGGTGCGCACCACGTCCATGCCGACGCCGCGCCCCGACACCGAGGTGATGGCGGCCGCGGTGGAGAAGCCCGGGGCGAAGATGAACTTGTGGATCTGGGCTTCGCTCATCTTCTCGAGCTCGGCCTCGGTGACGAGGCCCGAGGAGATCGCCTTGGCCTTGATCTTCTCGGTGTTGAGGCCTCTGCCGTTGTCGGCGATGCAGATGATGATGTGGCCGCCCTCGTGATAGGCGGACAGACGAATGGTGCCCTGCTCGCCCTTGCCGCTCGCGAGCCGCTCGGCGGGGGTCTCCAGGCCATGATCGGCGGAGTTGCGCACCATGTGGGTGAGCGGGTCCTTGATCAGATCGAGCACCTGGCGATCGAGCTCGGTGTCGGCGCCGTGCATCTCCAGCTCGATCTGCTTGCCGAGTTCGCTCGACAGATCCCGGACGATGCGGGGCAGCTTCTGCCAGGCATTGCCGATCGGCTGCATGCGCGTCTTCATGACGCCTTCCTGCAGCTCGGCGGTGACGTTGGACAGGCGCTGCAGCGGCACCTTGAACTCGGTGTCCTCGTTGCGGCGGGAGATCTCCAGCAGCTGGTTGCGGGTCAAGACCAGCTCGGAGACCATGGTCATCAGGTGCTCCAGCGTATCCACGTTGACGCGGATCGACTGGTTGGCGATGCGGTCGCCCTCGGAGGCGCCCTCGTCGGCCATCGACTTCTTCGGCGCGGCCTTCTCCCTGGCCGGCTTTGCTTCCTTCGCGGCGGGCGCTTCGGGGGCGGGCTCGGCCTTTGCTTCGGCACTGGCGACCGGTGCCGGCGCTTCGATCGCGGTCTCGCGGAAGGCGCGCTCGAGCTCGTCGAGCGAGACTTCGCCCGGACGCAACGGGCGCTCCAGCGTCTGATCGATCAGCGTGCCCGTGGTCATATCCTGTGCCGGCGCAGGCGCAGCGGC
>NZ_JBTSWB010000018.1:0-11699 GCF_054602315.1 Bradyrhizobium cedriense | reverse complement strand
GAGCGGCGCTCGGCATCAGATCGGCCGGGGAGGGCTTTCTCGACCGCGTAGAGCTGGGCGATGCGCTCGAGAGCGGCAACCGGAGCCGGCGCCGGCGAAGCCTCGCGCTCGATCTTCACAAACTGACACCCAAATCTACGCACAAACAATCTGAAGGGCCGCGGCACCACGCTTACACTCAAAAATAGCGGCGAAAGTGCTGCCCGTAGACTGAGCGGGCCCGGCGGATCAGCACAGTAGGCAAATCAGACTTCTAATGCTGGCGTGTAAGAAAGCGCTCGCCATAGAACCGCCGACACTGATTTCATTGCCTCCGCGGCCTCGTATGCCGCCCAACTTGCAACGCCCACCGGTAAGGGCCTCCAGCGCCACACCTCCGTCGCTAGGGCGGCATCTAGGCTGCCAGAATCGCGGCAGCTAAACGGGGCAGGCGGCCCCGGCATCCGCCTCCCGACCAAGAGTGAGCGGCCAGCTTTCGCTCCGCATGGCCCAAGAGGCAGAGAGTGCTTCGAGGAGTTACTCTTCATTCAGCTGCCTGCTAGCCAACGAGCTGACCTTGGCGCGCGGGGCAGCGTACTCCGCGCAATGCCGGCCCTCGACTTCTACGCGGGCTCGGTCGAGAGCTGAATGCTAGACACTGACGCTGAGATCATATTCCGCGAGTCACCGCTTGAGGCCGCCAACGCTCGTAGATGCACAGAGCTCTCCGATAGCTGCCCTCCATATCCGATTGACCTCGCTGATCTTCCCAATGTGCCAGACCCTCAGGGAGCCCTTCCGTCCAATCCAAGACGTCCTGCCAGTTAATCGATGCGTTAGCGTCTGAAGCGTTCGCAATATTCATTGACTGCTCCTGTAATCCCAAGAGGGCGCGACGTGCGTGCGGGATTGTGCGGTTCACCTTCTTCGAAAGCCGTAGCCCGGACGTTGCGCCGTTGAATGACACCAGATCCCCAAGGCACTCGCGCTGCCAAGCCCCCGGTCCATCTGCCTGGACTGCGACTAGCAAGCCTTGCTGCTCGGTCGGCTTTCCCGTGGCTTGTAGAACCCGCAAACCTCGCCTGAATCGATGGCTAGCTGATCGATGTCGGCAAAGCGGCCGCCTTGTCGTCAGTCACACTGTAGCGAAGCGACAGCATCTGACGAGGTCCGGCGACGTCGGGGCGCTCAATTCGCCCCTCGCTCTCTTGCAGTCTTAGACCCTCTCATGGCAAACAGTCTGGAAGAACGCTGCGACCGCGACGACCGAGTAGTCGACCTCAAGTTCGAGGTGGTGCCGTCCTTCTTTGGCGTTCCCTTGGCAACCGGATCTCACGCGCTGTGGCGTGGCCGATAGGCGCGCCACAGCGGGGCGGTGCGTAACCGCGGCGGTCGAGCGGCCGAGAGGAACGTTTCGGCTTAATTTATACCACTGTTGACCGCTACACACGTCGTCCAAAGGCGCGCCGTCGATCTGCTATGTCTTGGCAAACACGGCATTGATGGCATCCGTCGTCTTGTGGATTACGATATCCGCTTCGTCCCTTGTTAGGCAGAGCGGCGGCGCGAAACCGAGGATGTCGCCCTGCGGCAGGGCACGGCCGATTACGCCGCGCTCGAGCAGCGCGGCGGCAACCCGCGCGGCGATCTTCTGCGATGCGTCGAAGAAAACGCGATCATCCCTGTCCTTTACGAATTCCACGGCCGCCATCAGTCCGTCGCCGCGCACTTCGCCGACGTTTCTGTGGCCGTCGAGTGCCCGGGCCAACTCTGCGCGGAAATAAGCGCCGGTGTTGCCGGCATTAGCGACCAGGTCCATCTCTTCAACCAGCTTCAGATTAGCGATGCCAGCAGCCGCGCAGATCGGGTGTGCGGAATAGGTCCAGCCGTGGCCAAGGGTGCCGACTTTGTCGGAGCCCTTGAGGAGCACCTGCCAAACCTTGTCGGATACGATGACGCCCGACAGCGGCGCATAGGCCGAGGTGAGACCTTTGGCGATCGTGATCAGGTCCGCCTTGATGCCGTAGTGGTCAGAACCAAACATCGTCCCAAGACGACCGAAGCCAGTGACGACTTCGTCCGCAACGAGCAGTACGTCGTATTTCTTTAGCACGACTTGGATTTTATCCCAGTAGCCGGCAGGCGGCGGAACGATGCCGCCAGTGCCGAGGATCGGCTCACCGATGAAGGCTGCGACCGTATCGGGTCCCTCGTCCAAGATCAGTTGCTCGAGTTTATTGGCGCAGGCCTGGGCGAACTGCTCCTCACTCAAGGAGCGGTCGGCGCGGCGGAAATAGTAGGGCGCCTCAGTGTGCAGGATCGGCGCACGAGGCAGGTCGAACCCACTGTGGTAAAGTTCGAGCCCTGTCAGTGAACCGGTCATGATGCTTGAGCCATGATAGCCGCGCCAGCGTGAGATAATCTTCTTCTTCTCCGGCCGGGCCAGCACGTTGTTGTAATACCATACCAGCTTTATATTCGTTTCGTTGGCGTCGGAGCCAGACAGGCCGAAATAGACGCGGCTCATGCCATTCGGAGCGCGCTCGATGACCATCTTAGACAGCGCGATCGCGGCTTCCGTGCCGTGGCCTCCATAGGCGTGGTAGTAGGCAAGCTTCTTTGCCTGTTCTGCGATCGCCTCCGTGATCTTCTGGCGTCCGTAACCCACATTCACACAATAAAGACCCGCAAAGGCATCAAGGCTGGTCTTCCCGGAGGTGTCGGTGATGTAGACGCCTTCGCCGCTGACGATCACGCGCGTCGGAGTCTCACCGCGCGCATGGGCGCCAATATGCGTCCCGGGATGGAAGAAGTGGTCCCGGTCCCAAGCCGTAAGTTCGTTCGAGCTTTCAGACATTGCTGGTTCCTTTCCCGCGCTGCGTCTCCGAAAGTGTGGAGTAGATATTTCGAGATCGGTAAAGCTCTCCATTCAGTGGCGGAAGTCTTCGCGCCAGAGGACGGACTGCTTGGCGCACCCAATGGAATTGGGCGCGCCGGAGATCCTCACTCCGGTTCACCACGACGATGCCGTAATCGAGAACGCGCAGCGAAACGCTGCTGGCGCCAGCCGTTCTCGGTTGCGACATAGGGACGAACCGATCGTGAGTGTCGTTGGCCTGTGTCACCATTTGCTGTCGATGTCCTAATATCTGACGGAAGCGACCGCGCCTGAAAATCCACGAATGGCGAAGGCCTCGTGCCGGTACGTCGATCAACATCGGCTCACGGAAGCGAGGGATCTCGGCGGTGATCGCCTGCTCTCGTCGCTGCGGCGATGACCGGCGATTTGAAAAAGACCATCCGCTGTTCCAACATGAGAGCGCTTTGCGCCGCCGATCCAAATAACTTCCGGCAGATCCTCGCAGGTTTCGTCGATGTTTGAGAGAGCATGCAACAAATAGGTGGCGCCCCACTGACAGAGTTTGCGTGCTAGCAGACTACGCATTGTTGAAACTCCCGAAGCAGCTATAACCGTCAACAGCACAGGCAGTGTTGTTCAATCCACCACCCGCTCGACTAGGTCGACGAGTTACATGATCATTCCCTGGCATCGCCATAGCTTGCATAAGGTTGACGGGCCAAATCTCCAAAAACCTTCAAGCCTGCGCTCCTTGGTTGCTCCGGAAAGCGCATCATCCGCTGCCATGAGCAATAGGAGCTCACTGTCTGAGCCAACGTGAGCGCGTAGCATTTCTGCAGGAAGCGAGTCAGCGTATCGATTAGAGCCATTGGCAAGAACAGATCCCGGCGGATGTTGCATTGCTAGTTCCTTATGGCCGACCGGTCCTAGGCCTAATCGTTGGCATGCGTCCACATCCAGATCAATTACGAGCGTTGGTAGTTGACCGTGAGGCAGGGTGTTGCTCTGGGATCGCGCTGGAGCAGCAGACGCGACGAGCAGGTCTTGTTCCGCCTCGCTAAAAGCCTATCGCCGCGCAAGACAAAGTAACGGAGGGCTTAACGCATCTCTACAATAGAACAGCAGGAGCAGGTTTTTAAACCTGATGAGATTAGCTTGCATATGCGTTTACTAGATAATGGGCGTATACGTACCCCGAGATCGAATGCTACAAAAGTTGTCGATTCGTGGCGGATGTCGCGTACACGGCACGCGTCCGCGACTTTTCTGAAACATGCTTTAATTTGGCAAAGAGGCTGAGGTTGAGGTTGCGTCTCGGCAACAAAAGAGGTTGGTACCGGCTCAGTGCCGGCGCCGCCCGTAATCTTGGCGGGTCAACCTCGATTGCCGTCGTCTGGTCTTCATCGCGAGCGCGGGTCGCGAGCAGAAGGGGAGCGGGTGCGAGGCTTTACCTCGCGGGGCCACTGGCGGAGATTGTCCTTCCCTGGCCGCCCAACTCCCCCGCCTTACTCTGATCGAGCGAGCCTTTTGACCTTGCCACCCAAGCTCAATTCAGGTTGAAGGTGCCTCTGGCCCAAGGACCGGAGCGTGAAGCGCAGCCGCTTTTCGGAGGAGCAGGCCATCGGCATTTTGAAAGCATGAGGCTGGCGTCTCGGTTGGCGATCGGTGCCGGAACGACAGCGTCAGCGACGCCAATACAAATAAATGGAAAGCCAAGTTTGGCGGGATGGAGGTCTCGGAGCCAAGCGGCTGAAGACGCTTGAGGACGAGAATACGCGGCCGAAGCGGCTGCTGGCCGACGCCATGCTGGACGACGCGGCGCTGAAGGACCTTTTGGGAAAGAAGTGGTCATGCCTGCGGCCAAGCGGGAAGCTGTCGCGCATCTCATGGATGCCCACGGGATGAGCGAACGGCGGGCGTGTAAAGCCATCGACTATCGGCTGGTGGCTGACACCTCACTCTCGGGCACTCGGGTGACGCGGAAACTGGAGCGGCTCGTGACTGAGCGCGGCAAGCCGAAGATGGTGGTCAGCGACAGCGGCAGCGAGTCCACCAGCAATGCCATCCTGACCTGGGCCGACCAAAGCCCCTTCGCAGGGCACTACATCGCGCCGGGCAAGCCCACGCAGAACGCCCGCTTCGATTCAGTCGCCTCCGACCCGGGAGCGTGCCTTTGGATACCGAACGACGTCACGTGCTCCGATGACAAGTAAGTACCTGAGATAGGAATCGCCCTATAATCCCGCCGAGCCGATCCTTCCGGTAGAATTCCCAGAGCGGAACATGCTCGTGTCCGGCCCCTTCTCATCCCGGCATCACGCAACAGAAGCTCAGTTGAACCGACCATTTTGAAATGTTATGACAATGACTGTTGTTATGTAGAGAGCGAAACCCGGACCTAACCGTGACATACCATGATCTTGACGCGAAGATTGGCGAACGCATCCGAAGCCAGCGAAAGCGAATCGGCCTCAGTCAGAAGGAACTCGCTAGCCGATTGGATATAGTTTTTCAGCAGCTGCAGAAACATGAGAATGGGACGAGTAGAGTCCCGGCCAGTCGGCTTTACGAAATTGCTCGGGCACTGAACACGCCCATATCACATTTCTTCGATGTCGATGAAAGCAAATCACTGCGACCGGCGCCGCCATTCTCCGACGTTTCTGCAATGATGAGTGCGCAAAAGGGTAAGTTGGCAAAGCAAGTCCTTGCCCTTGTCACGGCTTTCACAAGAATCAAGGATGAGGATGCTCGAGCGGATATTGTTTCGTTGGTCGCAAAACTATCGAAGTCGAATGCTAAGCGCTAGAGCCACGGCCAGCCTCGGTGCTTGAATGGCACTAAGATGCGTTACGACCATCCCGCAGCTTCTACTGCTTTAGCACGCGTTTAAAGTGTTGTTGGGCGGCGCTGCTCGCGACGCCAGCAACGTGTGCTTCCTTTGCCTCCGGCCCGATGTTGCGCAAACCAGTGATGAACCGTCGGTTCACCGTCTCCTTCGTTCGTCGAAAGGTGACTTCCGGAAATTCACTAAGAATCTGCGCTCGCGCAATAGCCCGCTCCACAAGAGCGCTCGATTCAACCACCTCATGAAGCAATCTGTGGTTCGCCGCCCACGAAACTGGAGCAGCATGACAGCCATAAATCAGATCAGCCATTCCCCCTCGACCAACGAAACTCTCGAGCATATAGCTGCCAATCGTACACGCGATCCCGTGTTTCAATTCCCACATAATCAGCTTGGTTGCCGGCGATCCGAGGCGCCAATCGCAGGATAGCGCGACCTGAAAGCCAACTCCTATTGCGTATCCGCCGACTGCGGCAATAGTCGGCTTCGTCACATTGAGTATCGTACAATAGAAGTCAATCCATCTGTCAATCGCCGCCTCTACCGCCGCGCGCTCCGTAATCGGGGCGACCTCGTTAAAATCACCACCCGCGCAAAAAGATCGCTCATTTCCTCCTGTCAATACTAAAGCGCGTATCGCAGGATTATCCTCTGTCTCTCGGCAGATGGAGCGAATGGCGTTCTCGAGTTCTAGACTCATCGGGTTAAGAGCGTTGGAGTGATTGAACTGCGCGACCAGAACCGCGCCTAGAGCTTCGGTTTCGAGAATGGCCATGGTGTCTCCAATCAGTCGCTCGGGTCTGCGCGGTCGCGGTGCTCGCGCTATCTCAACACTCGGAATTCGAGCATGAGTATAGATACAGCTATTTAGAGAATCTGGCAAAACGATGAACATCTAGGAGGAGAATCTCTGATTGCTGACGCAGCAGATAGTGTACGGTATGCTTTGCCGCTAGATGACGTGAAAAGGGGGAGGTTCTCCCGATTCCCACCGGTGTATGTAGCAGAAGCGCGATCTGTTGGCGAAACGCTATGTGTACGTCTGGGCAGATGGCCCGGCTCGAAGACGAGAAGCAATGCGTTCTGGTTCTGATCGGCGCGACGCCGAAATCGCGCAAAGAGCTTGTCTGCTTCACCGCTGGCGCGCGCGAACATGCGCAAGATTGCCGCGAGCTGCTGCCTGATCTGAAACGGCGTGGGCTCGCCCTGCCCCCGAAATTGGCGATCGCCGGCGCGCGCTCGGCTTCTGGAAGGCTGCCGGTGAAGTCTGGCCAACACGCGCGCGCAGCGCTGGCGGGTCCACAAAGACCGCGAACGTGCTCGCCAAGGTCCCGAAGAGCCAACAGCCAAGGAAAGCTGACGCCGAGGCTGCGTTCGACGCCTTGATCGAGAACCACCAGATGAAATACGATAAGGTGGCAGAGTACTGGAATACGGATCGCGATGCGCTGCTGGCTTTCTATGGCTTTCCGGCCGAGCATTGAAAGCATTTGCCCACCAGCAACCCCCATCGAAAGTACGTTCGGCACGGTGCGTCATCGGACGATCAGATCGAGAGGCTGCCTGTCGAACCGTACCGCGCTCGTCATGGTCTTCAGCTCGTCGACGCTGCACAGAAAAGTTGGCGACGCTTCGACAGCCACTCTCAGTTGTCATAACTCATTCTTTGTGTGAAATTCAACGACGGGCTCGAGGTCGCCAGCTCGTTACTCTTCAGCCAACAGCCGCCGCCGCCTGACCAATCAGGCTGTCACCAAAAATCGGCGATAACGATGGTCGACCACGGCATCGTCTCCGGCATGAGCCGCTCCGAGAATGTCTGGGATATTGCGGCGATGGTGAGCTTATTCCCTTCGCTCAAGACCGAACGGACGGTGGGTCCACCAATGATCGAACATCTTGTGATTATCAGGTCTTACCCATAAAGCCTGGGTGAGGCTATGTGGCAATAATTGTGCGCCACGGTCAACTACCAACTCTAGCAATTGATCTAGCTAACAGAAGTATGTCAACCATCACTCATGGCCGTCGGCCTTTTCCACGTCATCTATGAGGTGCGGCATGCAATCTGTTGCGGTCGGCTACGGCATCAAATGACGATACCTGGCAACGAATGGTTTCAGGGGTCGAAACGCCGACACAGGGCTAGGTTTAACGATGATTGAAAGGCTTTGGTCAGAGGCACCTAAACGCTGGACTCGGGGGCGTCTGTTCCACCAGCTGGACGGCAATACGAGAGGGTAGTTCAAGTCAAGGAGAGGTGCGGTATGCGGTGCAATGATGAAATGAAGCTCGGAGTGATGTTCTACAACGTGGGATGTCACGAAGGCGCATGGCGCAATCCGAACGTGCCAGCGAATGGCGGAGTCGATATCGACTTTTATGCCAATATCGCGACACTCGCCGAAGGTGCGGCATTTCACTTCATCTTTCGCGCCGACAGTCCAAGCGTATCAGAACGAGATCACATAGCGCGTGTGAGCAGAAATGATGGGTTCGAGCCAATCACTCTATTGTCGGCGCTCTCACAGAGGACAAAAGACATCGGCCTTATCGCGACAGTGACAACAACGTACAACCAACCCTATCATCTTGCGCGCATGTTCGCCTCACTTGACCACCTATCGCGCGGACGAATAGGCTGGAACATTGTCACCTCAGCAGTTAAGTCCGAAGCGCCAAATTTCGGCGAAAAGGAACTTCCTGATCATGACACGCGCTATGCTCGAGCGAGAGAATTCGTGGAAGTCGTCGAAGGCCTTTGGAATACATGGGAGGACGACGCTTTCATTCGCGACAAGAGAAGTGGTATTTTCGCTGACACCACGAAGCTGCATTTGCTTAACCACCGAGGAAAGCACTTCTCAGTCAGAGGCCCGCTAAATATCGCAAGGCCACCGCAAGGCTATCCGGTGTTAGTTCAAGCTGGCGCGTCCGATGTCGGAATAGGGTTCGCTGCAGAATTCGCTGAGGTCGTATTCAACGCCGCCCCTTCTTTAGAGTACGGTAAACGATACTATGCAACTCTCAAAGAGAAAGCGCGCGCACTTGGCCGAGAGGACAATCAGGTACTAGTCATGCTGGGCATTGTCCCAATCGTTGGCAGGACCAGGCAAGAGGCGTCTGATAAGCTTCAAAGACTACGATCGTATACGCACGTCGACGTGCAAATTGGATTGGCCGAGCGCTATCTGGACACTGACCTGCGTTCAATCGATCTCGACTCTTTGGTCCCCGAGGCCTTGCCGCAGACCAATCTCGTCCAGAGTCGTCAGAAGTTGTTCCTTGACCTGGCTGTGCGCCAGAAGTTTACCTGGAGACAATTGATCAGTTTTATGTTGGACAGCCAAGGCCACTTTTTGGTTGTTGGAACACCGGACGAAATTGCCAACGCCATGGTGGACACATTTGATCAACGTGCTGCTGACGGATTCAACGTATTGCCCGCAGCCCTTCCCGGCGAACTCAAGGATTTTATTGAGCTCGTCGTTCCCGAATTGCGTCGACGAGGCAAATTCAGATCCAAATACTCTGGACAAACCCTGAGAGAGAACCTTGGTCTCAAGCGGCCACTCAATCGGTTCGCACAGGTAGGTGTAAGTAGTCGTACGTGAGAAAGTGCCTAACGGTTAAGTGGGAGTCGGGTTCCGGCGCGGCGGGTTTGAGATTTGCAAGCTTTCGGGGGCTCGACAGTCGGAAGCTTGCAAGTTAATTTTTGAGATTGAACAGGTCTGACCTGCCACTGAGTTTTCATCCAGTAGCCACTAGAGTCCCGGAGTTGGGAAGCGAAACCGAACTTTAGACCGACCAGAATTAGAGTTTTACACCTCTGGTCGCGTTGGCCGGCTCGTTGCGCCGACGTGGTTTTGCAGCAAAATCGGCGGTCGATTGCCGAATCGCCCCATAAGGCCGTTCTTTCATTGTAGTATCTGCGCCAATCCTCCACGTTTTTCTTGGCTTCCGCAGGGGACAGGAACCAGTGGACGTTGAGGCATTCGACCCGGAAGGGGCCGTTGACGGCTTCAATGAAAGCATTGTCGGTTGGCTTTCCAGGCCTACAGAAGTCCAGCGTGACGCCGCGCTGATAGGCCCAGACGTCGAGATCCCGTGACACGAACTCGGTGCCCTGATCGACACGGTTCGTCGCCAGGAATCCCGCTTCATTGCAGACTCGTTCCAGTATCTCCACGACATCGCTGCTGCGGAAGGAGAACCGTGGCTCCAGCGCGGGCGAGAAGCGGGAGAAGATATCGACAAGCGTGAGCACGTGAAGCTCGTGCCCCGTCGCGAGCTGATCGTGGACGAATTCCATCGCCCAGGTCTCGTTCGATCGGGTCGCCGGCTTCCGGTCCTCGCGCAGCTTGGCCTTGACTCGGCGCTTCGGCGACTTGTTGGCAATTGCAAGCCCAATTCGCGATAGATGTGTCGCGTCTTGTTCTGTCTATGACGCCATCCTCGCGACGCAACAGAACGTGGACGCGGCGATAGCCGTAGCGAACGCGAACACGGCAGATCTCCCTGATCGATCTTCGAGGGCCGCCTTGCGGGAGCGACGAAACTTGTAATGGTAGGTCGACCTGTCAAACTTGAGGGCCGCGCACGCCTTACGGATTTATACCTGCCACTCGCCAAAGTCTTCGACCAGCTTGCGCTCGGCCAGGATTCATAGCTTTCAGCGGAGCACGTCCTGCAGTATCTTCTTGTCGAGCGACAGATTGGCCACGAGTCTCTTCAGGTTCGCGTTCTCGTCCTCGAGCTGCTTTGGTCGCCGCATCTTGGTAAGCAGCAGTTTGTGATACTTCTTCTTCCAATTGTAGGTCGCCTGGTTGGTCCCGGCCTTGCGGCAGATGTCCGCCACCGCAGCCCAGTCATGGCCTCGCTTCAGAATGAACGCCTTCTGGGCGTCCGAAAATTTCGAGGCCTTCATCGTCTTCCGCTCCGGCCGAGGGGATCCGGCATCGAAAACTGTAGCCAAAAATGGTCCAGTTTACCGGCCTCGGATCACTGTAAGCCGAACGCCGGCACATTGGGCGGATCCTGGTGGGGGAAAGCAGCCATGAGCGATTCGACCAATGCGTTCAGCTGGCGTCGTATGCAGGCGTTTGTCAATCGGCTTGCAAATTTTACGGGGGGGCAATATTGCAGGCCGAATGACAGGCGTTCGCTCGATCGTGGCGGCAACTTGATCGTCGCTGATGCTGCGAGGTCGGCCAGGCCGGGCCTCGTCAGGAAAGTCATCACAGAGATCCTTAAGTGGCGGCGCCACTTGCCAACAGCGTGTTCACGAATGCCGAGTGCGGTAGCCATTGACTTGCTTGGCAGCCATCCGCACACCGCAGGATCGCGCGGCACCGCTCAGATAGCGACCTGGCAACAAGATGACGACGAACGTGCCTCTCCAAATACGCTCGTTCGCGCGGACTCAGATCTAACCGCACGATCGGCCGGCCTCGCGCACCTGCGTTCGCCACAAGCGCTCTCCTCTAGAGTTTTGAGCCATCATATAACGTGACGAACTTGCGTTCCAGATGACTAGTCTAGTCTAACCGATCGAGGACGCCGATGGCGCCGCCCTATGAGTTTCACTTTAGAGATCCTATCGGGCGACATGAAAAGTGATGGCCACGGGTTACATCCCGACGTCGCCTGACAGAGAGATGCGGCCCATCCGTCACCTCCTCAATCGCCCGGAAAACAAGCCGTGTGCGGCAAAGTCACCGACCGGTGAACGACCGCTCGGCCGTTCGCGCTCCAAGAGGCTACGCGGCAGGTGTGCGCCGTCGCCCTTGCGCCCTACTGCGATCCCGATCTCGACCGCAAAATCCTCGGGCACACTGAGCACTGTACGTGCCTTCTCTAGGTCAAATCCACTCATGCCATGTGCCGCCTATAGCGCGACAATCTGGGTGGGAAGCGCGCGACAATCAGGATGGCGAGTCGGTGTCGCGGCGAGGTGATGATTGCCGCGATGATTGTCGCGCGCAAGAGGTTTGTTGGCTCTGATTGTCGCGG
>NZ_JBTSWB010000017.1:0-16359 GCF_054602315.1 Bradyrhizobium cedriense | reverse complement strand
ATGCCGAATACCTTGATGCCATCAGCGACCCCGCACATCCAGAGCACGAACATATGCGCCTCTGGGGCCCGGAGCGGTTCGATCCCAACGTCATCGACCGGAAGGCAATCGAGGCCGCCGTCAACGCTCTATCCGACAAATGGAAGCCGCGGCGTCGCGTCACCCGGTCAAAATAGGCGTCAAGCGCCAATCAAAAGGGCCGCAGAGCTACGCTTACCCTCCATATACTTCGCTGGCGCATCTAGAGTGTCTTCAACAGACTGGACGACTTCAGACGTATCGCAACCCGATACGATAATTCTGGCGCGCAACTACTTGACCTCTCTGCCTCGCCGCAGTTCTTGCATAGTGGGTTTAATGAGTCTCGACCCTGATCATCTGGAACGCAAGTTCGTCACATTATATGATGACTCGAATCTCTAAAGAGGAGGTATCTCTCCGCCAAAGGCCGTCTTGTTTGAGGGACGCGAGAGCTGCAGGTCCTAGGGGTAATCCTAGGAGAAGCGCTATGACGGTTTCGCGGGCAGAGGTTATCACATCGGTCGAGCGGCGGCGCCGGTGGTCGCAGGATGAGAAGGAACGGCTTGTTGCAGCATCGCTCGAGCCCGGAGCCAGTGTTTCCGAGGTGGCTCGCATGGCCGGCCTTCATGTGAGCCAGCTGTTCAGGTGGCGTAAAGAGCTTTGCAAGCATGGTGAAGCGAGTACAGCGCCGTTCGTGCCGGTCGAGATTGGGCCGTCTGCGCCGCCGCGGGAGGCGGCCGAAGCGCCATTGACGACGACGGCGGCGCGTCGACGGAAGAGCCAGGGCATCATCGAGATTGATCTTGGTAGCGGGCACCGCATCCGGGTCGATGGCGACGTTGATGGAGACGCGCTACGTCGCGTTCTCGATGCTCTGGTACGCCGATGATCCCGGTTCCGACGGGCGCGCGAGTGTGGCTGGCGACAGGCTACACGGACATGCGCCGAGGCTTTCCATCGTTGGCACTCCAAGTGCAGGAGGTGCTGCGCAAGGACCCGCTCAGCGGTCATCTGTTCGTGTTCCGCGGTCGCCGAAGCGACCTTGTGAAGGTGATCTGGCACGATGGCCAGGGGGCATGCCTGTTCACCAAAAGACTCGAGAGAGGAAGGTTCATCTGGCCATCGGTTGCGGGCGAAGCAGTGAC
Organism: Bradyrhizobium cedriense; assembly: GCF_054602315.1. Taxonomy (NCBI): domain Bacteria; kingdom Pseudomonadati; phylum Pseudomonadota; class Alphaproteobacteria; order Hyphomicrobiales; family Nitrobacteraceae; genus Bradyrhizobium; species Bradyrhizobium cedriense. The sequence continues at coordinate 15,193 of NZ_JBTSWB010000017.1, read as the reverse complement.
GATCTCATCGGCGCAGATGAGCTATCTGTTGTCCGGAATCGATTGGCGCAACCCTCAAGAAGCGCTGCGACCAACGCGGGTCGGATAGCCGTTTTACGGTTTGAATCTGCAACGTGATCTGATTCAATGGCTTCATGATATCGAAGCCGGACGACCTTCCATCGGACCTCGTGAGTGCCCTGGCGGCGCTGCAGGTCGAGCGTGAGGCGCGGCTGCAAGCCGAGGCGGTAGCTGCCAGTGCGCGGGCGGAGCTGTCGGCCAACGAGGCGCTGATCGCGCACCTCGAGCTGCGGATCGAGAAGCTTAAGCGCGAACTGTACGGGCAGCGCTCCGAGCGCACGGCGCGGCTGATCGAGCAATTGGAATTGGAGCTCGAAGAACTCGTCACCACGGCGAGCGAGGATGAGCTTGCCGCACGTACCGCCGCGGCGAAAACCCAGGCCGTGCGCGCCTTCACACGCAAGCGGCCGGTGCGCAAACCGTGGCCGGACGACATCGAACGCGAGCGCGTCGTCATCGAGGCCCCGACGAGCTGTGCATGCTGCGGCGGATCGCGCCTGGCGAAGCTGGGCGAGGATGTGACCGAGACGCTGGAGGAGATCCCGCGCCGGTTCAAGCTGATCGAGACGGTGCGGGAAAAGTTCACCTGCCGCGATTGCGAGAAGATCAGCCAGCCGCCGGCACCGTTCCATGCCACGCCGCGCGGCTTCATCGGTCCGCAATTGCTGGCGACCATCCTGTTCGACAAGTTCGGCATGCATATCCCGCTCAACCGGCAGAGCGTGCGCTTTAAGGCTGAGATGATCGATTTGCCGCTATCGACGCTGGCCGACCAGGTCGGCCACGGGACCTTCGCCGTCATGCCGCTGTTCCAACTGATGGAGCGGCATGTGCTGTCGGCTGAGCGCCTTCATGGCGACGACACCACCATCCGCATCTTGGCCAAGGGCAAGTGCACGACCGGGCGAATCTGGACCTATGTGCGGGATGACCGGCCCTACGGTGGGCCTGCGCCGGCGGCGGCGGTCTATTACGCCTCGAGCGACCGACGCGGCCAGCATCCGCAGAAGCATCTGGCCGCCTTCACCGGCATCCTGCAAGCCGACTGCTACAATGGCTTCGAGCCGCTGTTCGACCCGCAGAAGAAGGTGTTGCCGATCACGCCGGCATTTTGCTTCGCCCATGCGCGGCGGGGCTTCTTCGAGCTGGCCGATATCGAGAAAACCGCCCGGGACGGACAGAAAGGCAAACCGGTCTCCCCGATCGCGGTGGAGGCGGTCAGGCGTCTGGACGCCCTGTTCGAAATCGAGCGCGCCATCAACGGCCGCAGTGCCGACGAGCGGTGTGCCGTGCGCCAGGAGAAAAGCAAGCCGCTGCTCGACGACATGCACGCCTGGCTGCTCCGCGAGCGAGAAACCCTATCGCGCTCCTCCGAGGTCCTGAAGCCCATGAACTACATGCTCAGGCGCTGGGCCGACTTTGCCCGCTTCCTCGATGATGGCAGGATCTGCCTCAGCAACAACGCCGCCGAAAGAGCGTTGCGCGGCATCGCCTTGGGAAGGCGCAACTGGACCTTCGCCGGCAGTCTGCGTGGCGCAGACCGCGCCGCCATCATGCTGACGATGATCACGACCTGTCGCCTGAACGACGTCGATCCCAAAGCCTGGCTCGCCGACATCCTCGCCCGTATCGCCGATCTTCCCGCATCGCGTCTGCACGAGCTGCTGCCCTGGGAATGGAAGCTCCTACGCCAAGCCGACAACCCCACCGATCAGCAAGCCGCCTGACCTTCACGCATCGCCATCATAGAACTCGCCGTACCCGCGCGCATGCGTCAATCAGGCGGTCTTCGTCGTATGCGTACAAGAGGAGAGCGCTTGTGGTGAATGCAGGTGTGCGAGGAGCTATCGCCAAATTTTGGTGACGGCCGGGGCCGGTCAGGCGGCGGCGGTTTTGGGCTGACGGTCGGTCGGCTTGGCGATGACCTCGATCCCATCGTTGAATGTCACACCGAGAACGAGTTTTGGCAACTGGTTGTGGCCATCGAGACGACGCCAATTTTTCTGGGCGCCATCGACCAGTTTGAAGACCATCGCGAGCGCGGTCTTGTTGGATAGACAGCCCTTCGATCGGATCGTGCGGTGGCGCACGGTGGCGAAGGTGCTTTCGATCGGGTTGGTAACCGGTATGAGATTTATCGGTGCCAACGTTCCGCTGCGGTATTCTAGATCGTGGCGTATGGTGCGACCATCGGGACAGAGGCACCGGGAGCACGATGTGCGGGCAGGCCGATACACACGATGAGCCGAGAGCTCGAGCTAGTAGCTGGCCGCCTCTGCGACTCGCCCGGTTGCGCCGAGAGCGCGAATCCGTAGTTGTCGTGTCGCCCGCAGCTCCCGTCATATGTCTGACAGGAGGTGCGAATGCGACGAGTGATTGGCATTGATGTCCACCGAACCTTCGGGGAGGTGGTATTTTGGGAGAGCGGCAGGCTCCGACATGCGGGCCGTATTGATATGACGCGGACTGCGCTGGAGGGATTTGGCAAGACCCTACTGGCCAGTGATGAGGTGGTGCTCGAAGCGACCGGCAACAGCATGGCGGTGTCGCGAGTGCTGGCGCCATTCGTGGCGCGGGTGATTATCGCCAATCCGTTGCAGGTGAAGGCGATCGCCCAAGCTCACGTCAAGACCGACAAGATCGATGCCGGCACGCTCGCCAGTCTGCATGCGGCGGGATACCTGCCGCAGATCTGGACGCCTGACGCGGAGACCGAACGCAAGCGCAGACTGGTGGCGCGGCGCTACCAGGTTGTGCGGCATCGCACGCGGCTCAAGAACGAGGTGCATTCGATCCTGCACGCACACCTGATCCCGAAGTGCCCACATGCCGATCTTTTCAACGCCCGCGGCCGGGCGTGGTTGGCTGCTCAACAGCTGCCGGACGATGAGCGAGCGGCCATCGATCGGCACGTCCGTGAGCTTGACCGGCTGGCAGAAGACCTGGCCCTGCTCGACCGCGAGATCGCGCAGGACGCAATCGAGGATTCCGCGGTCAACGGATTGATGACGATCACCGGCGTGAATCTGGCGGTCGCCGCCGGCATCATGGCGGCGATCGGCGATATCAGCCGGTTCAACAGCCCGCAGAAGCTGGTGAGCTATTTCGGGCTGAACCCGCGGGTGCGGCAGTCCGGGCTGGGAGCGGCCCACCACGGCCGTATCAGCAAGATCGGCCGCAGTCATGCGCGCGCCATGCTGGTCGAGGCGGCCTGGGCAGCGGCCAAGGCGCCCGGTCCACTGCATGCTTTTTTCGTGCGCATCCGCGCCCGGCGCGGCCATCAGATCGCCGCGGTGGCTGTCGCTCGGAAGCTCACTGTGCTCTGCTGGCATTTGTTGACGAAGGGCGAGGATTACCTGTGGGCGCGCCCGGCGCTGGTCGCCAACAAGACCCGCGCGATGCAACTTCAAGCCGGGCATCCGCAACAGAAAGGCAGCCGACGTGGACCAACCTATACCTACAACATCAAGGTGCTGCCCGACCGCGAGATGTCGATTGCCGCGCAGGCGGAGCAAAGCTACGAACGATTCGTGTCGCAATGGAAACCGCAACGACCGAGGGCCGGCGCGCGAGCGCCTCAGTTCGGCAAGACGAAATAGGCAGTCTGGTGACACTTGCAGCCGACACGTCACGCTTCGCCACGAGGTCGCCCGCGCCCGACAACCATAGTCGCGGCTGACGGCAAATTCCAGCCACGCCAGGAACGCAGTCCCGTTCCACGCCAGCGTGCCGTCGTGCTCGGGCCGGTCAAGGCCAAGCCTTACGGTGGCCGCAAATGCGGCCAGCCTTGACCGCCCCTGCGCGCGGCGGCTGCGAGATAGGTGGCCGGGACGGAAGAATGGCCCGCAGCGCGGCCGAACAAAAGAATGGACCTACGGCGATCTCCGCAATCGTCGCCTCGGCCATGAAGAAATCGCTTGTCCATCTCATCCGTCGTGCGCAGGTGTTTCCAATGCTCGGCCGGGAAGTCGTAGAAAGCCAGCAGCGTGTCTCGATCCTTGCGCAGACAGTCAGCCGCCTTCTCGTATTTCAGCGTGTAGCTCTTGATGAAGGCGTCGAACGCCTGCTCGGCTGTGGCCTTGGTTTCAGCCATCCAGATCTCCTGCAACGCGCGTTTGGCTTTCGGGTGCTGGCTCTTCGGCAGCTTGGCAAGTACGTTGGCGGTCTTGTGCACCCAGCAGCACTGCTCGCGCGTCTTCGGCCAGACCTCACCGGCAGCCTTCCAGAACCCGAGTGCGCCATCGGCGATGACGAGCTGCGGGGCCACGTTGAGCCCGCGCCGCTTCATATCGAGCAGCAGATCGCGCCAATCGTGCGCGCTCTCGCGGGCGCCATCGGTGAAGCCGACCAGTTCCTTGCGGCCTTCCGGCGTCGCGCCGATCAGCACCAGGATGCACTGCTTTTCGTCTTCGAGGCGGGCTTCGAGATGGATACCATCAGCCCAGATGTAGACGTAGCGCCTGGCCGACAGATCACGCTTCTGCCACGCGGCGTACTCGTCGAGCCAACCGTCCTTCAGTCGGCCGATGGCGGAGGCCGACAACCCGGCAGCATCCTTGCCAAGCAGCGCCGCCAGCGCCTCGGAGAAGTCGCCAGTCGAAATCCCCTTCAGATAAAGGATCGGCAGCAGCGTCTCGATCGACTTCGAGCGGCGCATGTAGGGTGGCAGGATCGACGGCGAGAACCGGATACGGCCAGGATCGGCAGCGGCGGCCTCGCGATCGCGTACACGCGGCTGGCGGACGGCGACCGGACCGATACCGGTCATCACCTCGCGTTCCGGCAGGTGACCGTGGCGGACGACGCGCTGGTGGCCGTCCTGGGTCTTCAACTCGGCATGCTGGCCGAGAAAGTCTGCGACCTCGGCCTCGACCGCCTTGGCGAGAAGGGCACGTGCCCCGTTGCGCAAGACTTCTGTGAGTTGATCGTCGAAGATTCCTGGCTGAATCAGATGGATGACGTTATCTTTGGACACGGCATATCGCTCCTTTGGTGGAGAAGTGGAGGCGTCAAGCACCCCCACGATATGCCGCCTTCCCGATTCCCGCCGTCACCAACTTCCGGCGATAGCTCGTGTGCGAGGCCGGCCGATCGTGCCGTTAATGCCTCCGCAGGAACGAGCGTATTTGGGGAGGCAAGTTCGTCGTCATCGTGTTGCCAGGTCGCTATCTGAGCGGTTCCGCGCGATCCTGCGGTGCTGCCAAGCCAGTCAGTGGCTGCCGAACTCGGCATTCATGGACACCCAGTTGGCAAGTGGCGCCGCCGAGTTTTGAAGGATTGCTGTGGTGGCCTTCTTGACGAGGCCCGGTCTGGCCGGCCTCGCAGCATCAGCGACGATCAAGTTGCCGCCGTGATTGGGCGAACGCTGCATACGACGCCAGCTGACGCGACGCATTGGTCGATCCGCTCGATGGCTACTGCGCGCGCGGAGTTCGGTTTGCAGCTGTACCGTAGCCAGACATTCAAGTCGTCGAGCGATTCCCTATTCGTCGAGAAGGTGCGCGACATCGTCGGGCCTTTACCTATCGCGATCGAACCGGTCTGATTCTCAGCATCGATGAGAAAAGCCAAATCCGGCAGTCGATCGCGAGCAGCTGTCTTACTGATGATGCCTGGCGTACCGGGACGGTGTGGGCTTCGTCATCGGCAAATGCTGCAAACGCCACAGGGCAGCCGAGTTCTTGAGGTTGTTAAATGAGATCGATGTTCAAGTCCCTGAGGGCCTCGATGGCCATATCGTAATGGATAACGACGCCACTCATAATACACCCAAGATCAAAGCCTGACTCGCCCGCTGGCCTCGCTATCATGTGCATTTTACGCGGACTTCCGCATCATGGATCAATCAGGTCGAGCGCTGGTTTGCTGAACTGACCTGAAAGCAGATCCAGCGAGGTATCCGCACCTCCGTCAGGCAGCTTGAGGCCGACATCCGTACTTTCATCGACCTGCACAACAAAAATCCAAAGCCATTCAATGAACCAAGTCCGCAGACCAGATTTTGGCTTCCGCCAAACGCTTCTGCCACAATGCCCAGCAGACTTTATGTGGCGAACTTTAGATTCACGTGACTAGTTCTCTCCTAAAATCTCAGTTTACCGGGTCGATCGGCGATGGTGGCGCCGCACCCGCCTCAATTGCCTCGCCCGCCAGCAAGCAGAGGTCTTCGCGGTAACGCTCCGATATGATCTGCACGCCTGTGGGAGTGCGGCCGACGAGGCCTGTCGGGACGCTGAGCGCAGGTAGGCCCATGAAGGGAATGGCGATCTGCGTCAATTGTGCCCGCCAGACCCTTTCGAAAGCGGCCTCGCCCTTCAGGTCGAGATTGTCCGCAAACGGCAGTTCGGCCGAAACCGGAACCAGCAGCACGGCGTATTTTTCGAAGAACTGCAGCCACTCGCGGGTCAATGTGGCGCGCCGGCTCAGTGCTGTTAAGTAGGTCGTCGCATCGAATGGAAAGACTTTCGTCCGGATGCCGCGCAAACAGGCGAGCGCGCCGGGATCGCCCTCGCGCTCGGCGTCGGCCAGTTGCGCCTCATAGCCATTTCCGAGCCACAGCTTGGTCTGCCAATCCGCCGGTTCTCGCATCGGCGGCGTGTTCTCGATCGTCTCCACCGTCCAACCGGCGCGTTCCAGCCGCGTTCCGGCGTCGCTGATGGCGGCTTTCACTTCGGCCGCTGTCTCGAGGCCGTCCGGATTGAGACACAGCGCCGCACGCTTTGGCATCGGCGAACCTTCCAGCGGGGCCGGAACCCACCAGGGGTCGCGCACGTCCCTCGCAGCCATTGCGGCAAGCGCGATCCGCAGGTCGTGAATAGTGCGCGCAAGCGGACCGGAAACCGCGGTGATCTGCCCCCCGATGCTCCATTCCGGCCCCGAGGCATTGAAGGCGGCAATCCGTCCTGTGGTCGGCCGCAAGCCATGCACGCCACAGGCGTAGGCAGGGTAGCGGATTGATCCCGCGATGTCGGTACCGTGCGCGATGTGCCCAATGCCGGCCGCGACCGCTGAGCTCGCGCCACCCGAGGAGCCGCCCGGCGTCAGCGACGGATCGCGCGGATTCTTAGTGTCGCCATGGAGCAGGTTGGTGGTGAACCAACGGGTACAAAACGCAGGACAATTGGTGCGACCCAGAATGACTGCGCCAGCCTTGCGCAGATTGTCGACCACCGGGTTATTGCTCCTGGCGATCACGTTCGCTCGCAGCTTCACGCCGCTAGTGGTCGCAAACCCCTCCTGGTCGATACAGTCCTTGACCGTGACCGGCACGCCGACCAGCGCGCCGGTCTGGTCTCCACGCGCAATTGCCCTATCGACCTCTGCGGCCTCTTTCAACACCTCCTCGGGCCGGTGATCGATGACCGCGTTGATCTTCGGATTGACTGCCTCCAATCGCCCCAGCGCGGCCGTGGCCGCCTCTTTGGCCGAGACTTGCTTCGATTTGATCAAGACGGCCAGTTCGCCGGCCGATAGGCGCCAGAGATCTTGCATTGGGTTGCTCCGCTGGAGAAAGGCGCGATGATGAGTCGGTTAGAAGAGGATGGTATCGCCGTAGACGCTTTGCGCTCTTCCGGGAAGGGATTTCGCCATTCTTTCCGCTGCCGGCATGCCTTGTGGTCAGCGTGAGCGCGAGGACGCCGACATGCTCGGTCATCAGGTCGTACCAGGCGCCCAAGACCGCGCGGGCTCTTTGGTCGCTCTGGCGCGCCACGTCGCTCACACCCCGTTGGCCGCCGATATCGAGCGGCGTGTCTCCAGTGCGCCCGTGTGCGGACACTCGGGACGCATTCGCCCGTTACTGGGATCGCCGTCGAACGTCGATTCGTCTTCCGCGGCTTGCCATCCTCCGGCAACGCACGCCTTTGTCTGCAGCAGTGACTGGTCAGTCAGGTTCATGTCGTCTCCGGTATCCGATTGCTAGAGGCGTCGTGTCAGGCAGCTTAGCCTCGGCTCCCGTTGCACTTCGTCGAGAATGCCGAGCGCTGCGTCGAAGACGGCTTCCTCGATCGTGAGTGACGCCGGCCAAAATCAACGTCTTCCGCTCTCCATCGGCAGGCAGGAGTCGATCGGTATGAAGGGGGTAAGCGGCACGGTCGGCTATTGAGGACGGGAGGGCGATCGCAGAATCGCTTGGGAGGTCGAGACACAAAGGCTCCTGATCCAATTGCCGCGCGTTCCACCCCATTATCGCACTGCAAGATGTAGGCCAATGCAAGCAATGCGAATTGCCCTCCGTGTTTTTCCGCGCGATGTCACGTTCGCAACAGGTTGGCGGATTTTAGAACAACGCGCGTTTGCTTCGGGACAGGTGAGCGCGTGTCGCAAGCTCCGGCTATTTCCGGGCAGCACATGGGCTGAGTGGTCGGCGATTAGCTCGGTTTTTGCTCCGATCTCATCGCAACTGTGCAGCGGACTGTTTTGTCGGAATTGTTAGCTGTTGCACCAGATGACGCAACGAGGCAGACAGAGGCCAGATAGTTTCGGGCCTGCTTGTCATAGCGGGTTGCAATGCGCCTGAAGTCCTTCAGTCTGTTGAAGGCGCATTCGATGCGCCAGCGCAGCTCGTAGACGTTTGTTGAAGCTGAACGGCCGCTTTCTGTTGTTGCGGTTTGGGATGACTGGCTTGGCGCCTGTTGGCGAGATCGTGCAACCGGCGACGCAGAGCCGCGCCCAGAGTGGGCTGCAGCGATAGCGGATCATCTTCCAATCAGCGCCTACGATCGAGCACGCCCGCCGTTCGGATAGGCTCATGATGGCCTGCAGATGCGCGACCACAGCGCGCTTGGCCATGGGCCCTACTATTTCCTTAAAGGAGCTTGCGAAGTGGTCACATCAATGCATCTGCTCGGAAAGAAGCTTCTTCACGTTCGGTTTGTACTCTTCAAAGGCTCTCGGCCGCTTCGCCTTGGCTAAATCGCTGAACGATAGATGCCGGCGGTAGCCGTCCCGTCCTGCGGACATTCGACATCACCGTCCCTTCCACACGGGCTTGCGCTTATCGGCAAAGGCTTTCAGGCCCTCGAGTCTGTCCTCCGAGCCTTGTACCTTCTGGGCTATAGGCATCTGCTTCAACCAGCCTTCCTCATCCTGCCAGTTGAGTGACTGGAACATGATCTCCTTGGCAGCCGTCAAGGCCAGCGGCCCGTTCACAAGCAGCGATCGGGCCAGCTTGATCGCTTCCTCGAGCGCCTTCCCTGGCTCCGCGAGGCGGTTGACGACACCGTAGCGTTCGAAATAGGGCGCTTCCTTCAAAGCACCAGTCAGCGCGAGCTCCATCGCCAGATGATACGGGAGGCGACGCGGCAGCCGGAAAAGGCCGCCCCCGGTGGCCAGGACTCCGTGCCGCACCTCGGGCAGACCCAATTTGGCATCGCGCGCGGCCACGATCAGGTCGCACGCAAGGCAGGTTTCGAGGCCGCCGCCGACAGCGTAGCCTTCGACCGCTGCGATCAACGGCTTGCGCGGGGGGCGCTCCAGGAGGCCGAAGCCGCCACGGGCGAGCTGCGGGGGCTTGCCGCCCTGGGCCGACTCTTTGAGATCCGCGCCCGCCGAGAAATCGCCGCCGGCACCGGTGATTATGCCGACCAATAACTCCTCCTCCTGATCGAGAAGGTCCATCGCCACCTCAAGCGCCATGCTAGACTCGAAGTCTACCGCGTTCTTGACCTTGGGTCGGTTGATCGTGATTATCAGTATGGGGCCGCGGCATTCGGTCAGGATCCGCTGGGATGCTTCGTCCATTAGTATCTCCTGCAGCCCGAAGGTAAAGCCGCCGTTGACGCCTTGGGTCTGGCCATCACTTTACTCTCCATTTGAGCTTCATGATACCGTCCAAAGTCGTCTGAAACTTGCCCTCTAGGCGGCCGACCCGAATACGCCCAACTTTCTCTGCACCGGCATACGTCACCAGTCGGTTTTGTTGGATTTCGATCCACGAGTAGACGATCATTGACTGGATTGCTTCCTTCTTCCTCTGCGGTCCTTCAAACAAGACGCGCTTGGGGCGTTCAACCACGATGTCGTGCAGCGCCGACCAATACCAGCCGTCTTCGCGGCAACGTCGAACCGGGCTTCATTTAGCAACTGCTGTATTGCTTTGAATCCCGCGCCTTCTGCGCCGATGTGACCTACGTCGTCGAACCTGCAGCTTTTAGAGGTCAACTGGTGCGTGGCGTACCCGCTGAGCATCGTCTCCGGACCACGTGCAATAAGGCCCGAGTTGTCTCTCTCAACGGCGAACATCGAAAGATCTCGGCAACATAGGATGATAATCCGACAAAAGTCACGGGCGGACATATCGCGAGGTCCGTGTCGAGCCAACTACCGGAAATGGGGGGCGCGCCGTCATGAAGTACGATGGCCTGTTGGTGTTACCCGTCGTATAATTAAGCTCAGTTAGATAGCGCGTCATGGTGCAAGAGCGGCGAATTGCGCGACCACACTGGAAGTGAAGGGACATCATGAGCAAGCCGATCCGTCCAGGAAGCAAGGGCGCTCTCGCCACCAGAGGCGGCCAGATGGAACCTCACATCGCGCTGGCTTCTTCCGCTCATGAGGCTGCGTCTGTCATTGTGACCGATTGCTTTTTCGATCGTAGCGAAGAGGCCGCAAGAGGCATCCGCGAGGGCAGAGGCACGGCGATACTGAAACAGGCCGATGTCACTGATCTCACATCAGCCGAGGCGACCGTAAGCAAGGCCGCTGAGGCTAATCGTAGCGCTACATGGCGCCAGCACGGCGTTCAGCCACTACGCGACGTGTAGAAGAAACGCTTTTGCGCAGCCGTCTCATCGCCTGGCATTGAATAAGGGAAAACGAGAAACGACATGTACAAGTTCGAGGAAGAAACACAGAGGCTCGTCGATCTGGTTCGGAGGATCGTCAAGGACCATCAGGCGCCACTCGAGACACGAAGGCTTAGAGGCGAGAAGCTCAGCTGGGCTGACTTTCAGCCCGGACGTGAGGCGGCTCGTAAGGCCGGCTTGTGGGGGCTCAGCTTGTCCTCCGAAGTTGGCGGCGCGAACCTTTCTCTGGTCAATCGACTCGCCGTTTTCGAAGAGAGCCGCAAGTGCCTGTCGCCGATCCGCTTCGGCGGCGAGGTCATGCCCGACTTGATCCATCTGCAGGGCGAGCAGAAGGCCCGTTACCTCGATCCCTTCTTGTCTGACGCTAAGCGATGGGCCTTTGCGCTAACCGAGCCCGCGGGCGGGTCCGATCCGGCCCGCACCGTTTCGACCAATGCGGAACGGGACGGCAATAGCTGGGTGATCAACGGCGTGAAGATCTGGATCAGCGACCACGAAAACGGAATTCCGACGCAGACCTTCGATGCCGATGTTGTGTTCGTGTTCGCCCGAACCGCTATGGAAAAAGGAGCTCGCAATCTTTCAATGTTCGCCGTTGAGAGGGACAACCCAGGCCTTACGACACGTGGTCCGGTGATGATGCTCAGTGGGTACGCGACGCACCAGCTGACCTTTAAAAATTGCAAGGTCGACGGCGTTGCTCATATCGGCGCGGAAGGCGCAGGATTCAAGGCCGCACAACGGCTGCTAAACGCGGGGCGGTTCGACATCGCAGCGACGGCGGTTGGTATCGCTCAGCGCAGCTACGACATGATGGTTGAACACGCCAAGCAGCGCACCTTGTTCGAAGGGCCACTCAGCGAGAAGCAAGCGATCCAGTCGATGATCATCGATTCGTGGATCGAAATCCAACAAAACCGACTGATGATGTACGCCGGCGCGGAAAAATATGATCGCGGCGAGGATACGCGCGTCGAAGCAGCCATGATCAAGATGACATGCACCGAAATGTGCTGCCGCGTCATCGACCGCGCAATACAGATCCACGGAGCCGCCGGCTGTACATACGAGAGTCCGCTTGCGCATTGGTACGGGTATCAGCGCATGTCACGCATCTTTGAAGGCCCGTCTGAAGTTTTCAAATACCGCGTGCTCGCCCGCCATCTATTGGCATGAATGCTAGCTCAAAAGGACTCCAAAACAATCAACAGCGGCGTAAGATTGAGCAAACGACCAGGGCAGTACCGCGACACTGGAAGACCGGGCGTTCCGTCAGCCAGCGGCGGCCGCCCACCACCATCGCCGAGTCGAATCGGAGCGCTGATCTGACCGTGCGCTGCGGGCACGCGGCTTAGATGCAGGCGACACCTTCGTCGTTCGCACATATTCGTATCAGATTGTTGGTCATTGCCTCGACGCTCGCGAGGCTCGGTTGCTCAGTTCTAGACGTGAACTCAAGGCTGACGACAACCGAAATGTGCTTTGCCGCGGGACCCAGAAAGGATTGATAGATGGGTGTTTTGGACGGAATGAAGGTCGTCGAAATCGCTGGTATGGGGTCGGGCCCGTTCTGTGGTATGTTGCTGGCCGACCTCGGCGCCGACGTAATTACAATCGAACGTCCAGTCGCTGATGCGGGCCGTCCCAGAAATTGGCAGATATTCAACCGCGGCAAGCGCTCAATCATTTTGGACCTCAAGAAGCCGGAGGCAGTCGATATCGTGTTGCAGCTTGTCAAGCGCGCCGACGCGCTGATCGAGGGCATGCGGCCGGGCAAAATGGAGCGACTTGGACTCGGCCCGAACGTTTGTCTCGCACTCCGCCCATCTCTGGTCTATGGTCGCGTGACGGGGTGGGGTCAGTATGGCCCCCTGTCAGAGGCTGCCGGACATGGCCGCAACTACATTGCTCTTTCAGGCGCGCTATGGTTTTCCAGCCCGGCTGGCGAGGCGCCGGAGGTGCCCGCGACACTGCTTGGCCTCGGCGGCGGTGCGCTGTACCTCGCTCTTGGAATCCTTGCTGGCGTTCTGCGCGCACGCAAGGATGGACGCGGCCAGGTAGTGGATGCCGCGATGGTCGACGGCTCCGCGCACTTGCTCAATCTATTGCTCTCGACAGTCGCAGGTTCCGGGTTGAACTTCGAGCGCGGCAATCCGGCCACCGACAACAGGCACTGGGCGCGCTCCTATCGCTGCTCAGACGGCGGCTGGATCAATGTCGTCGCGGACGAGCCGCAGTTCTACGCCGAATTCATCAAGCGTCTCGGCCTAAATCATGATCGGCGCTTCGTGGAGGGGCAGGGTGATCCTAAGATGTGGCCGAATCTCTTGAGCGAGCTCATGGCACTCTTCGCGACGAAAACGCGCGCTCAATGGTGCGAATTGTTGGAAGGTACTGACGCTTGCTTTGCGCCTGTGTTAGTTCCACCAGAGTCAGCTGTTCATCCCCACATCGCCGCACGCAGCGTCTATGTAACGATCGATGGGGTGTTACAGGCTGCGCCGGCACCCCGATTCTCAGCCACACCATCGGCTGAGCCGGCTCGCGTGCCGGTGTGCGGAGCACATACGCAGGACGTCCTCTCCGAAATCCAACTCGCTCCAGAACAACTGGATCGACTCACGAAGTCAGGTGCCTTGGGGTTGGCTGGCTAGAGCATCCGCCGACGATGTTAAAAGAGCGAAGATCTGGGATGAGACCAGTAGCTGTTATACCCGCCACCCACACGCAAAAACCAACTCCCAGCAATTGCAAGATTAACCGGAATCCATCTCGATCGACCCACCTATCTGGCGAGAGGCAAAAATGTGCCCCGCGGTCAACTACCAACGTCAGTAATTTATCTGGATGAGAAGGATGCTAACTGGTGCTTTATCATCGTCGCACTGATCATTGCCCCTCGCGAGGAGTTTTCGGCATGCAACATCAACGACAATATGTTTTCGCCAAACACCCTGATCGCTGCGTTGACTCTTCTTTTACAGAAATCCTTGGCTCTCAGGTCTTATGCGAACCGGACCTGCCCTCATGAAGAGCGCATTATGGGGTCTCTTAGTCGATCGCCGGCGCGTGAATTCGAGGTTTGATGGGCGTCGAGCCTGTCGATTGCCTTCTCTTCCGGTTACCGCGATCTCAACGAGAGGCTTGAGCCAAACAGCAAGTGTAGCATGAATCACCATGATCGCAGTCGCGTCCAAGCCTTCTATACGTTTCTTCCCTTTGAACAGTCGGCGGCTAGGCTGACACGCGATCTACGGAGGTAGGTATGATGGTAGCTAGTGAACTGTTTCGTGGAGCGGCGCGCTACTACGCGCGACACGCGGTACCCTATCCAGAGGATTTCTTCCGGTCATTGGTCCGGGTTTGTAACCTCTCGAACAGTAGTCGAGCACTCGATCTCGGTGCCGGCACGGGACAGATCGGTATTCCCCTGGCACTTTCAGTTGCGAACGTGCTTTCCGTCGATCCAAGCGACGAAATGATCGAGGAGGGAAGGCTAAGGGCCGAAGCGTTCGGAATTAAGAACATAGAGTTTTTGGGATCTAGATCTGAAGACCTCAACGAACCAACGGCGTCGTTTGATGTTGCAACAATTGCGGGCTCCTTCCAGTATATGGACCGAGAGACGGTCTTGGCAAAGCTAGGCCAAATGCTCAAGCCTGATGGTTGCGTTGCGATCATCACCCGGACGCTGGATCGCGCGGAACCTGGAGAATGGTATGATGCGCTGTTGAGCGACATCAAGGAGTTCTGGGGAGGTTGGTTTCCGACAGGTCCCCGTGCCTTTGGGCCGGTACACACGCTACCCACTCGAGAGGTCCTTCGTGCTTCTGATTTCAGTGAAATTACAAAGCTTCGTCACTATTATGCGCATCACTGGAATGTTGATGACCTTCTTGGCTACCTCTACTCAACGTCCCTGGCTGCTCCAGGCACTCTCGGACCTCGTCGTGAAGAGTTTACGAAGCGTATTCGCCGATTGTTGCTGTCGCATTCGCCATCCGGTTTCTTTGTGGAACGAGGTCATATCACGACCTTGCTCGGGTATAGACCCTAGTACCTCGAATAGAGCTTTGACTGGTTGAAGAGGTGCGGTCCAGGATGTGGGTGGACCCACCACAGAGCAACCAAAAGCATAAGCACTCACACACACATAGTCGAGCGTGAAGAACCCCAATTTTAGGCTGGATTGGCGATCGGTTCGGTGAAGAGCGCGGCCAGGATTTGGCACAGCAAAAGCCTGAGCCATCGGATGAGACGGCGGAAGTTGTAGCCAGCGGCGGCGAGGACGGCGTTGTTGGCGTCGCCGTGCTTGAACCAGAGATAGT
>NZ_JBTSWB010000016.1:0-36837 GCF_054602315.1 Bradyrhizobium cedriense | reverse complement strand
GCTCAATCCGCCGCCATTCCGCATCGCTGAGCCAGTAGACCTGCTTTGCCATTCAAGCCTCCCTTCCACTGAGAAGCTTGAATCACAGCCGAATTCCGGATGGAATCCCTATTGAGTACAGACCCTAATGCAATGACCGGACTTTCGTCCGCCGATGCTCCATTTCGTAAGATAGGCCAAGACTGATCCTAGGGCGAGCCGCTTCGAACAAGGCACTGACCGTCGCGCAAGCCGCTCGTTTTCTGTCGAAGAGGAGTCGATGGCGTTGCCCTGCTTCGATGCCCGCGTGCCGCGCCTGCACTTCTGCGGCGGCTTCCTGCCTCACCTTCCGATTAGGTCGGCTCCGTTGGAGAGAGAGCATTCGTTCGGCAGCAATCCCTCTATAGCAACAGCAAAAGCTCTGGGGCAGTCGCACGCCAGATCCGATAGCTGTCAGGGGCCGGCACACCAGAAATGAGTGTCTGTCACCAGTCACCGAACGCCTCCGCAGCATTTAACGCGCTGCAATCTTAACGGCGCGACTACCTAGGATGAAACGCTAACATTGAGCTGAACAAGGAGCTTTCAACATGAATGAGATGATCCGAACTCCTCAGACAAACATGAATCTGGGCGACACGCAGCGTGCAGGGGGACCAGAGCTCGACGAGCTGGTTCCCTCGCGGTACGCGCTGAAGGTCGGCGACATCGAGGTGCTCGTGGTCAGCGACGGCATGCTTTCACTGCCAACGAAGATGTTGGCACACGATACCGACCCCGCAGTCAGGGCGGCTTGGCTGGAGGACATGTTCCTGCCGCCGGAAATGATCGATTGGCCGCTGAACGTGGTCGTGGTGCGTAGCGGCGGTCAGACCATACTCGTCGATGCTGGGCTAGGGGTGAACCCGAACTTGCCGCGGGCCGGGCGGACGGCCCAGCGGCTGCAGGCCGCCGGGATCGATCTAACTTCCGTGACCGATGTGGTGCTGACCCACATGCACATGGACCACATTGGCGGGCTGCTCGTCGATGGGATGAAGGACCGGCTCCGTCCAGACTTGCGGATCCACGTGGCGGCCGCCGAGATCGAGTTTTGGGCGACACCCGATTTCTCCCACACTTCTATGCCGGATGGGTTTCCAGATGCGCTTCGGGCAACGGCTAACCGCTTCTTGAACGAATACCGCAGTCAGCTGCGGCCGTTCGACGAGAAGCACGAGGTGGCACCAGGGGTGGTCGCCTGGCGCACGGGCGGCCACACCCCCGGCCACAGTGTGGTTCGCCTGACGTCGGGCGCCGACCGGTTGACGTTCGCCGGTGACGCCGTGTTCACGGTCGGGTTTGACCAACCCGAGTGGCACAACGGGTTCGAACATGACCCCGAAGAAGCAGCTCGCGTTCGGGTCCTTCTTCTACGCGAGCTAGCGGCGAGCGGTGAGCTGCTTGTTGCCACTCACCTGCCATTTCCTTCAGTAGGCAGGGTAGCGGTCACGGGCGACGTCTTTCGTTGGGTACCGATCATTTGGGACTACTGACCCTCTAAACCGAACTAGGGCGCGTCCTCCTGGTGTTGGCGGGTTCACGCCCTAGCTCAACTCATTGCCTTGCAGGTGCTCACGGGACTCGCTTGGCAGCGGTGTCGCGCTCGCACCCTCTCACAGTTCGAACACCTAAACCGGCTGGAGAAGAAAGATGAACTGGAACATTTTCCATCCCCGGGCAATCGGACCAGGTTCGGCACGCTCGTTCACAACATCTGATTTTGTTCGGAGATGGACCGAAATCTTGTCCGACATCGCAGGTACTCTTGGGAACTTATGGTTGGATGTACGCGATAGTTACCGGCCCGAATTGCACTACATGCGTGGCCCGGGACCAAAGTGGCGTGCCAAACAGCAACGCCGGGTCACTTCAGTTCTGAGCGTGTCATATCCGCAGTACCGCACCATGCTGCGCAACACCGATGCAGTGATCGAGCTGACCTCCGGCACACGAAATGGGGCTAGTCCTCTCGGAGGTTCTGTCGGCAGGTGCAGATAGCACTGCAATGTCTCGAGCTACCGCTTTCACTCTAGTCGATGAGAGGCAAGCATTCGCGCCAGCTTTTCGCAGGATCCTGCAAGGTATGTGGGATTCGGAAAAGACGCCCATTGTGCTCTGAACCCAGAGTGTCTCGTAAGTCAAATATCGAGGTCCGCCCCTGCCCAAGTTTTTTAGCGGCGCTGCTAGCCCCGCATCCATCGTCGCTGCAATGAAAAAGGCAGCTGGTGTTTCGGGAAAGGTACGTGCGAGCTTCGCCACCGGTCGGTGCGTTCGCGGCACCTATGTCCCATCAGACCAGGCCAGGGAAATCACAAGATCGGAGAGCTTTACCAGGCCATCGCGCGTGCTAGCACGCTTCTCGGTGGATAGAAGCCTCGACAACAAGAACAGCATGCTGCACGGCTTCAGCTTCCGGCTCGGCAGCGCCGATCAGCGCTCGGAACTCTTCACACAGAATGCCCCCGTTTATTTCGCGAGGACCGTTGATCAAATGTTCGCCTATCTCCAGGCGCACTTTGCGCGGCCAGACGGTAAGCCGGACGTGGAGAAGATCAATTCATTCTCCGCTGCCAATCCGGAGACTCTTAATCAAGCCAACTATATCGCCGCGCATCCGCCGGCCGAAAGCTTTGCCTCTACAACCTATTGGGGGGTACACGCGTTTCCCGCGACAAATGCGAAGGGTGAAACAAGGTTCATCAAGTTTAAGATTGCTCCAGTGGGCGAGCAGGCGATCGAGCCTAAGGTCAAGATCAGAGTAAAGCCGGTCGAGCTGCTGCACGAAGATCTCGAGTCCCAGATCGAGGCTCGGAAGATCAGGTTCAGCGTAATGGCGCTGCTGGACCGGCCCGGCGATCCGGTCATGGATGTAACCGTCCGGTGGCCCGATGAGGACGGCCGCGAGGCAGCGCGGCTAGGAACGATCGTGATTACTGGTGTTGAAGCAAACCATGCGTGCGGCGATGCTGGGTTCAATCCTGCCACTCTGGCTGATGGTATCGGTTACCCGCCCGACGAGATGTTTGCGGCCCGCCGCGCAACCTACGCGCTCTCACAGAAGAGGCGCTGCTAAACGGACGAGCCCGCTGTGGCTCGATCACATTTAGCTTTCCGGCGCGCCCTGCATTTCGCGACGCCATACTCCCGGGCTGACGCCAATCACAGAGGTAAACACACGCGTAAAGTGACTCTGATCAGCAAATCCCGCCGACACCGCTATTTCTGACAGAGGCAGGTCGCGGACCGTCATCAACTGCTTGGCCGCTTTTACGCGCTGCCGCAGCAGCCACTGGTGCGGCGGTAGGCCAGTGGAAACACGAAAAGCGCGCGAGAAGTGGCTAACGGAGAGATCGAATTCTGCTGCCATCTGCTGCAATGAGACGGTCCCACCCAGGTCGGCCTCCAGCCTTTCGCAAGCGCGCTTGAGCTGCCATGGCGCAAGGCCGCCACGGGTCAGCTCGGTGTTGCGTCGAAGTCCACCGTAGGTCTTTGCGACGTGCGCGGTGAGCGCGAGCATCATGTGATCGATGAAGAGCTGGTTAACCTCGCAGGGTCGCCGCAATGCCTCCAGGAATGAGGCGCCAATGTGATGGATGATCTTGTCGTCGTGGCCTACCCCGATCTCACACGCAAGATCGCCAACACGCTGGGTGGTGAACTGTTTTGTGATGCTGTCGAGCGCCGAACGCGGAATATGGAAAAACAGGGAATGAAACGGCTTGTCAATCACA
The DNA here is from genome assembly GCF_054602315.1 of Bradyrhizobium cedriense. Classification (NCBI taxonomy): domain Bacteria; kingdom Pseudomonadati; phylum Pseudomonadota; class Alphaproteobacteria; order Hyphomicrobiales; family Nitrobacteraceae; genus Bradyrhizobium; species Bradyrhizobium cedriense. The sequence continues at coordinate 33,085 of NZ_JBTSWB010000016.1, read as the reverse complement.
TAGCGCGGATCGCGCTTGAGGTCGTACAAATAGGTTGCGCCCGCCCGGACGTCTCGCTTCATGATGCACTTTCCCCGCTCCCAGAGTTCGCAGTCCGGATAATCGTGAAGCTTCAGGCTTACCAGAAAGGCATCCTCCGGCATCAGAGAGCCGGACAGACCGGGTATGGGGTTGTCATCGCGCGTTTCGGTGACGGCAAGTTCAACGCCACGAAGTGAACGCGTGACCAATGATGGAGGCGCATCCTTAAGGTGCAGGAATTCTCCGAGCCTTGCGCCGAAAGCGCCTGCAGCAGCCATGGGACGATCCATTGGTGAAGATGAAAGGCTACAGTCGTGCGTTGGTTGGTCCCATTAATTGGACCAGCCAGCAAACGATTTAGTTCCTTCACTATAGTACCTCTAGTCACACGTCCGTGACCAACCTGACCTTTTGACAAAGTCAGGGTGATTGACCATTCCCAACCTCTTCCACTTCATTTTGTATTTGGCAGCAGCAACCAGCGAGTGCCTACGGCCCTGCGCGATTTAGTCGCGCGCGGGCGCCCTTCCGCCCCTTACAGCAGAATCAGGCAAAGCATCAGAAGTTTGAGCAAGATGTTCGGCTTTTGGTCCGTCTAGAACACCGACTGCTCTTAACGGCAATTCTCGGCACTGAGGACAGCTTCATGAGCCAGCAGATGTTGCACGATCGTTCCTGCCAAAACCACCGAGACGCTTCCGAGACGAACCAGCACGGTTTGCCGATTGGCGAGCGCCGTTCTGCGGATGTGGAGATGGCGCGCGTGCTTCACACCAAACCGGTCAGCATGGCTTTGGATCCCTCCGGAAGCGCGATCGCACATTGGAAACACGATCCACTGCATGACGTCGTTGAGCCTATGAGCCACCATGTCATCATGGCCTACAATGGATTCATGCAGCGCATGGAGCGGCGAACAGGTCGATCAGTCGCGAGAGGAACATTTCGACGCGGCGTTTTGATTATCATTCCAGAAGGATCAACCTCACGATGGGATATTCCGAGACCTGTTGATGTCGTCCAACTCTACCTTCCGCAAACCGTACTCAAACGCGTCGCTGATGAAGCCGACACGGCCAAGCCGATCGATCTCCTGGAGCGGACGGCGCATCCCGACCCGATCACATCCCGATTGCTGTTGAGCGCGGCGGATGTCCTGGAGAGCAATGACACCTTGGATACGCTTTTCAGACATCAATTGATAGAACTCCTGGCCACGCGCCTTTTGGCTGCACATACAGGCTCACCAATGACAATGCAGCCGGCAATGGGTGGACTTTCGCCGAAAGTCCTGGCAGGCGCACTTGAGCGATTACGCTCAGATAGCGACGCGGACGTCTCGCTCGCTGCCCTAGCGTCGGGTGCCGGTCTGTCACGATTCCATTTCTGCCGTGCTTTCAAGGAAAGCACCGGGCTTTCGCCACATGGCTGGCTGCGCCAGCACCGGCTCGAGCAGGCCATGAACATGCTGCGCGACACCGATGAAGCAGTTGTCTCGATCGCAGCCGCCCTTGGCTATTCCTCTCAGACCGCCTTCGCCGCGGCGTTCAGGAAGCAAACTGGAGAAACGCCGAGCGACTGGCGCCGGCGCGTGCGCTAAAACCCCTCTCCGCAGCTACCAACTCTGCAACGGTCCGCCGCAGCTGTGCATCGCGCAGAGATTTGCTCCGCAACGATTTTGGCTTGTTCAGGAGGACCCTCGCAGCTCTAAGCAGGCGGGGTAAGCTGAAAACGAATCGCGCGCGCCTTCTGCATAGGACTCAGCTCGGCGTTCTCGAAACGCATCGCTGCTTGACGTCGGAGCACCGCTCCGCAGCTAAAAGGCGTGAAGACTGTGCCGCAGCTGGACGCCGAGACCGGCGGAGCGGCTACGCTACCAGCAATCGCTCTACAGGTACGGCAATCGCTCTGGCGCACCCGAAGATTGGGTCGGATAGATTCTCACTATGCCCACTCTACGACAGCGGGAGACAACAATGATTGGGAAAGATCCAGCCCCATTAGGAAGGACGTGGCGGCGCAAGGCAGTCACTTCCGCGGTTCTGTACGGACTTTCACTTTCTATTCGCTTCACTTCAGCAGCGGGTGAAGAGATTCAAATCCCGGCGCAAGCCGTAGAACGATCTCATGCGCTTCTTTCCATCATGATGAATGATGGCATGTCCGAAGAACACTGGTTGAGACGAGCGGCTGGGCCGCTCGCGGTCCAGCGCGGCTCACCGCCAGGCACGGCGGGTTCGATACAGGGGTCGTCGTCGAACTGCTTTCCCCCTTAAACGCCAGCCCCTTCGTTCCACATCTTCGCGTTCTAACCGATCAAGCTTCTCGCCGACAATCGCCCGGCGGCAATGATCCACGTTTGCCTGAGGGATTCAAACCATGGGAGATAACTACATGCGAATCGTCATCATCGGCGCCGGCTTCGCCGGCATGTATGCTGCACTTTCCGCCGCCCGCCTCCGCGACATCCAAGGCGCATCACCCGAGGAGCTCGAGATCGCGCTGGTCGCGCCAGAGCCGACCCTGGTCGTTCGCCCTCGACTCTATGAACAAAAGCCCGAAACTTTGACAGCGCCTCTGCTGGACGTCCTCAACGCTATCGACGTCGTCTACGTGCAGGGCCGTGCCGAGGCAGTCGACGCCAAGTCCCGCATGGTACAACTCGCGACCCCTAAGGGGACGCGAAAGTCGCTCTCGTATGATCGGCTGGTGGTGGCAACTGGTAGCCGGCTGTTTCGGCCGAATATTCCGGGGCTTGCCGACCACGGCTTTTCAGTGGACCAGCTTGACGACGCGATTGCCCTCGACAAGCATCTGCACAGCCTGGCCGGCCGACCGGCAAGCAATGGGCGCGACACCGTCGTGGTTGCAGGCGGTGGATTTACAGGCATTGAGGCGGCGACCGAAATGCCGGCACGACTTCGCGAGATCCTGGGCGAGGATGCCAAGCCGCGCGTCATTATCGTGGATCGCAATCCAGCAATCGCGCCCGATATGGGCGAGGGCCCACGCCCCGTCATCGAGGACGCACTTCGCAGGCTGGGCATCGAAACCAGGCTCGGCACAGGCGTCGCCGCCCTCGACAAATTTGGCGTCACGCTTTCGAACGGCGAGTACATTGAAGCCGAGACAGTGATCTGGGCAGCTGGCATTCGCGCAGCGCCTCTCACGGCGCAAATTCCTGCTGAACGCGACAGCTTCGGCCGGCTACTGGTCGATCGCAATCTCCGCGTACCTGGAATCGACGGGGTCTTTGCAACCGGTGATGCCGCTCGCGCCGCCTGCGACGACGCTGGAAACTACGCACTGATGTCTTGCCAGCACGCCACACGCATGGGTGCTTTCGCTGGCAACAATGCCGCGGCCGAGCTCCTAGGCGTTCGCCCCAAGCCATATCACCAGGAGGGTTACGTGACCTGCTTAGATCTCGGCGAGGCAGGCGCGCTCTTCACGAGCGGCTGGGAACGCAAGGTCAAGATGACCGGCGATGTCGCCAAGAGAACCAAGCAGGAGATCAACACCGTGTGGATCTATCCGCCAAAGGCGGAACGTGTCGTGGCGTTAGCATCCGCCGATCCTGAGCGCGTCACTGATGTGAGCGGCTTTTAAGCCGATACGGGCCGCGCTATCCGGCCCAAGGGCGCGGCTTGCCGATTGTCGGATCATTTCAATGTGGTCGATACAAATTTCACCGTGCGCGAGCCTCCTCCAAGCTGATTCGTTTTCCCGATCGGCCCCTGGCTAGCGGGTGAAGGAGCAGTGGTTCTGTGGAGCGGCACGGGTTTGCTCAAAAAGTGCAAACGCGAACGGTCGTCAATGAAACATCGAAGGAGCGAACGGTGATGAATCCGAGGAACAAGAGGATTGTAGGGCTAGGGCTGTGCCTTGGCGCCGTCGCCCTCGTGGCCGGCGGCTGGGCCTATGCTTGGTCGAACGAGACGTTCACCGATAACGCCTACATTCGTGGTGAGATGACTTCGCTTGCGCCCAAGATCGCGGGCTACGTCACTGCCGTGGAGGTTCGGGATAATCAGACCGTTCGCGCAGGCGACGTTCTGCTCCGCATCGACGACCGGGACTACCGCGCTCGACTTGCGCAGGCGGATGCCAATGTCGATGCGGCCCAGGCCCGCCTCGCCAATGTCGATGCGGAGATGCAGCTGCAGCATGCGCTGATCCGCCAAGCCGAAGCGCAAAAGCTTGCAAGCGTGGCCGAGATGAACCTTGCTCGCAAAGCTTCGGATCGCCGTCGAGAGTTGATCCGCACCAGCGCCGTCAGCCAAGCCCAAGTCGACGAGAGTGATGCGGCTCTATTGAGAGCCGAGGCTGGATTGGCGGCTACTTCGGCGACGGTAGAAGCCCAGCGACAGCGCATCGCTGTTCTCGCAAGTCAGCGCGGAGCCGCCGTTGCTGCCGTGGCGCAGGCACAGGCCGCACGCGATCTCGCCCAGATTGATCTCGACCACACAGTGGTTCATGCGCCAATCAATGGCGTTATCGGCAACCGTCAGGTCCGCGTCGGCCGGCTTGTCGCACCTGGAACGTCACTGCTCGATATAGTCCCGGTCGACAACGTCTGGGTAGTAGCGAACTTCAAGGAAAGCCAGATCGAACACATACGTCCTGGCCAGCGCGCCCTCATCACTGTGGATGGCTACCCAGACCAGGCGATCGATGGCGTGGTGGATAGCTTTGCGCCCGGCAGCGGATCTGCGTTCACCCTGCTGCCTACCGACAATGCGACAGGCAACTTCATCCGGGTCGTGCAACGGGTTCCGGTGAAAATCCGCTTGGCCAGGAACCCGTTGCCCGGCCGGGTCGTGCCTGGCCTCTCCGCGCGCGTCGAAATCGATCGAGGGAGCGGCACGTGACCGGGATTTCCTATGCCGGATCAGGCGGCACCAAGCATGCAGGAAGCCTGTTGGTCGCGGGAATCGTGCTCTCCGCGCTGACAGAGGCGATTGCAAGCACCGCGCTTTCTCTCGCACGTAACGATATCATTGGAGATATTCACGCAACGCCGGATGAGTTCGCGTGGCTCGACAACGGGTATACTGCTTCGAAGCTCATTGGCTTCATGGCAGCCGCCTGGCTCATGACTCACATCAATCCACGCGGCGTAATCATCGCATCGACGCTGATTTTGGGCGCGGCCTGCGGAATCGCCACCATCACATATCGTTTGGACCTACTGATCGCACTGCGCATTATCCAAGGCTTTTCCGGCGGAACCTTGCTTGTCGCCGGCCAGTCCTTCATCTTTCTGGCTTACCCCCATTCCCGCCAACCAATCCTGCAGGCCCTGTTTGCAATGGGATCCGTCGTCGCACCCGCGACCGTCGCCCCGGCGCTTCAGGGATGGTTGATCGACAGCCAGTCCTGGGCCTGGATTTTCTTCGGCGTCGTTCCGGTGGCCCTCGCTGCAGTCGGATTTCTGCTAACTACGGACGCGCCAAGACATTTTGCTCTTACCCGCCTTCCCTTCGACTGGACCGGCTTCGCGCTAGTGACGGTTACATTCTTCTGCCTAACCTATGTTCTTAATCAAGGCAGCCGATGGCGCTGGTTTGAAGAGCCGCGCATAGTTTGGATCACCCTGATCGGCGCAGCCGCTCTGCTGGCGTTGCTTGGTCAGCAGGCGCTGGCTAGACGCCGAGGTCTGCTCGACTTCACCTTGTTTCGGTCGAGCGATTTCTCCTTTGCCTTCATTGTCAGTTTCGTCGCTGGCGCGGCCCTGTTCGGGAGCGCCTTTCTAATCCCCTCATTCGCCGTCTCCGTCCTGGCGTTCACGGCCACCGATGCGGGACAGCTATTGCTTCCAAGCGGAGCGTTTTTCGTCGCCGCGCTACTCGTAGCCGCATTCCTCATGCATGCTTGCGGCGCGCCACCATTCAGCACCGTGCCCTTTGGCATCCTGATGATCATGGCGGCGATGTGGATGCTGTCCGGCTCAACCAGCGAAAGCGGCCCCGGGGACATGATGGCCGCCCTGCTATTGCGGGGCTTTGGACTCGGCTTTCTCTTCCTATCGATCACGTTGATCGCCTTCAGTGAGCTTAGTGATCAAAACCGTACAGCCGGCATTGGCCTCTTCAATGCGGGACGTCAGTTCGGCGGACTGCTGGGAGTTGCCGGGCTGCAGACTATGATCGACTACAATGCAGCCGCCAATGCGACTGTGCTTGGGGCCAGTGTAACTGCAGGTACTCCTGCGGTCGGAGAGCGGCTCGCGGCGATGAGTGCCATTCTCGCGGCAAAAGGAATGGACAGTGTGGCTGCCGGCCGGGCTGCGATGGGTCTGCTCGGCCTAACCCTCACCGGTCAGTCCACCGTGCTTGCTTTCGATACCGCGTTTGCTGCAATCGCGCTGCTGTTCGTCGTCGCCGCGCCGGTGCTGGTCTCGATCAAGGTCGCTTTCGCCCTGCATGCAAAGAGGCGCGCCGCTCAGCTATCCAGGACTGGGGTGCTTTGCACAAATGCCGCGATGAAGCCTCTTCGAGAAAACAGCACCGTAGAGAGATCCGAGCTACGTGAAGACATAGTCCTCTCGGTCAGCCAAGTTCTCGCTCGCGCCTGCGACGCGCCCGTCGATCTGGATGGAATTCTGAATCGAGCTGGATTGTCGAAGGAAGAGGTCCTTCGGGCATTTGAAAGTGGCGACGATCTCATCGTCGCGATCGCCGAACACAAGGCTACCTTGATGTCGCAGCCCTTGGTCACGAGAGCGCGGCCAAGCACCATAGAGGACGCACGCGAGACCCTCAACGAGTTCGGGCGGGTTGCCTGGCAGGAATATTCGACCACCCTCGTCGGATTCATTCGAATGTTGATGACCGAAGGTGGAAACAATCCCGGCCTCAAGCGGCGGGTGCATGCGGCGGGTCAGCTAGCAGTCGTCCTCGAGCTGCGGAAGTTTCTCTCAATAGCGAGCGAACGTGGGATCTTATCGGTAGCGGACGCTCAATTGCACGCGGAGCAGTTGCTGGGAATGCTGAGGGAGCCACTTTACCAAACACTCATGCTGAGCCCTGCACTGCGGCAGGAGAGAGCAGTAGCTGACCGCGTGGCAGCCAGCATCGAAAGCTTCATTAGTGGCTGCTCTAGCTCAAGGAGCATCATCCGATGAGTGCGGGTAACGACATTGCCTGGCCGACGTGGTCTTGGCTGAGACGCCTTAGAGAGAGGTCTTCCAGTGAGACTCTCCTAGGCGACGTCCCGCCAGACCTGGCCAAAAACATCGACGAAAATGGATCTTTGGTGACTGTCGATGCCGCCGATTGGGTCGTTTGTTTCGTGCCCGGCCTTAGACGGCAGTGGTGGCATCGCTTCGTCCACCGCAGGCACAAGCACGTCTTCGCAATGCGCCCGACTGGCACGGGGAGCTGGCTTCTTGTGGAGCCGTGGTGGACTCGGATGATGGTGACGATCCTGCCGCCGGCCGGTGCGGTCCGATTTCTGCGCTGGGGTGCGACTGGCGATATCCTTCGGGTACGTGAAGCGGTCCCAGGCAGAGCAAGCCAAATTCGTGGTTGGTCCAACTGCGCGGTTCTGTCGGCGTTCCTCCTTGGGCGCTCGAGCTGGGTATGGACGCCGCACGGTCTTTACCGGCAGCTACTTCGGGAGAAGTCAACTCGCCGCGAGGATGTTCAGCAGCTTCTCACTGACCAGTTTACCAAGATTGTCGGCTATCACTCGTCCAACGCGCTGAGTGTCAGTGCCGACCAGCTTTCACTGCCATTAAGGGAATTGCTTATCATCATCGGGCGCAACCTTCTTGAGACAATGATGACCCCATCGTTGCTGGAAGTCTGCTACACTGCGATCCTTGAAGCGGACCGCTACCCCGATGCGACCCGGGCCTATGTGCAACATGGACCAAAGCCCGCCATTGCGGCCCTAGTTAATATCCTAGAACGAGCGAAGGTGACGAAAGAAATCGACTTGGAGGATTGCGAGGGTGGCGCCCGCCAGTTCCTCGCAATGCTCCACGGGAATGTCCATCTGGAGGCTATACTTCAGCTCCGCGACATACCAACTCTTTCGGAGATCGATTCTAGAACCCGTATGGCCGTGACCGCTTTTCTCGACGGTGTCGCGCTCGTCAAAGCAAAACGGAGCACATCGCGAGCGGCAGTAGCTCGGCATTGATCGAGCAAATTTCGCCCCATCAGAGGTGATGGTTTAGAAAGATAGTGTAGAACGGTTGACGACTGACTGCGCCTGTTTTGCTCCGACACTTTCGCTGCGGATTATGAGGACAGCGCCGAGCAGCCATATTTGACCTTGTTTCTCGCCCTCTGCAGGTCGACTTCTCGGCGCTCCTGCGTGATGCAAACCCGGCCGGTCGAAAATCGAGCCTGCGTCCAGAGGTCTGTTTTGGGTCAACACCGGCGGTGGACCGCGCGAATAGCGACGGCCGGTTTACGCCCAATAGCTGACATCAGAGGCGCGCGCTTGACGAACAGGAAATGCGCGACAACAGCGTTGAACCCGCGACTTTCAAAATTGCCGAACGCTTGATCGCAATCGCACAGGAGCTGTTGCCTGCTGGCGCAAAACCTGCGGTCCAAATATCTCGCCCATCCAAGTTGGGCTCGCATAATCAAGTATCGTGCAACGGGGTCCGAGATCAGCCAGTCCGGTCCATCATGGGCAAGTTTGAGCTAAATCCAGCCAATGATATCTAACTTGCCCATGCCGACTAGACGGCGAGACGCTTGACGCCCGTTGCCTTCGTTCCGGACTTGCTTACCGAGCTGGGCAACGGCCCCGGCTTGACGAACGCATCCACCAGGTTACCCAGAAGCTGCGAGACGTTGTTCTCGAATCCGTTGATCGGCAGGGCACTGCAGAATGCGATGGATCCGGTAGCAAACACCGCGCCGTTGTTCGGCCCCTCGAAATACACCATGTCGGCCCGCAGGATATAGTTGTGCGTCCCACTGAAACCCTGATGCGCGTGGGTCCCCTCCTCGTCGTGGGCGATGTAGTTGTCCGGATGACCACCCGAGGATGCAATGATCTTGGTGTTGGGCGGCGTGCCGAACCCCAGCTTGTAGCAGTCGATCTCGATGCCGGCCGCTCCACCGTTGCCGAGGCCGAAATCGCCGATAAGCTCCCCCTCGATCCCCTCGGTGATCCAAGCCAGCGCGGGATCATAGCTGTCCGGCATCCGCCGATAGGGCTGGCTATGGGCAAAGCCTTCGCCGGCAAACGTGTTGCCGACCAGCTTCTGCCCCCAGCGCTGGAAGCCGGTCCAGATTCCGCCCATTTGCCCCGTCGTGGCGAGATAGTACTCGCCCGGTCGTGCCGCCCAGGCTATCCAGTGTCCACCGGTCTTGCGACATTCCATGATCCATGGCTCGTCGTCGCGAAACGCCACATTGCAGCAGAAGCTGTTGGCGCCCATGCAGATGAACCGTCCGCCACCGGCGATGTAGTCCTCATGCGCATCGAGCATCCGCTCGGAGTGATATTCCGGATGGCTGGAATTCAGGATGCACGCATAGGGGGCCATTGCGGCGACACCCTCCAGATGAACATCCTCATCGGTCAAAATGTCGTAGTCGTATCCCTTGTGCTCGAGCCAGGCCAGGATCGAGAGATCCGCTGGAAAATTCCAGGGCAGGTCGAACGCGGAGATCCGATATTTCGGCCGCATGTTCACCATCGGGCGATGGTAGCTCGAGTAGCAGATGCCGGCGCCATCCGCGTGCGAGTCGTAGCAGCCTCCGCCGAATTCCGGATTTTCGTAGATTTCGATGTCGACCTCGGAGATCGTCGGCGGCTGACCAGCCATCGGCTGCACGATGTGGCCGTCGGTTGCGAAGCGCTCGTTGGCATAGGCGAGATAGGTCGCAGTGGAAAACAGGAGGGCAATACGCCCTGTCGGCACGCGCGGTCGCACGAAGAAGACGATGTATTCCTCAGCCATGCCCTTGCCGTCGCCACCGCGCAGCCTGATCGCGTAGGCGCCGCTGCGCAGGGTTGCAGGCAGCTGCAGCGCCTTGGTGACCTTCCAGTTGCTGTCGATCATCGCATCGGCGTGGAATTCGACGCCGCCGTATTCATGCGGGGCGAGACGGAAACAGTCGTTGCGGCCGTTCCAGTTGTAGCCGGTCTGCGCGCGCACCGGCCTGTTGTAACCCTTGGCGTCGAGACGGTCTGGTCCGATGTCGACCACGACATCGCCGATGCCATGATCGGTGTAACCCTTCGTGGTGTCCCAATATGCCACCATGCCGTATGACGGAGGCTGACCGCCCGAGCGGATCGCGTCGAGCTCCTCGCGGGTCAAGGGCCGATCGAACACACCGCAGCGATCGATCTTCCCGCAGTAGAGCTGCGACACGAAGTGGCCGCGCAGCGCGTGCCAGTCGCGTGAGCCGGCCACGAGGAAGGGCGTATCGGCTAGGTTGTTCTGCCGGAACCGAAACACCTCCGACACATGCGAGCGATATTCTACCGGCGCGACCTTGCCGAGCAGGCTGTTGTAACGGTTGACGACCCCTTCCTGGTAGAGGGTGGCACGACCGCTCCGGGCATCGAAGGTGGCCGCAACGAAATACCAGGCCTGTTTCTGCAACGGCAGCTCCGCCTGCAGATAATCGACCTCATTCCCGCTCCCGACCCAGAACTCCAGCCTGCCGCTCGGATTGATTCCGAGGCCGTAACCGTGATTCTTGTCATTGTCCCAGCGGCCGAGCAGACATTGACGATGTCCGACATCCGGCCATGTCGGCCAAATGAACGCGCAAAGCGTGATGCTGCCATCCAGCGCGAGCTTGCGGCCGGGATCGGCGACCTCGAGGAAGGATCCGACCTGCGTGAATTGCTTCTCGACCCCCCAGGTGCCGTTGGCGACGCAATCGATCTCTTCCTCGATGAATCCCGGACCGAGCGGATGCTCATCCCCGTGGATCAAGCGCACGAGATGGGCTTCAGCGGTGGAGGTGCCGTCGGCACTGACGTGGAACTGAATGGTATCGCCGGGCTTCACCGAGATCTTGTCTGCGTAGCCGAATATCTTGATCTGCGCCATGGTGCGGAGTTTCCAATCGAGAAGCTGGGCGAGGCGCCTGCCCCATCCAGCGTGTTGCAGCTAGCTCCAAAGCGCGATGCGACTGGGTTGAATCGTCATCGCGCTTCAGGTTGTTGTTCAAGCATGATCCGTTCGGAAAACCGCTGCGCACTTTTCCGGATCATGCTTTAGGTTTCGAGAAGGTCGCGGATGCAGCGCAGGAACAGGCCATGACAAGCGTCGTTCGCTGACGCGTAGATGGCCTCATCAATCACACGCGGGGGAACGCCCCGATGCCCCGATAGCCTGACCACCTGATACTTGCGGAACGGCTCGACGACCCTGACCGCATATCTTTCGTCCAATGGTCGATGGCGGAAATAGATTAGCAGTCGCTCCAGCCGCTCGCTGTGCTGGCCGAGCGGCGACCGCCGGTGCTCATCGATCACCTCGGGCGTCACAAGCGTTCGCAGGAACTCGCTGCGGAAGCCGTCGAAGCGATCCCGGACGATGATGTCGCGGTCCTGAGACCTGTCGTACTCGAGAGGCAGCATGCTCAACTCCCCGGGTTCTGCAAATGTCTGTCGTAAACCGTCCCGGCCGGGCGTGCCGGCACGGCCTCCCGCGACGAATGTTTCAAGCCCACTGCTTTTCCTCATTGACCCAGGCAAATCCGGGCAACCTGCCCGGCCTGACGAACGCCTCGACGACGTTGGCCAGCACGCGGGACGAGCTGTTTCTGAAATTGTTGACCGGCAGGGATTGCGCGAACGCGACCGAGCCGCACGCGAACACCGCTCCCCCATGCGGCGCCGTGAAGTAGGTCATGTCGGCATGAACGCGCCAGTCATACGACCCATAGAGGCCGAGATAGGAATAAAGAACGAGTTGCTGGTTCACGACGTAGCTGTCGGTGTGCCCACCCGACGATGCGATGACCCTGGTGTGCGGCGGTGTGCCAAGGGCACGGTCGTAGTAATCGAGAGCGAGCCCCGCCGCGCCGTTGTTCGCAAGGCCAAAGTCGCCGATGATCTCGCCATCGACACCTTTGGTGATCCAGGACACGATGCGGTGATAGCTGTCCGGCATCCGCCGGTATGGTTCGCTTCGTCCACCGCCCGAGCTACTCAGGCCGATCCCGACCAGCTTCTGGGTCGCCCGTCCGAGTACCTTCCACGGCCCGCCGCGCATCCCGTCCGTAGCCATGTAGTGCTCGCCGTAGCGCGATATCCACGGCTTGTACCCGTCATCACGACGGCGACACTCCACGATCCACGGTTCGCCGTCGCGAACGCCTGCCGTGGCATTGAATCCGTTGCCGCCCGCATAGATGTAGCGGCCGCCGTCGGCGATATAGTCCTCGGTCGCGTCCAGCATGCGCTCGGTGTAGTATTCAGGCCGCGCGCCGCTGATAACGCAGGCGTACGGCGACAATGCGCCCGATCCATCGCGATGCAGGTCTTCGTCGGTCAGGACCTCGTATTCGAAGTCGCTGTGGTCGAGCCAGGCGACGATCGAGAGATCCGCAGCCAGTCCCGAGGCAACGTCAAGGCTCGGCGTCCTGTATCTCGGCCGCATGTTCATGATTGGACGATGATAGGAGCTATAGCAAACTCCGCTGCCGTCGGCGTGCGTATCGTAGGTCGACAGCCCGAAATCGGCTCGCTTGTACATCTCGATATCGATGTCGGACAGCACGGCCGGCTGACCGGTCAATGCTTCGCGTTCCGGATGATCGAAGCTCAAGCGCTCGTTCGCAAAGGCAAGATAGGTCAACGTCGGAAATAGGAATGCGATGCGCGCCCGCGGTTTTTCCGGCCGCACGAAAAAAACAATGTGCTCCTCGCTGAGGCTCTCACCGCTACCGGAACGCAGCCGCATGGCATAGCCGCCACTTTTGAGTTCGCGCGGCAGGGTGACGACCCTGGTCGTCTCCCAATTGCAATCCGTTAGCGCGTCGGCATGAAACTCGATGCCCCCGAACTCGTGCGGCGCCAGCCGGAAGCAATCGGTGAAGCCACGCCAGTTCCAGCCGGTCTGGGCGCGAACCGGCCGGTTGTATCCTCGTGCATTCAGCTTATGCCGCCCGACGTCGACCACGAGATCGCCGATGCCGCGATCGGTGTATCCTGCGCTCGTGTCCCAGAACGCGACCAGGCTTTCCATCGCGGGGACTAGCCCGCTCCGGATCGTGTCGAGCTCGGCCGGCCCTAGAGCCTGATCAAATGCGCCGCACCGGTCGATCTTGCCCCAATAGAGCTCCGACACGCATGCACGCTGCTGCGCATCGCGGCCGCACGACCCTGCCATCAGGAACGGAGTCGTCGAGGGATTGGCGGGCCCGGCCCGGAAGCTCGTGGTGCCGTGGCAATCATAATCGAGCAGCGCAACCTTGCCTAGCAGGCCGTTATACCTGTTGCCAACGCCAACCTGATACAAGGTCGCGCGCCGCGTTTCGGCATCGAAGGTTGCAGCCACGAAATACCACATCTGCACCTGCAGCGGCGCATCGGCTGTCAGCCACTCGACCGCCTCTCCGCCGCGTCCGATCCAGAACTGCAGACGGCCGTTCTCGTCAAGGCCGATCCCATAGCCTTGCTTGAGGTCGCCGTCCCACCGGCCGATGATGGTTTGGCGCTTTCCGGATGCAGGCCAGGTCGGGTGGATGAAAGCGAACAGAGAGAAGCTGCCCTTGAAGGCCAGCCAGCCCTCGCGATCATCGACCTCGAGGAACGATCCGACCTGCGTGAACTGCCGCTCGACTTGCCATGCGCCGTTCGCGTCGCATGCCACCTCTTCCTCGACGAAGCCGGGTCCGGCGGGGTTTTCGTCGCCGTGGATCAAGCGCACCAGCTGCGCCTCGGCGGTATTCGTTCCCTCCGCACTGACGTGAAACCGGATAGCTTCGCCCGACTTGACCGAGATCCTATCCGTGTAGCCAAATAGCCTGACCGGTGTCACTACCAACTCCCTTTGATCATGGTCACTAGAATGTCCGCCGAGCACGCCGGACACAGCTCCGCTCGTGAATTGGAGCAGTTCAGGACTCCAGCAGGTCCTGAACGCGCCGCATGAAGACGCCGTGGCAGGCCTCATCCGGTGTCGAGTAGATCCTGTCCTCGACCACACGTGGTGCCACGCCGCGATGGCCGGACAGCGCCACGATGCGGTACCCCTCGAAGCGTTCCACCGCCATGATGGCGTACTTCTCCACTTGCGGACGGGTGCGGAAGTAGATCAACAGCCGCTCAAGCGCCTCGCTGTGCTGTCCATTGAGGGAATGGCGATGCTCCTCGATGAGCTCCGGCGACACCAGCGTCTTGAGATGGTCGCGGGTCATCTTGTCGTGGCGCCGCTGATAGACGACGCTCTTATCGTCCGTCTCGGTCGCCTCCTCGGGCAGCATCTCACCGCCCTTCTCCGCCCGCGTCGACCTCCGCTCGCTCTTCTTCTTGTCGCGCCAGGCACGGAACTGCGCCTTAATCCCGAACAGCCCGTTACGCAGGTAAAGAACGACCAGCAGCATGATGAGGCCGATGATGATGAAGCGCGCCGGCCCCAATGTGTTCAGCACCTGATCGAAGAACACGACGATGAGGGTGCCGACCACCGCACCTTCCGCACGTCCCACGCCGCCGATCACCAGCATGGCGAGGCCGAGCAGGACGGTGTCGAAGTTGAAGATCGAGAACGCCACGCCGCCGAAATTCGAGGTGTAGAATCCGCCGATGAATCCCAGCGCCGTCGAGGAGATGAGGAACACCCAGATACGCGCCTGGCGGAAGTTCACTCCGGTCGCCTCGGCGAAAGCCTCGCGCTTTTCGGGCGCCATGCGAAGGATTCGGCCAAGCCTGCGGCCGTTGACGAACCGGTAGAGCAGCAACGCGAGCAGCATCAGGCCGAAGCAGGCGTAATACGCCAGAAGCAGCTGACCCAACTGCGACCAGTCTTCCGGCACATAGGTCGTTGCGCCATACAAGCCGCCGTTGGCGGACCCGAATTCCTTCGAGGTGACGAAGTAGACCCGGCAGAGCTCGTTGAGCCCGAGCGTGAGAAGCGCGTAGTAGAAGCCATCCAACCGCGAGGCCGGCATCGCGATGATCCCGCCGAAGACCAGCCCGACGAGCGCACCGATGGGCGGCAACAGCCACCAGGGCAGCGCGAACTTGACCGCAAGCAGTGCCGTAACGAAGGCGGCCGTACCGACCACTGCATAGGTGGCGAGCGAGAAGACACCCGCGGTGCCCATGATGAGCATCCAGCACAGGCTGATGGCGGAATAGATGCCGAACGTGGCTCCCGCCGTCAGCAGCGTATTCTGCAGATCGCCTGGCGTGAACAGGGGCGCAATCGCCAGCGCAAGAAGCCCCAGCAACCACCAGATCGGCCGCTTGTCGACAATCGTCTTCTCCGCGCGCAAGGACTTGGGATTGTACTCCCCGCGCAGGCGCAGCACCCGGCGGCGCGTCGGCCAGTAGCGAAGACGATTCCACATCGTTCCGCCATGGCCCGGCCACTTGTAATAGTAGCGCAGGCGTCCGACCGGGTTTAGCTTCGTCTTCGATTGACGGGCCCTTTCCCAGACCTCCTGATGGCTTCGGAACGGAATGGTCGGAAGTTCTTCCACGTCGCTCCTGCCACCCCAGACGAAGAGTGGATTGCGCCATTTCATGCCGCTATCACCGGACATTGCTCAGGCCTCCCTCGCCTTGTCGAGCAGTCCGGCGATGCCGCGCGGACGGACCAAGAGGATGACGATAATCACGACGAACTGGGTGATGAGGACGTAGCGGCCACCGATCAACATGCCTGTCAGCGCCTCGTTCAGGCCGAGCACGATCGCCGCGATGACGGCGCCGCGCACGCTGCCGAGTCCGCCGCAGAGCGCAATGCTGACGCCCTTGATCATTGGCATCAGTCCACCAAAGGGCGAGATGTAGTAGGTCTGGGAGAGCAGGACGGCAGCGAGACCCGCCAATCCGCCCGTGATACCCATGACGTAGAAGGAGGTCCGTCGCACGCCGATTCCGACGATGGAGGCCGCATGGGGATTCATCATCATGGCGCGGATTTCGAGGCCGCGGCGGCTCGACTGCATCCACCTGAGAACGATCGCCAGCATCAGGACGGACGTTACCACGTTGCCAACCTTGTCCGCCGTGAAGACCACGCCCGGCAGTGATACCGACCAGTTGCCGAAGATCTCGGACAGGCTCTTCGAGCGCGGGCCGAACCACCAGAGCAGGAATTGCGTGCCGATCAGATTGATCGCGAGCGTCGCAACCAGGCCGCGAATGGTAAAATTCGGCTTGTCGTGGATCGGTATGAAGCCAATCGCACAGATGATCACGCCCCCGAGCGCGCCGGAGAGGATTCCGGCGGCCAGCACTGCAGGGCCCCAGGCGGAGAGATGCTGGGAGAACAGCCAAGCACCGTAGCCCGCGAACGCGAAGATGAAACCGTAGGACAGGTTCAATAGACCGAGGCTCGACCACGTGATCGAAATCCCGATCGCGAGCGTGCCATAGATGCAGGCAAGGATAATCGTGTTGCTGACGACGAACCAAATATCCACGACCTAGCCCTTTCGATGAACGTTCAACGCGAGGGCCGCAGAGGCCTCTCCCTTGAGCTTGCCGACATGCATGCCGATGACGCGGTCGACGCGTCCCTCGAGCAAGGCGACGTTCTGCTCCGCGATGATCATGGCGGCGTCCCCGAGCTTGACGTCCATCAGTGCATTGATCACGCTCTTGCCGATCTTGGGGGCCAGCCCGAGCGATGGCTCGTCGACGAGGAAGAGCGACGCATCGGTCATCAGGCCCCGGCCGATCGACACCATGCGCCGTTCGCCGCCCGACAGGCGCCCCACTGGCACCTCCATCAGCTTCCGCAACGGGGGAAATATCTCCAGGATACGGCGCTTGCGCGCCGCCCGATCGCGCCAGGCCACCGCTGTATAGGCCCCGGAATCGAGGTGCTCCTCGACGGTCAGGCCATGGAAGATCTCGTCACCCTGGGGTATCAGGGCCAAGCCCGCGCGCACAATCTCGTGGGTATAACGTCCCGGCCCCTGGCTACGCGTGCGACCGACTTCCTTGCCATTCAGCCTGATCGAGCCGCGCTGCCAGCCGGTGAGCCCCGCAATCGCGTAGAACAGTGTCGACTTGCCGTGACCGTTCAGGCCGACGATGCCGATCCGCTCACCGCATTGGACGACGAGATCGAGATCATGGATGACACGGACCGGCCCATAGCCAGCGGACAGCCCCTTGACGTTCAGGACCTCGCGCTGGGGCCGACGCGCCGGACCGCCGGAGGCGTGATTGTTCACGGCGATGTTCATGCGTCGCCCTCTTCGCTGAAATCCTCGAAATAGGCCGCGTGAACCTTCGGATCAGCCATCACATCCTCCATCAGTCCCTCGGAGATGACCGCCCCTGCATCCATGACCAGAATGCGGTCGGAAATCGTCCCAAGGAGCTCGATGCGGTGCTCGACGATCAGGATCGCGATGTTCATCTCCTTGGCGAGGATGCGCAGCAGGGTGTCGATCTCGTCGACCTCCGAATTGATCAGGCCCGCCGCCGGCTCGTCCAGCAGCAGCAGCGACGGCCGACGCATCAACAGGCACGCCAGCAGCAATTTGCGCCGGTTGAAGGTTTCGAGCTGCGTTGCAGGTGTGTCGTCGCTGACCTTCAGGCCGACGAGGTCGGCACCATATTCCGCGTCGAACCTGGCGAGAAACGGATGGTAGGCCTGGCGCGCCGCCTTGAATGTTTCGCCGACGGTCAGCTCGTCAGGGACTACCGGGGTCTGGAATGTGCGGCCGATCCCCAGTCGCGACCGGGAATAGAGCGGCAATGCGGTGACGTTCTCACCCTTGAACAGGACCGCACCGCTCTTGGGACGCATCCGTCCGGACAAGATCTCAAACAGGCTGGTCTTGCCCGCACCGTTCGGGCCGATGATGCCCAGCACTTCCCCGGCATGGACGTGCAGGTTGATGTCGCGGAGAATTTCGCGGCCGCCGAGGTCGAGCGAAATGCCGCTGCAGGAGAACAGGACGCGCCTACCGCCCTGTTCAGCCTTCTCGTTGGAGGAGAGGTGCCTGAGCATCAGCTCCACCACGGCGCAGAGATCAGCTTCGTTTCCGAGACCGGACCTGGATAGACTATCTTGTGCTCGCCACCTTGGATTTGAACATAGAGCTGCGCGACGCCGGCATCGAGCTTGTGCGCCTGCAGTTCGTCGCCGCCATTGTCGGGAAAGTGGAGCGCCTCCTGGTAGGGATTACCCATATCGACGTAGCCGCAGACGCCGCGCTGAGGATTGGCACGGATCCAGTTGCAGACTTCGCCGAACTTGCGGGGATCGCCGACAGCTTCCCAGGCCTTCTTGAGGTAGTAGGTCTGATCATACGCTATACCGGTGTAGGCGAGCCCCGCTATGCCGGGAAAGCGCTTCTTGTACTTCTGCCTGTAGGCGAGACCTCTCTCGTCGCCGTAGATGCCCATGGTCGTGCCCCACACGAAGCCGTTGGCAGCCGATCCGGCAAGCTCGAGGAATTCCGGCTGGGACGGGCCGTACTGGAGATACACGAGCGAGTAGCGCACCGGGCTTGCCACGAACTGCTTGCAGAAGGCGGCGTATTCGGCGGCCACCCAATGGTCCACCATGATCGCGGCGGCATCGACTTCCTTCATCTCGCGGATGACCGGCGCCCAGTCCTGCACCGGATATTGGATGTCCGTGATCCGCGCGATTTCAAACTTCCCGCGCCGCTTGATCGCTTCCTGCGCTGCTCGCGAAATCGTCTGACAGTAACCGATCTGCTCCTGGATGATGTGAACCTTGCGGTTCTTCGGCTTCCACACGCCCCGCCGCTCCTCGTCCTCCAGCCAGAGAGCATAGCTCCATCCGTAGTTCACTTCTGACGGGCAAAACTGGAAGATGTGGCTGTACTTGTCCGGATGCTCCTTGACGGCCGAGGTGCCGGCGCGTTGCGCGTTGCCGTTGATGTACGGACATTTGTATTTCACGGTGGCGTCCATCGCCGGAAGCGGGACAAGCGTGAATGCGAGGGAGATCGCGTCGACCTTGGCGTCCACGCAGGCGGCGAGCGCCTGCTTGGAGGATTCCGGCGACAGAACATTCATGTCCGTCGTGAACAGCTTCAATGGCCTGCCGAGGACGCCGCCAGCGGCATTGATCTCCTCCATCGCGAGCGTCGTGCCGTTCAGAAAGTCCTGATGATCAGCAACGCCGGCAGCGGCGGTCTGGCAGTAAGGAACACCTAGAAGGATCGGCTTCGCGGCAAATGCCGTCCGTCCAACAAAAGGTGCGGCGACGGCCGCGCCGATGCCCGCGGTCACTGAGCGTCTGGTGAGTTGGGAAACCATCTGAGCAACCTCTCCTGCAATCGAGCGCACGAGTCCTCGGCATCGCGACCGAGACCGGGCCGGATTTCCTGTTGGGCCAAGACGGCGCTGTCAGCCGACCGTCGCGTGATAGCGGTGCGGTCGCATCGATGCGATCGAACCGCCTGGACCAAAGCCTCGGTCTTCTGCCGATTTTCAGCAATACGTCAGCTGACCGATTTTGGCGTTGAATCTGGAGGGGAGCCGGAGCGACGTCGCGGGCACAGACAGGGCCGAGGTGGCAACTTGCGCAGCAAACCAAGCCCAGAATTTCATCAATCGAGGGCGCTGCGGGTCCGCTTGCGGCAGGAATGCTGGCCTTGAACGAAAACCAAGTGTGACACTCCTTTGACTAAAGGAGCGGCCGCTTCTAACATGCAATTGCAGTTTTCAGCCTGGTGCTCGCTTTGGATACAGACGATCGGATCAGCGGAGTGAGAGTCCAGCGTGTTGATGTGGTAGCTCGCATTGGTTGGCGCGGTCCTTGCTCTGAGGTCGCAATCACCGGGCTGACCGATCGTCAGCGGCCAAGAAAAAGAATTCGATCACGAACCGTCGGCAAGTTCTTTCACGAGCTGGAGGCTCACCGTGAAATTGGCAGCGATCGACCATGCGATGTCAGCAACGGTACGGCTCGACACGCCGGCGGCAACCCTGAATGATCAGATCATCGATCAAGCGACCCAGATCACCCGTCTGTTGCGCGAGTTCGTGCGGAGCGAGGCAATCGCCCTGGTGGCGATGGACCCGATATCCCGAACCCACCGCTCTCTGGCCGACGACGGATATACGGACAGAACGATGGCCTACGTGCTCGACGGCTTCCCTGCCGCCTGCCCGGCTTACACCATCGCGCGCGAGAAGGACACGCACTCACTGCGCTGGCGAGACTACAGGCGTGACTGGAATCTCCATCTGCCGGATACATTGACCGCCCAGGAATACCTGATGCCGGATGGATTCAGCGAAGGTTCGACGATGTGCCTGCGCGTCGCGGATGGCCGCTACATTGGGGCCATCCATATGAGCTGGTCCCGGGAGGCGGACGCCACCGACGAGCGCCGCGAGATGACGGAGCGCTTCCGTCCGATCTTGCTCAACATCTGCGATCAGCTCAGGGCACCACAGCTTCTGGCCGATGAACTGGCGCCTGGCTCATACGCCCTCGCCGTCTCGCCGAACGGTTTCGCATTCCACCTACCCAACCGCAGTCCGGGGCCGCATCTCGGCGAAGGCGGAGAGCTTCGCCGGCTCGTGTTGGAAAAGGCAAAATCCTCGAAGCCGCAACGCTTCATCTGGCCCGACGAGGCCGGCCGCTGCCATCAGGTCACCATCACGCCCTGCCGGGGAAACATCCTCCTGATCACGGAGGAATGCATTCGCTGGCCGTACAATCTCTCGCTTCGCGAGATTCAAATCCTGCACCTCGTGACCAGCGGCGCTTCAAATCCCAACATCGCCGAGCAGCTCTTCGTGTCGCCCCGTACGATCTCCACGCATATCGAACACATCCTCGCCAAGATGAGCTGCGACTCGCGCACGCGGCTCGCAGCCCTGGCGGTGTCCGAAGGACTGCTGCTGGCGGAGAACCCGTCGCGACGATCCCGAAAGCTACGAGGCGATTGACCAGTCCCGCGACGGCATCAGCCGGATAGCCTCTCCTTCCCGGAGGCTCCCTTCAGCAGCGTCGCGAGCCCGGCCGCCACGAGGCAGGCGAGGCCAACGCATGCAAAGCCGACCACGTAGTCCGCAAGGCCGAGGGCCCCGACGCCGGCGGAAGCGATAGTGGCTCCCGTCACGTGCGCTGCCATCATCCAGCCCATCGCCGGGCCGATGCCGCGACTGCCGAGATTTGCGGACATCAACCTCACGAGCGCAGGAAACGTCAGCGCCGCATCGAGGCCATAGAGCGCGCCGAATCGCGCCAGCTCGACAAGGCTGAGGCCGGTGAACGGCAGCCAAAGCAGGACGAACGCGCGGACGACAAAGTAGACGGCCAGCAGTATTCGTGCGGGATAGCGGTCCGCGAGATACCCGCTCGCCACACTTCCGATCGCGCCACCGAGCAAGACGATGGCCACCACGTCGGCGCTCGACGAAAGGCTGAGACCCGCGCTCATGCAGAGGATACCGATCTGGCCGTCGATCAAGCCGGATGTCGATGCGCCGCAGATGCAGAAGATCGCAGCCAGCGCCCAGAACCGCCAGCTCCTCCCCTCCGAAGGCGCGTGTCCGCTGGACGATGACCGATGCGATTCGGCTCCCTGGCTGGATGCGGGGACAAGCAGGAATGCCGCGAAGGCCGTTGCCAGTACGACGATTGCGGCGGCATGGAAGGCGGTGCGCCACTCGGGCGCCTCCACCGCACGGGATGCGAGCAGCAGCCCCGCCATCGATCCCAGGATCTGCATCGACATCACGAGGCCAAAGCGCGTACCGCAATGCGCCGCGTTTCCACGACTGCCGACCATGGCGCCCAGAATAGAAGCGCCCAAGGATCCGCTGAAGCCGACGCCAACTCCCCAAGCGAGGGCAAGATGCCAGGGCGATGTCGCGCGCGTCGTCGACGCAAGCGAAATCGCGAGGAGAACCAGGCTCGTGAACAGCGGTGATCGAACGCCCCATCGCACGAGGCCATGCGCCGCAAGCGGCGACGCGAATGCAGAGACGGCAATGCCGAGCGTGATCGGCCGGACGACGTCGGAGGTTTGCCAACCCAGATCCTGCTGGACCGGGATGGCGAGCAGCGCGGGGAGAACGCGCGCGGCCGAGCTCACAAAGATCGCAAGAGCGACAGCCACAGAGGACCCCGACGCTGCGCACGCCTCCCGTCCGAAGAGCAGGAGCCGTGCGGCGGCGAGCGGTGCCCTATTCGGCGGGCTGCGCATGACAGCTTGCGGCGTTCCTCTCGGGGGCCAGGTCGATGCCGGGATTGCGGTCGAAGAAGCCGCTCGGCATCAGCTTGAAGCCGGTGAAGATGCAGGGCTGAACCGGAAAGTCCTCGGGACGGACCTGGTGGTGAAGGCCGAAGACGTGCCAGAGCACGATATCGGTGTTCTCGATGCTTCGGTTGCTTCTGACGAAATCGGAGACGCCTCCCGTTCCATCCGAGTGGTTCATGTGTTCGCCAGCCGGATAGCGCTCCTCGGGATCAAAGGCGGTGACCCAGAGCTGGTTCTTGATGAAGCTCGACCGCCTGCCCGATGGCGACTCGGGATGAATGAAAGGCGTCACCGGATGACTCGCCTCGAGCTTGTAGCCCGTCGGTGTGCCGACCCAATTCTTGCGGCCGGGATTGATGACCTTCCAGGCCCGATGCGTCGCCGGGTTCGCCTGGCGACAACCGCCCAGCTCGGTCTTCAGAACCGTCTCCTCCTCGTAGAAGCCGTTGCCATAGGCATTGTCCGGCCCCCAGGGATCGGCATGCGTATTAAGTTCGACGACACTGTTCTCATCGCCGTCCACGTTCATGTCCAGCCGCGCGCAGAAAATGTGCTGGTGAATGTGGCCTACGACGCCGGGTGCGACTTCCTTGCCGTATTTGCCTGGCCGTCCCGGATGACACGCGGCGGTGTTGATGATGCCGGTTGCCTTGAGCTCGAATTGGATCGAGCCATCGGTGTGGAAGTACCAGAAAAGGCCGTATTCATAGTTGGCGACGGTCGCGATGCAGGAAACAACCAGCCTGCGGGCGCGACGCGACTCGACATTGTTGGACCGAAAGTCCCAATGCTTCCATAGCAGGCCTGCATCCTCCTCATGAATGCAGATCGCATTCTGGATCGTAACCACGTTGCCATCCATCGTCGCAAGGTGCGCATCGAGATAGGAGATGGCGCCGAGGCAATCGCAGCCGAGCTTGAGTGAATTGGCCAGCTTGCCGATCCCGTATTCGCCGATGTCGAAGACATTCTTTCGGAAATGACCTTTGTCTGTGGTGCCATATGGCACGACCATTTCCACCAGCGATACACGGTGCGCGATCGGCCGTCCGTCATAGCTGATGTCATGCAAGGTCAGGCCTTCGCGGGAATTGAAGCCGACGAGCGCCGACCAGCGATCCCACTCAAGCCGATGTCCGTCAAGCCTGAAGGAAACGCCCTCTGGCTGAACGATGTTGAGTGGCTTGTAGGGAGTTCGAGGATTCTTGATGAACTCCGCCT
Source organism: Bradyrhizobium cedriense (assembly GCF_054602315.1). NCBI lineage: Bacteria > Pseudomonadati > Pseudomonadota > Alphaproteobacteria > Hyphomicrobiales > Nitrobacteraceae > Bradyrhizobium > Bradyrhizobium cedriense. The sequence continues at coordinate 9,461 of NZ_JBTSWB010000016.1, read as the reverse complement.
CATAGTTCACCTCCGCTTTGGGAATCGGGATGATCTCGTGGTCGTCGACGCGAATGATCTCGTAGGTCTTGATGTCGACCACGGCATTCAGGCCGCCGATCGGATGCGCATAAAGATTGTCATTCTCCCGCAGACGCAGCCAGGCGAAGACGTGCGCAAGATAGCGGCCGTCCTCCCCCGGAATGCCGAAATTGCCCGCCGACCATGGGTCGATGCAGACAAGCGACATATCCTCGATGCCGCGCTTTCGGCAGGCAGCAATGAACTCGGGAGCCGCGCGAACAGCGTCTTCGATGGCCGTAAACTGCTCAAGCTGGATCATCGGCTTGGCCGTTCGCACATATTTCGACGTGAGAACTTTCCGTTCCGCAAGCGAAACCGTCAGGCGCCAGATGCCATTCTCCCTGACCTTGAACAGATTGACCCGCGCCGCTCTTTTTATGGAATCACCCGGCTTATACTGACGCACGAGTGATTTCTCAGGCTCGAGAAGTTGGATCGTCTCAAAGAGAAACTCGGCACCGTACTGTGGATGATTGCGAACGATCCGAACCACCGCGCTGATTTCGGCAGCCGTCAAGGGATCGAGAGGATGCTTCACGGCATCCGCGTTCGGCGCGTCCGGGACGCACGTGCAGGACGACGAGGCAGTGACAGTGTCCATAGGTAAGCTCCTTGCATAGGCGACTGGGCGCCGACGAGCGCAGCGACGGAATGCGCGCGCACGCGTGCATCCATTTTGAACCGTATCACCGGGTGCTGGCGACTCACGACAGCCGCCAGGCAGTCTAAACGCAGATCACACCTCGATGGATCGTTACACGTCGGACGAACGCCTGGTCCGGTTTGCTCGCTGACAGATGGCCGACTTTCTTCCGGGCATCGCCACTCGACAATACGTCAGTTGACCGATTTGATGATTCGCCCGTCGAAAACTGCAGAGAGTTAGGGAGTTTCACACACAGAGTGACGGAATGCGCGAATGGACAGTTCGAGGCGGTCATGGCCCAGCAGCTCGCGCGCTCTCCTTACTTGATAGATGCACTCACGATCGTCGCGCGGACAACGTTGCGATGCGAACGGCAACATTTTCTTATGGATCCCTCACGGCAGGCGCTGCTTGTCAGGCGGCCTGAAACCAGCGCACAGCCATCGCCGATCGCTCTGCTCGCGGCATATGAACTGCTCACGGCACTTCTTTGAACAGAGCGCATTCTGAAAACAGCCGGACGATACGGTTAAGTCTGCGTTGCGCATCGGATTGCTTCAATACGTCAGTTGGCCGATTCTGCAGGTGCGGTCGCGATGCTAAGACGGCACCCGGTTGGCTCGCGACCAGACGTTCTGAACGCCAGCCCCAACGTCCATGCAACGGGAGGAGACATGCGGAACCCCTACAACATTGGCCTGGACAAGAACCTCGCCAATTTTCAACCGCTGACGCCGTTGAGCCTTCTGGCTCGCACGGCCGCCGTGTATCCGCATCTCACCAGCACAATGTATGACGGCCGCAGCTTCACGTGGGCGGAGACCTATGATCGGTGTCGGAGGCTAGCGTCCTGTCTCGTGGCGCTTGGGATCGGCGAAGGCGACACCGTAGCGGCCATGCTCCCGAACGTTCCGGCAATGCATGAACTTCACTTTGCCGTACCGATGGCTGGCGCCGTACTGAACACGCTGAACCTGCGGCTTGATGCAGCCTCACTCGCATTCCAGCTGGACCACGGCAGCGCCAGTCTTTGTCGATCCTGAATTCTCCGGCCTGATTGCGGAGGCGATCGCACTGATTACCGGACCGAAGCCGTTTATCATCGACGTCGACGATCCGGCATTCGGAGATGGCGGACCAATCGGCGAAACCGAATACGAATCCGCTCTCGCCCAAGGCGATTCGCAGTTCCTGCCCCGTTACCCCGAGGACGAATGGAACGCCATTGCGCTTAGCTACACATCGGGCACGACCGGCAACCCGAAGGGTGTCGTCACCCATCACCGGGGTGCGTATCTCAACGCCATCAGCAATATTCTGGCAGCCAACCTCGGACAGCATCCAGTCTACCTGTGGACCCTACCGATGTTTCACTGCAACGGATGGTGCTTTCCATGGTCGATCGCGGCAGCCGCCGGCGTCAACGTCTGCCTGCGCAAGGTCGATCCAACCAAGATCTTCGCTCTGATGAAGCAGCATCGCGTCACTCACATGTGCGGCGCGCCGATCGTCTACAACATGCTCATCAACGCACCCGATGCTCCCAAGAGTTCGCCCGAGTGGAGCATCACGGGATTGATGGGGGGGTCGGCGCCGCCGATTCCGGTGATCGAGGGCACGCAGAAGCTCGGCATCAAGCTGATCCACATCTATGGACTCACAGAAGTCTATGGCCCCTCCTCCATCTGCGCCGAGCAGCCTGGCTGGAATGAGTTACCGACCGATACGCTGGCCATACTGAAACGCCGACAAGGCGTTCCTTATCCCCTGCAGGAAGCTATCACCGTGCTTGACCCTGAGACCATGCAGGAAGTGCCCCATGATGGCACTACCATCGGCGAGGTGATGTTTCGCGGCAACGTGGTCATGAAAGGGTATCTGAAGAACGAGAAGGCGACCACAGATGCCTTTGCCGGCGGCTGGTTCCATACCGGCGACCTCGGTGTGATCGATGAAGACGGCTACATTGTCATCAAAGATCGCTCGAAAGACATCATTATCTCGGGCGGTGAGAATATCTCATCCGTCGAAGTAGAGGATGTGCTCTACAAGCATCCCGCCGTGTTGCTGGCCGCAGTTGTGGCAAAGCCCGATTCCAGATGGGGTGAAGTCCCGTGCGCCTTCATAGAGCTCAAGGACGGCGCCAGCGTCACCGACAACGACATCATCGCGTTCTGTCGCGAACACATCTCGGGGTTCAAGACGCCGAAAGCCGTGGTGTTCGGCCCGCTCCCGAAGACATCGACGGGGAAGATCCAGAAATTCATACTGCGTAGTCAACTCGGGTCCACAACGGCAATCTCTCAGCTGGGGCCGCACGCAAGCAGTTGACTGGCCGGATATTCGTTCAGGTCGACCACGAGAAGATCGTCGATCAACGACTTTCTTCTCAAAAGACTCCTCCCGCGAGCGACCACCTAGCGTTGATCAATTTCAGAACACGCGAGGAAGGGCACTCGGTGTTGAGATTTGGGGGTCTGAAGTAAGAGCCGTAACCTTTGCACGTGAAACAACCACGGCAACTTACCGTCCATCTCTCACATGTTCTCCGAAATCTCTTTCGTGTACAGCAATCCGCCCTCACGACGAGCCACTTCAGATCGCCTGCTCACATTGGCTGCCGCAAGATTTTCCTTGATCTCCCAGTGCACACGTTGTGCACACGCCGATCTCTAACCATTTGAAAAACTTGAACTCTCGCTCCAATCCATCATGGGTGCCACGGAAAAGCGATAACCTTGATATTCCAACCACTTACCCTATCATTTCAACGGACTAGAACAGGAACAAGTGCACACGTGTGCACTCCAAACTAGCCAAAATTGCACACGTTTGTACCGCATTTGATCTCCCGGTGCACACGTAGCGCACACGAAATCGGGGTGGAGTGCACACGCAATGCCGAGGTTTACAAAGCTCAAATCGGGAAGCTGGCGCGTTCAAGTCAGGAGGAAAAACGAGTACATCGCAAACACGTTCGTGCGAGGGCGCGATGCTGAAGAACGGGCGCTTGATGTCGAGCGCTCTATCGATCGCGGCACCCCAATTCGGCGTTCCCGGCCTTTTGAGCAGCCTCGCATTTTTTCCGATTTGATCGCGCTGCATCTCGACGATCTTGCCCAGGTCGGCAAGCCTGTACGACGATCCAAGTCAATGGTGCTCAATGCCCTCAAGATCTCGCTTGGACGAACAAACCTCAAAGAGTTGACCAGGGAGAGATTGATTGAGTTCGGGCGAAGCGAGCTGCTCAAGGCGCTGGACCGGCTACCCTTGCGATCGATTTCTCATTCATCCGAACGATCCTACTCCACGCTGCCGCAGTCCACGGCATTAACATTTCAGTCGAGAACGTACAGCTGGCTAGAGCTGCGCTAAAGCACCTGGATCTCGTCGGAAAGTCAAACGAACGAGATCGGCGCCCCAGTCAAGACGAACTCGATCGACTGATCGGATACACCGAATCTAACCCCCAACAATATCTACCACTCGGTAGAATTGTTCGCTTTGTTGTGGCGACAGCGATGCGCCAAGCTGAGATCTGCCGCATCGAGTGGTCTGATGTCGACATGTCGAAGCGAACCGTCACTATTCGCGACCGCAAAGATCCTCGACGCAAAGACGGAAACCACCAAGTGGTTCCTCTCCTCAATTCGACCGGGTACGATGCCTGGCAGATTATGCTAGAGCAGCGGATTCTCACGCGCGGCCTCGGACGCGTTTTTCCTTACCACTCGAAGTCCGTAGGAGCTGCCTTCCGCAGGTCATGCAACGCTATCGATATAGATGACCTAGCTTTCACGATTTGCGCCATGAAGGAACAAGTAGACTCTTCGAAGCGGGTTTTCGATACAGCAGGTTGCGATGGTGACAAGCCATAAAGACTGGCGAATGTTGCGCCGATATACAAATCTCAAACCCGAAGATCTGCACAAGATGCAGAAAGCTGCACAGCCATCAATGGAGCAATTCCTAGCCACCCTGGTCGCCAGCTAGAGCGCGACCTTCGTCAAATTTGAACCTGCTCGCTGAATATGTAACTGCAAGGGATCGTCCTGCCTGCTTTGGCCTTGAGAGCGGACGTCGGCGGGTAACTGCATCACGTCAGCCTTGCGCCATGAGCTGACTTGCGACAGGTGGTGGCTGTCGGCGGAAAGCAGACTCATGATGGGCTTTCCGTCCCGCTGTGAGGAGTCCGTCTTGGCGATACACGGCACGTAGGCGAGAAGCCGTAACACTCAACCCGCCAAAAATGACCCACTTAAAAAACGACGGGTTTCAGATCGGACCCCACAAGGCTCCCCGAAACCAACTCTGGCCAAATCCGGTCCTTCGGCTTCCGATCGCCGCAGGGGAATGAGCCCGCTTAATCGCGCATCCGAAGATCGGTGGCGATGAAATGCGTAGTGGTTGGAGGGGCCGATGCGTTGAAGCCGCGGATCGCATCCTGGATAGCACGGTCAGCGTTTGTCACGCGCTGGTGCTGCCTCAGGTGCTCGAGCCACGAGGCGACCTTGAAAGTCTCCAGGTAGCGGCCGTTCACAGCCGCGTCTTCGAAGAGATCCCACGCGTAAGCGCCGTCGCGCCGTCGTTGCTGCTCCAAGCCGGCGATCGCGTGCAGAAACGCTTCTCGTTTCGCCGGATCAATCCGGTATTCCACACCGGACGAGAAAGCGCCCTTTCCGATTGCCCGTTATTCGGGCGGCTAGTGAGCCGAGCAGCGGCTCGAAGGCCCTTGCGAGCGGGCGCGCTGTTCTATTTGCCAGCGGGGCGGATCTCGTACGACGTCGTCGTCGCTGATGGCAGCGTCGCAGTGCGATGGCATGTTTCCAATGTACTAGGCCGAGGCTATTGCTTCCTCCCCGACGGATGACAGGTGGCAGCGATCTCGGCAGCCGTTCGGCCGCAGCCAACTCTATGGCCAACGGGTTTCCATCGAGCCGGCGACACCGAGTTCGAAGCGGAGCGCAGGCGCCTGACACGCTTGGCCTATCCGATGATGGGCTCGCTCGCCGAGGCGGAGGACGTCGTTCAGGACGCATGGCTGCGGTGGGTCGGGGTGGAGGGTGACGTCGATTCGCCTCCCGCCCATCTAACCCGCATCGTCACACACCTGTGCCCTGACGACGCCGCTCCGCGCGGGCGCGCCGGGAAGCCTACCTCGGACCTGGCTGCCAGATCCTCTCGTGGGTTCCATGGAGCCGGACGAGACGGTCGCGGACGACGTCACGGTCACGTTGATGCTGGCCCTCGAGCGTCTGTCCCCTCTGGAACGGGCCGCTTTCCTTCTCCATGACGTCTTCGACGTACCGCTGACCGAAGTGGCCATCACCCTCGGCCGCGAGCCAGCCGCGGTCCGTGCGCTCGCGGCGCGCGCTCGTGCTTGGATGAATAGGACGCATCCTGATCGAAGCCCATGCAACTTCGAAGCGGCCGGGCCTCGATCAGCGATTTCTTCGCCGTCCCTCGACAAGATCGAGAACTGCCATAGCGGCCTCAAGTACGTTGGTACCAGGTCCAAACACGGCTTCCACTCCGCTCCGAAGCAATTCCTCGTAGTCCTGCCGTGGCACGACGCCCCCGCAAACAACAATGATGCCGCCAGCACCAGCCAGCTTCAACTCCCTGACAACCTGAGGAACGAGCGTCCTGTGACCGGCCGCGAGCGACGAGACCCCCAGAACACGTACTTTTGCCTGAACGGCCATCGCGGCAGCTTCGGCTGGCGTCTGAAACAAAGGACCGGCAACAACATCGAACCCCATATCGCCGAATGCCGACGCAATAACCTTCGCACCTCGATCATGACCATCTTGTCCTAGCTTGGCGATCATAATCTTTGGCCTCACGCAAATCGCTTGTGACACTTCGTCGAGCCGCGAGACAAGGTTGGTGAACTCGGGATCGTTTCCATAAGCAGGACCATAGACACACGAAACAACGTCGGGCATCGCCTGCTGATCTCCAAACGCCTGCCGCATTGCGTCAGACATTTCGCCGACGGTTGCTCGAGACCTAGCGGCCTCAATCGCGGCTTCCAGCAGATTTCCCTCACCTGACTGCGCCATCCGGGTCAGTCGAGCCAACGCACTGGAGGCGCTCTTAGAATCTCTAGACCGTTTGATATCAGTCAGGCGGCGAATTTGCGAGGCGCGCACAGTCGAATTGTCGATCTCCAGAATGTCGATTGGCTCCTCTTGTTCAAGCCGAAACCGATTAACTCCGACGATGACCTGATCGCCGCGATCGATCGCGGCCTGCTTCCGCGTCGCCGATTCTTCGATCAATCGCTTAGGTCACCCTGTCGCGATCGCGTTCGCCATCCCTCCCCGCTCTTCGACCTCCTCCATGAGTTGCCAGGCAGCCTTGACGAGATCGTCCGTCAGGCGCTCGACATAGTAGGATCCCGCGAGGGGATCGACGACGTCGGCGACGCCTGTCTCATGCTGAAGGATTAGCTGGGTGTTCCGGGCAATCCGAGCCGAAAACTCAGTGGGCAATGCGATGGCTTCGTCGAACGAATTTGTGTGCAGCGATTGCGTGCCGCCCAGAACGGCGGCTAAGGCCTCATAAGCGGTCCGCACATATTGTTATACGGATCATGCTCCTGGAGCGACACTCCCGACGTCTGACAGTGCGTACGAAGCACTAAGGACGACTGCTTTTTTAGGATTGAATTCCGCCATAACGCGCGACCAGATAAGTCGAGCAGCGCGCAACTTCGCCGCTTCCATGAAGAAATTCATTCCGATAGCGAAGAAGAATGAAAGCCGCCCTGCGAAGTCATCGACGTTTAGGCCCTTGGCAAGAGCAGACCGAACGTATTCACGTCCATCAGCGAGCGTAAAGGCCAACTCCTGGACGAGCGTCGCCCCCGCCTCTTGCATATGGTAGCCTGAAATCGAGATGGAGTTGAAGCGCAGCATGTTCTGCGCGGTGAACGCTATAGTGTCAGCAACAATGCGCATCGATGGTTCCGGCGGATAAATGTATGTATTGCGGACCATGAACTCCTTCAGAATGTCGTTTTGGACAGTTCCCGAGAGAGCTTCGCGCGGAACTCCCTGCTCTTCACCGGCGACAATGAAGGTTGCGAGAATGGCGATTATCGCTCCGTTCATGGTCATCGACACCGACGTTTCCCCGAGGGGAATGCCGTCAAAGAGGATCTTCATGTCTTCGACTGAGTCGATGGCAACGCCCGCCTTCCCGACATCACCTAGGACGCGAGGATGATCAGAATCATAGCCGCGGTGCGTCGCCAAATCGAACGCAACCGACAGGCCCTTCTGTCCTGAGGAAAGGGCGGCCCGATAGAATGCGTTTGACGCCTCTGCAGTCGAGACTCCCGCATACTGGCGGATTGTCCACGGTTTGCCAGTATACATCGTCGCCTTAGGACCACAAACGAACGGCGACATGCCAGGTAACGTGTCCAGATGCTCGATCCCATCTAAATCAGACGCCGTATAGATCGGCTTGAGTTCAATGCCCTCCGGAACCTTCCGCACGAGCGCGATGGGATCGCCTTTCAGTTCCTTCTCGGCAATCCTCTTCCATTCATCTGGAAATGACATCGACATTCTTGATCTCGCACGGGTTGCCGGCCAAATTGTCAACCAAACATCGCGGGCTAGATGGCCCGCTTACGCAAACTCCAGGATCAGCGCGTCCACCGCGAGTGTCGCGCCCGCGCTGGCATGGATCTTCTTCACTGTGCCGTCCTGCTCGGCGCGCAGCACATTCTGCATCTTCATGGCTTCAACCACCGCCAGTGTCTCGCCGGCCTTGACCTCCTGGCCCTCGGTCACCGCGATCGAGACCACGAGGCCGGGCATCGGGCAGAGCAGCTTCTTGCCGGTATCGGACGCAGTCGTCACCGGCATCAGCCGTGCCGAGGCTGCTTCCGCCTCGGTCCAGACGTAGACGGGCACCTCGACGCCCTGATGCGCGAGGCGGATGCCGTTGGCGATCGGGCGCGTCTGCACGGCGACGAGATGGCCGTCGATGGTGCCCTGCCAGACCGGATCGCCCGGCTTCCACGGCGACTGCAAGAGATGCGCATTGCCGGCCTTGCCGTCGGAATCGACGAAACGGATCGCGATCGCCTCGCCCTCGCGCCCGACTTCGAGCAGGATCTCCTGGCGGTCGAGCCAGACCGCCCGGCGCCGCTCGCGCTGCACGATGCGGCCGCCCATCTGCCCAGAGATCTGCCGCTTGCGCTCGCCGAGCACGTGATCGATGGCCGCGCCGACCGCGGCGATCCGCCGCGCGACTTCACCTTCGGGCACGCGCACTGCAAAGCCCTTGGGGAATTCCTCGGCGATGAAGCCGGTCGAGAGCCGTCCCTCGCGCCAGCGCGGATGATGCATCAGCGCCGACAGGAACGGGATGTTGTGCCTGATGCCGTCGACATAGAACGAATCCAGCGCGGTCGCCTGCGCCTCGATCGCCGCCGCGCGCGAGGGCGCGTGCGTGACCAGCTTGGCGATCATCGGATCGTAATGGATCGAGATCTCGTCGCCCTCCTGCACACCGGTATCGTTGCGGATGGTGATGTCGTCCTTGCTGGCTTCCGCAGGCGGGCGATACTTCACGAGCCGCCCGATCGAGGGCAGGAAGTTGCGAAACGGATCTTCGGCGTAGAGACGCGATTCCACCGCCCAGCCCGTCAGCGTGACGTCCTTCTGCGCGATGGCGAGCTTCTCGCCGGCGGCCACCCGGATCATCTGCTCGACGAGGTCGATGCCGGTGA
>NZ_JBTSWB010000015.1:0-60736 GCF_054602315.1 Bradyrhizobium cedriense | reverse complement strand
CGCGCCTCGGCCTGCCCAGGGACGATGACGGCAAGACCCCGATGGCGGTCGGCGTCGACCTGCGCGGCGAATCCTACGGCCTGCTGATCGACCAGATCGGCGAGGTGCTGCGCCTGCCCGAGGCAGGGATGGAAGAGAACCCCGTCAACCTCGACCCCCGCATGGCCAAGCTCGCCGGCGGCGTCCACCGCCTCGACGGACAGCTCATGGTCGTCCTCGACGTCGATCGCATCCTTGAGCTCAAGACCGAAGTGCAAATGGCTGCCTGAGTTCTCACAGAAGAAATTTTAGCGGGAGATCCAAGATGAAGACGTGTTTGGTGGTTGACGACTCCAGCATTGTACGAAAAGTCGCGCGCCGTATTGTCGAGGCGCTGGGCTTTCAGGTCATCGAGGCCGAAGACGGCGTCGAGGCGCTGGTCCACTGCAAGAAGGCAATGCCGGAAGCGATTCTTCTCGACTGGAACATGCCCGTCATGGACGGCTTCCAGTTCCTCGGCACACTGCGCCGCATGCCCGGCGGCGATGAGCCCATGGTCGTGTTCTGCACCACCGAGACCGGGATCGACCACATCACAAAGGCAATGGGCGGCGGCGCCAACGAATACATCATGAAGCCCTTCGACAAGGACATCGTGATGGCGAAATTTCAGGAGGTGGGGCTGATCCCGCTGGGCGAAGAGACCGCCGCCTGAACGCGTCCGCTAACTTCAAGAGGTCTTCCGTGAACCCGACCGAGTATGAGTATCTGCGCAAGTTCTTGAAGGATAATTCGGGCCTCGACCTGTCCGCAGACAAGCAATACCTGATTGAAAGCCGGCTGCTGCCGCTCGCCCGCAAGACGGGACTCTCGAGCATTGCCGAGCTGGTGCAGAAGCTGCAAGGCGGCTCGCGCCAGCTGATCACCGACGTGGTCGAAGCCATGACCACCAACGAGACGTTCTTCTTCCGCGACAAGGTCCCGTTCGATCATTTTCGCGACCACATCATGCCGGAGATCATCAAGGCGCGCGCCGGCAAACGCAGCGTACGCATCTGGTGTGCTGCCGGATCGACCGGCCAGGAGCCCTATTCGCTGGCGATGTGCCTCAAGGAGATGGGCGCGGCGCTCACCGGCTGGCGCGTCGAGATCATTGCGACCGACCTCTCGCAGGAGGTGCTGGAGAAGGCCAAGGCCGGCGTCTACAGCCAGTTCGAGGTGCAGCGCGGCCTGCCGATCCAGATGCTGGTCAAGTATTTCAAGCAAACCGGCGAGACCTGGCAGATCAATCCCGAACTGCGCGCGATGATCCAGCACCGGCAGCTCAACCTGCTGCACGATTTCGCCCAGCTCGGCACTTTCGACGTCATCTTCTGCCGCAACGTGCTGATCTATTTCGATCAGGATACCAAGATCAACATTTTCAACCGCCTGGCGCGCCAGATCGAGCCGGACGGCTTCCTGGTGCTGGGCGCCGCCGAAACCGTGGTCGGACTGACCGATACGTTCAGGCCGATTCCGGAGCGGCGCGGCCTCTACAAGCCGAACGACCCGCGTGCGGCGGCCGCCAAGCCGGTTCTCGCCGGTGTGGCGCCGCGCATGGCGGCGGTCGTGGGACGATAGGCATGGCCGAAGACGGCAAGGGTGCAGAGCGCGTGACGTTCAGCCGCGGTTATGATGTCTGCATCATGGCCATCGACGGCACTTGGCGGCGCGATTGCAAGCTCAACGCGATCTCCGACACCGATGCCATTCTCACGGTCGAGGGCTCGATCCAGGGGCTGAACCTGAAGGAGTTCTTCCTGCTGTTGTCGTCGACGGGCCTCGCCTACCGTCGCTGCGAGCTGGTCCGCGTCAACGGCGCCGAAATGGACATCCAGTTCCTGCGCGGCAAGAACAGGAAGAAACGCGGTGCGGCCGGCGGCCATGACGCAGCGGCGTGATCTGGCCGCAGCTGTCGCCACGCTTCCCGGCGCATTGCTTCACATTTGCTGAAAACATCCGAATCAATTGGCCGCAGCAGCTTTACGTGGCCTAAGCGCGAGCCGTGTATCCGTTGACGGTCTCAATCCAGGATACGGCAATGCCCAGAAGTTCTCTTTCTCCCAGCCCGTCGAATCTGCCCGATGCCGCCGAGCGGCGTGCGCTTCAGCTCCTGGTGGTCGATGACGACGCCACGCAGCGCCGCCTGATCACGGTCGCTGCCAAGCAGGCCGGCCACGAAGTCACCGTTGCGCCCTCGGTAGCGGACGCCATCGAGAAGCTCCGCGCCGCGCGCTTCGACTGCGTGACGCTCGATCTCGTGCTGGAGGATGGCGATGGCATCGACGTGCTGCGCGAAATGGCGAACGCGAAATTTGCAGGTTCCGTGATCGTCATCAGCGGTATGGAGGGCAAGCGCCGCAGCGCCGCCCGCAGCTTCGCCCGTTCCGTCGGGATCGAGCTCCAAAGTCTGCCGAAGCCGCTGGATCTCGCGGCCTTGCGCATCAGCCTCGCCAATCTCGGCAAGACCGCGATGGGACTGCCGGCGATTCACACCTGGGGTGGTGTCGCCACCGACGCGATCGTGGAACGGCACCGCGCCTGAAGCGCGGAGCTGCCACGCGATCAGACGCGGTCGTCCGCCGCGTTGCCGAATTCCGACAGGCATTGCAAGGCATGGCCGAGGCTTGCCCGGCAGGCGTTGAGGGCTGCGCTCGCGGTGGCATACCGGGGCGTGACGTCATCGAGCAAGAAGACGTCCGCGGAACCTTCGGGATCGCTGCCGTACCCTTGATCCATGGCTGCGGCGATCCGGCGCATACTGGTCTCGATCCCTGCGACAAGCAAGCGAAGGTCCGCTGCAATCAACTCACAGGTCTCGACTTCGGGCGGTGCGGCAGGAGGCGGTGTGTCGGCCAAATTCAGCATGGATATTCTCCGTCCCCCGCAATTAGGCGCCATGCCGCTACTTGTGCGTTAAGTCCATGTCCCGTAGAAATGCGGGTGGGCCGAATCCGCGCCGAACGCCATAAGGATTGGCGTGGACGCGAGTCCTTCATGCCAACCGGATGTGGCACATGGCCGAACAAAGCTCTCGCGGTGAAATCTTCGTGGTCGACGACGACCCTGCCGTTCGCGACACCTTGTCGATGGTGTTGAAGGCGGCGGGCTATGAGGTGATCTGTTTTGCCGACGGTGCAGCGCTGCTCTCCGTCGCGCGGAGCCGCACACCGGCTGCGATCCTGCTCGACGTGCATATACCCGGAAAGTCGGGTCTCGACATCCTCAAGGAGTTGCAAGGTGAGGACTATCCGGCGCCGATCTTCATGATCTCCGGGCAAGGCGACATCGCGATGGCGGTGGGGGCAATCAAGAGCGGCGCGCTCGACTTCATCGAGAAGCCATTCCGCGGCAGCGAGATCGTCGGCCGGCTCGACGAGGCGATAGGCGCCTTTGCACGCAGGCAGGCGGAGAATGCGTCGCCGAAGTTCGGTTCGCTGCATTTCCCCGGACGCGAGCCGTTGACGCGCAGGGAACGCGAGGTGCTGGAGCAGTTCGCCTCCGGCGCATCCAACAAGGAGGCCGGCCGCACGCTCGGCATCAGTCCGCGCACCATCGAGGATCACCGCGCCAACATCATGAAGAAGCTCGGCGCGCGCAATGCCGCCGATCTGATTCGCATCGTGATGACCGCGGCCCAGCGGGCGTCGTAGCGGCTGGTTGCATCGCGGACATTCTTCGTCATTCCGGGACGATCCGGAGCATCGAACTACGGTGCGCAATCGCGCACCTGAGTATCCCGAGATTCCGGACCGTGCTGGCCGTTCCCGGAATGGCTCCCAAACGTCACCCGATCAGCGCCTTGCGGATGATCCGCGCCAGATCTGATTTGCGGTAGGGCTTTGCGAGCAGCAGAACGCCCGAATCCAGCCGGCCGTGATGGATGATCGCGTTCTCGGTATAGCCGGACGTGTAGACCACCTTGAGATCGGGACGTGTCTTCTGGAGCTCATCGGCGAGCTGGCGGCCGTTCATCTTGCCGGGCATGATGACATCGGTGAACAGAAGGTCGAACTGCTTTCCGGCGGCGACGATCGCGAGCGCCTCCGCGGCGTTCGCGGCCTGCAAGGTGACGTAGCCCAGCGAATGCAGTTGCGCCAGCACGTAGTCCCGCACCAGCTGGTCGTCCTCGACGACGAGGATCGTCTCGTGTCCGCCCTCGATGGCCGCCGCCGTCACGCCCTCTCCAACTGCGGTCGGCGTCTTGCCGGGCGGCAGATACATCTTGATCGTGGTGCCGTGGCCCTCCTCGCTGTAGATCCTGATGTGACCTGTGGACTGCTTGATGAAGCCGTAGACCATAGAAAGCCCGAGCCCGGTGCCCTTGCCCGGTCCCTTCGAGGTGAAGAAGGGGTCGAAAACCCTGGCCAGCATGTGCGCGGGAATGCCGGTGCCGGTGTCGCTCACGGCGATCAGCACGTAGTGCCCCGGCGGCACGTCGTTCACGCTGGCATAGACCTCGTCGAGATAGGCGGCGCCAGTTTCCAGGATCAGCTTCCCGCCGTTGGGCATGGCGTCGCGAGCATTGAGCGCGAGGTTGAGGATCGCGGTGGTGAGCTGGTTGGGATCGACGATCGCGACGCAGTTCTCGTCCTCGAACACCGATTCGATCTGGATCTGCTCGCCCAGCGTCGGCCGCAACAGTTTCGCGGTGTCGACGATCAGCGAGTTGATGTCGATCTCGCGCGGCTGGAGCGGCTGCTTGCGCGCGAAGGCGAGCAGGTGCTGGGTCAGATCGGCGCCCCGCGCGGCGGCCTCGTCGATCATCTTCGTGATGGCCGCGAGCTGCGGCTCCTTCGCGACCGCTTCCGCGAGAATCTCGATCGTCCCGGTGATGACGGTCAGAATATTGTTGAAGTCATGCGCCACGCCGCCCGTAAGCTGGCCGACAGCCTCCATTTTATCGGCATGGCGGATGCGCTCCTCGGCCGCGATCTTGTCGGTGAGGTCGCGGTAGAAGACGTTGAACAGCAAGCCTTCGCGGCGCTTCAGCGCGGTGACGCTCAGTTCGGCCGTGAACTCCTTGCCGTCGCGGCGGCGGCACATCAGCTCTCGACGGCGCTTCAGCGCCCTGCCGTCCTCGCTTTCGAGGAAGCGCTTCAGGCCGGCTCTCACCCTGCCACGTTCGCTCTCGGCGACGATCAGGTCGATCGTGCTCTTGCCGAGCACCTCGTCTCGCCGCCACCCGAAAAGCTGCTCGGCCTGCGAATTCCAGTTCAGGACGCAGCCGGTCTCGTCGATCTGGACGAAGGCGTCGAGCGAGGTCTCGACGATGTTGCGGGCGAGCCGTTCGCTTTCGAGCAGCGATTCCTGCGCGAGCCGAGCCTCGGTCATGTCGCGCCCGACGAAGAAGAAGCGCTTCGCCGGCCCTGACCAGCTGCCGAGCCAGGATAGCCAGACCTCGTGCCCGTTCTTGTGGAAGCAGCGGGTGTCGGAGATCTTGACGCGCTCGCCCTGCCGCATCGCGCGCATCTCGGCGCGGGACTGCTCCAGATGGTCTGGATGAATGAAGTCGGCGCCGCTGCGGCCGATCATCTCGTCCGGCCGATAGCCGAGAATGGCTTCGCTGCTCGGGCTGACCTGCGCGATATGGCCCCGCGCATCCATGATCATGATCAGGTCCTGTGATGTCTCGAAGATCTGCCGCCGCTCCTCGAGCTGCTGCTGCAGCGCCCGCTCGGCGCGCCGGGCTTCGGTCAGGCAGCGCGCGCTTCCGGAGGCGCCGATGATCTCGCCCGAGGGTCCCTTGATCGGCGACAGGCCCAGCGAAATCTCGACCGGCGTGCCGTCCTTGTGCAGGCGTACCGTTTCGAAGCGTTCGATCGGCTCGCCCCGCGCGATCCGTCGCAGATAGTCCTTGCCGTGCTCGCGGCGGTCGGGTGGCACGATGATCGACGTGGGCTTGCCGATCGCCTCGTCAGCCGAATAGCCGTACAGCCGCTCGGCGGCCGGATTCCAGCCCGTGATGACGGTATCGAGCGTCTGCATCACGATCGCATCGTCGGACGATTCCACCGCGGCACTGAACAGGCTCTCGCGTGCTGCGTGATGGCTTCGCGCGGCCTCGGTGCGGCGATGCTCCCCGATTTCGCGTTCGAGCGCGGCGGTCTTCGCCTGCGTCTCTTCCACCATCCGGGCAAACGCCCGCGCCAGCACGCCGGTCTCGCCGCCGGCATCGACGGGAATCTCCGCGGGACGTCCGCTGCCGATGGCCTGCACCGCCGCGGTGAGCCGCCCGATCGGGCGTGTCAACGAACGCGCCAGCAGCACTGCGAGCGAGGCCGCTGCGAGCACGGCCAGCACACCGACGACCAAGGAGGTTTTCTGGATGGCTCCTGGCACGAGGCCGAACACAGGCGCTGGAATCGTCTCGATGATTGCGACCCATTCCTTGCCCACGAGCATCGCTGGCGCGATCGCCGCGCCGCTCGGCCGGCCCGCACCATCCGTCATGAGCTGCGTGGAGACTTCCAGCGTGCCGGCCAAGGCGGCGAAATATGGAAAGTCCTTGCGCCAGTCGCTGGGACGGTCATGCGGTGCGCCGAATTCCCGCGTGCGATCGGGATGGATCAGATAATCGCCGCGCGAATTCACGACGTAGATCTCTCCTCCTGAGGTCGTGGTGGAGCGGACGCGGTCGAGTGCCGGGCGCATGTCGACATTGGCGACGATGATGCCGAACGGCTTGCCCTCGGATGCGAACAGAGGCATCGCGACCCGCAAAGTCGGAGCGCGAGCCGCCGTAGTTCCCCCGTGGCGGGTCGCTAGATCGATGGGCGACACGTAAATCTCGCCGGGCCCGAGCCGCATCGTTTCCTTGAAGTAGGTTCGGTCGCCCTTGCGCTCCAGTTCGCCGTCCGGGGCGATCCGTGCCGTTCCGCCCGGTCCGGAGCGATCGACGCGGACCAGTTCGCGCTGGTCGTTATCGACACCGATGATCCGAAACTGCCCATAGATCGGCTTGGCCTCGATCTCGGCCGCGAGCCGCGTCGCGATACGCTCGCGCCAGGTTTGCTCCGAGACGCCGTCAGTGGGGTCGATTCCTCCACCGGTCTGAGCTCGGATGAGGCCATTGATGGCCGCTGCGGCGCGATAGCCGATCAGATCGCCGCGCACGCCCGCAACGTAGGATTCGAGATTGGTCGCGAGCAGGCGTGACTGGGCTTCAACCCGCTCCAGGACCCGTGGAATGACGGCCCGTGTGGTGTTGCGATAGCCCAACCATCCGACTGCGGCCACGGTCACCGCCACCAGCAGGATCATCGCGATGGCCAGTCGCGTGGCCAGCGTCGTTGCGAGCCTCATGGGGATTTTCGCCGGGCTTGCCGTATCGCGCTTGTTCTGGCTCGGAGCAGAGGAGGTGTCCTGGTCATCTGCAGCCATCGCCGGCGACCGTCACGTGATGACCAGCCCGTTTCAGCAGCCGGATGGTGATCTGTACGGCCGGATCGTCATCCACGATCAGGATGTTGGCCACGCCTGAAATCCTCCAGGTCGGTGGGGGAGAGTCCCAGCGACCACAATCAAAGGCATCAAAAACATGGAATTCTTGCGCAGATTCTGGTCGGCCGGCAAGCACTTCGGAGCCCCTCCGGCCTGATGCCGCCGATTTATTGCGCCGCATTGTCCCTATGCCTGCCTGGGTGCATAGCAGAGGCCCGCCTTCGGCTAGCGCACCGCCTTGCCGGCGGTGGACAGCGTGTGAGAAGAGCAGGGCGTACTCTTGGGACGGACGAGGAATGAAATGACCAAAAAGAGGAAAACGCCCGACCAGCTCCGCAGCGCGCGCTGGTTCGCGCCCGACGATCTCCGTTCGTTCGGCCACCGCTCCCGCGCCATGCAGATGGGTTATGCCCCGGAGGAGTGGAAGGACCGCCCGATCATCGCGGTCCTCAACACCTGGTCGGACGCGCAGCCCTGCCACATGCACTTCAAGTCGCGGGTCGACGACGTCAAGCGCGGTATCCTGATGGCTGGCGGCCTGCCGCTGGAGCTGCCGGCGCTGTCGCTGTCGGAATCGCTGCTCAAGCCCACCACCATGCTCTACCGCAATCTGCTGGCGATGGACGCCGAGGAGCTGTTGCGCAGCCATCCCGTCGACGGCGTGGTGCTGATGGGCGGCTGTGACAAGACCACGCCGGCACTGCTCCTGGGGGCGACCTCGATGAATATCCCGGCGATCTATCTGCCGGCAGGCCCCATGCTGCGCGGCAACTGGAAAGGCAAGACGCTCGGCTCGGGCTCGGACGGCTGGAAGTATTGGGACGAGCGGCGCGCCGGCAAGATCTCCGACAAGGACTGGCTCGACATCGAGGCCGGCATCGCCCGCAGCTACGGCACCTGCATGACCATGGGCACGGCCTCGACCATGACCGCGATTGCCGAGGCGATCGGCATGACGCTGCCGGGCGCCTCCTCGATTCCCGCAGCCGACGCCAACCACATCCGCATGGCCTCCGAATGCGGCCGCCGCATCGTCGAAATGGTGTGGGAGGACCTGACGCCGAAGGTGATCCAGACCCGCAAGGCCTTCGAGAACGCGATTGCGGTCGCGATGGCAATGGGCTGCTCGACCAACGCGATCATCCATCTAATCGCACAGGCCCGCCGCGCCGGCCAGGACATCGGGCTCGACGATTTCGAGATCGCAAGCCGCAAGGTGCCGGTGATCGCCAACGTCCGCCCGAGCGGCGATGCCTATCTGATGGAGGATTTCTTCTATGCCGGCGGGCTGCCGGCCTTGATGGGCCAGATCAAGCCGCATCTGCATCTCGACTGCATCACCGTCACCGGAAAGACGCTGGGCGAGAACATCGAGGGCGCCGAGGTCCACAATGCCGACGTGATCCGCTCCATCGACAATCCCATCTACGAGGAGGGCGCGCTCGCCGTGCTCAAGGGCAATCTCGCCCCCGACGGCTGCGTCATCAAGCCCTCCGCCTGCGCGCCGCGCTTCCTCAAGCACACCGGGCCTGCGCTGGTGTTCGACGACTATCCCTCGATGAAGAAGGCGGTCGACGATCCCAACCTCGACGTCACCGAGGATCACATCCTGATCCTGCGCAATGCGGGGCCGCAGGGCGGACCGGGTATGCCGGAATGGGGCATGCTGCCGATCCCGACAAAACTCGTGAAGCAGGGCGTGCGCGACATGGTGCGCATCTCGGATGCGCGCATGAGCGGCACCAGCTACGGCGCCTGCATTTTGCACGTCTCACCCGAATCCTACATCGGCGGTCCACTGGCGCTGGTGCAGAACGGCGACCGCATCACGCTCGACGTCGCCGCGCGCACGATCGATCTCGACGTCCCCGAAGCCGAGCTCGCCAGGCGCCGCGCCGCCTGGCGACAGCCCGAGCGCCGCTTCGAGCGCGGCTATGGCTGGATGTTCACCAGGCACATCAAGCAGGCGAATGACGGCTGCGACTTCGACTTCCTCGAGACCGATTTCGGCGCGCCGACCGGCGAGCCGTCGATTTACTGACGTCGTTCCGGGGCGCGAAGTGAACCCGGAACCCATTTCACCGCCGTACGTGCGGCCCGATGGATTCCGGGTTCGCGCTGCGCGCGCCCGGAATGACGAGAGAGAACCTGATGACCAAACTCAGTGACGCCACCCGCAACAAGCTCAAATCCGTCTCCACCGCCACGGTCGCCACCGCCCTGTTCAAGCGCGGCCTGCGCATCCAGATGATCCAGGATGTGCATCCCTTAAATCCCGATCAGCCGACCATGGTCGGCGAGGCCTTCACGCTGCGCTACATGCCGGCGCGCGAGGATCTCAACACGATCGAGGTCTTCAAGGACCGTTCGCATCCGCAGCGCAAGGCCGTGGAAGATTGCCCTCCGGGCGCTGTGCTGGTGATGGACAGCCGCAAGGACGCGCGCGCGGCCTCGGCCGGTGCGATCCTGGTGACGCGATTGATGAAGCGCGGCGTCGCCGGCGTCGTTACCGACGGCGGCTTTCGCGATTCCGCCGAGATCGCCAAGCTCGGCATTCCCGCCTATCACCATCGCCCCAGCGCACCGACCAACCTGACGCTGCACCAGGCGATCGAGATCAACGTCCCGATCGGCTGCGGCGATGCGCCGGTGTTTCCCGGCGATGTCATCCTCGGTGATGCCGACGGCGTCATCGTCATCCCAGCGCATCTCGCGGACGACATCGCCAACGAAGCCTTCGAGATGACTGCGTTCGAGGATTTCGTCACCGAGGAAGTCGGCAAGGGCCGCGGCATCTTCGGCCTCTATCCCGCCACCGATCCGCAGACGCTCACCGATTTCGCGGTATGGCGCAAGAAGAACGGGAGGTAGTCTCTTCTCCTCCCCCCGCTTGCGGCAGGGCTATCGCATATAGGCGATCTCGCTTGTGGCCATCCTTCGAGACGCCCGCCGTTGGCGGGCCCTCAGGATGAGGACCGAGGTCGTGGCGACCGTTTCAACGAGCACAGATGCTGTTTAGCCTCATCCTGAGGAGACCGCGCAGCGGTCGTCTCGAAGGACGAGGCGTGCGCACCGGCGGCCGCTACAAGTCATATGCGATCGCCCTGCCACTTGCGGGGAGAGGGAGAAGAGTTAAGCCTCCGCCATTCCGGCCGCCCACAGCGCGAAGGCATAGACGATTGCGACCTCATCGAGCCGGTCGAACCGTCCCGACGCACCGCCGTGGCCGGCGCCCATGTTGGTGCGGAGCAGGACCGGGCCGCCGCCGCTCATGGTGGCGCGCAGGCGCGCAATCCATTTGGCGGGCTCCCAATAGGTGACGCGCGGATCGGTCAGCCCGCCCATTGCCAGGATCGCCGGATAGTCCTTCGCGGCGACGTTGTCGTAGGGCGAGTAGGCCAGGATCGTTCGAAAATCCTTCTCGCTCTCGATCGGGTTGCCCCATTCCGGCCATTCCGGCGGCGTCAGCGGCAGGGTGTCGTCGAGCATGGTGTTGAGCACGTCGACGAACGGCACTTCGGCGACGATGCCGGCGAGCAATTCGCCGGCGCGGTTGGCGACCGCGCCCATCAGCATGCCGCCGGCCGAGCCGCCATGGCCAATGATGCGCTTGGCGCTGGTGTACTTCGCATCGATCAAAGCGCGTGCGCTGGCGGCGAAATCGTCGAAGGAATTCGTCTTCTTCTCGCGCTTGCCGTCGAGATACCAGCCCCATCCCTTGTCGGCGCCGCCGCGGATATGGGCGATGGCATAGACGAAGCCGCGATCGACCAGCGACAGGCGATTGGCGTTGAAGGAGGCCGGCATCGCCATGCCGTAGGAGCCGTAGCCGTAGAGCAGCAGCGGCGCCGCGCCGTCGAGCTTTAGCCCGCGGCGATGCAGGATCGAGACCGGCACCTCGGTGCCGTCATGCGCCTTGGCCATGATGCGCGTGGTGACGTAATCGGCGGCATCGTGGCCGGAGGGAATCTCCTGGCGCTTGCGCAGGGTGCGCGTGCGATTGACCATGTCGTAGTCATAGACTTCCGACGGTGTCGTCATCGACGAATAAGCAAAGCGCAGATTCGTCGTCTCGAACTCGTAGGAACCCATCGTATCGAGCGAATAGGCCGCTTCGTCAAACGCGATCGCGTGCTCTTCCTTCGTCGCGAGATCGCGGATCACGATCGACGGCAGCGCATTGGCGCGCTCCAGCCGCACCAGATGGCCGGCATAGAGATCGAGATCGATGATGTAGATGCCGGGACGATAGGGGATCAGGTCGCGCCAGTTCTTGCGCTCGGGCGAGCCGAGCGGCGCGGTGACGATCTTGAAGTCGATGGCGTCGTCGGCATTGGTGAGGATGAACAGCTCGTCGCCGCGATCGGCGAGCGAATATTGCACGCCCTCCTCGCGCGCCGCGACCAGGCGCGGCGGCACTTCGGGGTTGGCGAGATCGATCAGCCGCTGCTCGCTCGTCTCGTGGTCGCCGCCCGCGATCACGCAGAAGCGGCCGCTGGTGCTCTCTTGCAGATGGGTGAACCAGCCGGCGTCCTGTTCTTCATAGACCAGCATGTCGTCAGCCTGCTTGGTGCCGAGCCTGTGCCGCCACACCTGCATCGGCCGGTGGTTGTCGTCGAGCTTCACATAGAAGAAGCTCTTGCAGTCCGCGGCCCAGACCACGCCGCCGTCGGTCTCCTCGACGACGTCGTCGAGATCCGTCCCGGTCGTCCAGTCGCGGACACGGATGGAAAAATATTCCGAGCCCTTGGTGTCGGCGCTCCAGGCCTGCAGCTTGTGATCGTAAGAGTGCCGGCTGCCGCCGAACTTGAAATATTTGTGGTTCTTTGCGAGCGCGTCGCCGTCGAGCACGATCTGTCCCTCGCCGCCCTCGCGTGGCATGCGGCCGAACAGCTCGTGCTGCCCGCCCTCGCGAAACCTGCGGAAATAGGCGAAGGGACCGTCGGGAGACGGCACGCTGGAATCGTCCTCCTTGATCCGTCCACGCATCTCGCGCACCAGCGTCTTCTGCAGGCTAGCTGTGTGGCCGAGCAGGCTCTCGGTGTAGACGTTCTCCTCGTCCAGATATTTGCGGATATCAGGATCGAGCACCTTGGGATCGCGCAGCACCTCCTGCCATTTCTCGTCCTTCAGCCAGGCATAGTCGTCGGTCACGGTGATGCCGTGCCGCGTGAAGGAATGCGGCCGGCGCGGGGCGACGGGCGGCTGGGAAGGCGTCTTGGCTTGGGTCACTCGGTCCTCGTTGCGTTTCACCGGAAACTCACTCGTCATGCGCGGGCTTGACCCGCGCATCCATCACAGAAATGTCGTGAGCGATGAATTGCCGGGTCAAGTCCGGCAATGACGGCGATAGGGCGGCAGCTCGCGCATCATATGGCGACGAGCGCTCGAATTGCCAGCGCCGCCGCGCCGAGCGTGCCGGGTTGTTGACCGGCCCCTTGTATGCTTTAGGGACGATATCCCCGCCGCCGGTCCAGCCAGATGCTGTTCAATTCCTATCCATTCATCCTGCTGTTCCTGCCGGTGGTGCTGGCCGGTTATTTCTGGCTCGGCCAGCGCAGCAATCTCACCCCGGTGATCTGGCTGGCGCTGGCCTCGCTCGCCTTTTACGCCATCGGCAGCTGGCAATTCCTGCCCCTGCTGTTGATCTCGATCGTCTTCAACTACGGCGTCGGCCATCTCCTCATCGTGGCGGAGCTTGCTCCGTCGCAACGAAAGGCGGCGCTCGCCTTTGGCGTCGCCGGCGATCTCCTCGTGCTCGGCATCTTCAAATATGCCGGCTTTCTCGCCGAGAACGTCAATGCGCTTGCTGGCACGCATCTTGCGGTCCACATCCTGCTGCCGGTCGGGGTCTCCTTCTACACCTTCACCCAGATCGCGTTCCTGGTCGATGCTTACCGCGGCCAGGTCGCGGCCTACGCGTTGCCGCACTACGCGCTGTTCGTGACCTACTTTCCGCACCTGATCGCGGGGCCGATCCTTCACCACAAGGACATGATCCCGCAATTCGGGCACGCGGAAGCGAAGCGCCCGGACCCGCATCTCATGCTGTGCGGTGTGATCATCTTCGCCATCGGCCTGTTCAAGAAGACGTGCCTTGCCGACGGCATCCAGCCGCTGGTCGCGCTCGCCTTCGAGGCGCGCTCGCCGAGCTTCGACCAGGCCTGGTCTGGTGCGCTCGCCTACACGTTCCAGCTCTACTTCGACTTCTCCGGCTATTCCGACATGGCGATCGGCATATCGCTGATGTTCGGCATCTTCCTGCCGGTCAATTTCAACTCGCCCTACAAGGCGACCAGCATCGTCGAGTTCTGGCGCCGCTGGCACATGACGCTGTCGCAATTCCTGCGCGACTATCTCTACATCCCTCTCGGGGGCAATCGCCGCGGCCGGGTGCTGCGCTACGTCAACCTGATGATCACGATGCTGCTCGGCGGGCTCTGGCATGGCGCGGCCTGGACGTTCGTTGTGTGGGGCGCGCTGCACGGCGCCTATCTCTGTGTCAACCACGCCTTCAATGCGCTGGCGCCGAACATCCCCGCGATCGTCAGGCGCCCGGTCCGCATCGCCGGCGCCGTGCTGACGTTCCTCGCCGTCGTCGTCGCCTGGGTGTTCTTCCGCGCCGAGAGCGTCGCGTGGGCGCTGCGGGTGCTCCACGCCATGGCCGATCCCTCGAATATCGTCCTTGGCCGCGAGGAGATAGCGGCGCTGGTGCTGGTCGCGATCTATGCGGCGCTGGTCTGGCTGGCGCCGAACACGCAGGCGGTCATGGGATACGACCACGGCGACCGCCGGGTCGGCGAGAATTTGCGGGCAGGGCGCATGCGACCGCTGTTCCTCTATGGCGCATCGCTGGTGCTCGCGCTCGGCATTCTGGGCATCCAGAGCCACAGCGAATTCATCTATTTCCGGTTCTGATGCGGGCCACGTTCACCAGTCTATGGCGTCTTCTGCTTGCGAGCATCGCTTGCGTGCTGGCCGCGGCCCTGCTCACCTTCGTGGTCGATCCCCTGCAATTGTTCCGCCCCTCGCGCCTCGTCACGGCCTTCTATTCCGAGGACACGCGCGTGCAGAATGCCGGGCTGATCCGCAGCCAGTCGTTCGACACCGTGTTCATGGGCACCTCGCTCGCGATCCATTTCCGCCAGAACGACATCGACCGCGCCCTCGGTGTGCATTCGCTCAAGCTGGCGATGACAGGCTCCAATTCGCGCCAGCAGGCCTTCGTGCTGGAGCAGGCGCTCGACCGCGGCGCAAGACGGGTGATCTGGGAGATGGACGACTTCATCTTCGTCGATGCCGCGGACATCGAGACGGATCCCTATCTCTCCGTCGACCTTTATCGCGGAACGGCCAAGGGCATCGCGTCCTATTTGTTCAGCGCGGCGATGGCGAAGGAGTCCTTGTTCGCGCTGATGCGGTCAGTCCCGCCGCTGGGGGAGCCGCTGACCCGGGTGGCGCCGTTTCTCCCGGTCAAGTTCGCGCTGTCAGATGTCGATGACATCTACGCGCTGCCGCGGAACTTCGATGTCGCGCGCGGCTACAACGCGACGAGGACGCTCGCGGCCTTCGCCCACATCACCGATCCTCTGCGCAGCCGCTTCCTCGGCGAAGGCTATCACTACGATGCGATGGTCAGGCATTTCGAGCACGATGCCGTCGGCCTGATCGCGCGCCATCCCGACGTGACATTCGACGTCTACTTCCCGCCTTATTCGATCCTGCAATTCGTCGCGATGCGCGATGCCTCGCCCGGGACGCTGAAGATCGTCACCGATCTCACCGCGCATGCAGCGCGGCGCCTGACGCAGCTTCCCAACGTGCGGCTCCATGATTTCCGCGCGATCAAGGCGGTCACGCACGATCTCAGTAACTACGGCGACGTCATCCACCATTCGCCGGTGGTCGACGCGATGGTGCTCAAGTGGCTGGCGAGCGGTGCGTACCGGGTGGATTCGAAGAAGCCGACCGCATCGCTGGATGAGCTGAAGGCACAGGTCGAGATATATCGGGTGCCGGGGCTGCCGTAGCCCGCACGAGCGAAGCGACATGCGGGACCTCGCATAAGAGTCCCGGGTGTCGCTTCGCTCACCCGGGCTACAAGATTGCAGCCTACGCCGCCACCTCTTCACCCAGATACGCGACTGCCGCTTCCAGTCCGCCCTTGCCGTGCGGGATCTTCAGCGCGTTCAGGGCGATCTCGACCACTCCGAGCGTGCCGAGCAGCATCGGCGCATTGACGTGGCCCATATGGGCGATGCGGAAGGCCTGCCCGGAGAGGTCGCCGATGCCGGTGCCGAGCACGACGCCGCACTTCTCCTTGCAATAGCGCTGCAGCACGGCCGGGTCGTGGCCGTTGCTCATGGTCACCGTGGTCACGGTGTTGGAGCGCTCGCTCGCTTCGGCAACGTTGAAGCCGAGCACCTGGCCCTCCGACCATACGGCGACTGCCCGGCGCGCGGCTTCGCCGAGCAGGCTGTGGCGGCGGAAGGCGTTCTCCAGGCCTTCCTCATGCAAGAGGTCGATCGCCCGGCGCAGCGCGAACAACAGATGCACCGGCGCGGTGCCGGCATATTTGCGATAATTCTCGGTGCCCTCGCGCTCGCTCCAACTCCAATAGGGCGTCGTCATGTTGGCCTTCTTGTGTACCTCGAGCGCGCGCGCATTGGCGGCGACGAAGCCGAGGCCGGGCGGCGTCATCAGGCCCTTCTGCGAGCCGGACATCGCGACATCGATGCCCCATTTGTCCATCTCGAAGGGCATGCAGCCGAGCGAGGCGACGGTGTCGACCATGTACAGCGCGGGATGGCCGCTCGCCTTGATCGCCTTGCCGATGGCCTCGATGTCGTTCTGCACGCCCGAGGCGGTGTCGACCTGGACCACGACGACCGCCTTGATCGTGTGCTCCTTGTCGCGGCGCAGGCGCTCCTCGACCTCGTGCGGCCGCACCGCGCGACGCCAGTCGCCCTTGAGCACCTCGACCTCGGCGCCCATCAGGGCCGCCGCATTGCCCCAGCCGATCGCAAAGCGCCCGCTCTCCAGCACCAGCACCTTGTCGCCGCGCGACAGGACGTTGCTCAGCGCCGCTTCCCAGGCGCCGTGACCGTTGGCGATGTAGATGTAGGACTTGCCCTTTGTCGCAAACAGCTTCGAGATGTCGCCGAGCAGGCTCTCGGTCAGATCGAGCATCTCCTTGGAGTAGATGTCGATCGCCGGACGATGCATCGCCCGCAGCACTTCGTCGGGCATCGTGGTGGGCCCGGGGATGGCCAGAAATTCCCGGCCCGCGCGAACGGTCATTGCTGTTGGTCCTTGTTGCTCGAGGACGGATCGGTGGGTTGTTGAATTACACTCTTACGCGCCGCCGATCGCCAAGAAAAGCACCCAAAATGCAGGCCAGGGCTGGGTTATCGCTTCGTCTCGCGACAGCCTGCTGCCTCCGCCTCCTCGACCGAGCAGAACCAGCGGGTGCCCTTGCTGATCTTCATCTTGATCTGGGTGTACCAGCGGCTGGTCGGCTGGTGATAGATGCACTCCCCGGCGCTGTTCACGTTGCCCTTGATGGTGCAGTCCGGCGAGGGCGCGACCGGCCCCGAGGCCGAGGCGAGCAGAACCGCATGCGCCCCGTCGGGCGGTTTGGTGGCGCCCAGAATGGCCGTCTTCTTGTTGCGCTCGCGCCAGTCCCAGGGTGCGATGAAGGCGCCCTGCCACATCCCGGCCTTGGCCTCGCGCGCGGCCTTTTCATCCGCCTCATAGTCGTGCGACATGCGCATATAGGCCAGCGCCCAGCCGCTGCGCACCAGCCACTTCTGGATGTCCTCACCACCGACCTCGCAGCGCGCCACGGTGCGGCCGCGCCGGTCGACAGACCTCGTGTGGCAGACCCAGCTCTTGCCGTCGGTATGTTTGGCGAGCTCATCGCGCGCCGCGACGCCGCACGTCCAGCGCTCGGCCTTGGTGTTGAGGCAGAGCTGATCGACCGCGGGCGCGTCGATGCCGCCGAGCCTGATGCGCGTGTTGCCGATCACGACGGCATCGCCGGCGCGGACCTTGGCCATGCCGCTGATCTCGGCGGCGTCGGCCAGCGCCGGCAGCGCAAGGAAAGACAGTGCAATCAGGATTCTTCGCAGCATGTCGGTCCGGTTGCTCAGGACGATCTCGATAAGCTGCGCGATTGTGGTCGGCTTTTGGTCGCCCGGCCACCATATGCCTAACGACTGAGCTTTCAACTTCCTGTCATCGAAGCGGGCGAGTTGCGAATAGGGGCTGGCGAACGGGGGTGCGACGAGCTCTATTCGCCGTTCACCATTCGCCTCCGCGCCACCGCCAGCCCCATCAGCACGAAGGCCGAGGTCACCTCGGGACCGCCGACCAGAATCCGCGTCGGCGTCTTCATCTTGTTCCATTCATAGGCGCGGAACGGGCCGCGGCGGCCGCCTTCCCCCAGGCTTGCGATGATGACGTTCAAGGCCGGCGCGAAGGCGCGCGGGTCGGCGCCGAGATGGCCGAGCGCGATCAGCGCCAGCGCGGCGTCGAACACGTTCATCTCGGCAGCCATCAACTCGCCCTTGACGTAGGACAGCACGCGATGGCGGATGAAATCGAAATCGCCGTCGGGGTCGATCGCGGCCTGCGCCGCCAGCGGCAGTGCCAGGAAGGCGGCATAGCAGCGGCCGAAATAGGCGCTGTAGAGCTCCGGCAGGTAATAGATGTGCGAGCGCGGATTGGCGAAGGCGCCGCTGGCGGCCAGACGCTTCTGGAAGCCGATGATGCGATGCACGGTGGCAAGCCGCGCCGGCGTCTCCAGAACCTTCCAGCGCGCAAGATTGCGAAAACTGACCTCGAGGATGTCGAGATTGAGCGTCGGATCGAGATCGTTGCCGTAAGGGCGCTCGCCCGCGAGGTTGTCGATCCATGTCGCAACCCCGCCCTCATAGTCGATATTGTCATTGAGCGGCACGGTCACGCGCGGCGCGTTGACTCCGGCGCGCACCTGATAGCCCGAGTAGAAATCCAGCAAGGGCTGGTCGATGATCGGATCGGTGCAGCCGGCCTGCGTTGCGGCGGAGATCGAGCACGCCGTGGTGTCGCAATCCGGCACGTAGATGCCGAAGCCGAGATCCTGCTTGATCTGGGCGAAGTAGCGGGAGAAGCGCGGGTGCGGCGCCGGCGCGAGCGCGGTGATGACGTTGAAGCGCACGCCGTCGATGCCTTCGACCTCTTCGCGGCTGATGTTGACGCAGAAATCCACCATGTCGGCGATCGCGCGCTCCGCCGCGGACTTGTCGGCCGGCGAGGCGAGCCCGGTCTCGACATAGCTCAGCAGCGCCTCGATGAAGAACGCATCGTAATAGGCCGAGCGGTGGCGGATCTGCACCGGCTCCCACATTGGCTCCGCGATGCCTTTCCAGGGCGGATTGACCACGTCGCGCGCGGGCGAGCGCGCGATGAAGACGCGGGCGAGGTTGAACAGCAGTGAGGAATTCTTGTAGCCGCGCGCGTTCAGCCCCGTGAGCGCCGTGATCAGCTCTGGTCCACGGAAATCGGGATCGCCGATCAGGTTGAAGGCGGCATAGGTCGGCAGGAAACCGTTCTTGCGATACGAGCCGAGCAGGTGCTGGGCACAGTCGCGGATCACGCCGTCGATCTGCGCGCTCTGCGGCATGGCGGCGATGAACGGCGCCGGCGGCGGCCTGGGGTGGTCAAGCGCGATGCTGTCGACGAGATCGGCGATCGGTCGCCCGATCGCCGCCCAGTCGGGCTCGACCTTGTCCCGGGCGTGGACGAGTGCCTCGCGCAGCCGGCTCAGCCTCGCCTCGTCGTGCAGCTCGGGCAGGCCGGCGCGGCGGAGCAGTATCCGCAGCGCGGGATTGCCGAGTGCAGTCTTGTAGAATTTGGCCAGATGCAGATCGCCGCTGGCCGCCTCAGACAATACGGGATCGCAGAGGTCGTAAAGCGAGGGGCCGTCCTTCCGCGCCGTCAGCGCCCGGCAGGCGGCGCCGGCAAAATATTGAAAGCTCATGAAATACCTGGTCGCGGGGCCTTGGTCGGGGACGGCCGGCGCGCTCCCACCTGCGCGCCACCCCTGCAAGTCGTTGAAAAACTACCTGGATTCGCAGGAAATACAATGTGATGAACGTCACGGAAATATCAGGCACGAGGGTTGCATTATCGGCCCCCGGAAGGCTACGGGGAAGCCAAAAATGCGGAAGCTCGGGTCTGGAAATTAACTAGTACAATCAGTTGCTTAGTTCAAATTTTGAGCAATCTATTGCCCCAGGGCCTATATGCGGTTAAGGGTTTGTTTGGTGCGGCGCCGCAAATTGCGCGCAATTCGGGGGCACATCCCCGGCCAATCCCTCAAACCTAAAGACGCTATCGCGCTACTCAAACAGTGTGCGCGTGCTTGGCTGGTCTTTGGCACAGGAAACGAACCGAGATGAATCTAAAGCAGCTCGACCTTTCCAGACGCACGATCGCCCTCGCCGCAGCCCTCATCGGCACGGTGTCGCTGGTGATCGGCGCCCATGCTGCTCTCAACATGCGCGCGATCGACGCCGCCAAGGCCGTCTCGACCGACCAGATCACCGGTTCGATCGGCCAGACCTCGCGCCTGGCGCTGGTCATCGGCAACGGGCATTATCCCGACGCCAGTGCGCCCCTGACGCAGTCGATCAACGATGCCCGGGCGCTGTCCTCGTCGCTGCGCAAGAACGGCTTTGACGTCGATATGGTCGAAGACGCGACCAAGGACGACATGGTCCGCGCCGTCAATCGCCTGAAGTCCCGGATCAAGCCCGACAGCGTCGTGATGCTGTTCTTCGGCGGCTACGGCGTGCAGGCCGGCCGCGAGAGCTACATGCTGCCGATCGATGCCGTGATCTGGAAGGAAAGCGACGTCCGCCGCCATGGCGTCTCCATCGACGGCGTGATCGAGATGATGAAGGAGCAGGGCGCCAAGGCCAAGCTCGTCGTGGTCGACGCCTCCCGCCGTAACCCTTACGAGCGCCGCTTCCGCTCCTACAGCCACGGCCTCGCGCCGATCAGCGCGTCGGACAACGCGCTGATCCTCACCTCCGCCTCGCCCGGCAAGGTCGTCGACGACGGTAGAGGCGAGCACAGCGTGCTCGTCAGCGAGTTCCTCAACAACCTCGGCAAGCAGGGCAGCGCCGAGAGCGTCTTCAACAAGACCCGCCTCGCCATCTCCCGCGCCAGCGAAGGCGACCAGGTCCCGACGGTTTCCTCCTCGCTGCTCGAGGACGTCCAGTTCGGCGAAGCCGGCGGCTAGGCTTTAATCTTAGGTCTTGCGAAGTCTCGTGCCCCGGACGCAGCGCATCATGCAATGATGCGACGTTGAGCCGGAGCCCCAGTTCTCCTGGGGCTGTCACTTCGCGAAGAGATGGTCGCGGCTTTGCGCTGCAGCGCGTCCGGGACACGAGCCAATTTTTCAAGATCTACTTCGCCGCTTCCGCGCTCGCCATCACCGGACGCACCGGATCGCCTTCGCGCAGCAGTGCGCCGGCGCGGGCGACGACGACGTCGCCTTCGTTGAGGCCGTCGCGGACCTCGATATTGCCGCCCGACATCAGGCCGGTCTCGACCCGCTTGGTCTCGACGCGGTTGCGCCGGATCACCTGCACGACGGTGCCCGCGGATGAATACTGCACGGCGGTCAGCGGCACCGCGACGTTGCAGCTCTGCCCGGTCTTGATCAGCGCGCGCCCGCTCGCGTTCAGGAGCAGCCGCTTCTGCGAAGAGATGCCGATATAGACCATCCCCTGCTGGATGTTCGGCTCGACGGTCGGGCCGATGCGGCGCACCTTGCCGCCGATGTCGTCGCCGCTTGCGACCCGCACGGTCGCTTGCTGATTGACCGCGACCTTGCGCATGTCGCTGGTGGCGACGAGACCGACGAGATCGTATTCGCTGCGTGCCACGATCGTGAACAGCGCCTCGCCCTTGGCCGATGCGAAGTTGCCGATCTGCGCGGTCGAAGTCGCGATCACGCCCGCCACGGGTGCCGTCACCTGAAGCGTGCCGCCTTCGGGCAGCGCCAGCCGCGCCAGCACCTGGCCTGCGGTGATGGTATCGCCTGCTTCCGCCAGCACGTCCGTGACCTTCAGGCCGGGACGCTCGGGCCGCACCGAGGTTTCCTCGCGCGCGATGATCGTGCCGGTCGCCTCGACGATGTCGGAGAAGCAGGATTTCGCGACCTTCAGCACGGTAACCGCCGGCCCCTTGGGCGCCTCGTCATCGGCGGCTCCGGCCGGATAAGGGCTGAAGACGAGCAGGCCGGCAACGGCTGCGGGACACAAGTTTCGAACGACGGCAGGGGGTAAATGACGCATCGGAAATTCCACAGGGGCTATGCCTCCAATCGATAGCAGATGGCTGCCGCCCGCACTACGGCCGCGTAGCCCCGGAACAGGATGCCGCGCCGCCGCAGGCGGTCGCGGCAAGTCCTTGATTAGTCGCGGGATTGGAGAACAGGTTCGCTCCCCTGGGCCTGCTCGCTGTGGCGCCTGGGCCTCGGGTGCGGCCGATTACGGTCTTCTCATCTGCCAGAGCCGCCTGTATGCACCTAGGATCAGGGAAGATGCGGCGTTGCCGCCGCACAGCTGGCGGTTGAGACGGGATGCAGCAGTTCGTTTGCGAGCAGAATATCGTCCATTTCGAGCGCCTGCTCGATGAAGCGACCGATCCGACGGTCCAGAACACCGTACGCGCGCTGCTGGCAACGGCGAAGCGCCAGTTGGCGTTGCTGAACTCGGCTGCGTCCGGTGCCGATGCGACCCCGCTCGAACGGCGCCGGCGGCAGCATGTCGACGCCGCAACGATCCGGCAGCAATTCCAGCCGGAGTTCGATACCTCGCCGCATCCTTATATGCTGCTGGACCCGGGTCCGGGCCTGTCGATCGTCGACATCAACGACGCCTATGCGGCTGCGACCTTCATCAGCCGGACCGACGTCGTCGGCCGGTCGCTATTCGAGGTATTTCCCGACAATCCCGATGATCCGCTCGCCGATGGCGTCAGCAATCTCTACGGCAGCTTGAGGATCGTCGGCGAGACGGGGCGCGCCCACGCCATGGCGATCCAGCGCTACGACATCCGGAATCCCGGCGGCTCCTTCGTGGAGCGTCATTGGCAGCCGATCAATTCGCCGATCCACGACGCGAGCGGCCAACTGGTCTTCCTGCTGCACCATGTCGAGGACGTCACGGCACAGGTCGCGGCGCTGCGTTAACCGTCAGCCGCGGCGGTCGCCCAGCAGCTTGCCGGTGGCCCGTTCGATCAGATGAAGCCGGGTGCAGGCCGGACAGGACACGGACACGTGCGTGCGATCGGCCGGCTCGTCGGTAAGCCGATGCTGCACGTTCAAGCCAGTTTGGGGGCATTTGAAGACGATATGTCGATCCATGGCCGGAGATATGCCGCCAAGCCGGGCCTTGCGAAATTACGGATGTTTACGTAGGTCGGCCGCGTCCACTCACGGCAGGCTCACGAGCTCGACCCGGTTCGGCTTCTTGCCTGTAGGGTAGGATTTCAGCCTGGCCAGCGCGCCGCTGCTCTGGTCGATGGCATGGACCGTCATGCCGTCCGAGAGCTCGCCGACCGCGGCGAGGTACCGCCCCGTCGGATCGATGTGGAAGCCGCGCGGCTGCTTCTCGGTCGGCACGCTGCCGATCGCGGTTCACGCGCTGACCGCAATCAGGGCGCACGTCGCGATGGTCCGGACGATGAGTCGTTTTCGCATCAGGCCGGATCCGTCGGTCCGAATTGCGTTGCCTTGGGGGCGCGCCAGCCATCCTGCATTGCAAAGTGCGACGCGCCTGCGAGCCCTTTCACAGGTCGAAAACAGGCCATGTCGTTGCGAACCAATAGCGTGCGAGCGCATTGAACCGGCATGCCCCGTGAAAACGATCTCGAAGGTAAGCCCGACATGGGCGGCAAGCATGGCGGTCAAGCCGGCCAGCCCAAGCCTCCACCGCGCCCGCACGAGGGCGAGCGCGACGGGGACGTCGTGGCAAAGCGCCACACCGGTCAAACCGATCGCGCGCCGCCATCGACCAAACCAAAATAGCGCCTTGCCCCGGGATCAGATTCGCCTTGGGAACCGCAGTCTCGCCTGTGACCTCGTCCCCGGGCGAAGGAAAATCGAAACGGAGGCTGGCTCGTGTTTTGGATCTGTTGGAACACCGCCTGGTCGCTGATCATCAGCGGCATCATGGTCGCCACCATCGTCAGCCACCCCGACGCCGAATTCGCCGAAGTGCGAGCGGCCCGGCGATCGATGTGAGCTTCCCGATCTCGCGGGTTTGTTCGTCCTTTTTTGTGAGGCCTGAGCGGACGAACTGCCGAGAGCAGCCGCGGTCAGGACCGCCTGCAGCCAGCGTGATCCCTGGTGCCGTCAGCCCGCTGCCCGCCGCGGCCTGACCGATGTGGCGGAGGCCGGCGACCGGGATTCCGTGACGTAATCGGGAAGCTGAAACTTGCGCCGGTAATCCTTCGGTGACACACCGGCCTGCTTTCGAAACAAGCGGCGGAAAGACGCCACATCCTCGTAGCCGACCTCGCGGCAGATGTCCTCGATGGCCGTTTCCGTCGTCTCGAGCAGTTGCTTGGCCTCCTCGATGCGCAGCGTCTGCACGTAAGCGAGCGGCGAATAGCCGGTCGCCGCGCGAAAGCGGCGATCGAATGATCGCTTCGGCAATCCGGAGTGATGCACCAGCGCCGCAATGAGATCCTGCCGCTGATAGTTCTGCGCGATGTAGTCCTGACTCTTCCGGATCACGCCGTCGCCGTGATCCACGTTCTGCACCATCGAGGCGAACGGCAATTGGCCTTCGCGATGCCACTGGTAGAGAAAGAGTTTCGAAATACGGATCGCCTCTTCCGTCCCGCCGTATTTCGCGACGATCAGCAGCGCGAGATCCTGCCAGGACGATGCGCCGCCTCCGCAGACGAGATTGTGTCCCGGGCCGTTCTGCACCAGGACGCGCTCCATGCGGAGCTTGATCTTGGGGAAATGCTTTCGAAACACCGGCTCGTAGACCCAGTGTGTGGTTGCCTCGCAGCCGTCGAGCAGGCCGGCCTCGGCGAGCACGAGAGATCCGCCGCAGGATCCGTACATCTGCGCGCCCGCCTCGTGCATCCGCCTGATCCATGCGATGAGCCGGCGATCGAGCACGGCGGTGCCCGTCTCCGCCGTGACGATCACATTGGGCACGAACACGATGTCGGTTGACGCAACGTGATCGACCAGGTCCTGCGGCAGGATGCTGACACCGGTGATCAACTCGATCGGGCCGGGCTCGGCACCCACAAGTCGCGGTTCGAACAGGCCCTCCGGCGTGCCGCCCTTGACGCCGTCCCACACCCGTCCAGCGCCCCACAACGTATCGAATACGCCGTAGATGATGGACGGGTCGCATTCGGCGAACACCGGAATACTCACGCGTACACGTCCACGTGACATTCAGCAGCCTCTGGCTCGATCGGCTCGTTACTGACTATTCTGCCTCTCCATCCGCAAGTCCAGACACCGTATGTCGCACCTCAACGGCGCATCTCCGCGCCTTGAGGAGCCAGACATGAACTTGGATGAGAGAAAGCTCGAGCAGTTGCTTGGACTGGTCGTCAACGAACTCGGGGCCGCCTCCAATGCGGCGCTCGTCGTCCTCGGCGATCGACTGGGACTGTTCCGCGCGCTGGCCGAAGGCCCGATGACGTCAGCCGAACTGGCCAGGCGAACAGGCACTCACGAACGCTACGTTCGCGAATGGCTGTCCTCACAGGCGGCCTCTGGCTTCGTGAGCTACGACGCGACGAACGACGCGTTCCGCATGACACCGGAGCAGAAGGCCGTATTCGCGGATGAAAACAGTCCGGTGGCGATGGTTGGCGGCTTCAGTCTGCTGCCGGCGGTCTACCACGACGAGCCGCGACTGGCCGAGGCGTTCAAGACCGGCAAGGGCCTGCGCTGGAGCGATCACTGCAATTGCATGTCCTGCGGCGTCGATCGCTTCTTCCGGCCAGGCTATCGCGCGCATCTGATCGCCGAGTGGCTGCCTGCGCTGGACGGCGTCGTCGAGAAGCTGGAGCGAGGTGCCAAGGTCGCGGACGTCGGTTGCGGTCACGGCTATTCGACTCGGCTGATGGCCGAAGCATTCCCGAACTCGGATTTCACTGGCATCGACTACGACGAGGCCTCGATCGACTGCGCACGGTCCGAAATCTCCGGCGCGCGCAATCTGCGCTTCGAGGTCGCCAAGGCGCAAGATTTCGCCGGGTCGGGCTTCGATCTCGTGACGATGTTCGACGCGCTGCACGACATGGGCGACCCCGTCGGCGCCGCCCGCCACATTCGTGCTGCGCTGAAGCAGAACGGCACGTTGATGCTGGTGGAGCCGGCGGCGGGGGACAGTCTGGCCGACAATCTCAATCCGGTCGGGCGGGTCTATTATGCGGGCTCCACCCACATCTGTCTTCCGACGTCACTGAGCCAGGACGTCGGTCTGGGACTGGGGGCGCAGGCCGGCGAAAAGCGTATCGCGCAGGTGTTGCGGCAAGGCGGCTTCTCGCAGATCGGCAAGGCCGCCGCCTCGCCCTTCAACATGATCCTGGAGGCGCGGCCATGACGGCCGCGCCCATCCTTGCAAGAGGCGCGTCAGCGCGCTCGCGCTCCAACCGCATGCTGCGGACGCGAGGTGGCCGTGATTGACGTCATCGCTCACCTCCTTCTCGCCCGCGCCTCGCTGGTCGCAGCCCTGTCCCGCCTGTCCTGGCGGCGGGTGGCGGCGCTCGTCGCCGCAGATGGCGCGCGTTCTGGACGGTCACCGCGGGGGCGTGACGATGCCGCCGTGCTAGGCCGCCGCCTGCGCCGCCAAGAGCTGCTTCAATTTCGCCGCGGGCACCGCCGGGCTGAACAGCCAACCCTGCATCTGGCTGCAGCCGAGCTGGCGCAGCACCTCGCGCTGGGCCTCGGTCTCGACGCCTTCGGCCGTCGTCGCCATGCGGCGGGCGGCGGCCATGTGCACCACGGCCTGCACGATCGGGGAGGAATCCTCGGGCTCCCCGATGTCGCTGATGAAGCTGCGGTCGATCTTGATCTTGTCGAAGGGGAAGCGGTGCAGATAGCTCAGCGAGGAGTAGCCGGTGCCGAAATCGTCGAGCGCGATGCGCACGCCGAGCTCGCGCAGCTGCTGGAGGATCGTCAGCGCCTCCTCGTCGTCGCGGATCAGAACGGTCTCGGTGATCTCGAGCTCGAGCCGTCCCGGCGCGAGCCCTGACTGCGCGAGCGCGGCGGCGACCTTGAGCGCCAGCGTGCGCGAGCGGAACTGGACGGGCGAGACGTTGACCGCGATGTGAATCTGGCCGGGCCAGGAGGCGGCCTCGAGGCAGGCCTGCTTCAGCACCCATTCGCCGATCTCGCCGATCAGGCCGGTCTCTTCCGCAACGGGAATGAAGTCCGCGGGCGAGACCATGCCGCGCTCGGGGTGGCGCCAGCGCAGCAGCGCCTCGCAGCCGGTGACGACATTGGCCGCGAGGTCCACCAGCGGCTGGTAGTGCACCTCGAACTCGCCGCGCACGAGCGCGTGGCGCAAATCGAGCTCGAGCTGCCGGCGCTGCCGCGCCTTGGCGTCGTATTCGGGCGCGAAGACGCGGAAGGTGCGGCGCCCTTCCGACTTCGCCGCATACATCGCGAGGTCGGCGCGCTTGAGCAGATCGTCGAGATTGTCGCCGTGATCGGGCGCGATGGCGATGCCGATGCTGGCGTCGGTCGGGACCTCCTGGCCCTTGCAGTTCACCGGCGCGCGCAACGCGCCGAGGATCGTTTCCGCCAGCGCCGTCAGTTCGGCCGGATCGCCGGTGCCGGCCTTCACGATGGCGAATTCGTCGCCGCCGAGCCGCGCGACCATGTCGTTGCCGGTGACGCAGGCGCGCAGGCGGCTCGCCACCTGGCGAAGCAATTCGTCGCCGACCTCGTGGCCCAGCGAATCGTTGACGCCCTTGAACTCGTCGACGTCGATGTAGAGGATCGCGAACGGCTTGCCCTGGCCGAGCTCGGCGACGCGGCGCTCCAGATGCCCGCGCAGCAGCGCGCGGTTGGGAAGGTCGGTCAGCGCGTCGTAATGCGCCATATGGGCGATGCGCTCGTCGGCGCGGATGCGCTCGGTGACGTCGTCATGAGTGGCGAGCCAACCGCCGGCGGCGCCGGGCTGGTTCTTGATCTCGATCAGGCGGCCGTCGGCGGTCTCGACGATGGCGCTCTGGGTACGGCCGACATTGCTCAGGATGCCGTCGCAATAGGCCTCGACGTCGCCCTCGAACGAGCCGGTGTCGTGGCGATGCCGGATCACTTGGCGGAAATGGACGCCGGGCTTCACCACGTCGGTCGACAGCCCGTACATTTCGATGTAGCGCCGGTTGCAGACGATCAGCCGCTCGTCCTGATCGAACATCAACAGGCCCTGCGTCATGGTGTTCATGGCGGTGTCGAGCCGCTGCTTCTCCAGCGAGAGCCGGTGCGTCACCTGGCGGAAGATCAGATAGAGCGTGAGCACCAGCAGGCCGATCGACAGCACGGCCACGGTGACGAAGAATTTCGTCTGCGTGCGCCAGGTCGCCAGCGTCGCATCGAGCGACTTGGTCGCAACCACCACCAGCGGCTCGCCGGCGAGCAGGCGCGAGGCGACGATGCGGTCCTTGCCGTCGATCGGGCTTGCGAGCTGCGTGGTGACGAAGGTGCGCTCGAACACCGCCATCTGCTCCGGCGTGCCCTTGCGGAAGTTCTGCCCGATCATGTCGTCGACGCGCGGAATGCGCGCGAGCATCTGGCCGTTCTGGTGATGCATCGCGATCGAGGAATCCTCGCCGAGCCCGGTCGAGGCAAAGAAGGATTCGAGCTGCTCGGGCGCGATCGCGCGCGAGACCAGCCCGAGGAATTCGCCGTGCGGGCCGGAGACGCGCCGCGCGAACACGATCGCCGGTCCGCTGCCGAGCCGGCCCTGTACGACCTCCACCTCTTCCTGCGCGGCCGGATCGTTCTTGAGGCGATTGAAATAGGCGCGGTCGGCGACCGAGATGTCGGCAACCGGCCAGCGCCGCGACGAGTTGATCAGCACGCCCCTGGAATCGAACAGATTGGCGCCGGCAACGTCGGACCAGCCGCTGGCTTTTGCGCGCATCACCTCGTGCATGGCAAGCGTGCCCATCTCGCTGCGGAACAATTCGGCGGATTCGATGCCGCGGCTTTCGAGCTCGGCGACGATGCTCTTCTGGAGCACCGCGAAATCCTCGAACTGGCGGTCGAAATGCCGGGCCAGCATGCGGACGGAGTTTTCCAGGCTGTCGCGGCCGCTCTCGATGGCATTTTGCCGGAAGCGGTCGACGGTGAGCGCGGTGCCGATGGCGGTTGCGGCCATCAGCACGAAGCCGCCGGCGATCAGCCACGTCAGCGGCGCCCCGCGCCAGCGGCGCAGCAACGCGCGCAGTCGCGCGGTCCATCGGATCGATGTGCCCATCCAGCCCTCCCGTGGGATGCAAGATGCAGCAAAACCGACAAGACCCCGTTACCAGCAAGCGTTAGGAAAGTATGAATCGAGAGGAATCAGGAGGTTGTTCGTCGCGGCCCCGCCTCCTCGGGCGAGGTCAAGACTCATCGCTTGATCTCCCACCGAAGCGCTTCCGCGTTCGCCTTGGCGAACACCGCCGGCACGTCGAAGGTGCCGGTCTCGAGGTCGTAGCGGCAGCGCCAGCCGGCGAGGCCCTTCATCGCCACGCTCTTGGGATGCTTGTCCATTTCGCCCGACAGCGAGATCACGAGGTAGCGGTTCTCGGGCCAGCGAACGCCGAGATTACGATACGCCTCGTCGGTGCCTTTCACGAGATTGGCCGAGATGTGGTCGTCGAGCTTCATCCTCCTCGTGTCCGTGCGGCTGCGAAAATAGGCCCAGGCGAGATCGCTGAGCGGCTTTTGCGTCGCACTGACGAAGGCGCCCTTCTCGGCACGGTAGAGATGGAGGTCCTGGGAGCCGGAGCCGGTCTTCTGCATCCGTACCAGCCATTGCGAGTCGCTGGTGAAGCGGAAGCCGGCCGGATAGTCCCGCTCGGGCTTCAGCTCGGTCATCTCTTCGCCGCGTCGCGCCCAGACCTGCCACTTGATGTCGGAATCCTCGCCCTCCTTCACGTATTGCTCGAGCCTGGTGGCGCCATCGGGCGAGGTGAAGGCGAGATCGGCATCGCCGGAGAGCGTGAAGCCTTGCGGCGGGCGGGAGGCGGCCAAGGCAGGTGAGGCAGCCAGCGTCAGGACGAGCGCCAGCCAGCAGGCGGGACGGTCAATTACGGGCACGAGAAATTCCCTGGAGACATGCCGCGATACGGCCTCGACGATTGGACGCCGGCACGGTTGCGCCGGTTCATCCCGGGCGCGCCGGGATCGCGGCCTATCATCCCATCGACCGTCTTGCTGCCGCAGCCAAATCGGCGCACTTTGCCGGCCTCGGCTGATTTGCCACCCAAGGTCCTTTTCAGATGATCACCGCGTCCAAGGTCTTCATTGCCTTCTGTCTGATCGCGCTGGCCGGCACCGCGCTGGTGATCGGCCCGACCGGGCTGCGCCGCCTGCTGCCGGACGGAACGAAGACGGCCGTCGCCGTCGGGCCGGAGACGAAGGTAGATCCCAGGCTCGAATCCAAAGCCGAGGCCAAGGTCGAGCCCAAACCCGAAGAGCGCAAGCCGGAACAGCCAAAGCTTGCCGCCGCGCCGCCAGCTGCGGCCCCCGAGCCGAAAGCGGGCGCGCTGGCCGAGACCCAGAAGCAGGTCACGGCCGCGCTCGCCGATCTCGCGCCGGTCAAGCCGCCCCCGACGGTTGCGGATGGTGGCCCCCGTTTCGACGTCGCCCGCATCGACGATCACGGCGAGGCCGCGGTGATCGCGGGCCGCGCCGCGCCAGGTGCAAGGGTCGAGCTGCTGCGTGACGGCAAGCCGCTCGATACCGTGGTCGCGGACGCCTCCGGCCAGTTCGTCATGACCCCGCCGCAGCTTCCTGCCGGTTCCTATGAATTGACGCTCCGGGCCAGGGCACCAGACGGCACGGTTGCGGAGTCCGGCCGGACCATGCCGGTGATCGTCGTCGCGGCGGCGCCGCCGCCCGCGCGGCCCGCGCCGGCCGCGAAGCAGGATGCCGGCCAAGACATGAAGCAAGAGACGAAGCAGGCCGAGAAGCCGGATGACAAGCCGGAGGTCGTGGCTGCCCTGCCATCGGCCTCGCCGCGCCTGGCTTCAGTGCCTGACAGGCAAGCGGCCCGGCCGAAATTGACCGGTGCGCCCAAGCCCAAGGTCCTGGCGCGTGCGCCGGCGGCCACGGCGGTCGCATCGGCGTCGCCCGCGGACGTGCTCGCCGCCGCGCCGGCAGAGGCAGGCGGCAGCCGGGTCATTGCCCGCGGCGACAGCCTGTGGGCGCTCAGTCGGCTCGCTTACGGTGACGGTGCCCGTTACCAGGCGATCTTCAATGCCAACCGCGACAAGATCCAGAACCCCAATCTGATCTATCCCGGCCAGACCTTCGTGGTGCCGCAAAAGGCGGAGTGAGTGACGGT
The DNA here is from genome assembly GCF_054602315.1 of Bradyrhizobium cedriense. Lineage (NCBI taxonomy): Bacteria > Pseudomonadati > Pseudomonadota > Alphaproteobacteria > Hyphomicrobiales > Nitrobacteraceae > Bradyrhizobium > Bradyrhizobium cedriense. Next base: position 29,669 of record NZ_JBTSWB010000015.1, on the reverse strand, counting down.
GCGCGTCATTCCCCAAAGCATGATCCGGAAAAGTGCGCAGCGGTTTTCCGAAGGGATCATGCTCAAACAACAGCCTAAAGCGCGATGACGATGTCATCCTGATCTCATCGCGCTTTAGCGTCCGGAAATGACGAGCTGCCGGACGCGAGCAAGACCGCATCGCCACACTCCGCGGCGCTTTGTCCTGTGTCTCTCCGGAACAATCGGTTCCCTCGCGCGTCATCGTGCTGCGACGCATTGCGCGCTTGGCGCGGGAGGAGGGCCAGGACGTGGCCAAATCGGTCGTCAAGTCGGCGATCATTCCGGGACGCATGGGACTGGCGCTGGCGGGCGCGGCCCTCGTGCTTGTGGCAGTGTTGCTGCCCGGCAAGGCCGAGGCGCAGTTCGGATTGCGTGGCGGTCCGCTCGGGGTCGCGCGCTTCGCCGTCGGCCACATGCTCGGCATGTCGCGCCTGCGTCATTCCCGCATGGCCGTGCGCGGCGGTCGTTACCGCTCCGCTGCACTGAGATCGCAAGACCCGCGCGGGCGCGCGCAGCTCTCCAACCCTTACGTCCTGCGTGCGGCCCTCACGGCGCAGGCTGCGCTGGCGGGCTGGCACGGCGGCCGCCGCGCGCAGGGCTGGTGGCGCCATCCCGACGGCAGCTACGGCTGGGTCGGCCCGGTGTTCTGGCCGTTCGCGCATGACGATCTCACCACTGCGATCATCCTCGGCGACACCACCAGTCTCTCGTTCTATGGCTATGGCGACATCTATGCCGCGATCTTCGCGCCCTATGCCGCAAGGGAGCTCGCCGCCTACACCGCGCCGCAAGGCCGGCGCGGACGAAGGGTCCCGACGGCAGAAACCCTCTGCGAGGCCAGCGACACCGGCGGCCTGCCGGTCGACCGCATCGCGGCGGCGATCACGCCGAACGAATTGCAGCGCACCGCGCTCGACGAGCTCGCATCCGCCTGGCTTGCGGCGCGCGACACCATTCGCGCCGCGTGCCCGGCGCAAGCGCCGGCGACGGCCTCCGAGCGCCTCGGCCTGATGCGCGAGCGGCTCGATGCCATGATCAAGGCGACGGACGAGGTCGCGCAGCCGCTGTCGAAGTTCGTCGATCTGCTCAACGACGACCAGAAGGCCAGGCTCGATGCGCTCGCCAATGAGCGTCGCACGGCACTCGCTGCTGTACTGCGCAAGGACGCGCAGGCGGCGGCCGCCTGCCAGCCGGACTACGATCCGCGCTATGACGAAAAGGCGCAGCGCCAATACGAGCAGCTCGTGCAGCAGCAATGGCCCGCCGAAGACGTCGCCGCCACGCTCAAGCTCGACGAGGTCGGCCGCGCCCGCTTCGAGGTGCTGCAGGACACCACCCTGCGCACCATGGAAACGCTGAGCGCCTGCCCGATGCCGCCCGCCGCCACACCGCAGGCCCGCCTCGCGGCCGTGAAGGCGCGGTTGCAGACGATGCTGCAATCAATCGGCGGCATCAGCGATGCGCTCGACGATTTCCAGGCGGATCTGAGCGACGAGCAGAAGGCCGCCTTCGAGGCACTCGGACCGAAGCGGGGGGCGTGAGACCCAGGCCGAAACGCCTCGCGCGAAAGTCGCTAGCTGACCTCCCGCCGGACCTTCGCCGCTGCGTCGCACATGGCCTTCAGTTTCCCGAACGCTGTCGCGCGCGGCATGTATTTCATGCCGCAATCGGGCGCCGGGATCAGACGATCGGGCGAGACATATTTCAGGCCGTTGCGAATGCGGTCGGCGACGGTATCGACGCTCTCTATCTCGGGGTCCGCAAGGTCGAGCACGCCGAGCATGATCTTCTTCGATGAGAGATCCTTGAGCACGCCGAGGTCGAGCTTCGGCTGGGCCGCCTCGATCGAGATCTGATCGGCGATCGTGTCATCCAGCTCTGCGAGGAAAGAGTAGCCGGCGGGCTTGTTCGAGCCGGGCACGACAGCCGCATAGCCAAAGCACAGATGCACCACGGTCGGCACCGTGATGCCCTGCAGCGCGCGGTTGATCGCCTTGACGGCATATCGCTTGGCGAGCTCCGGATTGTTGCGCACCCAGGGCTCGTCGAGCTGGATCACGTCGGCGCCGGCCTTCTGCAGATCGAGCGCCTCGGCATTGACGGCTTCGGCGAGCGCCATCGCGAGCTCTTCCTCGTCCTTGTAGAACTCGTTCTTGGCCTGCTGGCTCATCGTGAAGGGGCCTGGAAGGGTGATCTTCGCCGCGCGGTCGGTGTTCTTGCGCAGGAACTGCATGTCATGCAGTTCGACCGGGCCTTTGCGCCTGATGGGGCCGACGACGCGCGGCACCGGCGTCTGGGTGTTGCCGGTGCGCGCCACGATCATCGCGGGATTGTCGCCGTCGATGCCGTCGAGCGCGGTGGCGAAGCGATTGGAGTAGCTCTCGCGGCGGATCTCGCCGTCGGTCACGATATCGATGCCGGCGCGCTCCATGTCGCGGATCGCGACGATGGTGGCATCATCCTGGGCTTCCTCCAGATGCTCCGCCGGCAACCGCCACATGTCATGCAAGCGCGTGCGCGGCACCACCTTCGACAGCATGGCGCGATTCACCAGCCATTCCGGCTGTGGATAGCTGCCGACCACGGTGGTCGGCAGGATGTGCGTCGGCGTGGGCATGGGGTTCTCCTTCTTATTGTTAGCGAGCGCGACCGGTCAGGCCGCGCGTGTTGTGGCGACTGAACCCTCGTCCTTCACGGGATTGCGCAGGATGCCGATGCCGGAGATTTCGATCTCGACGACATCGCCGCCCTTCATCCACAACGGCGGCGTGCGATAGGCGCCGACGCCGCCGGTCGTCCCCGTCACGATCACGTCGCCGGGCGCGAGCTCTGTGAAGGTCGAGCAATAGGCGATCAGGGCCGGCACGTCGAAGACGAGATCGGAGATCGGCGCCTTCTGCACCTCGATGCCGTTGAGCCGGGTGATCAGGGTCTGCCTTGTGATATCGGTCAGCTCGTCGGTCGTGACCATCCACGGCCCGAAGCCGCCGGTGCCGGCAAAATTCTTGCCCGGCGCGAATTGCGAGGTGTGGCGCTGCCAGTCGCGGATGCTGCCGTCATTGTAGCAGGCATAGCCCGCGACATGGCCGAGCGCAGCTTCGCGCGAGATGCGGCGGCCGGCCTTGCCGATGATGACGGCCATTTCGCCCTCATAGTCGAAGCGCTCGGATTCCAGCGGCCGGATCATCGGCTGGCCATGACCGACCTGGCTGTTGGCGAAGCGGGTGAAGATCATCGGATGTGCCGGCGTCGGGTGACCGCTCTCGGCGAGATGCGTGGCGTAGTTGACGCCGATGCAGAAGATCTTGTCGGGATCGGGGACCGTCGGCAGCAGGGCGACATCCTCGAGCGCGTAGTCGGGCTTCTCGCCAGCGAGCTTCTTCAGCTCGTCGAGCGAGCCCTTCGCAAGCAGCGCCTTCAGCGTCGGATGGGCCTTCAGGCGCTTGCCGGCGTCGACGACACCTTTGTCGGTGACGATGCCATAGCTCGCGGTCCCAGCGATGGTGAAGCTTGCAACTTTCATCGGTCAAACACTCTCTTCGATGGAGGAAACATAGTCGTCGATCGGAAGCGCGATCTCGCCCTTCCGGATCGGAACGCATGGCGGCGGGAAGTCCTGGCGGAAGCGGGCGCCGGCCGCACCGGCACGATCGAGAAAGCGTTCCAGATGCGCCATCGCACCGGTCGGCAGATCGTGCAGCACCATCAGCGTCCAGGGCTGCCGGCTGCACTGGTCGAGCGCGCGCTCGGTCCAGCCGTCCGGGTCGTCCCAGTCGCGCGGAATGGAATTCCACAGCACACAGCTGTGTCCGTTGCGGGTGAGATAGCCGACGACCGACGGCTTGAGCAGCCGCTTGTCCAGATTGCCGCCGCCGCCGAACGGCCGGAACCAGCGCTGCGGATGAGCGAGATCGCCGATCGCATCTTGGGTGCGGCCAATTTCGTTCTCCGCGGTCTCGCGCCCGGATTGCTCGCCGAGCGGAACGCTGTGGGTAAAGGTGTGATTGCCGATCCAGTGCCCCTCGCCGTGCGCCCGCTCCGCAAGGCTGCGGCGCTCGGGATCAGCCAGCTTCTCGCCGATGACGAAGAAGGTGGTCTTGATCCCGCGCTCGCCGATAATGTCGAGCACGCGCGGCGTCACGTCGGGATCTGGGCCGTTGTCGAACGAAAGGGTCAGGTCGTACACGCTCGTACCTCAGGTCGCCGGCTGCATCGCGCCCGAAGCGGCGTCGTCATTGGCCTGACCGGCGCGGGTGCCGGTCTGCCAGATCGCCGCCTTGCGCTCGATCCACCTGATGATGGCGTTGAAGCCGATCGCAAGAAACAGCACGAGCAGCACGCCCGCAAACACGTGCGGGCTGTCGAGGATGGTGCGGTAGCGCGAGATCAGATAGCCGATGCCGGCCGAGGAGATCAGCATCTCCGAGACGACCACGCCGACGATCACCAGCGCGCCCCCGACGCGCAGGCCGGAGAGCACCGTCGGGATCGCCGCAGGAATGATGACGCGGACCAGCCGCTGGCTCAGCGTTGCGCCCATGCTGCGGGCCGCAAGCAGGAGCTGCGGGTCGATAGTCTGGATACCGGCGGCGGTCGCGAGCATCGTCGGCAGGAAGCCGTAGATCGAGGCGAACGCTATCTTTGATTCCGAGCCGATGCCGAGCCACACGGTGAACACGGGATAGAGGATCACCAGCGGCACCGCGTAGAGGCTCGATACCATCGGCATGATCAGGACGCGCGGGCCCGGCAGGCTGCCGACGATGGCGCCGAGCAGGATGCCGCCGCCGCAGGCGAACGCCATGGAGACCACGACCTCGTAGAGCGTGACCGCGAGCGCATGGCCGTATTCACCCGCGTCGGTCCAGCCGGCCATCAGCGTGGACGATAGCGATGGCAGGAACAGCTCGGCAATGAGTCCGGTGCGTGGCAGCAGCTCCCACAACGCGATCAGGCAGATCACGATCAGATATCGCAGCGTCTTCGCACTGATCCTGGCGCTCATCGTCGCCTCACGCCGATTTGCGGATATGCCGCCAGATGCGGTCGCGCAGGCTGCCGAACGCATCGCCGCTCAGCATCTCGTAAGTCCGGGGCCGCGGCAGCTGGACCTGCAGATGGTCGACGATCCGGCCCGGCCGCGCCGACATCACGATCACTTCGTCGGCGAGATACACGGCTTCGGTGAGGCTGTGCGTGACGAAGACGACCGTCTTGCCGGTGGCGGCCCAGATGCGCAGCAGCTCATCGCCCATGGTCATGCGCGTCTGCTCGTCGAGGGCCGCGAACGGCTCGTCCATCAGCAGCACCGGCGGGTCCTGCACCAGCCCACGCGCGATCGAAACGCGCTGCTTCATTCCGCCCGAGAGTTCGTGCGGATGACGTTTGCCGAAACCTTCGAGGCCGACCAGCTTGAGCGCATCCTGCGCCTTGGCGCGGCGCTCGGCCTTGGGGACCCCGCGCAGCGCCAGCGGAAACTCGACATTGTCCTCGGCGGTCAGCCAGGGAAACAGGCTCGGCTCCTGGAATACCACGCCGACCCTGTCGGGGTCGGGTTGCAGGATCGGCGCACCGCTGATGGTGATCGTGCCCGCGGTCTGTTGGCGCAAGCCCGCCATCATCATCAGGAGGGTCGACTTGCCACAGCCGCTGGGACCGACCAGCACGACGAAGCGGCCGGGCTTGATGTCGAGCGACACGTCCTCCAGCGCGACGACGTCCTGCGACCGGGTCTTGAACACCTGGCCGACATTCTTCACCTCGATCGCGCCGGCGCGCGCGGCGGGCTTGAGCGGGGTCACGTTCGCCAATGGCTGCATCGCGTTTCCACCCATCTGACAAGTTCGTTGAAGGTCATGGCGATCGCGGCGACCATCACGACGCCGGCGAGCAGCTGCTTCATCTGGAAATTCTCGCCCCAGGTCGCGATCTGGTGGCCGATGCCGTCGCGCGAGGCGTACATCTCGGCGAGGATCACGCCGGTGAGGTTGAAGATCATGGAGATCCGCAAGGCTTCCAGCAGTACCGGCAGCATGCTCGGCAGATAGACCCGGAACGCGGTCTGCATCGGCGTAGCGCCATAGGAGCGCGCCACCGTCAGATGCTCGACCTTCACCGATTCCACCGCCGTCGTGGTCGACATGATCACGATGAAGATCGTGGAGAAGAAGCCGAAGCCGACCTTCTGGGCAAAGCCGACGCCGAACACCAGGATGAACATCGGTAGGAAGATCGATTTCGGGATGCTGAAGGCGAAGAACAGCAGCGGCTTGGCGACATCGGCGAAGTAGCGGTTCTCCGCGACCAAAAAGCCGATCAGCGCGCCGAACGGCACCGCCAGCGCGAACGCCGTCAGCACCTCGGTCGCGGTGACCATCAGGTCCTTCTGCACGGCGGCGCGCTGGAGGAGATCGCCGAGCGTCACGAACGTGTCGGAGGCCGACGGCAGCAGGCGCGGATTGACGATGCCGGTGCGCGACAGCATTTCCCACAGCGCCAGGATCGCGACGATGATCGCGATCCGCGCCAGGTTGATGGCGAGCTTGCCCTGCATCGTCACTACTTGGTCGGGACGGGCTTGAACTTGGTCGAGATCACGTCCTCGGCTGGCACGATGTCCTTGAGCCCGCCGAGCTTGGCGAGATCGAGCGACAGCTGCACGGCGGCATTCACGTTGGCCGCGCCCATGTCGCCGCTGGTCTCGAGCTTCATGATGGTGTTGTCGTATTCGAGGGCGGCGATCTCCGGCGGCATTTCGTAGAGCTCGGCGATCAGCTTGACGGTGACCTCTCGGTTGGCGCGCATGAACGCGACCGCGCCGTAGAGCGCGTTCACCGCCTTCTGCACCAGCTCAGGCTTCGCCTCGGCGAATTTATCGAGCACGATCCAGCCGGCGGTCAGGTTCGGCGGAACCGCGGTCGCGTAGTCGAGGATGGACTTGGCCTCACCGGACTTCGAGATCTGGAAGCTCAGCGGCGAATAGACCACGGCGGCCTCGACATTGCCGGCGAGCAGGTTCGGCACCAGGCCGCCGCCGCCGACGGGGACGCGCGTGAAGTCGATTTTCTTGTCCTGGATGGTCCACAGCGCCAGCAGGTCCGAGCCCGAGCCGGCCGCGGTGATCGCCACCTTCTTGCCGTTGAGGTCCTTGACCTCGAGCGTCGACTTGGCCGGCACCATCAGCTGCCAACCGAAATTTCCCATCGCGGCATTGGCGACGATGCGCGACATCACGCCCTTCTTGCGCCCGGCGGAGACCAGCGACGGGGGATCGAGGATGATGTCGGCTGCGCCCGCAGCCATGCCTTCAAACGTCTCCGCACCGCTGCGATAGATGGTCAGCTCGGCCTTGATGCCCTCCTTCTCGAACAGCTTCTGGCGCACGGCGGTCTCGGCGATCGTCGTCGGCCAGTATGTCTTCGTGGGCAGGCCGACGCGAATGGTGTCGGCGGCACTCGCGGGGCCGGCGTAAATTGCGGCGGCGACGAGCGATAGCAACGCGTGACGGCGGTTGATCTTCATTGTTTCCTCCCGGTCTGTCTTTTTTTGTAGCGAATTTCTAGGGATCGTCAGGGCGAGCGGCTCACCTCCGCAATGCGCGAGGCGGCGAGCTCGACGAAGTCCCTGGTGATGCCAAAATGCTTCGACAGAGCGCGAACGGCCGCATCGGCATCGCGCTTCACCACGGCTGCGACGATCGCCTCGTGCTCAGCCTCGACGTCTCGCGGCTTGCCGCCGAGCTCGCGTCGGATCGACAGACGCCGATATCTCTCGCTTTGCTCGTGCAGCACGTCGCGGAAGCCGAGCAGCCATGGCGAGCCGCAGGCGTTGACCAGCGCCCGGTGGAAGATGCGGTGACGGATCACCCATTCCTCGTAATGCGCGGTCGGATCGTCAGGGTAATGATAAGGAACGGCTTTCAGAGCCGCCCAGGTCGACGTCACCGATGCGAGCCAGGCATCATCGCCCCGCTCGATCGAACGCCGCAGCGCGAGCCCCTCGATGTCGATCCTGGTCTGGGTGACGTCAGCGAGATCGGCGAGCGACACCGGGCTGACGCGGAAGCCGCGCTGGTCCGAGGCCTGCACCAGGCCGTCGGCGACGAGCCGCGACAGCGCCTCGCGCACCGCCGCAAGGCTCACCGAAAACTGCTTGGCGAGGCCGGCGATATGCAGCTTCTGGCCCGGCAGCAGCCGCGTCGCCAGAATATCGGCGCGCAACCGCTCATGCAGCGCCGACGTCAGGCTGCGTGGACCATCCGCGGAGCTTGCGGACATATCGAACTGAAGCGGACCCATCGTGAGATGATTGCAAGGCCACATCCCGCGGTCAACAGAAAATCGAAAATCGATTTTTTCGGCTCGCCCGGGTTGAGCGTCGGAAGCGTGGGCACGCTCGGCGTGATCATCCGCACGCCCAGTCGAACTTCATGTCCCTGAAGTCGAGCTGGGCGTTGCCGCCGCCGAAATTGTAGCCGCCGAAATATTCCTCGAACTCGATATAGAACGGGCTCATCTCCGGCACGGCCTGGCACGGCCGCATCGTGCCGCCGAGATGGTTGTGGGCGTGATCCCCGGCCCAATCATGCAGGCGGAAATTGTCGCGGCCGGGCACGCCGCCGACATAATAATAGTAGGGCTGATAACCGGTCGGAGGCTTCTCGCGCACGTGCTCGTCCTGCGGACCCTTGCCGGCGTTGGGATCGTTCGCGCGCGGCGACAAGGCGATCGCGCGATTCTCGACGAGATCCGCGCGCGGTGAAGCGGCGAGCATCTTCTTCGCGTAAGGCGGCGCCGCCTCGAAGAAGGCGCTGGCGCCGCCGACATCGAGCCAGCGCGGCCGCTCCGCCGTCGCCAGCGCCAGCGGTGCCGGCGGTCTCGCGAACGCGCCCTCGTATTCAGCCCGTGTCAGCAGCAGCGCGGCATATTCGTAGTCGAGAATGTCGGTCATGCGCGACAGGCGCGGATGCGCGGGCCGCGCCATCACGGCCTCGCGGACTTCAGGATCATCGGGCGCGCCGCCGTCATTGTGATCGGGTGCGGTGGCAAAGAACGACAATGCGACGACGTCCTCGCCATGCACGCGATAATCCTCCGGCAGCAGCAGCGTGAACCCGTGCATCAGCGGGAAGCCGCTGACCGGATCGAGCGGCCATTCGTCGCTCGTGATGCCCGGCGGCAACCCATAGACCCAGCCATGATCGCGCGCGCGGTCGGCGGGGCGGTCCAGCATCTGCAGATCATAAGCACGCGAAGGCAAGGCAAACGCCACGGTCCGTCTCCATCCGGATTCTCGCCTCGCCGATGAGGCGAGGGTTGGTCGCGGGGAGGAGGGATGTGGTTCGGGGGAGAGACTGGGGAGATCATGCCATCCTGCCGGTGTTTTGCCCGACAAGTCAAACCGCGCCAGCACGCGCATGAGGCACGTGTAAGTCCTTGATCTCAAAGACCCCGTCTACTGTGCATGGGGTTGTTTTCGCACTTTTTGTCTCGGCTACCCCCGTCGCCGCGCGACCGAGGTATCCACCACGTTGTCCACCTCCTCGCGCCAGCTCAGGATCTCCATCGCGAGCACGGGGTGATTGAAGCCCTTGAGCTGGAGATCGTCGAGGGCGCGGGCCTCGACGAAAGGTTCGACCATGCCGTAGACACGGCGGCTCACCACGATCTGGTTGGCCTTGGCTTCGCCGCAGAGGCGGGAGGCGAGGTTGGTGACGCTGCCGATCGCGGCATATTCCAGCCGCTGCTCGAAGCCGACCTGGCCGAGCGTGGCATAGCCGAGCGCGATGCCGATGCCGAACCCCAGGCTATGCCCGCGGTTGCGCCAGCGCTCGGTCAGGGGGCCGATGGTGTCGCGCATCTCCACCGCCATCTTCACCGCGCGCTTGATGTGATCCTCGAACTGGATCGGCGCGTTGAACAGGATCATCACGCCGTCGCCGGCATATTTGTCGAGCGTGCCCTCGTACTTGAAGATCAGCTTGCCGAGCGCGGCGTGATATTCGCGCAGCACGTTCATGGCCTCTTCCGGCTCGGTCGCTTCCGTGAACGCGGTGAAGCCGCGCAGGTCGCAGAACACGACCGTGACCTCGCGGCGCTGGCTGGTGAGCAGCCCCTCGGGGCTGTCGGAGGAGGCGATCAGCTGCGCCACCTGCGGCGCCAGGAAGCGCTCGAGCTTGCGGATGCGCTCGATCTCGCCGAGCTGGGTCCTGACGCGCGCCTCCAGCGACTTGTTCCAGTCCTTGAGCTGCTCGGTCTGCTCGCGCAGCTTGTCCGACTGGGCGCGCACGGTCTTGTTCGCGGCCTCCAGCGCGTGGCTCTTGTGGTCGACCTCGCTGAACAGCCGCGCATTGCGCATCGCCAGTACGGCCTGGTTGGCAAAGGTGCGCATCAGGCCGATGACGCTGCCGGCGAACTCGCCGCCGGCGCGGCGCAGCACCACCAGCGAGCCCAGCGTGCCCTGCTGGTCGATCAGCGGCACCACCAGCACCGAGTTGAACCCCGCCGCGAGCGCGACCTCGCGCAGCGGCTGCTCGGTGGCCTCGCCGAGCTCGGCGAGCGCGATCGGCTCGCCGCTGGCGGCGGCATCGCTCAGGATGTTCTCGCCCTGCTCGATGGTGACGTGCGCACCGTCGGCGGACTTGTCGATGCCGTTGGCCTCGACCAGGTTGAAGCGGCGCGCCTCGGCGTCGAAGCCGTAGATCAGCACCGCGTCGGCGCGGGTGATCTCGATGGCGCGGGCCGCGATCGTGGCAAGCACCGCGTTGAGATCGAGCGAGGAGGCCACCGCGCGGCCGACCTCCTCCAGCACCTTGAGCTCGTGGATCGACTGCGCGAGGTCGCGGGTGCGCTCCTCGACCTTGCTCTCCAGGTTCGAATAGGTCTCCTGGATCTGGTCGGCCATGCGGTTGAACTGCCCGGCGAGGTCTTCCAACTCGTCGGAGGTGTGCACGTCGATGCGATGGCTGAAATCGCCTTCGCCGAGCTTGTGCGCGCCGTCGCGCAGCGCCGTGATCGGGATGATCATGCGGCGGGCCAGCAGCGTGCCGGCCAGGATCGCGACCATCAGGCCCATGCCGATCAGCAGCGCGATGCGCACCAGCTGGTCGCGGATCGGCATCAGGGCCTGCGTCGTCGGCTGCTCGAACAGCACGCTCCAGCCGAGCTTCGGCACGATGCTCGCGGCACTCATCACCGCATGGCCGTTGAAATCGGTGCCGGACGTGTCGGGCTCGTGGCCGGGCGCGATCGCGGCCGCAACCTGCGGCAGCTTGGAGAGGTCCTTGCCGACCTCGGGCCCTTTCGATGACGTCGCCAGCACCCGGCCGCGCGGATCGACGACATAGGCGAAGGCCGCCTTGCCGACCTGGGCGTCGGACAGGAAGTCGGAGAGGAAGCTGAGATCGATCTCGGCCACGGTGACGCCGGCATTGAAGCCGGAATGCGCCACCGAGATCGACATCAGCGGCGTTCGGTCGGAGAACCAGGCCGGCGCATAGCTGACGCCGCGGGCGACAGCGTCGGTGAAGCGCACGTCGCGGGAGAGGTCGGCATTGCCGCCGGTCGTGGTCGACTGCCGGGAGACACGCAGCACCTCGCGGCCGTCGCCGTTGAGCTGGAACAGCTGGTTGACGTCGGAGATCTGGTGCAGCAGCTGGGCGTAGTCGGCGCGGCGTTTCTCCAGTGTGTCCTGGCTCGCCCGCGTCACCCAGCTGATCTGGCGATCGAGCTCGGAGATCGACTGCTCGATCCGCCGGGCGGCCGCCTGCGCCTTGTCCTCCAGCCCGTCGGTCAGCTGTGTCCGGGTGGCGCGGTAGGAGATCCAGGTCTCCATCGCGCCGTTGACGGCGAGGACGAACACGACGAGGCCGACGAGGGAGACGACGTATTTGGCGAACAGGCCCCCGCGCAGAGATCGTGTCTTGTCGTTCGCTCCTGCCATCCCGATCCTCTCGCGCCGCCATCGACGCCGGCGCTACGGGCCGTGCAGGCCCTTCCGCGCCGTTCTACCACAATTTGGTCCTTGGGGCGGTCGCCGGTCCGGCGGACCGGCCGGTGTGGTTACTCCCTGTGAACTTCCGGGCAGGCGGAAGGCGTGAATCGCCGCTGGCTGATCCGTTCGGACGAAGCCGCAGAGCTGGAAGCCGATGCGAGGATTTGCCCGTGACGTCCAGCGCGCCGGTCTCTTGATCAGCGATTGAAGAGCTGCCGCAGCACGTCGTTCATTGGCTGACTGTCCTGCTGCGCCGGTGGCGGGTCCTCCAGGGCGGGGTCCGCAGGCGAGGCCCGCGGCGCCGGCGTGGAGGGCGTCGCCGGCAAGCTGCGGCTGCGGGAAGAGCCGGTGCCAGTGCCAGTGCCGGTTGCTGCGCCACTGGACAGCCCCTGCTGGATCAGATTGCCGATCGCCTCCCCCAGCGGGCCGCCGAGCAGATTGTCTTGCCCAGGCTGCTGCGCTTGCGGATTGGCATTGCCGGTTGCATTGCCGCCGCCCGGCGCGGTGGTGCCGCCTAACCCGAGACTGCCCAGGATGTTGCCGAGCCCGGCGCCGTCGGGGCCGAACAGGCCCTTGCCCATCTCGCGCAGCTTGGCATAGGCGGCGTCCGGATTGTCCAGCATGCCGGCCATGTCGGGATAGATCCGCGGCTGCGACCAGCTGCCCTGGATCATCACGGGGATGCCGAAGCCGACCGGCTCGGAGGTGCGGCCCTGGCCTTCGGTCGTCATCACGAGCTTCGGCTCGACGCGAAAGCCCATCATCTTGGTGTCGAGGGCGATCGTGCCGGCGCCCGTCACGCGCACCAGCGGCCCGATCAGGTTGAGATCGGTCGTCACCGCCTGACCCTTGTCGATGCGGAAGGAGGCCGAGAGCTGCGACAGATCCGTGCTCTGTTCCTGGCCTGGGTCCTGATTTCCTTGCCAGCCGGACAGCGTGCCCGCCGTCAGCGAGCGGATCATCTGTGCGACATTGATGCCGCGGATCGCGCCGTCCTGGAAATTGACGAAGGCCGTGCCCTGCATGTTCGCCATCAACGCACGCTGGCTGGTGCCCGCGCTGCGCAAAGCGAGCTTGGCCTGCAGCTTGCCGTCGATCCGGTCGAACTCGGCAAGGCTCTGGAGCAGCGGCAGCGCGCGCACGCCGACGAGGTCGGAATGCATGGCAAAGCTCGGCGCGCCGCTGGTCGCATCCAGGATCACTTCGCCCGAGACCTGGCCGCCATAGGCGCCGAGATTGGCGGTGCCCGCCTTGAGCACGCCGCCGGCGAGCTTGGCATCGAGCGCCAGCGGCGCGATGCGCGCATCGCCGATCAGGGCTTCGTTCGCGGAGATCCTTACCTGCGCATCGACATAGTTGAGTCCGGACACGTTGATCGGCGCATCGCTCCAGGGCTGCCCGGCCGTGCCCTGCGGCGACTTCGCCAGCGGAATCGCGAGCCGCTGGAAATCGAGGTCAACCTTGACCAGAGGCTTGCTCGCAATGTCGACCGAAGCCCAGCCGTTGAATGCGCCGTCGCCGAGCTTGCCGTTCACGCCGTTGATCATCACCACGTCGCGGTTGAGCCGCATCTCGGCGTGACCGGTGAGCTGGGACTTCAGCACGCCGGGCATGTCGATGGCGAAATCCACCGGAACCGTCGGCCGTTCGGCCGGCGACGCCGGCGCGATTGCCTTGATGTCGAACTTGGTCGGATGCTCGCCGACCCGCGCGGTGCCGGAGATGTCGACCTTGCGGTCGCGGTCGACGGTCGCCTCGGCGTTGATGGCGCTGATGCGGCCCTCGACACGATCACGCAGGCGCGAGAATGCGACTTCGCCGTCGATCACCTTGATGCGATCGATGGTCGCGCCATTGGTATCGATCGCGAGCGGCTTCGACGGGGCGCCGGCATTCGGCAGGCGCTCACGCAGCAGCGGCTGGTAGAGCACGGGATGGGTGACGACGAGCTCGCCGATCTCAGGGCGGCCCGACCAAACGCTGGCGAGCGACATGTCGGCCTGTACGCTGTCGATCGTGAGGCGCGTGATGCCGCTGCGGTCCTTGGGGTCGGCAAGCGTGAGGTCGTTCAGGGTGACGTTCAGCGTCGGCCACAGGCTGATCTTCGTGGAGCCGTCGATCGACAGGCGATAGCCGGTCGCACCCTCGACCCGCGAGGCGATCGTCGAGGTCAGGAAGCCGGAGGGGACGCCGACCACCAGCAGCAGTGCGATCACGATGATGACGGCGGCCAAAGCCCCGCCGACGAATTTCAATGCTCTCATGTCGACTTTCCAACGACGGACAATGGCCGTCGAATCCGGCAGACTGCCCGTCCCTTACGCCTGAGTTTATCCCCGGACGGGAAGCGGCTCCAAGCGCGTAAAAATAGTCAGGGGGTGCTGTAAAGTTATGTGACTTATGACACACTTCTCCGGCGCGGTTTTACGCGATCCTGAAGTCGATGGTTTCAAGCGATTTGCCAAGCCCAATGACCCGGACGTTCACAAGGACATTGAAATGAGCAAGCAGGCCGAATTTGCGGTCATCCTGAAGATGAACCCGATGTTCGCCGATCTCGGCGCAGACGAGCTCCAGCGGCTGTCCAATCTCTGTCACACCCAGCATTTGGGCAACGGCGAGGTGCTGTTCCAGAAGGGCGATCCCGGGGGTGCGCTGTTCGGCGTGCGCCGCGGACAGGTCCGCATCGAGACCGGCGCCTCCGACGGGAGTCGGCTGACGCTGAATTTCATGGGGCCGGGCGACCTGTTCGGCGAGGTCGCGGTGCTGGACGGCCAGAACCGCACGGCAGACGCCACCGCCGGCGAGGCCAGCGAGCTGTTCGTGCTGCGGCGCGAGGATTTCCTCGGCTTCCTCGAGCGCGAGCCGAAGGTGGCGATCAAGATCATCGCATTGCTGTGCCAGCGCATCCGCTGGCAGAGCGAGCGCATGGAGGAATCCATGCTGCAGCCGCTGCCGGTTCGCCTGGCGCGGCGGCTCTGCGCGCTCGCTGCCGATTTCGGCTCTGAGGTCCACATCTCGCAGGAACAGCTCGGCGTCTTCGTCGGCGCCGCCCGCGAGAGCGTCAATCGCCAGCTTCAGGCCTGGCGCAAGGACGCGATCCTGGATCTCCAGCGCGGCCGCATCCTGCTGCGGAACATGACCAAGCTGACGGCGATCGCGCGGAACGAGTGAATTAGCCAGCTGCGCACCTCAATCGTGTCGAGGTAGCTCGTCAGCGGAGCCCCGGCTGGCGAACCACGCCTTGGCGCCCGGCAGTGGTACGGCTTGACCAGTGCGCCTGAACGTGTCGCAGCGGAGACGATCTTCCGCGACGTCAGGCTCATGGGCGCCGCTCGCAGGCACGTCCGGCGCTTTCGGGGTCGCGGCTACTCCGCCGCCGGATGCACGACATTCTTCGGCAGGTGCGCCTGCGTCGGCGCCGCCGCGTGATGGTCACCGGTTTCCGCATCCTCGCTGTGCACGATCAGCCGCTTGGCGAAGCGCCAGATCAGGGCGCCGACATCGTCCATCACCATGAACATCGCGGGCACGAACACCAGCGACAGGATGGTCGAGAAGATCAGGCCGCCGATCACCGCGAGCGCCATCGGGGAACGGAACTCGCCGCCGGCGCCGACCGCGAGCGCGCTCGGTATCATGCCGGCGGCCATCGCGATCGTGGTCATCACGATCGGGCGGGCGCGCTTCATGCCGGCGTCGATCATGGCCTCCTCGCGCGGCTTGCCCGCGTGAATGGCTTCGATGGCGAATTCCACCAGCATGATCGCGTTCTTGGTGACGATGCCCATCAGCATGAGGATGCCGATCCACACCGGCGTGGTGAGCTGCTTGCCGGTGAGGAGCAGGGCCGCGATGGCGCCGCCGATCGAGAGCGGCAGCGAGAACAGGATGGTGATCGGTTGCAGGAAGGTGCCGAACAGCAGCACCAGCACGGCGTAGACCATCATCAGCCCCGCCGTGATCGCGGTCGCGAAGCCGTCCGACAATTCGTTCAAGCTTTCCGCGTCGCCGGAGGGCGAGACCTTCACGCCCTTCGGCAGGGTCTTCATGACCGGCAGGTCGTAGATCTTCTTGGTGGCATCGCCGAGCGCGGCGGAGCCGACGAGGTCGGCGGCGACGGTCGCCTGGCGTTCGCGATCGTAACGGTTGATGCTGGTCGGACCCTGGTCGAGCTTGACGTCGGCAATGACGGAGAGCGGCACGCCACCTTTCTCGCCGCGCTCGCCGAGCGGCACGCGGAGCTGCTCCAGCGTCTTCAGATTGCCGCGGGCGGCATCCTCGAGCTGCACGCGGATCGGAACCAGGCGGTCGCCCACGTCGAACTTCGCGAGCGCAGGTCCGACGTCGCCGATGGTGGCGACGCGGATGGTCTGCGACAGGCTTTCCGTCGAGACGCCGAGCCGTGCGGCGAGATCGGCGCGCGGCTCGATCCGCAGCTCGGGTCGTTCCAGCGAAGTTTCCGAGATCACGTTGGAGATGGTGGGAATGCGCTTCATCTGCGTCGCAAGCTCGCTCGCGACGTTGTTGACGATGTTGGGATCGACCCCGGTCACGACCAGCGAGATCGCGCGCAGGCCGTTTTCGTCCAGGAACCAGAAGCGGATATCGGGAACGTTCTCCAGCTCCTGGGTGATGGAGAATTCAAGCTCGCGCTGGGTGATGTCGCGGCTGTCCTTGGGCGTGTAGTTGATGATCAGGGCGGCGCGCCGGACCTCCTGGGTCCCGGGCGGAACGCGCCCGCCGTCCACGAAGATGCTCTTGACCTCGGGCCGCTTGCGCAGGCGCGCGACGATGTCCTCGGTGACTTTTTCGGTATAGGCGAGCTGGGTGCCGGGCGGCAGCTCGAGCGCAAGCAGCGAGCGGGCGCTGTCCTGGGCCGGCAGGAATCCCTGCGGCAGCAGCGTGATGCTCCAGATCGAGGCGGCGAAGACCCCGAGGCCGATCAGCACCGTGATGAAATAGTGCTTCACCGACCAGGCTACGAGCCGATGATAGGAGCGCAATATGCGGCCGGGCGGCGGTTCCTGATGCGTATGATGCTTGAGGAAGTAGGCGGCCAGCACCGGGGTGACGAAGCGGGCCGCGAGCAGCGAGAAGAACACCTGTACCGAGACGGTGATGCCGAACTGCTTGAAGAACTGTCCGGCGATGCCCGACATGAAGCTCGCGGGTGCGAAGATCGCGATGATGGTCAGCGAAATCGCGATGACCGCGAGGCCGATCTCGTCGGCGGCCTCCAGCGCGGCACGATAGGGCGACTTGCCCATGTTCATGTGCCGGACGATGTTCTCGATCTCGACGATGGCATCGTCGACGAGAATGCCTGTCGACAGCGTGATGGCGAGAAAGCTGACCAGATTCAGCGAGAAGCCGAGCAGGTCCATCGCCCAGAACGCCGGGAAGATCGACAGCGGCAGCGAGATCGCGGCGATGATGGTCGCGCGCAGGTCGCGCAGGAACAGGAGCACGATGACGACGGCGAGGATGGCGCCTTCGAACAGCGTCGAGATCGCCGCGTGGTAATTGCCCTTGGTATATTCGACCGAGGTATCGATCACCTTCAGGTCGACGTCGGGATAGGAGGCCTTGAGCGCGTCGATGCGCTTCTGCACGGCCTCGGCCACCTTCACGTCGCTGGCACCCTTGGAGCGCTTTATGCCGAGCGCGACGATGGGCTCGCCGTTGAAGCGGGCGAAGGTGCGGCGGTCGGCGATGGTGTCGGTGACTGTGCCGAGGTCGTCGAGCCGCACCTCGCCGCCGCCGAACAGCGGGATCATGGTGCCGGCGAGATCGCCCAGCGTCTTTGCGCCCGCGAGCGTGCGAATCGCCTGGTCGTTCTTGCCGATCTCGGCGCGGCCGCCGGCGACGTCGACATTGGTGCCGCGCAGGCTCTGGCTGACATTGACGGCGGTCAGTCCCATCGCCTGCAAACGATCGGGGTCGAGGGAGACCAGGATCTCGCGCTCGACACCGCCGATACGCTCGACCTGGGCGACGCCGCGCACGCCCTGCAGCGCGCGCTTGACCACGTCGTCGACGAAATAGGAGAGCTGCTCCGGCGTCTTGCCGGGCGAGATCGCGGCATAGGTCACGATCGGCAGGCCGATGACGTCGACGCGCTGGATCAGCGGCTCGGTGACGTTCTGCGGCAGGTTGGAGCGCACGCGCGTCACCGCGTCCTTGACGTCGTTGATCGCCCGGTCCGTGTTGGTCTCGAGCGCGAACTGGATCGTGGTGACCGACAGGCCGTCGGTGATCGAGGAGGTGATGTGCCTGACGCCCTCGACGCCGGAGACCGCGTCTTCGACCGTCTTGGTGACCTGGGATTCGAGCTCGGCTGGCGCTGCGCCGAACTGCGAGACCGCAACCGAGATCACGGGGATGTCGGCCGACGGCAGCCGCGTCACCGCAAGCTTGGTGAAGGAGACCCAGCCGAGAATCAGGAGGATGATCGAAAAGACGACAGACGGCAGCGGATTACGGATCGACCATGCCGAGATATTGAGAGCCATCAGCGTACCCGCGTGCGATCGAGTTCATCGGCGAACATGGTTTTGATCTGGTCGCCGTCATGGAGCGAAGAGCCGGCGTCCGCCACGACGATGTCGCCGACCTCCAGGCCTTCCAGAATTTCCGTCGAGGTGTCGGACGACAGTCCGACCCGCACCTTGCGTGTCTCGATGACATTGCCTTTGACGACCTGCACCATGAGATGGTCGATCGCGGTCTTGGGGATCGAAACGCCGCAGCTGCGCTTGGCGTCGATCGAGGCGCGGGCGAACACGCCGACCTTCAGCGAGGGATTGTTGGCGACACTGATGCGGACGCGCCCGAGCTGGGTGGCGCGGTCGATTTCGGGTGCAACCAGCCGGACCCGTCCGATCAGATCGGGCGCGTCGTCCCGGCTGATGCGCACGGTCGCACCGGAGCTGAGCTTGGACATGTGCACCGCCGGAACCTGTGCGTCGAGTTCGATCTCGTTGTTGACCGCGATGCGGAACATGGGACCGGCCTGCGGCGAGGCCGGTGCGCCGACGATGGTGCGCACCTCGGTGACGAGGCCCGGCGCAGGTGCTTTCAGCGAGATGGGACCTTGCGCGCCGGGGCGCTGCGGCTGGCCCGGGATCTGCGGTGGCGGAGTCAGGCGCGCCAGCTCCTGGTTGTCGGCGACCATGGCGCCTTCGGTGACCAAGAGGTCGGTGACCCGGGAGCCTTCCTGGTCGGCAACGACCACGGCCTCGCGGCGCGGCACGAAGAAACCGGTCACCCGGACCAGGTCGGAGAAGCAGGCATTGGTCGACTTCGTCACGATGACGAGCGCCTCGCCCGGCGTCTCCTTTGGTTCGGGCCGATGCCGATGATCGAACAGATAATAGCCGACGCCGACCGCGACGACGAGCACCACGGTTCCGGCCGGTTTGAGATATTCAGTCAAGTTCATCGCCGGATCATCCTGACCGGGCTCACGGCCATCCACGCGAGGCCGATACAGAGCGTTTCCCTGAAATGAAGCGGCGTCCCGCAAGGCTGCGGGACGCGCTTTGAAAGCGAGACCTTACACCACATCACGACCTGTTACTGCAAAGGATTACGTCGTGCTCACTTCGATGCGGTGGTCTTGTTTTCCATGTTGACGACCTGCACGCGGCGGTTGACCTCTGCCATCGGCTGGCTCGCATTCTTGAGCTTGCTCTCGCCGTAGCCGACGGTGACGAGGTCGGTCGCGGAGATGTTGTACTTCTCGACGAGGTAGCGCTTGATCGAATCCGCGCGACGCTCTGAAAGCTCCTGGTTGTAAGCCTCGCTTCCGGCGGCGTCGGTGTGGCCGGCGACCACGAAGGTCGAGCCCTTCAAATCGGGACTGGTCAGTGCCCGGCCGAGCGCCTGCACGGACGCCATCGATTTGGCGCTGATGTTGGCGGAGTTGTAGTCGAACGTGATTTCGAGATCGATGTTCGGCTTGTCCTTGGCGGCCGAGGCGATTTCCTCGCGTTCGGATGACGACAGCGAGCGCGTTGAGCGGCCACGCACGGACTGAAGCAGCTTGGTCTCCCCCGAGTTCGCCGCGGGTTCTGTCTGGGGGGCCATCGAGAGGCCGCGGGTCAGGGGCTTCTTGGCAGGCGGGGCGAGCGCGCGGACGATCTCGTCCTCGGAGACATTCTTGCTGTTGCCGTCGTCGCCCGCATATGCGGCCGATGGCGGCAACGACAGAACGGCGCCGACGGTGATGATGGACAGGATCGCGGTTAGTCCTTTTGCAGCCAATCTCATAGCCAGTCCCTCCTGCGCAGCCAGCTCGCGTGCTTCCAAACTCCAGCAGCAGGCCCCGGAAAAAGCCTGTTGCGACATCCGCCCATTAGTCTTGCTTGGGCTGTTCAAGGTTCGAGGGTTCGATCGCCTCGACCATAAAAAATATCAACGCACTCCGTAGCTTGCGAATTCCTGGACGATGTTCGGGTCCATCGCCTTGGCATTGGCGATGTCGAGCGCCCCCTCCTGGGCCGAGCCGTTGCGTTGCTTGGCAAGGCCCCGTCCGTAGAGCGAGGAGGTCAGGCGCGGGTTGATCTTCAGGGCCGCGTCGAAATCGGCGATCGCATTCTTCACCGCTCCCGACTTGAGGTTGACGAGTCCCCGGCTGTCCAGCGCATCGACGAAGTTCGGCCGCAGCCGCAGCGCTTCGTTGCAGTCCTTCAGCGCGCCCTGGAGGTCGCCGACCACGGTGCGGGTCCAGCAGCGGTTGTTCAGCGCCTCGACGTCCTTCGAATTGATCCGGAGAGTGTCGTCAAAATCCTTGATGGCGAGGTTGTAGGCGCCCTTGCTGGCATAGACCTGGCCGCGCCGGTACAGCGCGTTCACGTCGTCCGGATTGGCGGCGATCTTGGCGGTCAGGCCCTTGATCGTGGGATCGTCAGCCAATGTGGCGGCGCTGGGTCCGCTGTCCGTGTTCGGCGCGAGGCCGGGATCGATCGGCTTCACCGGCGGTGGCGGCGGGGGCAGGGCAGCCTCGATTTGCGGCTTGGGTGTGGGGGCCGGCGCGGGTGCGGGTGCGGGTGCAACTGGGGCAGCAGGAGCGGGTGCAGCAGCCGTGTCGGCCGGCTTCGGCTTCGGCGGGGTCGGCGGGGCAGGTGGTGCCGGCGGCGGGTTGTTGGCGACGACGGCCGGCGCAGCGGGAGGTGCGGGCGTCGTCGTCGTTGCGGGGCGCGATCCGCCGGCCCCCGGAATGAACGAGAAATCCTCGGCCAATGACGAGGAAATCCACGGCACCTGCTCGCCGCGCGAGGCGCGGGTGACGCCCATCTTGGTGCGGTTCAGCGTCTCCTCGGCCATCAGGTCGGGGACGCGGATTTCCTTCAGCAGTTCCTGGACGAACAGGCTGTGCTCGCCGCCGGCGTCCGAGACCACCGAGGCCAGTGCCGCCGAATACATCACCAGCGTTCCGTTCGGCGCGATCACCGGGGTCAGGCCGGCGGAGAAGCTGCGGAACCGCCGCTCGAACGGGTTCCGCCGGGAGGCGTCGATCAGCGCAATCTTGACGCCGGCGCCGCGGGTATTGAGCTCGCCCAGGATGGTCTCGAGGCTGAAGCCGTCGCGGCGCACGTCGGATTCGGTCCAGATCTGCGCATCGACCGGCAGCAGATAGCTCTGGCGCGCCGACTGGATCCCGAAACCGCTGAAGAACACCAGCGCCACCGATCCCGGCTTGATCTTGCCGTAGAGCTTGTCGAAGGCACGACGCATGCCGTCGCCAGTCAGATTCTCGCCGATCTCGACCGAAAAGCCGTCGCGCTTGAGCTCATCGGCGACGTCGCGCGCGTCGTTGATCGGCTCTTTCAGCGGGGCATCCGCATCCGGATACTTTGCGTTGCCAATGACCAGCGCAAAGCGGTCGCCGGCCGCCAGCGATGGGGCAATCGGAACAAGCGAGATGAGCAAGGGCAGAAGGAAAAAGAAGCGAATTTTCATAATCAGCGCGGTCCAGCCAAAAAGGCGCCGTCCAGCTTGCGCCGCGGCGACCTTAACTTACGCTCCAAGCATTATCAAACCGGGGACGGGGGGCGTCAACCGCTTGGAGATTCGACCTTATCGCGATTATTGACGGTAACGGAAGGGCGTGGCGCGAGCGGAATAGAGGGGCTGTCATGACAGTACTCGGCGCGACCTGGTTCGATCCAATCGGAAGCATGCTAGGGCAATCATGACGATGAAAATGTGATTGGTCTCACATTGGGGGCGGCTCCGGCACGACGCCTCGTTTGACCTTTCCCGGCGGCGATGGCTTGGTGAACTCGATCGTCCCAGAAGATCCAACTCAGAAAAGCAAGAGCATGGGAAACGTCTACGAAATCTACGCCCTGCGTTACGCGACGATGTCGCCGCGCACCCCCCACATGAACTTCCTGGCGCCCGATCCACATGACAGTGCGGCGCAGGACCTCGACTATTTCGTCTGGCTGATCCGTGGCGGTGGCCGCGACATCCTGGTCGACACCGGCTTCAACGCCGAGGAGGCGAGCGCGCGGGCGCGCAAGCTGACGCTCAATCCGGTCGATGCGCTTGAGCGTTTCGGCGTCGCCGCGTCCGGGATCCGCGACGTCATCGTGACGCATCTGCATTACGATCACGCCGGCAATCTCGACCGCTTCCCGTATGCGCGCTTCCATCTTCAGGAGCGCGAGATGGCTTACGCGACCGGCCGCTGCATGTGCAATGGCCTGTTGCGCCATCCGTTCTCGGTCGAGCACGTCACGCAGATGGTGCGCCACGTCTATGGCGAGCGCGTCACTTTCTATTCCGGCGACGGCGAGGTCGCGCCCGGCGTCACCGTGCATCGCGTCGGCGGGCATTCCGACGGCTTGCAGGTGGTCAGGGTCGAGACCGCGCGCGGGCCGGTGGTGCTCGCCTCCGATGCCGCGCATTACTACGCCAATCTGCAGCGCCGCAGCCCGTTCCCGATCGTCTACAATGTCGGTGACATGGCGGTTGGCTGGGAGACGATCGAGCGTCTTTCCGGGCATCCGGATCGTTTCATACCGGGGCATGATCCGATCGTGACGGAGATCTATCCGCGCGCCAGCGACAAGACGGACGCCTGGGCGCTGCATCTGCCGCCGACGAGATCGTTTGCGAAATGAGGTTGTCATTCCGGGGCGCGCGAAGCGCGAGCCCGAATCCAGAAGTTGTAACGCGAGATTCCGGGTTCGCCGCTGTCGCGGCGCCCCGGAATGACAGCGGTGCTTAATACGCCTGTTTGGCGTCGGCCTCTTCACTGGTCTGAATCAGGTCGAGGCTCTGCTCGATCTTGCCGAGCAGGGCCGACAGCTGCTTGCGCTCCTGCGCGGAGAGGCAGGCGAGGATTTCATCCTCCCGCCGCAGCAACTGCGGAAACAGCTCCTCATACAGCGCGCGGCCCTTCTTGGTCAGTTGCAGGCGAAATTCGCGGCGGTCGGCTTCGTTCTCGACCCGTTCGATCAGGCCCGCGTTAAGCAGCGTCGTCACCGCGCGGCTGATGGTGGATTTGTGCGTGCGGGTGCATTGCGAGATGAATTGCGCGCTGCAGGCATCGTTGCGGAAGCCGAGCGTGGCGATCACGCGCCAGGCTGGAATGTCGAGGCCATGCCGCTCCTGATATTCGACCGAAAGCGCGGAACTCACCTCCGCGGCGAGCCGGTTGAGGCGGAATGGCACGAACTTGAACAGATCGAGCCGTGGCTTGGGCGGCAATGAAGCCTCGCGGGCCTGCCGCGTCTTGAGCGCGATGTCGCTGGATGTCCTCGCCAAAGCAGAGCGCTCCGAATTCCAGTTGACGGCCGGCCGGCTCCGGTCCAAAATAGTTGCACGTGAGACTATCTAGCAGACCAGTCCTCTCCTGACCAGAGCCGAGGTTAGTGCATGGCGCAGGCCAAATCCCAGTTCGGCTATCGACGCCACCCCGATCAGGATCGTCCCGTTCAGCACCCGGCCGAGCATCCGGTCGTGGTGGTCGGCGCCGGACCGGTGGGGCTGTCGCTCGCGATCGATCTGGCCCAGCGCGGCCAGCGTGTGGTGCTGCTGGACGATGCCGACCGCATCGGTGAAGGCTCGCGCGCGATCTGCTTCTCGAAACGATCGCTGGAATATTGGGACCGGCTCGGCGTCGCCGACCGCATGGTCGAGAAGGGCGTGGTGTGGAGCGTCGGCCGCATCTTCCACGGCGAGTCTCAGCTCTACCAGTTCAACCTGTTGCCTGAAGACGGCCACAAGCGGCCGGCCTTCATCAATCTGCAGCAGTATTACGCCGAGGCCTATCTGGTCGATCGCATCAACGATCTGCCCGAGATCGACCTGCGCTGGCGCAACAAGGTGACGGGGATCGAGCAACGCAACGATTCCGTCGCGTTGACGATCGAGACGCCCGAGGGTGCATACCGCGTTCTGGCCCAATACGTCATCGCCTGCGACGGCGCGCGTTCCTCGCTGCGGCAGATGGTCGGCGCCGAGTTCGCCGGACAGGTGTTCGAGGACCAGTTCCTGATCGCCGACGTCAAGATGACTGCGGAATTCCCGACCGAGCGCTGGTTCTGGTTCGATCCGCCGTTCCATGCGGGACGTTCGGCGCTCTTGCACCGGCAGCCCGACGACGTCTGGCGGATCGACCTCCAGCTCAGTCGCTATGCCGATCCAGTGGTCGAGAAGAAGCCGGAAAACGTGCGACCGCGCATCGCGCGCATGCTCGGTCACGACAAGTTCGAGTTCGAGTGGATCTCGCTCTACAAATTCCAGTGCCGGCGGATGGATCGCTTCATCCATGGCCGCGTGATCTTTGCCGGCGATTCCGCGCATCAGGTCTCGCCCTTCGGGGCGCGCGGCGCCAATTCCGGGCTCGAGGACGCCGAAAATCTCTCCTGGAAGCTCGACCGCGTGCTGCGCGGCACCTCGCCCGCGAGCCTGCTCGATAGCTATCACATCGAGCGCAGCGCGGCCGCTGATGAGAACATCCGCGAGTCCACTCGCTCGACCGACTTCATGGCGCCGAACTCGCATCAGGAGGCGCGGCTGCGCAAAGCGGTGCTGTCGCTGGCCAAGGAGACCGAGTTCGGCAAGCGCATGGTCAATGGCGGGCGGCTGTCGGTGCCGTGCAGCTATGACTCGCCGCTGTCCTCGCGCGATGCGGATCCGTGGGCCGGCGGACCGTCTCCGGGCTGTTCCATGCTCGATGCGCCCGTCGCGGGCGAGCAGGCTTATCTGACCGACGCCTTCCGCAAGGGTGGAACGCAGTTCACCCTGCTGTCGTTCGACAATGATACGACGATCCAGGCTCCTGATGGCGTCAACGACATCCGCATCGGCGGCGAGGCCGGGCTTGCCGATCCGTCGGGGCTCGCGGCAAAGCGGTATGATGCCCAGCCTGCGACGGCCTATCTGCTGCGGCCCGATGGCTACGTCGCCGCGCGGTTCCGTCACCCGACCGGTGCCATGATTGCGGCCGCGCTGTCGCGCGCCCAGGGTTTGAACTGAGGTTCTTGCGCAATGGCTCTCTCGACCAGCTCGAACTTCGCGCGCCCGGACGATGCCTTTCGCGCCATCGTCGAGGCGCATCGCGGTCTCACGGAGGAGCAGAGCGCCGACTTCGATGCGGCGCTGGTCCTGATCCTTGCCAATCATATCGGCGACATCGACGTGCTGCGCGAGGCGATCGGGCTCGCCAAGCGCCGCATGATCGACGACCAGCAGCAACAGCAGCAACAACAATAGACTTGTAAGGAAGCATCGATGGCGAAGAACTTCGCATCCACCGGCGATCTCTCCGAGAAGAAGATCACCTTCTCCGAGATCGGCACCGATCTTTACGCCTTCACCGCCGAGGGCGATCCGAACACGGCCGTGATCGTCGGCGACGACGGCTGCCTCGTGTTCGACGCGCAGGCAACGCCCGCGATGGCGAACAAGGTGATCGAGCGCGTGCGCGCCGTCACCGACAAGCCGATCAAATATGTCGTGCTGTCGCACTATCACGCCGTGCGCGTGCTCGGCGCTTCCGCCTACAAGGCGCAGGGAATCGTCGCCTCGCAGGAGACCTATCGCCTGATCCAGGAGCGCGGCAAGCAGGATTGGGATTCCGAATATGGCCGCTTCCCGCGCCTGTTCCAGGACGCGCAGAGCATCCCGGGCCTGACCTGGCCGACGCTGACCTTCGAAGGCGAGATGTCAATCTACCTCGGAAAGCGTGAGGTCCGTTTGATGCAGCTCGGAGCCGGCCACACCTCCGGTGACATCGTTGCCTGGGTGCCGGACGCCGAGGTGATGTTCTCCGGCGATCTCATCGAATATCACTCGGCCTGCTATTGCGGCGATGCTCATCTGCGCGAATGGCCGATGACGTTGAACGAGATCCGCAACTTCAATCCGAAGGCGATCGCACCGGGCCGCGGCGATGCACTCAAGGGCACAGCCACGGTGCGCGAGGCCATCGCGATGACGCGAGACTTCGTCACCTCGCTCTATGGCGCCGCCGAAATCTCCGTCGCGAAAGGCCGCACGCTGAAGGAATCGATGGCGGCGACCCGCGAGGTGATGGATCCCAAGTTCCACAGCTTCGCCATCTACGAGCACTGCCTGCCGTTCAACGTGTCGCGCGCCTACGACGAAGCGTCGGGGATCGACGATCCCGTGATCTGGACCGACAAACGCGACCAGGAAATGTGGGCCGCCTTGCAAGGAGGAGGATAGTCATGAACATCAACACCTCACCCGACCAGATCATCCGCAGCTCGGCGCAGGTTACGCCCGGCTACATGTCCGGCTTCGGCAACAGTTTCGAGACTGAGGCGCTGCCCGGCGCATTGCCGATCGGGCGCAACTCGCCGCAGCGCTGCGCCTATGGCCTTTATGCCGAGCAGCTCTCGGGCTCGCCCTTCACGGCGCCGCGCGGCAGCAATGAGCGCTCCTGGCTCTACCGCATCCGTCCCTCGGTGAAGCATTCCGGCCGGTTCGACAAGATCGACGCCGGGCTGTGGCGATCGGCGCCGTGCCATGAGCATGATTTGCCGATCGCGCAGCTGCGCTGGGATCCGACGCCGCTGCCGAAGGAAGAGGTCACCTTCGTGGAGGGCGTGCAGACCATGACGACGGCCGGCGACGTCAACACTCAGGCAGGCATGGCTGCGCATGTCTACCTCATCACCAAATCCATGGTGGACCAGCATTTCTACAATGCCGACGGCGAGCTGATGTTCGTGCTGCAGCAGGGTAATCTGCGCCTCGTCACCGAGTTCGGCCGCATCGACGCCGAGCCCGGCGAGATCGTGGTGATCCCGCGCGGCGTCAAGTTCCGCGTCGAGATTCCGAATGGTCCCGCGCGCGGCTATCTCTGCGAGAACTATGGAGGCGCCTTCACGCTGCCGGAGCGCGGGCCGATCGGCGCCAATTGCCTCGCCAACGCGCGCGACTTCCTCACGCCGGTTGCGTATTACGAGGACAAGGACACACCGACCGAGCTGTTCGTCAAATGGGGTGGGTCGCTGTTCAAGACGCAGCTCCCCCATTCGCCGATCGACGTCGTCGCCTGGCACGGCAATTACGCGCCGTACAAATACGATCTGCGTACCTTCTCTCCCGTCGGCGCGATCGGCTTCGACCACCCCGATCCCTCGATCTTCACGGTGCTGACCTCGCCGTCGGAGACCGCGGGCACCGCGAACATCGACTTCGTGATCTTCCCCGAGCGCTGGATGGTCGCAGACAACACCTTCCGTCCGCCCTGGTATCACATGAACATCATGAGCGAGTTCATGGGCCTGATCTACGGCGTCTACGACGCCAAGCCGCAGGGCTTCGTCCCCGGCGGCATGAGCCTGCACAATTGCATGCTGCCCCACGGCCCGGACCGCGACGCTTTCGAGCACGCCAGCAATGGCGAGCTGAAGCCCGTCAAGCTGACCGGCACCATGGCCTTCATGTTCGAGACCCGCTACCCGCAGCGCGTCACCGCGCATGCGGCGAATGCGTCGACATTGCAGGACGATTACGCGGATTGCTGGACGGGACTCGAGAAGCGGTTCGATCCGAACCGGCCGTAGTATTCTTCCCCTCTCCCCTTGTGGGAGAGGGTGGCTCGCCGCGCAGCGGCGGGACGGGTGAGGGGTTTCCTCCGCAAGTACACCTCTCTCATCCGGGCACGCGGACAGACACCCCTCATCCGGCGCTTCGCGCCACCTTCTCCCACAAGGGGAGAAGGAAGAAAGAATCGAGCCGAAAGTGACAGCTCACCCCAACGACCCCAGCCTCCGCTCCTTCATCGAAGTCGACCCGGCCTCCGACTTCCCGATCCAGAACCTGCCCTATGGCGTGTTCTCGACTGCGGCCAACCCGGCGCCGAGGGTCGGGGTCGCGATCGGAGACTACGTGCTCGATCTTTGGGAACTCGAGCAGGATTCGCGGCTCGACGTCGGGCCGCTCGGCGTGTTCTCGGCACCTTCGCTCAACCCCTTCATGGCGCTGGGGCCGAAGGTGTGGACGAAGACACGGGCGAGGATCAGCGAGCTGCTGCGTCACGATCATCCGGAGCTGCGCGACAACGAGGAGCTGCGTAGCCGCGCGCTGGTGCCGATGCGGGACGCAAGATTGCACATGCCCTTCACCGTCTCCGGCTACACCGACTTCTATTCGTCGAAGGAGCACGCCACCAATGTCGGCGTCATGTTCCGCGGCAAGGACAATGCGCTGCAGCCGAACTGGCTGCATATGCCGATCGCCTATAACGGCCGCGCCTCCACTGTCGTGGTGTCGGGGACCCAGGTGAAGCGTCCGCGCGGGCAGCTGAAGCCGCCGAACGTCGATGTGCCGAGCTTCGGGCCGTGCAAGCGGCTCGATTTCGAGCTGGAGATGGGCGTCGTAATCGGCCAGCCCTCGCCGATGGGCGGCATGCTCAGCGAGCAACAGGCCGAGGAGATGATCTTCGGCTTCGTGCTGCTCAATGACTGGAGCGCGCGCGACATCCAGCAATGGGAATATGTGCCGCTCGGTCCCTTCCTCGCCAAGGCGTTTGCCACCTCGATCAGCCCCTGGGTGGTGACGCGCGAGGCGCTGGAGCCGTTCCGGCTGAGGGGGCCGGAGCAGGAGCCGGTACCGCTCGACTATCTCAAGCAGGCCAAGCCGCAGAACTACGACATCGCGCTCGACGTCTCCCTGCGCGCTGCCGGCGCCAATGCTGCCGCCGGCATCAGCCACACCAACTTCAAGTACATGTACTGGTCATCGGTGCAGCAATTGATGCACCACGCCTCCTCCGGCTGCGCCATGAATGTCGGCGATCTCCTGGGCAGCGGCACGATCTCCGGTCCGGAGAAGAACCAGCGCGGTAGTCTTCTGGAGATCAGCTGGAACGGCACCGAGCCGGTCGAATTGCCCGGTGGCGTGAAGCGTTCGTTCCTGGAAGACGGTGACAGTCTCGTCATGCGCGGCTGGTGCCAGGGCAATGGCTATCGTATCGGCTTCGGCGAGGTCGAGGGGACGATCTTGGCGGCGGAGTGATCTCCGCCATCGCTACAAACACCGTCATATGTGGACGGCCCCTATTGGCAAGCACTTTTTGAAATATCGAACGACTTGGTCGGCTTCAGTCATATGTCCGGCCTGTTGGTGCGGGTTTACGACCGCTGGCCCTGATGAAATCCGAT
>NZ_JBTSWB010000014.1:0-77267 GCF_054602315.1 Bradyrhizobium cedriense | reverse complement strand
GAGGGAATCACAAATATCATTTTGCAAGAAAACCGCCTCCCAAGCACCGCTTGCTGGCAAATCCAATCCCGGAAATTCCGGCATTTTCCTTTACCGCTCAATTGCTTCAGGATTCTTCACGGACGACTAACCATGCAAGCTAGGGCAGGTGTTGCGTGGCCTGCGATCCTGCCTGTGATCGCGGAACAACGTGGCTAAGCCTTACCGTCCCCTGAAATTCGCCATACGACGTTCGGTGGTAGCCCTGACGCCTTCCTTGAAATCGTCGGTTGCGCTCAGCCAGGTCTGTTCGACGATTTCGTGGTCAGTCGCGGCGAGCACGCGATTGGCAAGATCGCCACGCATGGTTGCACGAGTCGAGATCAGCCCGAGCGGTGAGCACTTGGCAATCTCTTCCGCGAGCTCAATTGCGGCGGATCGCACCTGATCCTGCGGCACCAGCGCGTTGGCAAGCCCCCAACGATAGGCTTCCTCACCTTTAACGCGGCGGCTGGTGTAAAACATCAATTCAGCATTATTCTTGCCGATCAGCTCGGGCAAGGTCACTGTCAGCCCAAAGCCCGGATGAAAGCCGAGCTTAGTGAAGTTGGCGGAAAAACGCGCCTCGGGGCAGGTGATGCGGAAATCGGCCGCCAGCGCTAGCCCCAAACCGCCGCCGATGGCTGCGCCATGGATCGCGGCAACGATCGGCTTCTTGTTGCGAAAGATGCGCACAGCCTGCAGATAGAGATTCGCGGAGGGATCATTTGCCGCGCGCTCCTGCTTATCCTGCGGTGCAGGGTCGTTGAAGTTGGCGCCGGCGCAAAACGCTTTTCCTTGCGCGGCGAGGACCGAGCTTCGAATGTCGATGTTGCGGTCAAAATCTTCTAGCGCATCCGCGATCTGGTTGATCAGAGGGGTATCGAAGAAATTAAAGGGAGGCCGTCGAATTTCGATCAGGCCGACATGGCCATGCGTCTCAACTGCGATGTCATTAGAGTGGCTCATGCATGATCTCCGAAGATTCCAAAGCTAAGGGAGGGGCTGACAGCGGACCACAATTCGGCAACGCCGCAGGGAGCGGCACGCTTCCCAAGTTGATCGGGAAGAAAAAAAGCCGCCCCGCAGAAGGGGGCGGCCCAGTTGTCGTCCGTCGCGGGAGGAAAAGATACGACGAACAAATCCGAAAACCCAAATGGTTGCTGACCCACAATCGCAAGAAGCTCGTCGAGCTAACTTACGAGATATTACCTAGCGATATATAGTATTGCAACATGATTTTTGCGGGCCATCTCGGGAGGGCGCTGAAAAGGAGACCGATGCAAGTACGAGGTGGTACGTCATGGCGATTAAAGACCCTGGGGTTACTCAGCGCCGGAGGAAAACCACGCCGGCCGACCGGTCTGATTTTGCGGCACGTTGATCTCCATGCTCGGCGGCCAAGCTAGGCGCGCCGTCTAGCGGCAGGCCCGGGGATTCATACCCCGCAGCGGTTTACGGGTTAGCGCAGTCGCGCGAATCCGGGCTCATACCACCCGATTGACCGCGGCGATGATCGGCTTGTCGCGATCGAAGCGTGCCGGGAGGCCGTGAGGCCGCCCATGTTGATGCCGCGTCCGTCAGCCGCGTACCATTGATGTCGTTCCCGGCGTAGAATGCCTTGTCGCCGGCGCCGCTGATGTTGCGATCCATTGCTTGGCGTCGGCGACGAAATCGCCGCACACTTTGTTGAGCTCGAAAATGCACCTCGATGTGGAGCGCGCTCTTCAGCTCACGCCGCGATAGCGTGATGATAGTGATCAGGCCTTTGCGCGCTACCTGGAGAATTTAAAGTCTATCCTCTCTCCTTCATTTGAGGTCGAATACATGCGAGATCGCTCTTGAACTTTCAGTTGTTCAAATGATTTCCCGTCATCAAGCGGAGGCGCCGAGCAGGTTAATCGCGCCTCTCGCCGCCGCACTCGACGATTTCCCCAACCGCTCCAATGCATGGCGACTTGTGCAATACGCCCGCGTCCTCGCTGTATCCTTTGTAACGGTGTCGATCGGGCGACGCGCGACCTTTATGTTCCGAGGACACGGCCGTACCCTTCAAGGTTGGCCCAACCCAACTATTTATTTCGCTTGAGCAAGCCAAAAATTGCCCTGATTTGCGCCGTCGCCAGGCAATTTGCTTCCCCGAAAGCTAAACTCACTACTGGGCTGTCGTTCTGCGTGGGGCAGCTGTTCGGGCGATACATAGGCATCCGCGATAATCCCATAACAACTGCATGCCTTATGTTTGAGGCGCTGGCGCTCGTGTATTTGGAGAACGCCTCGCATCTTTTGAATTAGGCCCTGTTCCTCAAAACGGATGAGGGTCTCGGTCACCCCTGCCCGACGTAATCCAAGAACGGCGGAAAGGTAGTCGTGAGTAACCGGGAGCACATGATCGTCGATTGCATCACACGCCAAGCTGAGCCAGCACGCGAGCCGCTGTTCGCGATCGTGCCTGACCCCGCAAAATCCACTCTGAGCGCTGTGTAGGTCGAGCGCTTGAACGTAGTTAGAAAGATGTTCTCTAACCCGAGGGCGCTCGCACATAACATGACGCAAGCTGTCGAGATGGATCCTATGCGCACTTCCGGGCAAAACCACAACCGATTGCCGGGTCGGAAGATGCCCTCCCAACAAGAACGAAGCGCCGACGACGCCCCGATATCCTACCACCGCGGTTTCCAAAATAGTTCCCGCAGTAACAATTCTCAGGGAGATAAGGCCGGATTCTACAAAGTATACGTGCTCGGGTCGCCTTTTCGGCTCCTGCAAAACCATCCGCTCTTTCAGGCCGACGGGCTCTAGGCTGTCAGCTATTGCAGCTAGATCCTGAAGAGGAAGTCCGGCCAGAATCGCATTTTTCACACGAGGTCGCGAATTGAAATACCCAGGCATTTTACCCCCTACTGATGAATCGTGTGCGGGAAATGTGCTGCGCGCGCACGACCGATCCTTAGAACGCTTGCCGGCAGGGACTGGGAAATTCACAACCTCGTATTTCATCGTAATATATTATATTTTGGTGACGCCTGCAAGCTTTATTCAGGGGCGTCCCAGGGGCCAATTGAAAAATGAGAGGCCCTGCCACGCGCAGCTAAACCTGCGCTCGGCGGGTAAGCATTGAGCGTCCCGACAGATATTCACATCAGGATGCCGAGGATGGGCAAGCTGCAGTTCAATCCAACGTTGGGCACGATCCGCTGGGTGCAGCAACTCGGCGGCCTTGGTTGAGCCACCGCACTCGAAGTGGCCTATTGGCCGATCCTCCTCAGACGCTCGAGTTGGTGTCGCCCCTAAAGGTCGAGACTCGCCGTATTGTCGATTGAAGCAGCCGCATTCCTGCGGTCCGGTAAGAGCGCATTGGGCCGCTCGCCAGCGCAATCTGTACTATTTGACGGGCCTCGTGCATGAAAACAATCGCAATAGAACACCATACAGGCTGCGCCTTGCAGTCGTCTTCATGGGGCGATGGGAGGGGGGCGTTGAAAAGCTGAACTAGAGCTCGCCCCTTGTCCAAGTTCGATGATCTAATCGCAAGGTGAGCGTTCGAGACACGCGTCAGCTGTCGGAAACGCCTTCCATTGGACAGAGTGGCGCGTCTTTTGTTGACGGCACCATGCTCGCCTTCGATAATTTGAAGCTTATCACGCGTCCGGCTGAACCGGACCGAGACCACCTAGTCTCGAGGGTGTCGACGGCCGAGTCCGGTGGACAAGCGATCGAGCCGATCGCAAATGACTGGCGCTCTTCGCGCATGTGAACGAGCGGGAGCTTCACCAAAGCTACACTGCAGCGGACTTTCCAAGGAGCAAGCAGAAGCAAAACCAGCTCTGGCTCTCCACCAAGTCCCTTTGCAGACGTCATGCTCGGCTGAGCGACCTAAGCGAGCTCTCAGTAGGCCCCCATCGCGAGCGAAATTTTCCGAGCCGCAGCAATTGTCGGTGGCACTAATTTCTCGCGGGCTTCTTGGACAGTCAGCCGACTAACCGGCCCGGAAAGGCTAATGCCTCCCAGCACCGTATTTGAACCATCGACAATCGCCGCGCCCACAGCGGTTTCGTGGTGGAAGTATTGGGACTCGGACACCAAGTATCCATCTTTCGCAGCCTTGTCTATGAGCCTGCGCATTTCATTGGGATTAGTGACCGACTGATCTGTGTATTTTTGATAACTCGTGGCTCGAATGATGCGATCTCGCTCCTTTGGCGGAAGGCGAGCCACAATGGCCCGCCCTGCGATGCTGTAGAGGGCAGGCATACGTAGGCCGATCTGGACATTGGTCGCGACGATATCCAGGCTAGGAATTCTCCAAACGAGAATGACGTCGATTCCCTCTAGCACCACCAGATTGACCGTTTCCTTGGTCTTCTCGTGAGCTTCAACCAAAAACGGCTGGGCTCGCTCGATCAGGCCGTCGCTGTAGGTATACGCATAGGCGAATTCAAGCAGCCGAGGGGACAACGAAAATTGCTTCGTATCCTCGTGCTTTCGCACCAGGCCCAGCTGATGAAGAGTGAAAAGGAAGCGCTGCGCGGCACTCTTGTCCAAACCGGTAACCTTCGTGACCCCGGCCAGCGTCAACCGGGGTCGCTCTCGGCTGAACGCTTTCAGCACTACGACCGCTTTTTCGATTGAATTCACAAACAGGGAATGTTCACGAGCATCCCCTTTCCGCTGCTCACGGATTTTGGGGCCCGCCTTCTTGATCCCATCGGGGCTATTTGGACCGCGTTGCAAAGCCTGACGCTCCGACATTACCTTAAATTGCATCCCAAGTATCCAAAGTCAATTCTAGCGCGCTGTGTCCCCTCATTAACCACCGAAAATTAAAGTGTGTATCCGCACAAAGATCGGATTGATGGCCCAGAATCGACGCACAAGTCTCGTTAAGCTGCGCCTTAGCATCCGGAAGACGCGCCGGCAACTGCTGCGAGGCGGGCGACAAGCCAGCCCCCTTTCCAGACACGGCTCGCAAATCCCAGCAGGACAGCTAGACCCAATGCGAGCGGAGGCTAAGGGCACATCGAACTGAACTCAAGAAGGTCGTTTGCGGAGCGTTCCTCGTCCGCAGCGTCTGTAGACAACGTCAAGCTTCGCAAGACGCGAGCATTCGATTCGAGGTCTTTCTTCGAGGACCATTGCAGCAGCCGCTACATTGAAAGCGGCGAGTGGCCGGCCGAGCATCGAAGGGCGTTTCAACATTCGGCATTCGTTGTCCTGTAATCGACCAAGCCGATCCATTTGTTCGTAGCTGTTGCGGCGCGTCCTTAGCGATCTATTTGGCCGTCGTGCGCCCTCTGGTCAGCGCAACGGTGGCAACACAGATGAAAATCGAAAGAGCGGTGAGGATTGTTGCGATCGCCGCCAGAACGGGGGCGCTTTCCCACTTGATGCTCGAATACATCTTGACTGGCAGCGTCATGGTGCTCGGCCCCGTGATGAACCAGGCGATCACAACTTCGTCGAACGACATCAGGAATGCGAACAGTCCTGCGGAGATCAGCGAAGGAATGAGTTGCGGCAGCACGACCTGGCGAAATGCGCGCCACTGAGTGGCGCCCATGATGACTGCCACCTTTTCCAGCCGCTCGTCCAGATTCTCAATGCCGGCCGATATCGTCAGGATCACGAACGGCGTGACGTACATCGCATGGGCAAGGACCAACCCGACGATCGTGTTGGTGAGGGAAATCCGCAGATAGTAGAAGTAGAGCCCAAGCGAAATCACGACGACCGGCACCAGCATGGGGCTCAAGATCAAGAGCACGAGCAGCCGCTTGCCGGGGAAATTCGTGCGCGCGAGCGCGTAGGCGCCCGGCACCCCGACCAGCATCGCGAGCGCCGATGCGAGTAGAGCATAGGCCGCGCTTCGGTATGTCACGACCAGCCAATCGGGCGAGCCGAAATATTCGCGATACAAATCGACAGAATAATGCGTCGGTGGAAAGACCAGCTCGACCTTGTTGCCAAACGAAATCGGCACGATGATCAAGCTTGGGAACAACAAGTAGATGTAAAGGATTGTGGCCAGCGCGACCACAATCCAGCCCTTTGAAAAGGCTCGCTCTGAAACGGTCGAAGTCAAGCTGGCTCTCCTTCAGATCAAACCGTTGCTGCCTCGGAGCTTGCCGACCAGGAGCAGGAGCGTTGCGCTCACCGCAAAAAGAAGCACGGCAATGGCCGATGCGGTCGCCCAATCCAGCGACTCACGCGTGTAGAAGTCGATGAGATTGGCAACCATCATATCCTGCCGTCCGCCGAGCAGAGCCGGCGTAATGAAGAAGCCAAGGGAAATGACGAAACACATGATCGCGCCGGCGACGAGACCAGGCGCGCTCAGCGGAAACGTGATCTGCCAGAAGATGCGGAGATCGGACGCGCCCATTACCGCGGCGGTCTTTCGCAGATCCGCGCTTTGCGCAAGCAAACTGGAGAGCAGGGGGAATACCACAAACGGGATCAGGTAATTGCTCATTCCGACAAGGACGCCCACACGATTGAACATCATCGGCAGGCGCGGCAGCCCCACGGCGGCGAACGCACTATTGACGATCCCCTGATCACCCAGAACAACAATAAAGGAATAGCTCTTGACCAAAATGCTGGTCCAGAAGGGCAACAGAACGAAGATCAGGAAGATCGGGCGCCACCGATCGGAAAGCCGGGACAGATGCAGAGCGATCGGGTAGCCCAGCAACACACTTACAACGGTCGAGGCCACGGATATCTCGATGGTTGTCCATGTGACGCGAAGGAACAGCCGGCTCTGGAACAAATTAATGTAGGCATCCAGGGACGGATGGGCAGCGCCGAGACTATTATAGACGATGAAGGCGAGCGGCATGAGCAGGCCAAACGCCATGACGGCCGACACCGGGCCCACAAACTCGACCAATTCCCGTCGATTCATCTCGATTGACATAGGAGCTCAATACGATTTTCTATATCGGATTGCAATATGATTTTTTGTTCCCGTTGGCCAGAAGGGGATTGAGACCGAGAGCAGCGAATATGCCAGAAGGTAAAGTGCGATCGAGGGGGTGCCCGCTCCACTTCACCGCCTCGAGAGCAGCCGCCGCGGCGACCCCATTAACCGCCACGTGGCGGGCGTCGCCGGCGCGATGAGAACGCTGGGAGGCTTTCCGCCGGCTTGACCTCGCCTCGATCAGTTGCGTATCGCATGGACGCGGTATGCCGAAGCCTCGCCACAAGCGGAGTCGCCGCGCGTTTGTTTTGAAACGGTGATCTGCGCATTCATCTACCGACTAAAAGCCAGGTCCTTGCGATCGATGTCTTCGTGCGCAGGATCGCCCTCTTCCATTCGGACTTCGGCAAAGCGCAAAACTACTCAGGTTGCCAAAAGGCCATTGCTAAGCGATTGACTTCGCCGCGAGAGCTTTCTCTCGTGCTCATGAAACAGCGTGCGGTGAAACCTAGAAGGCATAGCGCCCGATACCGCCATCCATCACGATCGTTGAACCGGTCAAGTACGCCGCCTCACGGCTAACAACGAACGCGACGAGCGCCCCAAACTCCTCAACCTCACCGAAGCGTTCCAAGGGAATGTGGCTGGTCATTCGACGGGCAGCCTCCGAATGGCTGGTTTTCTCGGCCAGCGCCTTTTCATTAATGCGCCGAATCAGCTGCGCAGTATTAAAAGGTCCAGGCGCAAGGACGTTCACTCGGATATTATCGCCGCCAACCGCATGGGACAACGTTTTTGCCAGGCTGGAAACGCCAGCACGAAACGCATTTGATAGGATCAATTCGTTCGGCTCACGGACACGCGATGCCGTGATGTAGGCTATATCGCCGATCTTCCGCTTGCGCATATGCGGCACGACCAATCGGGTCAACCGCACAGCACTCATTAGAAGAAGGTCAAAGGCTTGGTACCAATCCAGATCGTCGAGATCTTCGACTGTCCCGGACCGCACATGGCCGGAATTGATTACCAATATATCGAGACTATCGAACTGCCTGAGCGTTTCTGCAACAAGCCGCTCTGTATCGGCAGCCTTCGTGAGATCTGCCGCTATTGCAATAGTCGATCCATTGCCACTGGCAGCATCGATTACCTTTTTTGCTTTAGCTAGTTTCGTCGTATCTCGACCAGAGATCGCAACGCGCGCTCCAGCGGAGGCGATCTTGATGGCTGACGCAAGGCCAAGACCTTCGCTCGCTGCGGTAACAAGAGCCGTTTTACCGCGAAGGCTGAAACTCATTGCCTATATTCTCCATTCCTAGAGAGAATTGGCCGCTTTAGTCACTTCGATTGACATAGGTAACTTATTACGACCTTGCATATCGGATTGCAATATGAAACATTTTTTGCGATAAAACGACAGCTACGGAGGAGACTTCTAGGCAATGCACGGAATAAAACGGGCTGGACAAACAATGGATAAGCCTTTGCAAGCTGCGGTGCAGTTTCGCGATCTCAGAAAAAGCTATGGACCCGTCGTCGCGCTCGACAGGATCAACCTGTCCATTGCGCCCGGAGAATTCTTGACCTTGTTGGGTCCAAGCGGCTCGGGCAAGACGACGCTGCTCAACATCGTTGCGGGGATGGTGATGCCAACCGGCGGCGCCGTGTTGATCGATGGCCGCGACGTCACCCATATCGCCGCGCGCGAGCGGAATCTGGGCATGGTTTTCCAGAACTACGCGCTGCTGCCGCACATGACTGTCTTTGACAACGTAGCTTTTCCGCTGCGCATTCGCAAGTTTGCCAAGCAGGACATCGAGCGTCAGGTCATGGCCGCACTTGACGTGGTCCGCCTGAGGGATTTCGCGCAACGGCAGCCGAAAGAACTTTCGGGCGGTCAACAGCAGCGGGTCTCGATCGCGCGTTGTCTCGTCTACAAGCCAAAGCTCATCCTGATGGATGAGCCGCTTGGGGCTCTCGACAAGAAGCTGAGGCTCCAGCTCCAGTTCGAGATCAAGAAAATACACGCAGAGCTTGGCGTAACGATTCTTTACGTCACTCATGATCAGGAGGAGGCGCTGGTTCTGTCCGACCGGATCTGCGTCATGAACCATGCTCGCATTGAACAAGT
The DNA here is from genome assembly GCF_054602315.1 of Bradyrhizobium cedriense. Lineage (NCBI taxonomy): Bacteria > Pseudomonadati > Pseudomonadota > Alphaproteobacteria > Hyphomicrobiales > Nitrobacteraceae > Bradyrhizobium > Bradyrhizobium cedriense. The sequence continues at coordinate 68,193 of NZ_JBTSWB010000014.1, read as the reverse complement.
CGGCACTCCCAATGACCTTTATTTCCGGCCCACGAACGAGTTTGTGGCAGATTTCCTGGGAGACTCGAACCTGGTCACTGGAACTGTGGATCAGGCCTCCGGCGACGTCGCGCGGGTTCGAACGAATGATGGATCGGTGATCTGTTGCTCGCTGCAGGGCGATGTCAGCTCGGGCAACCCGGTCAAGGTGATGGTCCGGCCAGAGTCGGTTCGACTGTCGCGGCTTGATCGACCTGGCACGTCTGGACTGCGAGGAGTTATTCAAAACCGCGCATTCGTGGGCCACGCGATCCGGTATGTGATCGCGGCAGGAGATCAACGTCTCGCGGGCTTGCAGAATAGTGGCTCCGGAACGCCAATCCTCGAGCCCGGCGAGGAAGTTTGGGTCGACTGGCTGCCAGGCGACGCGATTGCGCTCCGTTCGTGAGCCGCCTCAGAACCCAGGTTGGCCAATGAGGCTTGATGGACCAAGTGCGGGCACGCGTGATGATCCCGTTCGAGCTCGACGGCAGCCTCCCCTGCTGTGATCCAGAATCAAGGTACGGGCAGGCCAGACAGGATCCAATATGACTGATGCGTCCAAGCGCCAGATGTTCAGCGCTGAAGGCATCACCGCCCCTCTGCGCCATGTCGCCTTCCGGCGCATCTGGCTCGCGAGCGTGCTTACCAATCTCGGCATTCTGATCCAGGGCGTCGGCGCGGCTTGGGCAATGACACAGATGGCGGCGTCCGCGGACCAGGTCGCACTGGTGCAGACGGCGCTCTTCCTGCCCGTGATGCTGATCTCGATGCCAGCCGGCGCGATTGCCGACATGCATGATCGGCGCATCGTGGCGCTGGTTGCGCTTTCGATCGAGCTTTGCGGTGCAACCGCGCTGACTGTTCTCGATTGGCTGGGTCTTGCTACACCGAATCTGTTGCTGCTGCTCTGCTTTGTGGTCGGCAGCGGCATGGCGCTCATGGGGCCGGCCTGGCAATCCTCGGTCAGCGAGCAGGTACCGCTGGAGACACTGCCGGCGGCCGTTGCGCTCAACGGCATCAGCTACAACATCGCGCGCAGTGTAGGGCCGGCGATCGGCGGTCTTGTGGTGGCGACCGCGGGCGCAATGGCTGCGTTTGCGCTCAATGCGCTGCTCTATTTGCCCCTGATGGTCGCGCTGTTCCTGTGGAAGCGCGTCTCTGAGCCCTCTCGCCTGCCCCCTGAAAGGCTCAACCGCGCCATGATCTCGGGCGTGCGCTACATCGCCAATTCGCCGGCGATCAAGATCGTGCTGATCCGCACCATGGTCATCGGCGTGATCGGCGGCGCGATCATCGCGCTGATGCCGCTGGTGGCGCGCGATCTCCTGCACGGCGGCGCTCCCACCTACGGCATCATGCTCAGCGCTTTTGGCCTGGGCGGCGTGATCGGCGCTCTCAATATCCCCGAGATGCGCAAGCGCATGAGCGGGGAGGCCGCGATCCGCGCCTGCTCGGTGTCGATGGGCGGAGCCATCGCCGCGGTGGCGCTGAGCCATCAGGCGGCGTTGACGGCGGCTGCGCTGGTCCTGGCGGGGGCGGTGTGGATGATGGCCTGGGTGCTGTTCAACATTGGCGTGCAGCTGTCGGCCCCGCGCTGGGTGGCGGGCCGTTCACTTGCGGCTTATCAGGCGGCGGGCTCCGGCGGCATTGCCGTAGGTAGCTGGGGCTGGGGCCGTCTCACCGATGCCGTCGGGGTTGAAAACGCGCTTCTGGTCTCGGCCGCCCTGATGCTGGCCTCGCCGCTCCTGGGGATCTGGTTGCGCATGCCACGCACTGGCGCGCGAGGCGAAGAGACCAAGCTGCTTGCGGATCCCGAGGTGCGGCTCGCGCTCACCGCGCGCAGCGGACCACTGGTGGTCGAGATCGAATATCGCGTCACCCAGGACAATGCGCGGCCGTTCCACAACCTGATGCAGGAGGTGCAGCTGTTTCGCCAGCGCAACGGCGCCTATGGCTGGTCGATCGCACGCGATATCGCCGACCCCGAATTGTGGACCGAGCGCTATCACTGCCCGACCTGGTTCGACTACCTGCGCCAGCGCAACCGCTCGACCCAATCGGAGGTCACGCTGGAACGACAGGCCACGGCGTTCCACCTCGGCCCCGATCCCGTACGCGTGCGCCGCATGTTGGAGCGTCCCTTCGGCTCGGTGCGCTGGAAGGATGACACGCCCGATCACCCCACCAAAGACGTACTCCCGGTCATCACAAGCGCAGGCAGCACGTAAATTTCTATCGAAGATCAACGAAAATGCGATTTGGATACCAATGACCGGCCCTGATGCCCGACAGCGATCAAACTCGCGTTGATCTATCACGCCGCGAACGGCCTGTTAGATTACGAAGATAGCGGATCACTCAACTGAGCCCTGAAGCTATGTGAATCCGCCGAGCACTGGCGGTATTGCGGCGTTAATGTGCCGCAACTCAATGGGCGTTCGCCCTGCCTTGGCTACCCGCTCAGCCATTTGTCTGAGGTAGTCTGCGCATCCACGCCGCGTTCCACCAATACACTATAAAAAAGGCCACTCCGAAGAGTGGCCCAAGTCAGGGAGGAAACGTCCCCTAGGGGACCTCTGGGATCAGGCAGCAGCCTGCTCGATCGGTGAGAACGGCAGGCCAAGGCTCTCGGCCACCGCTTTGTAAGTTAGCCGGCCCCGATAAACATTGAGACCAGCGCGAAGATGAGGATCTTCAAGCACAGCTGAAAAGCCCTTGCTGGCAAGAGCCAAACCAAATGGCAGAGTGGCATTGTTCAATGCCTGGCTTGAGGTCAGCGGGACAGCTCCCGGCATATTCGCCACGCAGTAGTGAACGACGCCGTCAACTTCATAGGTCGGATCCGCATGAGTGGTCGGACGCGATGTCTCAAAACATCCGCCCTGATCGATAGCTACGTCGACGATCACCGCCCCTTTGCGCATCGAGCTCAACATGTGACGACTGACCAGTTTCGGCGCGCTCGAGCCTGGAACGAGCACTGCGCCAATAACAACATCTGCCGCAAATACCTCCTCTTCGACCGTGTCGATAGTTGCCAACCTAGTACGAACACGTCCTGCAAATAGTTCGTCCAGCTGGCGAAGCCGGGGTATCGAACGGTCAAGGATAGTGACTTCGGCACCCAGACCGACGGCCATGCGCGCCGCATGCGTGCCGACAACGCCGCCTCCGATCACGACGATGCGGGCCGGCTGGACGCCCGGAACGCCGCCGATCAGCAGCCCTCGCCCGCCCGCATTCCGCTTCAGGGCCGCACCGGCCGCTTCGATCGCGAGCCTGCCTGCGACCTCGCTCATTGGTGCAAGCAACGGAAGGCCACCTTGCGAATCGGTCACGGTCTCGTAGGCGATCGCCGTGCAACCAGATTTGATGAGCCCTTGGGCCTGCTCCGGGTCTGGCGCCAGGTGAAGATAGGTGAAGAGGATCTGGTTCTCTCGCAGTTGCACCCATTCGGACGGCTGGGGTTCCTTGACCTTCACAATCATCTCGCTCGATGCAAACACCTCGCGAGCGGAGTTCACGATCGTGGCCCCGGCCTTGCGATAGTTGTCATCCGTTGCGCCAATCCCAGCGCCGGCATTGGTTTCGACCAGCACGCTGTGACCGGCGGCTACATATTCGCGAACTGCGCCAGGGGTCAGGCCCACACGATACTCGTGTGTTTTAATTTCCTTGGGAATACCAACTTTCATTTTTTCAATCTCCGATTTGGACGGCCTCTTGTAATCGGTAACGCGGTTTGTTTTTCTTCAAACTTGCGAAATCGCAGACGGGTAATGCAGAAATTCAGCGATTTTCGACGCTCTTACGCAGGAATCGCACAAATGGATACCGACAAGATCGACATGACGCTCCTCGCCCAACTCAGTGCTAATGCTCGGATCAGCCAAACCGAACTTTCGAATCGAATGGGCTTATCCAGCACCGCCATCGCCCGCAGACAGCGCGCGCTGGAAGACGAGGGTTACATCATGGGCTATCAGGCGATACTTGACCTCAATCGTTTCGGCCTCAGCACAACCGTGCTCGTTAGGGTTACGCTGGGCAGTCAAAGCGACGAGGCACTAAGATTGTTCGAGGCCGGCATCGTCAAATGCCCATCTGTGATCCGCTGCTTTCTGATGTCGGGAAGCGACGACTATCTCTTGATCGCGCTCGCCCGTGACATCGAAGACTTTGAGAGAATCCACCGAGTTGAGCTTTCGTGCCTTCCGCACGTCTCGCGCATCCAGTCGAATTTTGCCATCCGAGAGATCGTCAATCGGGCAGTACCTCCCGTCATTTTTGGAAAACCGGGACGCCACGCGCGATAATCACTACAAGGCGCGTCTCAGACGAGATCGCGACGCCAGCTAGGATTGCTTTTCCAATCCTTGCGTCGCGCTGAGCGGACACTTTTCGCTTCAGGATTACATTGTCAATCAGGCAAGTCGAGCCGACATGGGCCGCAACACCAAGCGCCGCGGGTCGCTCGTGTCTCGCGTGAGGGTGTCGGCATCGACGAGTTCAAGGTGCTGCAACCGATCAGTTTTTCCCAACTGCCGCTCGGCTCCTGCTAGGATCGTCTCGACTTCACGCTCTCCTGTCCGAAATTCGGCCTCTGCTGCTAACAGACTTCGACTGGTCGAATGGTCGCCAGAGCGTGCGGACGCTCCTCTACGTTGAGATTGTAGCGCATCGTCGGCTCTCCGGCACCGCACCTTGAATCCGCCCTGACATTGACGCGCTGAGGCGACAGGCCAAGATGGTGCATCACAGGAATTTCGCAATAGATCAAGGCGCCATCATTCGACGCGCTTGGCACCACCCTCGAGTTCAATGGCGTCGGCGCCGATTTTGCGGTTTGATATTGCCCGTGCCGCTGCGTTTGCGTAGCTTTTCGTTGATGTATTACGCTGCCCGCAACCAGCGAAGCCAGTTATGGTCCGCCTCTCGGCGGACCCTGAACCGCTCCACGCATTTTTTGGAGCAAAAAGCCGTTCGCCAGTAGTAGTAGCGAATGAGCCCAAACTTTCCGCCGCATATAGCGCATCTGACTGAGCTGTCCTGACACTTATGGGACCCCTTGCGCATTCTCGCCTCCTGTCAGCATCACGTGATTGGCAGCTGCATTTCGTCCACCCGCAGTTGACGATGCGGTATCGCGCGGCGGCGCGGACAAGGGGGCGAAAGTCCCCCTTCACGGATATGGCCACGTTGTATCGCACTATGCGACGATGTAGCTCTATACAATATATTAGCGCGACAATTCATGACGGTCAAGTGACAACAGGTTTGTATGAACTGAAAGGATTGGAGCTCAAAGGGCAAGCGGCGCTTACCGTTTGGTCCATTGCTAGAAATCGCAACGTGGCTGGATAAGGTCAATGATCCGGTCAAATCTTCGCATTGACAGACCGCGGCCAGAGACTTGCTGACTCACGCTTGATAGAGCCCGCTACAGGAAGCAAGAGGACCATGCCAGCGGGAACTCAATCTGATGCCGGCGACACGTGAATTGATGTCCTGATCTAATGTAGCGACTGGGCATAAAGTCGCGCAACGGGATGGAGGTAGTGTCGAGCGCGCCCACAGCGCCGAGCGCCTTGCCGCAGGTATACACGACGACTATGTTTTCGCGTCCCTCGTGCTTGTTCTCGTTTCTCTTGTTCACGAAAGTAACCATGAAGGAGCATGAGCCGGTCGGGCCGACTTTCGAATAAGCGCCCATAACGACCCCGAGGCGATCGAAAACACTATCCGTGATTGGCGGGCACAGCGAGGACCAGGCCGCGTCTATTGTTTTTAGCACTCGTTCTCCTGATAGATAATCTATGAACGAAAATGCGACGACAGCGCATCGCTGACTCGCATCATCGCGGGCAAGCTGGAGCCAGGCGCCCCCTCTCCAGCAGGATCACGTCGCGCGTGAACCGCGATTCAATCAGGTCACCGCCTCATTCTCCAAGCATTGCGAGCGTACAATCTCGATCAAGCCTGCAACCTGCTCGCCACATACAAACGATTGAGCGCTTTGGCCGCGCGGCGGGCAAGCAATTGCAGATGTTGCAACGGACTTGATCTCAGGATAGTTAAACTACCGACTTGCACTAATCGCCAAACGTTCCATGATTCGTCATATCGTCTTATTTTCCGCCAAGGATAAGGCCTTCATTGATCAGATCATTGAAGGCCTATCGGTTCTCACGACAATCCCTCATGCTCGACGGCTTGAGGTTGCTCGAAACCGCAAGACCGACCAGATCGGCAATGATATCGATGTCGTGGTGTATGGTGAGTTCGACAACGAGACGGAACTTGCCGCCTACAAGGCGCATCATGTTTACCAGGAATCGATCAGGCGGGTCCGGCCACTCCGAGAGCTGCGGTTGGCGGCCGACTACAACGTCGACGGATAGCTCTTTGACCTGAACGATAAAAAGTAGCCAAATTGATCGGCAGCGGGTCCTCTGGCGGTAATGAACGTGATCGTCGACTTTGAGAACTTGCGGATCCTATGCGAGCGTTGCTTACATTGGAGCGAGGATTGCAATCTGAGCGTCCTTCCAAGCACGACCATTTTCGGCAATTGAAAGCCTAATGTACGTCCGAGAGCTGGAGTGGATCGACCCCGTGTCGGCGATGCGACGCGTCGCACATCGACCGCACCTTACGTTTCTCGATAGCGCAGCAAAGCACGACCCGCTTGGTCGCTACTCATATTTGGCCTGTAATCCGTTCAGCACGTTCATGGTCGCGGATGGACAGGCGAGTTACAACGGTGAGGCCCTTATGGGCGATCCGTGGGAAATTCTTCGCAGCCTTCTCGCCAAATTCCCGCAAGTGTATCGCCCCGATCTCCCCCCGTTCCAGGGTGGGGCGGCCGGCTTTTTTGCCTACGATTTGAACAGGACATTGGAGCGATTGCCGATGCCAGAGATTCGCGCGCGCCGGCCGCCCCAATCGATGCTCCATTTCTATGACGTGGTCCTCAGCTACGATCACCGAGACCACAGATGCTGGATTGTTTCTACCGGATGGCCAGAGCGGGATGCCACCCGTCAGAAGGAGCGCGCCCGCGCTCGCGCAGATGGGCTTACAGCTTTGCTTTACAGCGCAAACCAAGCTGAGAATGAGTGCCCGGGTACTTTGGGCGTATGGGATTCGAATTTCAGCCGCGCGGGCTACGTCGCAGCGGTAAGACGCGTTATGGATTTCATTCTGGCTGGAGATGTCTTCCAAGTGAACATTGCGCAGCGCTTTAGCATGCGACTGCAGCCGTCATTTGATCCGTTCGCTTTCTACAGCCGGCTACGGTCGTTGAACCCAGCTCCCTTCGCAGCCCTACTACGCTACGGCACGCTCACTATCGCATCGAGTTCGCCGGAACGGTTTCTAAGACTCGACCAACGGCGGGTCGAAACGCGTCCCATCAAAGGCACGATTGGACGCTCCACGAATGTTCTGGAAGACCAGCACCGCGCTGGACGGCTCCTCGCGTCCGAGAAGGATCGCGCCGAGAACACGATGATCGTCGATCTCCTGCGCAACGACTTGTCACGGGTTTGCACTCCGCATTCGATTGATGTTCCGGCCTTGTGCAATCTCGAAACCTATGCCTCAGTGCACCACCTCGTCTCGATCGTTACGGGAGAACTTGCAGAAACCGAAGACGCTGTTTCGCTGCTCCGAGCTTGCTTTCCTGGCGGCTCGATTACCGGCGCGCCAAAGGTGCGTTCGATGGAAATTATCACTGAGATCGAGCGCGTGGCGCGAGAGGTATATTGCGGAGCGATCGGCTTTATCGGCTTCAACGGGTACATGGACACAAATATTGCGATTCGTACCGTAACGATCAACGACGGCCTGGCTCAGTTTCATGCAGGTGGCGGCATAACGGCGCTATCGGATCCAGAAACAGAATATGAGGAGACACTCGCCAAGGCCCAGCGCATCTTCGATGCATTTCGTTCTGAAACGTCCGGTGGACTTTGATTGTCATTATCGACAACTATGACTCCTTTGTCTTCAACATCGCCAGGCATTTCCGAAAGCTCGGAGAGGCCACGGAAGTGATCCGGAATGATGCGATCAGCGTCAATGACGTTATTCAGCTTAAGCCGCGCGCAGTGGTTATCTCTCCCGGCCCCTGCACTCCGCTTGAGGCTGGAATATCGAACGCCGTGGTCCGCGAACTTTCGGGACAGCTTCCAATTCTTGGCATCTGTCTCGGGCACCAGTGCATCGGCAGCGTTTTCGGCGGACGATTGGCCCGTGCGCGCCGCCCTATGCATGGTCGATCCTCTTACCTAACCCACGACGGCCAACAGCTCTTTAAGGCTCTCCCATCTCCACTTTGCGTTGGTCGCTACCATTCCCTCGTCGTTAAATTCGACTCGTCAAGTGCGCCTCATCTGTTGGTGACAGCCTGTTCGGAGGAAGGCGAGATCATGGCGCTCGCACATCGCTATCAACCAACATATGGCGTGCAGTTCCATCCTGAATCTATTCTTACCCAAGACGGAGACGTCCTGCTCATGAACTTCCTACGACTCGCTAGGACTTCCCGCGTGTAAGAATTGGAACACTGTTCGCACACGCAAACACTCGATGCTCTGTCCTGATCGCGATTAGAGGTATTATGGGCCGCTCGTTGACGCTCGCGCTGTACATTGACGGGTGGCGGCACCGATTACCACGCAGGCCAAGTAATCATCCACGATGTATCGCGCTTTTCAACGTTTCGCCTATCGCTTGACCGAAAGCAGCAATCAAGCTGCTCGACGGATATGGCGGATGTCGCGGCCAAGTTGAAGCTCTCTCGCTTTGCCTGGCTCTACCTCACCAACTGCGGGGTTCCCCAAGCTGGTCTCGACCTATGCCCCGTCCTGGAAGCAAATAATCTGCAACGACAATACGAGCGCTTCGATCCGATCCGCCGTACTCAGCCTTTTCGTCGGATCTCGGATTTGGACCGGGAGTTCGGTTGGAATCCGAGTGTGCGCTACTTGAGGAAGCGGCCATTCGCTGCCGATTCACGAGTCCGATCCACGATAACACGGCGGCTGCAATCGCCGCCATAACGTTCGCAACAAACAAGCGGCGAAAAGATTTTGATCGCTCGGTCATGGAGCACACGTTCTTTCATGCGCGCGCCAGGAACACATTGGGGCACGATCGCATGGTCGACGGCGTCCTATTATCTTTTCGCGAGCTCGAGTGGATCGAATGGTCTTCTCAAGCCAAGTCTTTTTGGGAGATCGGCATTATTCTTAGCGTAGCGTCGTGGACCGTCGCAGTTAATCTAGGTAATGCCGTGTTCGAACGATTCGGTAAGCAGTCGTTCGGCTGGCTGAATCAAAAGCTCGAAAGTAATTGGCGACTATTCACGGTCATCCGGTGCATTTGCACAGAATTGCGTTTCCAATACCTTCTGTGCTTTGACGTCCAATACAGAACGGTCGTGAGCGAACGTTAGAAGCCCTAGTCATGGAGACGCTTCGAGCCGCGGGAGTGATCTGTTGGGCGAGTGACGTCTTGAAACACTTCAAGGATGGCCAACGACTTTCGATCACGCAGATGTGCCTCCTGGGAGCAACTCACATTGAAATTGTTGATCGGCTGCATCCGATCGTGCCATTTGCGTGAGCGCTCCGTTTGGTTTCCTAAGCGGATAGGATCAGCGGCAGAATTGTTGCCGCGACTCCGGCATCTGGGTCAACGCAAACCAAGGCCGCGGGCTATGATGCCTCGCAACACTTCAGTGGTACCGCCCTGGATCGTGAGTTTCGGCGCGGACTTGATCGCAAACGACAGCTGCTCCTCGAGCATCTCGCGGTTGCCGACGTTATCTTCGACGAAGGCGGCGAGATCGCGCAATCGGTGAGCGAGTTGCTGATCCCACACCGTGCCGATGTCCTTGACGATTGAGGCCTCTACGACCGGTTCCTCTCCAGCCTGCATCATACCGGCGACCGAGACAGACATGCGGCGCAAGGTGTGGAGCTGCGCGACCACACGTCCAATGCCTTCGGCGTTACGGACATCAGGCTGGTCGCCGATCGCGCGCACCAGTTCGATGAGCACGTGATGGGTGTCGAGGAACCGCTCCGGACCCGCGCGCTCGTAGGCGAGCTCGCTGACCGCCTGCTTCCAGGCGCCATCGATTTCGCCCAGCACATGATCGTCAGGAACGAAATGGTCAGTGAATACGACTTCATTAAACTCGAAATGGCCAGTGATTTGAGCAATCGGGTTCACCTTGATACCAGGCTGTTTCATGTCCACCAGAAACTGCGTGAGCCCATGGCGCCGATTTTCCTTGGTTGGCGGCGATGTGCGGAACAGTGCAATCATGTAGTCGGCAACATGCGCCAAGGAGGTCCAGATCTTTGTGCCGTTAATCAGCCATCCCCCATCAGTCCTGCTCGCCTTTGTTTTGGCCGCGAAGAGGTCAGAGCCGGAATTCGCCTCGCTCATGCCGATAGCGAAGCACAATTCTCCGCGACAAATGCGCGGCAGGATATTGCTCTTGATGTGCTCGGGGGCATATTTCAGGAGGACTGGCCCGCTCTGTCGATCAGCGGTGAAGAATTGGCGCGTAGGCGCGTTGGCAACTTTCATCTCCTCCGTCACCACATACCGCTCAAGAAAAGAGCGCTCGTGGCCACCATACTTTCTTGGCCAAGTCATCCCGATCCAGCCGCGCTCGCCGACCTTGCGCGAGAAACCCGACACATCCGCGCCCTCATGGTTCAGTGAGTGGGGGTTGAACGTACCGGTCGCGATTTCTTCCGCAAGGAAGGCGCGCACTTCCTTGCGCAATTCGTCGCACTTGGGCGGCAACCGGATCGGGTCAAATCGCAAAGCTGCGGTCATATGCAGAACCTTTCCAGTATCAGCGCGAGGCCACCAGCGGCCACAGTTCGTCGGCGCCCCGCCGGGCGACCCGCTTGCCGAGCTCGACCGCCCAAAAGCTTTCCGAGCCGAAGTCGTCACGCCATGACAATGCGCGCAAAGAGAAGCGATGTAAGACGTGCTCGAGCGTAAAACCGATGGCGCCATGGACCTGGTGCGCAATGGCGCTGCCCTTGTCGGCCGCCTCCGCGCACCGAATCTTGGCCGCAGCCGCTTCGAGGAACACCGCGTCGTCGAAGGAGGCACTGTTCGCCAGCGTGTCGGCGCCGGAAGTAGCCGCCGTGAGCGCCGCCGCCACTTCGCCGGCAAGGCGCGCGAGGTTGTGCTGAACGGCTTGGAATTTCGAAATCTTCTTCTCGAACGCCACGCGCTCGTTGGAATAACGCACACTGAGATCGAGCATAGATTCGAGCGCGCCCGCAATCTGCAAAGAGCGCACCACCCCGCCCATCAGCATCAGGGCAGTCTGATCCAGACCTTTCGGCGCGGGTTTGATCGCGACCGGTTCGACCTTGTCGAACTTTACAGTATCACTACTGTCATTGGCCAGATTGAGTCCAGACTCGATTCGCAGTCGCGAGGCGTTGACTAGCGCGACTGACCACTCGTCCGCTCCGCTCGCGAGAACCGCGACATGCTTTGCAGATTTTGCGAAGGGCACCCCGCGGGCGCGGCCTGACAGCAGGCCATCGGAGCTCACCGTGACGCGATCGTTCGGGCGCGACGGGGCAACTGTCATCTCGCCTTCGGGGGGGGCAATCCCCGCCTGCGACAGCAGCCAGCCAGCAAGCATTGTCTCGGCTAGCGGCACTGCGATTGCAAACCGCCCGGCAGCGCCGAGCACGGCAAAACCTTCGGCCAAAGTGACGCCTGAGCCGCCGTATTCTGCCGCCACCCATGACAGCGGCAAGCCAACTTCAGTCAGCGCTTGCCACAGCGGCGCTTTCCATGCGCCAGTCTTATCGGCGTTGATGGTTTGGGCATCGGCGAAATCGGAAAAAATTTTTTCAGCGGTTTCGGCGACGATATTCTCAATTTCTGCCACGGCGTTGCTCGTTTCGGTTGAGTTAGCACCTGCGCGGCAGGATCACGCGGCGATCGTGTCGTGCAAGGGGTGAGAAGAAGCGGCGGAGTTAAACCCGCTTTGCTAGACCCTCCTTGGTGATCCAGGACGCGGTGTCGGCCAAGGCCTTGTCGAAGCGGTCGAACATCTCGTTAAGCTCGACTTCGGATATGATCATTGGAGGGCAGAAGGCGATGCTGTCGCCAAGTGCCCGGAAAATTGCGCCGTGACTTTCGGCGAATTTCGCGAGTGCTGCGCTGACACCAGCTTTCGCATCGAAAGAACGCTTCGTTTTCTTATCCGCGACTAGTTCCAGAGCCCCGATAAGGCCGCAGTGGCGCACCTCGCCAATAAATTCATGTTCTGCCGCCTTCTTGAGCCGCGCCTCAAAAATCGGTGCGAGCTTTCGTACATGGCCCAGAATATCGCGCTTCTGATAGATCTCGATGGCTTTGACTGCAACCGCGGCACTGACCGGATGGCCGCCATAGGTGAAGCCGTGGCCGAAGCTACCTATCTTGGCGGAGTGGTCGACATAGGCCTGATAAATGTTCTCAGGAACCATGACGGCGCCGAGCGGGGCGTAAGCGGCGGTAAGCTGCTTCGCAGCTGTGATGGTGGTGGGTGTCATGCCTAGCGACTGACTGCCCCACCAATTTCCGGTTCGGCAAAAGCCGTTTATGACCTCGTCATCAATGAACATGATGTCGTGTTCGTGGAGCACTTTTTGGATAGCGGGATAGTAACCCCTCGGCGGCACAATGACGCCGCCGGCCCCCATGACTGGCTCGGCAATCATGGCGGCGATCGTTTCTGGTCCTTCGCGCTCAATCAGGTTGCGGAGCGACTGCACAAGGCGCGCGGTGAACTCTTCCTCGGTCTCGCCCTCCTTGCCGGCGCGGTAGAAGTGCGGGCACTCTGTGTGCAGGACGCCAGGCAGCGGCAGATCCCAACCATTGTGGTTAATTGGTAGACCTGTCAGAGAAGCAGACATTATAGTAACGCCGTGATACGCCTTCACGCGCGAAATGATCTTCTTCTTTTTCGGCCGTCCGAGCGCATTGTTAAGGTACCAAGCAAGCTTGACCTGCGTATCGTTCGCCTCGGAGCCGGACGAGGTGAAGAATACTTTTGAGATTGGAACGGGCGCCAGTTCCTTGAGCTTCTCTGCCAGCTCGATAGCTGGCTCCACACTCTTTGCGGCAAAGAGATGATAGTAAGGAAGATTGCGCAGCTGCGCAGTCGCCGCCTCGATCAGCTCTTCGTCTCCGAAACCGAGCCCAGCGCACCAGAGGCCCGACATGCCCTCGATATAACTGCGACCTTGCGTGTCGTAGATGAATACGCCCTGACCTCGCTGGATGATATTAGGCCCTATCTCGCGCAATTTGTGCAGCGCGGTGTAGGGATGCAGGAGTGCCTCGACGTCACGGACCTGCAGATTGGTAAGGGGCGGAAGCGTGTCCATGCACAACTCTCTGTTTGGTTTACGTTCTAGGCACCCGTCGATCACAGAACGGTGCTTAAGCGTCCATTGGAAGCCGACACGCATCGAGGGAATGGCCAGCCAACTCCCGAGCAGCGGCAGAATTGATGTCTTCGGCTAACGCGCCGGCCCGTGGGGCTATTTCCAGACCTTCTCTGCAACGCGCAAGAAATTCTCGCCCATAATTCCGCGGACATCATCCACGCTGTAGCCCTTGTTGAGCAACTGACTCAACACTGATGGTGTTTCGCCAGGATCGAAGAATCCCCAAGGCAGATCTTTGGGCAGCCCCATCTTCGACACATCGCCATGAAGCTGCGTCTCAAATATCCACTTGTTACATTTCGGACTTGAGTAATCGAGGCCAAGCGAAATATGCTGAGGTCCAACGAGTTTAGCCACGTAGTCGATCTGGCGAACGACGGCATCCGCAGGGCACGCCTTATCATATTCCTTGCCGATGAATGGCCCTACGCCGTGAATGCCAATAATCCCGCCGGTCTCCGCACACGCTTTGATTTGATCATCCCGTATATTTCGTGGGTGGTCGTTCAACGCTCGCGGATTTGAATGTGAAAATATACACGGCATAGCTGAGGTGGACATTGCGTCCATCGATGTGCGATATCCCGCATGCGAGCAATCGACGAGCATGCCGACGCGATTCATCTCGGCAATTAAGTTTTTACCGTAGTCTGATAGCCCAAGATCGCGCTTTTCTCCCTCAAGGCAACCCGTGCCTACATTGTTCTGAAAGTTGTACGCCAATCCCATGATACCAACGCCGAGCCTGTAATAAGCTCCGACATTTGCGAGATCGCGCCCGATCGGCTCGGTGCCCTGGAAAATAAAATTGACTCCAAGTTTTTTGTTTTTCTTGGCAGATCGAATATCTTCCACTGAATAGGTCAGAGCAAACTTTTCTTCATGGCGACTGATCCCGTGCCGTATTCGAGCTAATCTGGAGAAAACCTGGGACGGCGCGGCCTCGTTGTCTGCGGCCATCGACAGCGACACAAACGAAAACCCTTTGGTCCACTGGGCCTCCATCACCTCAAGAACATGGTCAGGCTCAATCGGCGAAGCATTGAACACCAAGTCGCACAAAACGGCATCGCTAAACTGCGGAAGATCGGAAAGCACTTCAGTGGCTGCCGCATAGTTTCGGGTCATCGCGTTATCCTGATCAAAACGAATAGATAGACCTAGAGGTCACCACTCAAACTGTAGCCTGGGTGATAAGCAATTCGTTGGAAGCATGGCATTTTGGCTGCTCGATGTTCGTCCGCCGCTCGGCGGAGCACGACAATTGGACTGACCAACTCGCGCTTTCGCCGCGACGCACTGCCCCAGAACGCTTCCGCGGCGATTATGCCGACTACGCTGGGACGACCTCAAGAGCTCTGAGCCGATCACCTCAGGACAAGATCCACTCCTTGAAGCGCTTCTCCAGCACTTGATCTTTTTCAGCCCAGTATTTGTCCTGCGCCACCAGACTCTTGGGATTGTCCGGATTGGGAAACCAGCGCTTCGCCTCGTCGCTAACGAGCCGCTCAGCACCTTTCGTCATCGGCGAGAAACCCAGCTTGGTACCTATTGCCGCTTGCTGCGCATTTCTGGTGACGAATTCCAAAAATCGCATCGCAGCCTCCTTCCGCTTGGTGCCTTTGAGCACAGAAAAGCACCCAAACTTCAGAACGTTTTGACCAAACGAAAGATCAATTGAGACGCCCGAATCTTTAGCGGCCTTGACCCGGTTCTGGGACGTGTAAGTGTAGTCCGCCTCATTCGTCTGGATGAGGGTCGTCCCCTCACCACTTGCTGCAAACCACTTCCTGACGAAGGGCTTGATCCGGTCGAGCGCCCTGAATGCACGCTCGACATCAAGCGGATAGACCTCGTTTGGCGGCACGCCGTCCGCGAGTAGAGCAAGCTCAAGCGTTCCGTTGGCGTAACTATTTAAGGCACGACGCCCGGGAAAGTTCTTGACGTCCCAAAGCTGAGGAAAGTCATTTGCCGGGGGCTTGGTCCGACTCGGGTCGTAAGCAATACCAAGCGCGTAGCCATATGTGGGCACAAAGAACGGCGGAGGCTCAATATTAAATCGCGCGCGATCCACGATTTTGGTATCGACCGGCTCCCACAACCCCTCCCGCTCGCCACCCCAGGCCATACTGCCATTCAACTCAATCACATCCCATTCGACATTCCCTGTCGTGACTTGAGCCTTCACCTTCGCCATGTCCGGCGTATTGATGTATTGCACTGATATTCCGGTCTCAGCGGTAAAAGGCGCTAGCCAGAGTTCTTTCTCGGCATCACCTAAGCTTCCACCCCAGCCAGCGAACACCAGTGTGGTCTCGGCACGAGCTCGAGATGGGAGGACGAAGGGAGCGCTTACAGACAGCGCCGCGCCCAGTTTCGCTGCGCCGGTCAATACTTCTCTGCGGTTCATAATTTCCTCCTGATCAGGCCATTACGATCATTTGCATTACAATGCAATATATCGTATCTGCGCTTCTTTCAAGCGGTTTTTGTGACATCTGAACGACAGACGGTCGCTGCTGAGGACTAGCCATAATGACGAACTCTCCAACCAACCCATCGCCTCAAACCGTAGCCGTTATCGGCGCCGGCATCGTAGGCGCGGCTTCGGCCTGCTCTTTGGCGCGAGACGGCCATCGCGTAACCATTTTTGATCCAAATAAGCCGGAGGTCGCGGCAAGTTTCGGCAACGCAGGCCTGATTACCCCCGGTGGCTGTGTTCCGAATGCTATGCCCGGAATCTGGCGCAAGGTGCCGAAGATGTTGCTCGACAGCAATTCTCCTCTCACGATTCGGCCTTCCTATGCTCTTCGGATCGCGCCGTTTCTTCTGAGGATGCTGGCATCCTCGCGGCCTGCGCGTGTAGAGGAAATCTCAAAAGGTCTCGCCGGCCTGCTGGAGGGAGCTGAGGAGGCCTATTTTGATCTATTGGGCGAGACCGCTGGAGAGCTGATCCGCCGAACCGGCCTCCTGTACACTTTCCGCTCAGAAGATAGTTTTGCTGGTGCGGCAGGCTCGATTGATCTTCGAACACGTCGCGGTGTGAAATTAGAGATCCTGGGGCCGGAAGAGCTTTATCGTTTGGCCCCCTCATTGGACCGGAAGCACGTCAAGGGAATTTACCTGCCCGATGCGGCGCACTCATTAGACCCGCAATCACTCGTCAGCGCTCTCTTGGACAAGGCTGCCAACCACGGAGCTCTGTTTGAGTATCAACGGGTTGATAGGATAGAGGTTCTAGGAGATGCCCGGCTGAAGCTCTGGAGCGGACGCGAGCAACGTGTCTTCGACAAGATCGTCATCGCGGCTGGTGCTTGGTCAAGGGAGTTAGCACGGCAGGTAGGCGCGAGAGTGCCGCTCGAAGCAGAGCGAGGATACCACGTAATGCTTGAAAAGCCCGGCCTGGAAATTCGGGTTCCGATGATCTCCGACTTTGGAATCGCCGTAACTCCGATGCGGCACGGCCTTCGGATCACTGGCATTGTGGAATTTGCTGACGTAAGTGCGCGGCCAGACTGGTCGAAAGTAGCCCGAATTTTAAGCCAGGCTAAGAGACTGTTGCCGGATCTGCAAACGGATAGTCATACCCGTTGGATGGGCCCGCGACCGGCACTTCCCGACACGTTGCCCGTGATTTCTCCTGCTCCCGCCACACCAAACGCAATTCTTGCCTTTGGCCACGGACATCTCGGCGTTACTTTTGGGGGAGTGACAGGACAGCTCGTCGCTAACCTCATCGCAGGACGGCCAAACCGGCAACTCAGTGCTTACCGATCCAGCCGGTTTGTTTTCATGTGAACGGTGGATTTTAAGTGAGCGCTTCTGTGGCCAGTCCTCCTTCCAATCGAAGACGCGAGCCCGAGGCCGCTTGGGGCAGCCCGCCGGATATTGCCGACGAATAGGTTAGCCGATCTCATCAAACAGCGCACGATTGATTTGCCGGCCTCGGACTTCGAATCAACAGCAACACTTCGTTTGTTTCTATTTCGTCTTCGCCCGCCGGGATTGTCGCGAACATGCGGCGCCCAGGAAAGCCCTTATGTCCAAAGTCCTTCGCCGGATGCCTCGTTTGGCTCGGGTCGTCGGTGATGATGCCCATCCTGATGTGCACGGGCGCAGCGAAAGCAGCCGGCGTCCAAACAAATGGTGCAGGATCGACAATTTCTGGGATCAATCGTTTCCGGAAAAGGCCCTCTCTCGACCCTCCATAATCCATAAGCCCTGTTGCGGCGCGTTCTTAGCGATCTATTTGGCCGTCGTGCGCCCTCTGGTCAGCGCAACGGTGGCAACACAGATGAAAATCGAAAGAGCGGTGAGGATTGTTGCGATCGCCGCCAGAACGGGGGCGCTTTCCCACTTGATGCTCGAATACATCTTGACTGGCAGCGTCATGGTGCTCGGCCCCGTGATGAACCAGGCGATCACAACTTCGTCGAACGACATCAGGAATGCGAACAGTCCTGCGGAGATCAGCGAAGGAATGAGTTGCGGCAGCACGACCTGGCGAAATGCGCGCCACTGAGTGGCGCCCATGATGACTGCCACCTTTTCCAGCCGCTCGTCCAGATTCTCAATGCCGGCCGATATCGTCAGGATCACGAACGGCGTGACGTACATCGCATGGGCAAGGACCAACCCGACGATCGTGTTGGTGAGGGAAATCCGCAGATAGTAGAAGTAGAGCCCAAGCGAAATCACGACGACCGGCACCAGCATGGGGCTCAAGATCAAGAGCACGAGCAGCCGCTTGCCGGGGAAATTCGTGCGCGCGAGCGCGTAGGCGCCCGGCACCCCGACCAGCATCGCGAGCGCCGATGCGAGTAGAGCATAGGCCGCGCTTCGGTATGTCACGACCAGCCAATCGGGCGAGCCGAAATATTCGCGATACAAATCGACAGAATAATGCGTCGGTGGAAAGACCAGCTCGACCTTGTTGCCAAACGAAATCGGCACGATGATCAAGCTTGGGAACAACAAGTAGATGTAAAGGATTGTGGCCAGCGCGACCACAATCCAGCCCTTTGAAAAGGCTCGCTCTGAAACGGTCGAAGTCAAGCTGGCTCTCCTTCAGATCAAACCGTTGCTGCCTCGGAGCTTGCCGACCAGGAGCAGGAGCGTTGCGCTCACCGCAAAAAGAAGCACGGCAATGGCCGATGCGGTCGCCCAATCCAGCGACTCACGCGTGTAGAAGTCGATGAGATTGGCAACCATCATATCCTGCCGTCCGCCGAGCAGAGCCGGCGTAATGAAGAAGCCAAGGGAAATGACGAAACACATGATCGCGCCGGCGACGAGACCAGGCGCGCTCAGCGGAAACGTGATCTGCCAGAAGATGCGGAGATCGGACGCGCCCATTACCGCGGCGGTCTTTCGCAGATCCGCGCTTTGCGCAAGCAAACTGGAGAGCAGGGGGAATACCACAAACGGGATCAGGTAATTGCTCATTCCGACAAGGACGCCCACACGATTGAACATCATCGGCAGGCGCGGCAGCCCCACGGCGGCGAACGCACTATTGACGATCCCCTGATCACCCAGAACAACAATAAAGGAATAGCTCTTGACCAAAATGCTGGTCCAGAAGGGCAACAGAACGAAGATCAGGAAGATCGGGCGCCACCGATCGGAAAGCCGGGACAGATGCAGAGCGATCGGGTAGCCCAGCAACACACTTACAACGGTCGAGGCCACGGATATCTCGATGGTTGTCCATGTGACGCGAAGGAACAGCCGGCTCTGGAACAAATTAATGTAGGCATCCAGGGACGGATGGGCAGCGCCGAGACTATTATAGACGATGAAGGCGAGCGGCATGAGCAGGCCAAACGCCATGACGGCCGACACCGGGCCCACAAACTCGACCAATTCCCGTCGATTCATCTCGATTGACATAGGAGCTCAATACGATTTTCTATATCGGATTGCAATATGATTTTTTGTTCCCGTTGGCCAGAAGGGGATTGAGACCGAGAGCAGCGAATATGCCAGAAGGTAAAGTGCGATCGAGGGGGTGCCCGCTCCACTTCACCGCCTCGAGAGCAGCCGCCGCGGCGACCCCATTAACCGCCACGTGGCGGGCGTCGCCGGCGCGATGAGAACGCTGGGAGGCTTTCCGCCGGCTTGACCTCGCCTCGATCAGTTGCGTATCGCATGGACGCGGTATGCCGAAGCCTCGCCACAAGCGGAGTCGCCGCGCGTTTGTTTTGAAACGGTGATCTGCGCATTCATCTACCGACTAAAAGCCAGGTCCTTGCGATCGATGTCTTCGTGCGCAGGATCGCCCTCTTCCATTCGGACTTCGGCAAAGCGCAAAACTACTCAGGTTGCCAAAAGGCCATTGCTAAGCGATTGACTTCGCCGCGAGAGCTTTCTCTCGTGCTCATGAAACAGCGTGCGGTGAAACCTAGAAGGCATAGCGCCCGATACCGCCATCCATCACGATCGTTGAACCGGTCAAGTACGCCGCCTCACGGCTAACAACGAACGCGACGAGCGCCCCAAACTCCTCAACCTCACCGAAGCGTTCCAAGGGAATGTGGCTGGTCATTCGACGGGCAGCCTCCGAATGGCTGGTTTTCTCGGCCAGCGCCTTTTCATTAATGCGCCGAATCAGCTGCGCAGTATTAAAAGGTCCAGGCGCAAGGACGTTCACTCGGATATTATCGCCGCCAACCGCATGGGACAACGTTTTTGCCAGGCTGGAAACGCCAGCACGAAACGCATTTGATAGGATCAATTCGTTCGGCTCACGGACACGCGATGCCGTGATGTAGGCTATATCGCCGATCTTCCGCTTGCGCATATGCGGCACGACCAATCGGGTCAACCGCACAGCACTCATTAGAAGAAGGTCAAAGGCTTGGTACCAATCCAGATCGTCGAGATCTTCGACTGTCCCGGACCGCACATGGCCGGAATTGATTACCAATATATCGAGACTATCGAACTGCCTGAGCGTTTCTGCAACAAGCCGCTCTGTATCGGCAGCCTTCGTGAGATCTGCCGCTATTGCAATAGTCGATCCATTGCCACTGGCAGCATCGATTACCTTTTTTGCTTTAGCTAGTTTCGTCGTATCTCGACCAGAGATCGCAACGCGCGCTCCAGCGGAGGCGATCTTGATGGCTGACGCAAGGCCAAGACCTTCGCTCGCTGCGGTAACAAGAGCCGTTTTACCGCGAAGGCTGAAACTCATTGCCTATATTCTCCATTCCTAGAGAGAATTGGCCGCTTTAGTCACTTCGATTGACATAGGTAACTTATTACGACCTTGCATATCGGATTGCAATATGAAACATTTTTTGCGATAAAACGACAGCTACGGAGGAGACTTCTAGGCAATGCACGGAATAAAACGGGCTGGACAAACAATGGATAAGCCTTTGCAAGCTGCGGTGCAGTTTCGCGATCTCAGAAAAAGCTATGGACCCGTCGTCGCGCTCGACAGGATCAACCTGTCCATTGCGCCCGGAGAATTCTTGACCTTGTTGGGTCCAAGCGGCTCGGGCAAGACGACGCTGCTCAACATCGTTGCGGGGATGGTGATGCCAACCGGCGGCGCCGTGTTGATCGATGGCCGCGACGTCACCCATATCGCCGCGCGCGAGCGGAATCTGGGCATGGTTTTCCAGAACTACGCGCTGCTGCCGCACATGACTGTCTTTGACAACGTAGCTTTTCCGCTGCGCATTCGCAAGTTTGCCAAGCAGGACATCGAGCGTCAGGTCATGGCCGCACTTGACGTGGTCCGCCTGAGGGATTTCGCGCAACGGCAGCCGAAAGAACTTTCGGGCGGTCAACAGCAGCGGGTCTCGATCGCGCGTTGTCTCGTCTACAAGCCAAAGCTCATCCTGATGGATGAGCCGCTTGGGGCTCTCGACAAGAAGCTGAGGCTCCAGCTCCAGTTCGAGATCAAGAAAATACACGCAGAGCTTGGCGTAACGATTCTTTACGTCACTCATGATCAGGAGGAGGCGCTGGTTCTGTCCGACCGGATCTGCGTCATGAACCATGCTCGCATTGAACAAGTCGGCACTCCCAATGACCTTTATTTCCGGCCCACGAACGAGTTTGTGGCAGATTTCCTGGGAGACTCGAACCTGGTCACTGGAACTGTGGATCAGGCCTCCGGCGACGTCGCGCGGGTTCGAACGAATGATGGATCGGTGATCTGTTGCTCGCTGCAGGGCGATGTCAGCTCGGGCAACCCGGTCAAGGTGATGGTCCGGCCAGAGTCGGTTCGACTGTCGCGGCTTGATCGACCTGGCACGTCTGGACTGCGAGGAGTTATTCAAAACCGCGCATTCGTGGGCCACGCGATCCGGTATGTGATCGCGGCAGGAGATCAACGTCTCGCGGGCTTGCAGAATAGTGGCTCCGGAACGCCAATCCTCGAGCCCGGCGAGGAAGTTTGGGTCGACTGGCTGCCAGGCGACGCGATTGCGCTCCGTTCGTGAGCCGCCTCAGAACCCAGGTTGGCCAATGAGGCTTGATGGACCAAGTGCGGGCACGCGTGATGATCCCGTTCGAGCTCGACGGCAGCCTCCCCTGCTGTGATCCAGAATCAAGGTACGGGCAGGCCAGACAGGATCCAATATGACTGATGCGTCCAAGCGCCAGATGTTCAGCGCTG
Organism: Bradyrhizobium cedriense; assembly: GCF_054602315.1. Taxonomy (NCBI): domain Bacteria; kingdom Pseudomonadati; phylum Pseudomonadota; class Alphaproteobacteria; order Hyphomicrobiales; family Nitrobacteraceae; genus Bradyrhizobium; species Bradyrhizobium cedriense. The sequence continues at coordinate 46,047 of NZ_JBTSWB010000014.1, read as the reverse complement.
AAGGCATCACCGCCCCTCTGCGCCATGTCGCCTTCCGGCGCATCTGGCTCGCGAGCGTGCTTACCAATCTCGGCATTCTGATCCAGGGCGTCGGCGCGGCTTGGGCAATGACACAGATGGCGGCGTCCGCGGACCAGGTCGCACTGGTGCAGACGGCGCTCTTCCTGCCCGTGATGCTGATCTCGATGCCAGCCGGCGCGATTGCCGACATGCATGATCGGCGCATCGTGGCGCTGGTTGCGCTTTCGATCGAGCTTTGCGGTGCAACCGCGCTGACTGTTCTCGATTGGCTGGGTCTTGCTACACCGAATCTGTTGCTGCTGCTCTGCTTTGTGGTCGGCAGCGGCATGGCGCTCATGGGGCCGGCCTGGCAATCCTCGGTCAGCGAGCAGGTACCGCTGGAGACACTGCCGGCGGCCGTTGCGCTCAACGGCATCAGCTACAACATCGCGCGCAGTGTAGGGCCGGCGATCGGCGGTCTTGTGGTGGCGACCGCGGGCGCAATGGCTGCGTTTGCGCTCAATGCGCTGCTCTATTTGCCCCTGATGGTCGCGCTGTTCCTGTGGAAGCGCGTCTCTGAGCCCTCTCGCCTGCCCCCTGAAAGGCTCAACCGCGCCATGATCTCGGGCGTGCGCTACATCGCCAATTCGCCGGCGATCAAGATCGTGCTGATCCGCACCATGGTCATCGGCGTGATCGGCGGCGCGATCATCGCGCTGATGCCGCTGGTGGCGCGCGATCTCCTGCACGGCGGCGCTCCCACCTACGGCATCATGCTCAGCGCTTTTGGCCTGGGCGGCGTGATCGGCGCTCTCAATATCCCCGAGATGCGCAAGCGCATGAGCGGGGAGGCCGCGATCCGCGCCTGCTCGGTGTCGATGGGCGGAGCCATCGCCGCGGTGGCGCTGAGCCATCAGGCGGCGTTGACGGCGGCTGCGCTGGTCCTGGCGGGGGCGGTGTGGATGATGGCCTGGGTGCTGTTCAACATTGGCGTGCAGCTGTCGGCCCCGCGCTGGGTGGCGGGCCGTTCACTTGCGGCTTATCAGGCGGCGGGCTCCGGCGGCATTGCCGTAGGTAGCTGGGGCTGGGGCCGTCTCACCGATGCCGTCGGGGTTGAAAACGCGCTTCTGGTCTCGGCCGCCCTGATGCTGGCCTCGCCGCTCCTGGGGATCTGGTTGCGCATGCCACGCACTGGCGCGCGAGGCGAAGAGACCAAGCTGCTTGCGGATCCCGAGGTGCGGCTCGCGCTCACCGCGCGCAGCGGACCACTGGTGGTCGAGATCGAATATCGCGTCACCCAGGACAATGCGCGGCCGTTCCACAACCTGATGCAGGAGGTGCAGCTGTTTCGCCAGCGCAACGGCGCCTATGGCTGGTCGATCGCACGCGATATCGCCGACCCCGAATTGTGGACCGAGCGCTATCACTGCCCGACCTGGTTCGACTACCTGCGCCAGCGCAACCGCTCGACCCAATCGGAGGTCACGCTGGAACGACAGGCCACGGCGTTCCACCTCGGCCCCGATCCCGTACGCGTGCGCCGCATGTTGGAGCGTCCCTTCGGCTCGGTGCGCTGGAAGGATGACACGCCCGATCACCCCACCAAAGACGTACTCCCGGTCATCACAAGCGCATCGGGAGGCAGTGCGCAGCTGTCTTAAGACCTCTCTGAGCGCTGCGCAACCGAGGCTCTTCAGGTGTAGTCGAACTCGCGTTCGGCAACGGTGAGGCTCTCGTCCACGATCGAGACCATTTGATCGATTTCGTCCCGTGTCGCGACAAGAGGCGGGCAGAGGTGAATGGCCATGTAAGCGCGCGTCAGCAAACCGCGATCCTGCATCGCGGCAGAGATCCGCCGGTTGAAGGGATGGTCGCCCGCCGCTGGCCCCCAGGCGAATGGTTCTTTGCTGACCTTGTCCTTGACCAGCTCGACCGCGCACATCAGGCCGCGTCCCCGCACATCGCCAACAGTCGGATGCGACCGCAAGAGTTCGAGGCGCTCCAGGAGGTACTTGCCGTTCTCCGCGCTGCGCTGCGCAAGCCGCTCTCGCTGAATAATTTCTATGTTTTTGAGAGCCGCGGCGCAGGACACAGCCTGGCCGCCGAAGGTCAGGAGGTGCCCAAGCGCCGCATCTTGCTTCTTGAACTCCTCATAAAGAGTCTCCCTGACGGCAACGGCGCCGATCGGGGCATAGCCCGATGATAGTCCTTTCGCCATAGTCATGAGATCTGGGACCACGCCATATTGTTCTGTTGCGAACATGGTCCCGGTTCGACCAAATCCGTTGATGACCTCATCCATAATAAGAAAAACACCGTGCTTGTCGCAGATTTCGCGCATCCGCTTCCAATAGCTGACCGCCGGAACATGAGTGCTGTTGGCGACGGATATCGGCTCGCCAATCACCGCGGCAACTGTATCCGGCCCTTGGGCCTCGATCTCCTGCTCGACGGCTTCGGCGCAGCGCAGATCCCCCTCTTCGCCATCAAGGCCAAAATCGTTGCGATAGCGGTTGGGCGACGGTACGAAACTGACGCCGTACATGAACGGACCGAAGAACTTCTCGCTTCGCGAAGAGGTGATACTCATCGAGCCAAACGTCGCGCCATGGTAACCGCCACGGCGGGCAATAATCTTGTAGCGCTTGGGAAAGCCCCTCATCGCCTGCGCTTGCTTAGCAATCTTCATCGCGCTTTCAACAGCCTCCGAGCCGCCGGAGCAGAAAAAGAAGCGATTGAGGTCTCCCGGAGTTATCGAGGCTAGCACGTCGGCTAGCTGAACCGCCGGGAGATTGGTGTAGCTGGAAGCTGAAACGTAGGCGAGCTCGCGAGCCTGTTTTGCCATCGCTTCGGCAATCTCGGTCCGGCCATGTCCGACGTTTACCACATAGAGGCCCGCCAACCCATCGAGATAGGATCTTCCGTTGGAGTCGAACAGACGGCAACCCTCGCCCCGAACCATAACCCGGAGCCCGTCATGCTCGGCAAGATCACGCCAGCGCGCGGTGTGGATCCAAACATGGTCAAGCGCCTGTTGCTCAATCTCAGTTCGACCTGCGGGCTTGGTTTGATCATCAGTCATGCAGTAGTAGTACCCTTGTTACGCGATATCGTACAGGACGGGAAAAGGATCCGCATCAAGTTGACCACTACGTGGCTCGAACTATGTCGAGCCCACAGCTGAGTGGGGCATATCTTCAGTTTATCGGATCGATTGGCGATGGGGGCACCCCGCCCGCCTCAATCGCCTCGCCCGCGAGCAAGCAAAGGTCTTCGCGGTAGCGCCCTGACACGACCTGCACGCCTACGGGAGCGCGGCCGACGAGGCCTGTCGCGACGCTGAGCGCAGGCAGGCCCATGAAGGGAATGGCGATCTGCGTCAATTGTGCCCGCCAGACCCTTTCGAAAGCGGCCTCGTCCTTGAGGTCGAGATTGTCCGCAAACGGCAGTTCGGCCGAGATCGGAACCAGCAGCACGGCGTATTTTTCGAAGAACTGTAGCCACTCGCGGGTCAACGTGGCGCGCCGGGTCAACGCTGTCAGATAGGATGTCGCGTCGAATGGAAAGACTTTCGTCCGATGGCCGCGCAAACAGGCGAGCGCGCCGGGATCGCCCTCCCGCTCGGCGTCGGCCAATTGCGCCTCAAAGGTATATCCGAGCCACAGCTTCATCTGCAAATCGGCGGCCTCCAGCATGGGCGGCGTATTCTCGATTGTTTCCACCGTCCAACCAGCGCGTTCGAGCCGCTTGCCGGCATCGCTGATGGCGGCTTTCACTTCGGCCGCTGTCTCGAGGCCGTCCGGATTGAGACACAGCGCAGCACGCTTTGGCGTCGGTGGACCTTCCAGCGGGGCTGGAACCCAACAAGGGTCGCGTACGTCCCTTGCAGACATTGCGGCAAGCGCGATGCGCACGTCGTGGATCGTGCGCGCAAGCGGACCGGAAACCGCCGTAAGCTGCCCGCCGATGCTCCATTCTGGTCGCGATGCGTTGAAGGCGGCGATTCGTCCTATAGTCGGCCGCAAGCCATGCACGCCGCAGGCGTAGGCAGGGTAGCGGATTGATCCCGCGATGTCGGTACCGTGCGCGATGTGCCCAATGCCGGCGGCAACTGCTGAGCTCGCGCCACCCGAAGAGCCGCCCGGCGTCAGCAAGGCGTCGCGCGGATTCTTGGTGTCGCCATGGATTAGGTTGGTGGTGAAATAGCGCGAGCAAAACGCAGGACAATTGGTGCGCCCTAGAATGAGTGCACCAGCTTTGCGCAGATTGTCGACCACAGGATTATTGCTTCTAGCGATCGCGTCGGCTAGCAGCCTGACGCCGCTGGTGTTCGCAAAGCCTTCTTGATCGATACAATCTTTGACAGTGATTGGCACGCCGGCCAGTGCGCCGATCGTTTGCCCACGTGCAATTCTCCCGTCAACCTCGGCGGCCTCTTTCAACACCTCCTCGGGCCGGTGATCGATGACCGCGTTGATCTTCGGATTGACTGCCTCCAATCGCCCCAGCGCGGCCGTGGCCGCCTCTTTGGCCGAGACTTGCTTCGATTTAATCAGGATGGCGAGTTCGCCGGCCGATAGGCGCCAGAGATCTTGCATAAAGCTGCTCCGCTGGAAGAACGCGCGATCATGAGTCGATGACACGATGTATCACCGTAGACGCTTTGCCATTTCTCAGAACCAATCGAGCAATGGCGCAGTGCGGGAGGGAGATATAGCCGTTCACCTCACGTTAGGAGCCACTCTTTGAAACGCTTGTCGAGCTCGACGAAATGATCGCCCCAATATTGGTTATCCGTAATCACGTTCTTGGGATTGTCCAGATCGGCGCTCCAGCGCTTCGCCTCCTGGTCCATGAGCTCTTTCGCACCCTTTGCGGATGGAATTCCAGCAGTTTTGTTGGAGATCAGCGCCTGGCGGTCCGGTCTGGTTGCGAATTCAAGGAACCGCATTGCGGCCTCCTTCCTCTGGGTACCCTTCACCACAGCAAAGTATTCAACGGTCAGGATACACTGGTCGCGCGAGAAGCTAATCGAAGCGCCAGACTCTTTCGCGGCCTTGGCTCTGTTCACGTACGTGAGAGTGTAGTCGGCTTCGTTAGTCTGAAGAAGCGTAATCCCTTGAGCGGTTTCCGCGAACCAGCGTTTCACGTATGGCTTAATCCGCTCGAGCGCCCTAAAAGCGCGGTCTATGTCAAGCGGGTACAGCTCCTTTGGGGCAACACCATCGCCAAGCAAGGCACCTTCGAGCAACTCATTAGCATGATAAGAAATGAGGGCACGGCGCCCGGGAAAGTTCTTGACGTCCCATAGCTGCCCAAAGTCCTGTGCCGGCTGCTTTGTTCGGCTGGGGTCATAAGCAATACCTAACGTCTGATAACCTACGGGGGCAGCAAAAGGAGGCGGCTTCGCAACAAACCGCGAAGGATCAAGTATTTTTTGGTCAATCGGCTCCCATAAACCCTGGTTCGCACCCGCATAGATCGCAGGCCCGCTGAGGTCGACTATGTCCCACTCAATGTTGTTGGTTGCGACCTGCGCCTTCACCCTCGCCAAGTCTGGACCGGTAAGGTATTCGACAGAGATTCCAGTTTCAGCCGTGAAGGGCCTGATGAGAACCTCCTTCACGAGGTCCCCCCAACTCCCGCCCCAGCTCACTAGCGTCACTGAGCCAGCAGCTTGCGCGCGACGCGGCCCGACGAAGGGAGCACTCAGAGACAACGCCGCACCCAGCTTCAGAGCACCTGTCAATACGTCTCTACGCTTCATGCGCCCCTCCGAAAATTATTCGTATCAGAATACGATACTTCATATTTAGGTGATCCGCAACTCCATTTTCATTTGAGATTCCACCCAACGGGTCCCAGAACAAAGGTCGGATAGAGAGATCAGACATCGACGTCGACGCTCAACGTACGTCGCCTTGACGCGAGCGTAGATCGGGACCCCGGTAGCTTCCTGTTGATGAAGAAGCAATAGGGCTGCTCGCCTCTGCTGCTGGTGAGGAGATGATGTGGCGCGATTCTAGCGTCGCTTACTTGCGCGGGATCGCCGGCGGCCGTTTTGGTGAGCAGGTAAGTAGGCAACGGCAAATGGGCCCAACAATGGCAACAATCTTCAGCTACAGAGGCCACGCCCTTCAAAATGTACCCGCTCGAGTCGCCTCCTGCCAGCATACGTTCTGTCGCGATGATCCGGTTGAGGGGTGCAGCCGTTGGCGCCTTCGCGCGACGACCACTGAAAAGTTGCCCTTAGGAAAAGCTTCGCAGAGCTATGTCCAAACTTCCCCCGCAACACGCAAGAAGTTCTCGCCCATAATCCCTCGCAGATCGTCTACAACTATTGTCGAGGCGCTGGAAGGTGATGGCCCCTTAACGCCGTCACGACCAAGTCGGGTCGTGCCAGGAAAGATCGGCAGCGTTCCTCGACGGATTTCATCCGGGGGAGGATCGCTTTGTCCGTCGAACGCCAGAATAATCGTCTTGCGCGAGCTGCTCCGGCATTGGATGCTCGCCTTGGATACCACGTGCTGCGCTTGAGCCCATGCATGGCAGGTCCGCTCGCTGCCAGCTATGAAGTTCGTTTGGTCGTTCGTCCGAAAGGATTGGCCGGATTAGCGCGACGGCCTCACGCAGCGCCGCGCGTGCACAGGCTAGCCTGAAGCAGGCTGGTAAGCACGTAGTCCCCCAAGCATCGATCGCGAAGCGCATGCGTGCTCCATGCTTTAAGCCAACACCGAGGGGCGGCGCCTGTGCCAATCGGTTTGCTGCTGATAAGCGTCGGCCACTCTGAGCAGGTCAGCCTCGGCGAAGGGGCGCCCGGCGAAGGAGAGGCCTATGGGCAGCCCATTTGGGTCGAAGCCGCAGTTCACGCTGATCGACGGCAACCCCAAGTAGTTGAAGAAAGCGGGTGTTGGTGCCCAACAACAACGTGGGCTCGGCCTCAACCAGAGTCGGTACGCAGGTCCGGATCGTAGGCGTGGCCAGCACGTCGACGCGGCCGAACACCTCTTTGGCGAACACGGCTAGGAGCGGTCCGCGCCGCGACAAGGCTTCGACATAGTACGTCGCGGGGATAGCGTAGCTCGCATAAAGCCGGCTCGAGATTTCCTGGCCGGAATCCTGCGGACGCTTGCGCATCCACTCGGCATGGATGGCAGCCGCTTCGACCCTGGCCACGAAGCTGGCATAGGACAGGATCGCGTCGACAAAGGGCAGCGCGATGCGTTGGACCTTGGCGCCCCGTTTGGCCAACCCCCTGAGCGCCTCCTCCAACGCGAGCGCAACTGGCTGATCGGCCTTATCCAGGAAATACGTCGTGGGCACGCCGATCTTGAGCCCCTCGATTTTACCGTCGAGTGCCGCCTCATAGTTCGGCACCTTCTCGTTCGAGCTGGCGGGATCCAGAGGATCATGCCCTGCGATGACGGTGAGAATGCGCGCACAGTCGCGGGCAGTGCGGGCAAGAGGGCCAGCAGTGTCGGTAGAGAAGGGGAGCGGCATGACTCCGGCGCGGCTGACCCGAGTCTGGGTCGGCTTGATGCCGGTGACGCCGCAGGCGGCCGCAGGAACCCGGATCGAGCCGCCGGTGTCGGACCCGAGGGACGCAAACGTCATGCGCGCGGCCACTGCCGCTCCCGATCCATAGGAGGATCCACCCGTCACGTAAGATAGGTTCCACGGATTACGACAGTCGCCGAATTCCCTGTTGTGCCCACTCCCGCCCATCGCGAACTCGCCCATGTCGAGCCCGCCAAAGCTGTAGGCGCCCGCCATTTCCATGCGAGCGAGGACGGTCGCAGTCACGTCAGGCACCAAATCCTTGCGGATTCGCGAACCGCAGGTGCACGGCTTGCCCTTGCGGTAGAAAATGTCCTTATGCGCCATGGGCACGCCATGCAGCCGGCCGAGCTTAGCGCCTTTCTTCACCGCTTGATCGGCTTTGCGGGCGGAATTGCGGGCGCCCTCGTAGTCGAGCCAAATGGTGGCGTTGATCTGCTTGTTTGCGCGCTCGATGTTGGTGAAGCACGCATCCAGGAGCTCGACCGAAGAGAGCTTACGCTTCTGGACCGCCGCCGCGGCCTCGGTCAAGGTAAGATCGGCGGGGCCGCTCATGGGGGCTTTCCCTTAGCTTGGATGAGTGCCAACTCGAAGCTCGCCGGCTCGTCCTCGAAGCGCAAGGAGCCTCGCAGGCTCTCGAGCTTTCGGATGAGATCGGCGAGATCCGCAGTCATGCGCTTTGCATGCTCAGTCGGCGCTGAGATGCCATGCCAGGCGTCGATCCACCACTCAAGGCGATCGATAAATTCACTCATTCCGCTCTCTGTGATGCTCTCGCCCCGACATTCTTACGTCAGGATCCACTCCTTGAAACGCTTGTCGAGTTCGAAATAATGATCGCCCCAGTACTCATCGTTCATAAGCACGTTCTTGGGATTGTTGAAATCGAAGATCCAGGGCCGCACCTTCTCGTCTATCTGTTGCTCGACACCTTTTATTGCCGGCGATGCGCCGTACTTGTTGGCGAGCAAGACCTGCTGCTCCGGCCTGGTGACGAACTCAATCAATCGCATCGCCGCTTCTTTCCGCTTACAACCTCTCGGCACAGCCCTGTAAGCCATTCCCCCAAGGCGCTGGCCGAAAGACAGATCGATCGTGACGCCTGATCCGCTCGCTTGCCGAACCCGGCCGCCATACGCGTAGGTATAGTCGGCTTCATTCGTCTGAATGAGAGACACTCCCTGCTGGGGTTCTGCGAACCACTTCTTGACGTCCGGCTTGATCCGTTCCAGCGCCTTGAAGGCGCGACTAACATCAAGCGGATACAGTTTGCTCGGGTCAACGCCGTCCGCAAGCAACGCGACTTCAAACAACTCGTTGGCATGATAGGAAATAAGCGCGCGACGTCCGGGAAAATTCCTTACGTCCCAAAGCTGGGAAAAGTCATTCGCCGGATGCTTCGTGCGGCTTGGATCATATGCGATGCCACCAACCCAGATATCAGCGGGCACAGCAAAAGGAGGCGGCGTGCGAACGAAACGCGCAGGATCGATTATTTTGTGATCGATCTCCTCCCAAAGACCGTCCTTCGCGCCCGCATAGATCTGACTGCCCAACTCCACTACGTCCCACTGAACGTCGCCAGATCCGACCTGGGCCTTCACCTTCGCCAACTCCGGGCCCATGATATATTCGACGGAAATGCCGGTTTCCGCCGTAAATGGTTTGATCCAGTGTTCCTTAACGAACTCACCGAAGGCACCGCCCCAGCCTGCGTATGAAATTGTTGTCGCAGCTTGAGCGCGACGAGGTAGGACGAGCGGAGCACTTATAGAGAAAGCGGCACCGAGCTTCAGAGCGCCCGTTAGAACGTCTCGACGATTCATACTAATCCCCCCCCTCACACCATCTTATATTTCTTTGTAATACCTTATATCGTTTCTGCTGAACCGCAAGAACATTTTGGTCCGCGAGAGGGCGCGAAGAATTTCGGAAGTGGGGCCGCACCACAGTGTCGACAGTTCGTGTCGGAGCGTGCGAGTGCGGGACCGACTTCACGGTCGGAAGGCACGGCACGCTCTGATATGCTCGTAGCGCGGGTTCTCCACCGCAAGCTTGCCCTTGAAGCCCAATGGAGGCCTGTTAACCCGTCCAGATAAGACCTTCCGTTGGAACGAAGGACAGCATCGCTTGCCTCGCACTATGACCTTAAGCCCGTCGCGGCCGGCAAGATCGAGCCAAGCGTGGTGTGGATCCAAACATGATCCGGCGCCTGGCGCTCCATTGATCCTAGCATGGGTTATCGGGAGCTCCTTTGTTAAGCGAACGAGTGCAGGCGGAGCGATGACAATGTGCGGCCTTACACAGGCACCACTCGGCGCGCGTCTGCCCGTGTGCGCGAGAGGGTCCGACCGGCTCGGCTAAGCGACCGGCTTAGCCAGAAGACGGACCGTTGTTGAAGCATCCCGCCATGAGAAAGCCGCCGCTGGGTGGCCCGGCGGCGGCTTTTGTATTCACGACAGCTAAACCGCGCGAGGCAAAGGTTAAGCCCTCAAAAACTCGGCGGTTACTCGCCCAGACCGGCGAATTGCGTAGCTGCACTGATCGAGTTTCGGAGAGTCAAGCCCAACTACTTCCAAACCTGTGCCGCAACACGCAAGAAGTTCTCGCCCATGATCCCCGTTACATCATCAACACTGTAGCCCTTGTCAAGCAGCTGCTTCAAAACAAGCGAGAGCTCCGCAGGGTCAAAAAATCCCCAGGGCTGCTCAGCAGGAAGTCCCATCTTAGACGTATCACCAAGGAGCAGATTATCGATGATCCATTTGTTGTCAGCCGGAGTCGAGTAGTCCAGACCGAGCGCAACGTGCTTCGCCCCCACGAGCTGAGCCACATAATCGATTTGGCGAACAAGTGCATCCGCAGTGCACTTCTTTGCATATTGTTCCCCCATAAAGGGCCCCACACCGTGGATCCCAATAACACCCCTATTCTCCGCACAAGCTTTGATTTGATCGTCCCGAATATTCCTCGGATGATCCGACAATGCCCGCGGATTTGAATGTGAAAATATGCAGGGCTGTGTTGAGGCGGACATCGCATCCATTGTGGTGCGATATCCCGTATGCGAACAATCAACAATCATACCCACACGGTTCATCTCGACTATCAGAGCTTTTCCAAATTTTGATAGACCGATATCGTTCTGCTCCGCCTCGAGACTGCCCGTTCCAACATTGTTGTGGTAATTGTACGCCAACCCCATCACACCAACGCCTAGCTTATAATAGGCCCCAACATTGGCAAGGTCGCGCCCCAGCGCTTCCGATCCCTGAAAATTAAACCGGATCGCAAGTTTACTATTTTTCTTTGCTGCCCTGATGGCTTCGACAGAATCGACTAGCGTGAATTTGTCCGCATGAAGGCCAATGCGATAGCGCCAATTAGCTAGTCTGGAATAGATCTGAGACGGTGCTGCTTCATCATCTCCCGCCATGGTGAGCGACAGAAATGAAAACCCGTTCCGTCGGTGCGCTTCGATGTTCTCGACGTGGCTGGCCGAAGGCGTGCGATCACCGGCAAGCGAGCGCGGGAGCAACATGTCACACAAAATCGCTTCACCGAGCCCGGGGATGTCGGAAAATGCTGCAGCAATAGGCGTCATATTTTTAATCATGATGTTGTCCTTCGTCCCGTTCTAGACCAAACAGCTGTTTAGTTCCGGCCCCGCCTCGCAAGATGAGCTCAACAATGGCGTCAGCCACGTAGTCGTGTGAACCCCAAGGTAGCGCATCTGCGCTTAGTCCCCGGATCCAGCGCGGCGTCAGAAATGCAATGAGAGCGCGCTCGCCGAAACAGCAGAACGTTCCAAGCCTCTGACGCCATTTGCCTCATTGAAGACTGTCATGCCGCGGCGATCGTCACCGAGTGTCGCAGGCAGGCTAGTGCCGCATCAACAAACCCAACCACGCCCAGACTGGCTTGAGGGCCGCCGTATTCTTCAAAGGAGCGATAGCGATGGGGCACAAGTTGCTCCTGCGAGCGAACTTGAAGCGGTTGCTCCCGCGGCTTGGCCGCCAGACCAGCCGGCGGTGCCGATCTGGATCCCGAAGAGGTCATGCTGCAGCAGTTCCTACGGCACGCCGCGCGACTTTTTGCTGGTCGCGCAGATTGAGAACCGCATTGCTCAATTTGCTGGCGTCGTTACCACTCGACTGCATTCTGATGCCATAGCCATATGACCGAAAGAATATTACTTTAGTAATACATCGTGTTGCACGTCAATACACTTCTGCGGCAATGCCAATTCACCCGTTGTTTGCAATACGCCGCGAAGGAGGTTTCGTCCGGCTCTCTTGGCTCGATCAGGCGGCCAGGGATGAAACAGCAAGGACACAAGCAGCCCCGGTCCCCGCGAATGGTCGCGGAAATTGCGCCGCGCAGACGTCCCTAATCGTCTTTGGACGGAGCGCGAGATTTAAAACACTCGCGCTCCGTTCTGCTAGTGGACGATCTCGAACAAACCAGCCGCGCCCATACCGCCGCCGACGCACATCGTGACAACCGCGTATTTCGCTTTGCGGCGGCGGCCTTCGATCAGGGCGTGGCCGGCTAGCCGGGCGCCGGACATGCCGTAGGGATGCCCGACTGAAATGGCGCCACCATTGACATTGATTTTGTCCGAGGCGATCCCGAGTCGGTCGCGGCAATAGATCACCTGTACCGCGAAGGCCTCATTGAGTTCCCAGAGATCAATGTCGTCGACACTCAGTCCGTGCCGCTTTAGCAGCCGCGGCACGGCAAACGCAGGACCGATGCCCATTTCATCCGGCTCGCAGCCGTGGACGACAAAGCCACGGAAAATGCCAAGCGGTTTCAGACCTCGCTTGGCAGCCTCCTTGTCGCTCATGACGACACTGGCGCTGGCGCCGTCCGAGAGCTGGCTAGCATTGCCGGCGGTGACGGTGAAGCCATTGCCGCGCGCCGGCTCCAAGCTAGCGAGACCTTCGGCCGTAGTGTTGGGGCGCGGCCCCTCGTCCTGCGTAAGAGTGACATCCTTCAAAACCAATTCGGGCGTCGCCTTGTCTCTCGTGAGCATTTTGGTCGTGATAGGCGCAAGCTCCTCTGCGAACTTGCCATCCCGTTGCGCGGCTGCAATGCGACGCTGGCTCTCCAACGCATATTGGTCCTGCATTTCGCGGGAGATGTTGTAACGCTTAGCCACAACCTCGGCGGTGTCGATCATGGGCATGTAGACTTCACTCTTGATCTTCAAAAGTGCCGGATCCTCAGCGTGGAAGGCGTTCATTTTGTCGTTCTGGACGAGTGAGATAGACTCGCCGCCCCCGCCGACTGCAATCTCAATGCCGTCAAAAATTACCGATCGGGCGGCCAGTGCAATCGCCTGTAGTCCTGAAGCGCATTGGCGGTCAATTGTGGTGCCGCCGACGCTAACCGGAAGACCAGCGCGGAGCAGCGCCTTGCGTGCAACGTTGCTGCCAGTTGTGCCCTGCTGCATCGCGACGCCGATCACCACGTCCTCCACGTCCTTCGGTTCGACCTCGGCACGAGCTACCGCCTCCCGAATAGCGTGACCAATTAGCGTCGCCCCCTCCGTGGCGTTGAGCGCGCCGCGATAAGCCTTGCCGATGGGGGTGCGGGCGGTCGAAATAATAACGGCGTCGGGCATAAACGTGCTCCTGTTGCGAGTTGTTGAACTAACGCGGAGTTGGATCGCTCTAAGTCGTGCTGTATGCACAACTTTGTGACGCATCAACTCGGTGATTGGCGTGTGCGGCAGATCGGCAATTTGCTCGTCGCTGCAGTGAGTTCATGCTTATCGAATCGAGCAGGCGGGAGACGCGCCGCTCTTGCCTTTGGAACGGAATGGTTCGCCGGGATGGACCATGAATTGAGAAAGCCACGGGCTGTTATTTTGCGGCGATCCACGAGCGACGCTCCTGGAAGCGTGTGCGACCTATTTCTTCCGCGGATGCGGCAAACCGCATGATTGGAGTTGTCAGTAATTTCGGGTCTTGTCGTTCGGGATATCCCGGAACGATATCTGGCGAAAGCGTCGGCCCATCAGGGCGTTCTTGAAGGCGCCGCAGCGAGCGAAGCAAAGGCCTGCCCTTGAGCTGCAAGCCGCTTGAGCAGCGGCGTGGGCTCAAGTGAGGGATCGTTCGTCTCCTTGGCATAGAACGCGAGCCGGTCAGCGATATGCTTCAGCCCGACTTGGTCGGCCCAATACATCGGACCGCCGCGATATATCGGCCAGCCATAGCCGTAGATCCACACCACATCGATGTCGCCCGGCCGCGCCGCAATGCCTTCATCAAGGATCCGCGCGGCCTCGTTAATCATAGGATAGTTTAAACGCTCGAGAATCTCTTCGTCGCTGATGGTCCGACGCTTCCGCCCTAGCCGCGTCAGCGTCCGATCAATCAGCTTTTCGACTTCGGGGTCCGGCGTCGGCGTCCGAGAGCCGGCTTCATATTTGTACCAGCCCTTGCCGGTCTTCTGGCCAAAGCGCCCGGCTTCACACAGTGCATCCGCTATCTCGGATTTAATGCCTTGATCCTTGCGCGAAAGCCAACCGATATCCATGCCAGCCATATCGCTCATCACGAACGGCCCCATTGGCATGCCGAATTTGGTCACGACCGCATCGACCTGCTGCGGTAGCGCGCCCTCGAGCAGCAGCTTTTGCCGCTGCTTGTCGCTCTGATCCCACATGCGGTTTCCGACAAAGCCATGGCAGACACCAACGACCACTGGCACTTTAGCGATGGTGCGCGAAATCGCCACTGCAGTCGCCAGGGCTTCCGGCGCGGTTCTCGAGCCGCGCACGATCTCGCACAACTTCATCACGTTCGCGGGCGAGAAAAAGTGCATCCCCAAGATGTCCTGCGGACGTTTTGTTTGGGCGGCAATGCTGTCGATGTTGAGGTACGAGGTGTTGGAGGCCAGGACCGCAGCAGGCTTGGCGTATTGATCGAGCTGGTCAAATATGTGTTTTTTGATGGCCATGGTTTCGAACGCTGCCTCGATAACAAGATCGGCGTCCTTGACGTTCGCTATGCCGACCACTCCGTCGATCAACGCCATGCGCTTGACAGGGGCATCTGCCGGGATGCCGCCACGCGCCGCTGTCGCTTCCCAGTTCTTCTGCATTATGCCCATGCCGCGCTTAAGCTGCTCCTCGGCGGTCTCGACCAGGGTGACGGGAATACCGGCATTCGCAAAGGCCATAGCGATGCCGCCGCCCATTGTGCCGGCGCCGATGATGGCGACGCGTTCGACGGGACGTGGCTTCGTTCCCGCCGGCAGGCCCTCGATTTTTCTTGCTTCTCGCTCTGCGAAGAAGGCGTAACGCTGAGCCTTGGACTGGTCGCCGGCCATCAGCTGGTTGAACGCATCGCGCTCCCTCTTCAGCCCTTCGTCGAACGGCAATTTGATGGCATAACCAACAGCTTGAGCCGCAGCGAATGGTGCTTCCAGGCAGCGACACCGCGTGGTCATAGAGGCAACCGCGTTAGCAAAGATCGAGCCATCGGCCTTCGCGGCGGCAAGTCTTGAGTCGTCGTCGCGCAGCTTACGCAACGGGCGCTTCTCGGCCAGTACCTTGCGCACGAAACCCTCGCCGCCCACCACTGGACTTTCGACGATCTCCTCGATCAGACCGCTATTGAACGCTTCAGCCGCAAGGATTGGATCCCCCCCGACAATCATTTTGATCGCAAGCTCAGGCCCAACTGCGCGCGGCAGGCGCTGCGTGCCCCCACCGCCCGGCAAAAGACCCAGCTTGACCTCTGGTAAGCCGAGTTTCGCGTCCTTCGTTGCAACGCGAAAATGGCAAGCTAGCGCCAATTCAAGCCCGCCGCCCAGGGCAGTTCCGTGGATCGCGGCCACAATAGGTTTTGGCGAATTCTCCATCATCGCCAAAGTCTCGTCCCAAGGCGCCTTTTGCGGCTTGCCGAACTCAGTGATGTCGGCGCCTGCGATGAAGGTGCGGCCGGCGCAGGTAAGCACGATGCCTTTAACCTCAGGATCGGCGATAGCAACTTCCATGGCTTCGTGAATGCCGTTTCGCACCGCGACGCTCAGCGCGTTCACGGGAGGGTTATTGACCGTGACGACCGCGATTGTGTCACTACGTTCAAGCTTGACCAATTCGCACACGCTGCGCTCCTAGCTAATCGCGAATTTCATTGAAGAATTGAGACGCTGCAGTGACGCCCCCGGCCTACTCCAGCAGTCCTGGTAGTCAGCCCCAATTGCAACTACGCCAAATCACGGCACAATCTTCTGCAGGGATATTGGGGCAATCGCAAACTTTCTCTGCTGGCGGCTAGGAAAACTAATGCAGGTGAGACTAGTGCTCCTTGACGGTAGACGTCGTAAACATGACTAGTTGCGACATTGCTACTGCACAGGGAGGCCAGCGAAAGCCATTTGCAGAGGTTGGGAAATCCCGCGATGGGGCTTCGCCCCATCTTAGTGCAAACGATCGCGTATCCGAACACGATCCTACTTTCGCAAAGAAGATTGACCGGCGCTGATGAGGGTGGCGTATTCCGCTTGCTCAGTAAGGATCGGTCCAAGGTCCAAGTGGATGTTGAATCGGATTATCGGTCCGAAGAAAGCGTGCGCCCCACTGGCATCGACGCATTGCGCAAGGAGAGGCACAACGGCAATGGCTCTCGCTTCCTGACGCCGTAAGCGCGCATGCGTGAAAAAAGACAGGCAGGCGCGCTAGGTCAACATCCACTCCTTGAAGCGCTTGTCGAGCTCGAAGAAATGGTCGCCCCAATACTCCGCGCTGAAGACCACATTCTTTGGGCTCTTCAAGTCGGGCACCCAACGTCGTGCCTCATCTTCCACGAGATGCTCGATACCCTGCGTTGTCGGCAACATGCTGAGTCTATTGGCGATCAATGCTTGTTGAGATGGCCTGGTAACAAATTCAAGGAACCGCATCGCGGCTTCCCTCCGCGGACTACCTCTCAGCACAGCGCAGTAGTTCATTTGGATAATACACTGGTCAAAAGAGAAATCGATCGAAACGCCCGATTCCTTCGCTGCCTTAACCCGATGCGCATAGGCGTAGCTGTAATCAGCTTCATTTGTCTGGATGAGAGTTATAGTCTGAGTGACTTCGGCGACCCACTTGTGGACGTAAGGCTTGATGCGATTCAGGGATTTGAAAGCGCGATCTACGTCAAGCGGATAGAGCTCGCTTGGTGCAACACCGTCCGCAAGCAGCGCAAGCTCAAACATTTCGGTGGCCCAAGTACGTAAAACGCGGCGACCAGGGAAGCTCACAATGTCCCAAAGCGCGGGAAAGTCATTCGCCGGTCTCTTCGTCCGGCTCGGATCGTATGCGATACCACCCGCGTAGCTAAACGTAGGCACGGCAAAAGAAGGCGGTTTCTGAACAAATCGCGAGGGATCGACTATCTTGGTGTCAGTGGGCTCCCATAGGCCTTCCTTCTCACCGTAATAGGTGGCCGCATCGAAAATATCCCACTCAATATTGTTGCTCGCCACCTGGGCCTTCGCTTTGGCCGTAGTTGCCCCGGTGATGAATTCCACTGAGATTCCAGTTTCTGCCGTGAAGGGTTTGATCCAGCATTGCTTGACGAAATCACCGTAGCTCCCCCCATAGCTCGCGAACGAAATCGTCGTCGCGGCCTGGGCTGGACGAGGGAGGATTGACGGAGCACTGACAGAGAAGGCAGCGCCGAGCTTTAGCGCGCCCGTTAAGACATCTCGACGTTTCATGCGCCCCCCTCCTCTAATTGCCGGTGAACTTCCAGTCTGACTGCGGCAAGTAGCTTTCCTTGATGACTCGCGGAGAGGTCCAGCGGAGCAGGTTCATCCAGGAGCCTGCCTTGTCGTTTGTGCCGCTCGCTCGCCCTCCGCCGAATGGCTGCTGTCCGACGACAGCGCCGGTCGGCTTGGTGTTCACATACAGGTTACCCGCCGCATTCGCCAACCTCGCCTCACCCTGCTCCAAAGCGTAGCGGTCCGTGCAGAAGATTGAACCCGTCAGTGCATAGTTGCTAGTGGAATCGACGAGTTCCAGTGTTTCGTCCCACTCGTCGTCCTCGTACACGAACACTGTCAGGACAGGACCAAACAGTTCGTCGCACATGAGCGGGTGCCGCGGGTCAGTGACTTCGATGACCGTCGGCTCGACGAACCAGCCCGGATCACTCCACGTCTTGCCGCCGCTAACGATTTGCGTCTGGTTATCATCACGCGCCTTCCCGATGCGCATTGACAAGCGCGCATAAGAGGCCTCATCGATCACAGCGCCCATAAACGTGTCGGACTGCGCGACATCGCCAACCTTCAGTTCCGACAAACGCTCCTGTAACTCGCGCCTCACGGCGGGCCACATACTCTTCGGGATGTAGGCGCGCGACGCCGCACTGCACTTCTGCCCTTGGTACTCGAACGCACCACGGATTAACGCAATAGTCACAGCTTCTGCCTTGGCGGAGGGATGCGCCAACACGAAGTCCTTGCCGCCCGTTTCGCCGACGATGCGCGGGAGACTGCGAAAGGTCTCGACGCGCTCGCCGATGGCGCGCCAAAGCGCCTTGAACACCTGCGACGAGCCAGTGAAGTGTAACCCAGCGAAGTAGGACGATTGCAGGACGACACGGGTCGCCATCACCGGGTCCGCTGGGATGAAGTTGATCACCCCGGGCGGCAGCCCAGCTTCCTCCAGTGCCAGGAAAAAGCGCCAGTTTGCGAGCGCCGATTTCTGTGACGGCTTCCAAACGCAGACGTTCCCCATCAGCGCAGGGCCGCAGCAAAGGTTTGCACCAATCGCGGTGAAGTTGAAGGGACTGACCGCATAGACGAACCCCTCGAGCGGACGCCAGTCCGCGCGATTCGTCGCGCTTTGCACGGTGAGCGGCTGGTTCGCGTAGATCTTTTGCGCTTCGAACACGTTGAACCGCATAAAATCGACCAGTTCGCCAGCAGCATCCGGCTCTGCCTGGTCGACCGTCTTGCTCTGGCCAAGCATCGTATCCGCAGTAATGCGATGGCGCTGCACATTGGCGATGATCTCCCCGGCACGCAGGAACACCGCAGCACGCTTTTCGAACGGCAATGCCGCCCACTCGCGCTGCGCTTGGACCGCAGTATCAACTGCCGCGCGAATATCCGCTTCGGTTGGCCGATGGATTCGCGCCAGCAGCCGATTCTGATCGTGCGGGGCGCGCACCTCTTCGACGTCGCCAGAGAGGATTCGCTTGCCTCCGATAACGGCTGGGATCTCAACGACTTCGCTCGTCGCCAAATGCCTCTGAAGCTCGGCTCGCCCAGCCTGCTCGGCTTTGTAGTCGAATTCGGGCTCATTGGAGGGTCGCGGGAACTGGGGGGCGGAATTTGCGCCGACCGTGGTCATGATAGTCCTTTGGCTAGCTTGAATGGTGAACCAGCTATCGCGCGTTGCGCGAACGGGGGGAAAAGCGGGGCAGCGGCTTCAGAGCCAGCACGTCTCTTCGCCGGTGTAGACCCTGGACAGCGATAGCCAGCCTCCATAAACTCACGTTTGAGCATGGTAGCACTGGAACAACCCCTAGGATGCGCTCGGTTGAAAGCAATACACCCCGGCGCTAAGACAGGCTGACTCTTCAGCACGAGTTCGCGCAGCCCATCTTCGTCAAGCAGCAAAGGTCGAACCCCTTTGGGAAACTCGTTGGGTCCAGCAGTGCCCTCGCCATGACAATTCCGTTCAGCCCTAGTTGTCTTATGGATTCCCGTTAGCGTCCAAATTTCGCGAAGTGTATTCGTTGCGCGTTCGAGCAACTGAGCTCCTATCCAAGCTGTAGGGACACCTTAGAACCCTCGTATCTGTCGGGCACATAAGTCGACTGCGAGGCTCGAGCACATGCCCTAACCCAGCGTCTGATGCACCCTCGATGGCCTACCGGTTCTCGCCCCGCTGTCGAAGTACAGCATACATGACATTCACTGTATTGCAATACACTATTTCGTAGCACTCACCGCTATATCGCCGCAATTAGACCGAGTCGATTTTTCGCTGGTGCCCTCCCCGCAAAGGTCGTGCGCCCTGGCACCGCCGCTGAACGCGAGCGGATCCATCGAAGGACCTCGCGAGGCGCCAGCGTTCTACATCGAGAGCTTTGTTGTCGACTCCGTGGAACGCGTCCATCACTTGCATTGCCTCGTCGAACGATACTAATCTAGGCTCGAACCCTCACTAATTGTTCATTCGGTTAAATCGGTGAGAAAGAATCGGCTTCCGGATCTGGCTGTGGGTTAGCGTCGGCGCAGTGATGGCGGAAGGCGACCTTCAACGCCAGCGCGATCGTCGAAAATAGCAAAAAGCGAGATCTACTGCGTCGACAGATATCGCGTTACCAAAAGCGCTCCGGCTGCCATGCGTGCGTGCCGTGATCTAAGCCTTTGAATTCGCCATAGCCCAGCTGCTCATCTTAAACGCAGGCCTCGCGGATGACGCTATAGCAACTGCACGCCTTTTGTTCCCGGCGCCGTCCACCTTCAAGATATCTCGCATCTTCCGAATGAAGCCCTCCTCTCAAATCGTATCAGCGTCTCCGTCACGCCCGCGCGACGCAATCCCAAAAAGAGAGATAGATAATCGTGCGTGACAGGAAGAACACCACTACCGAGTGCATCGTGCAAAAACAGAGCCAACATGCCGGTCGTTGCTCGCGATCGTGCCGTACGCCACATAATCCCGTTTGAGCGCGGTGCAAAAGGAGCGCCTGAACATATTTCGAAAGATGCTCTCGAACTTTGAGGCGCTCAAATATCACACGACGAAGATTGTCGACATGGATTCTGAACGCATTCCCCGGAAAGAGCACAACCGATTGATGCGTCGGTAGATATCCACCCAACAAGAAAGAAGCTCCGACGACGCCGCGATATCCCACTAGCGCGCTTTCCAGCATGCTTCCTGCAGCAACAATTCTCAGCGACACAAGGCCTGTTTCTATAAAATATGCATACTTGGGCTGCCTCTTCGGCTCCTGCAAAATCATACGCTCTTAAGAAGATGGGCTCGAGAGTCTCAGCTATTGCCGCGCGATCCTGATAAGAAAGACCGGCAAGAATTATTCCTTCGCGTGCGCTTACCGGCAAAGCAATCTCATCGGCGAAGCATTTCTGAACGGGGCTAACTGGCCCTCTCATCCGCGGAAGACAATCCAAAGCGGCTGAAGCCGAATCTGTTTTGATCGTTGGACGAGCCAGATCTGGCGCCCCGCAGGTAATGCGAACGACGACGGGAGCCGTGTTCTAAAGCACCCCGACACCAAACGGAAATTAATAGGCGCCCAACGCGAGCGAAATCTTGCGAGCGGCCGCAATTGTGGCCGGCAAGAGTTTATCGCGAGCTTCTTTCACTGTCAGCCGGCTACCAGGACCAGATAGACTGATTCCACCCCGCACCACATTTGCACCATCGACGATAGCCGCACCTACGGCGGTTTCCTCGTGAAGGTATTGAGATTTTGACAACACGTATCCATCTTTGGCGGCCCGCTCAATTAGCCCGCGCATTTCATCAGAACTCGCGACGGCTTGATTCGTGTATCTCTCGTAATCTGTACCTCGAAGAATATCATCTCGCTCCTGCGGCGATAGGCGAGCAACGATTGCACGTCCTGCAATGCTATAGAGAGCAGGCATTCGAAGTCCAATCTGTACGTTCATAGCAACAATATCTCGGGTCGGCGTCCTCCAAACAAGAATCACATCGGTGCCCTCCATGACCACAAGATTAACTGTTTCGCCCGTTTTCTCATGGGCTTCAACCAGAAACGGCTGGGCACGCTCGATCAAGCCGTCGCTATACGTATACGCGTACGCGAACTCAAGCAGACGGGGAGAAAGCGAAAATTGCTTGGTGTCTTCATGCTTTCGCAGCAGGTTGAGCTGTTGGAGGGTGAAAAGAAAACGCTGGGCTGCGCTCTTGTCCAAGCCTGTCAGCTTGGTGACCGCTGCGAGCGTCAACCGAGATCGTTCACGGCTAAACGCGTCAAGTACTGAAAACGCTTTCTCAATTGAATTCACAAAGAGAGAGTGGCCGCGACCACTCCCATTTCGTTCAGCGCGCTTCTTCGAAACTCTTTCTGGATCAATTGGACTACGGTGGACATTTCTACGCTCAGACATTCGCCTTTGATTCCATCAGGGATATCGGAATAAGCTCGTGTGGCTGCTGCTTTGACGCCACCTCAATGCAAAGCTGACGGAATGCACGCGATCGGGTACGAATATCCCCACATAAAACTTGAGCGTGAGCGCGCGGCAACCGTCACTGTGTGCATTGGATATTCGCAATGCAGACCAAGCTCTTCGGGGCCGTTACCGTCGGCCGATTCGGCGAGTCCAAGCAAAGGTTCGTCGTTGCTCCAATCGACGGATACAGGAAAGGATCCAAGCCAAGCGTCCGGATAGCCAATATCTCATGAGTAAGCGATATCTTTCGATGATCTACAATGCACGACATCGTATTGCAATACAACAACTTTTTGTAGCAACGCTTGAAGAGGCATCAGCACCAATCCCCATTTGTTTTGCGGTTGACCTTGATGGCCTTGGCGGACTTGGACAGAGACGACGATGCTCCGGTCACAACGTGGTGTCAAAGTTGATGCACGTCGAGCCGTGGTTTATGACGCCCCCAATCAAAGCTGCTAGAAAAGACTTCCTGCGGCAGACCCTCCACAAGCGATGACCGGGTCGTGCAGATGTCACTGACGAACAAGACTTACAAGCTCGCCGTAAGAGGATAGTGCTTTGGATGAACCGCTCCGGGATTGCCGGAGGCTCCAACTCTTGAGAAGGTGGAGCCATGACAAGCAGGACGACGAACAAGTTTTCACCCGAGGTCCGAGCGCGAGCGGTTCGGATGGTTCTGGATCACGCCAGCGAGCACCCGTCGCGCTGGGCGGCGGTGACCTCGATTGCGGCCAAGATCGGCTGTACGCCGCAAACACTGCATGACTGGGTCAAGAGAGCCGAGATCGACAGCGGGCAGCGGGCCGGCGTTCCGACCGACATGGGCGACAAGCTGAAGGCCCTCGAGCGGGAGAACCGTGAGCTTCGGCAGGCCAACGAGATCCTGCGCAAGGCCAGCGCCTATTTTGCGATGGCGGAGCTCGACCGCCGGTCCAAGCCATGATCGCCTTCATCGACGATCATCGTGGGGCGCATGGGGTCGAGCCGATCTGCAAGGTCTTGCCGATCGCCCCCTCGACCTACCACGCCCATGTGGCCAAGCGGCGCGATCCAGACAAGCTGTCGGCGCGTGCCAGGCAGGATGCTGCCCTGAAGATCGAGGTCCGGCGTGTGTTCGATGAGAACTTCTCCGTCTACGGCGCGCGCAAGGTCTGGCGGCAGCTCAAACGCGAAGGCTTCGATGTTGCCCGTTGCACGGTGTCGCGACTGATGAGGAACATGGGTTTGCAAGGGGTCATCCGCGACAAGCCCGTCAAAACCACGATCAGCGACAAGGCTGCGCCATGCCCGCTGGATCACGTCAACCGCCAGTTTAAGGCGCCAAGGCTGAACGTTCTCTGACTCTCCGACTTCACCTATGTCGCGACCTGGACTGGCTTCGTCTACGTCGCCTTCGTCATCGATGCCTATGCCCGCAGGATCGTGGGCTGGCGGGCTTCACGCACAGCACATGCCGGCTTCGTGCTCGATGCGCTGGAGCAGGCCCTGCACGATCGGCGACCGGTCCATCGCGGCGGGCTCGTGCACCATAGCGACTGGGGCAGCCGAGCGCCTGGCTGAAGCAGGCATCGAGCCTTCTGTCGGCAGCGTCGGAGATTCCTATGACAATGCTCTCGCCGAAACCAACAACGGCCTCTACAAGGCTGAAGTAATCCATCGGCGCGGACCGTGGCGCAGCTTCGAGGTCGTCGAGTTCGCGACGCTGGAATGGGTCGACTGGTTCAACAACCGGCGGCTCCTCGAGCCCATCGGCAACATCCCGCCCGCTGAAGCCGAGCAACGCTACTACGCCATGCTGGAACAACCCGCCATGGCGGCATAACTTAAACCAAACAGCCTCCGACAATCCCGGAGCGGTTCATTATTGGGGCGATGCGGCGGAGTTGGACGTAATTTTATCGGCTGGTGTTGGATGTAGCCTGATGCAGGGTGGCTAAGCGGCAAGCAGTTTGGGAATGCGGATCAGGTTATAGGCGATCAGATTGAGCAGGAAGTCGGCGGCGGCGCGAGCGATGCCACGATGTTTGGTCTTGCGCATGGTACCGTGCTGCTTGCCCCACCCAAAGATGCACTCGACCATCGCCCGGCGTGACTGCGACATGCCGTACCCCGGATGCCGCGTGGTTCGTTCGTCGATGGCGCTGTTGCGGGTCTTGCCGGTCTTGGTAACAGCTTGGTTCTGCGTTACATGCGGCGTCACGCCGATGGCGCGAAGATTCGCGACATGATCGGCGGTATCGTACGCCTTGTCCTCACCGGCCGTGAGGCGGCGGCCTGCGGCTTTGCGCCTCGCCTTAAGCATGGTCTCCGAAGCCCGGCGTTCGGCCGTGCCATTGGCATGGGTGACCTTGCCCGGCCACCGCCAGCCCATGCCGGTTCTCCATGGTGGCGTGGCCCAATATAGCAAAGCTTGGCCTCCCGCCCGGCCGCCTTGCGATAAAGCCTGCTGTCCGGGTCGCTAGTACTCGCATGGGTGTCGTTCTTGCGCTTCTGGCCATGGAAGTTGGCGCCGTTATCGTCACCGCTGCCGTCCTTGAAGCTCTTCTGTGAAGCCCAGGCTTCGATCAGCGTTCCATCCACCGAGAAGTGCTCGTCCGACAGCAGCGGCTTGACCTGCGGATGGTTCAGAAGTCTGGTCATGAACTTCGTGAACACATCGCCATTGTGCAGCCGCTCCCGGTTCTTGGTGAAGGTAGTCGGGTCCCAGACCGGATCATCCGGCGACAGTCCCACGAACCAGCGGTACAAAAGATTGTAGTCCAGTTGTTCCATCAACTGGCGTTCCGAGCGGATGCCATAGAACACCTGCAGCAGCAAAGCGCTCAACAATTGCTCCGGAGGGATCGAAGGACGTCCCTCACTGGCGTAGAGCCCGCCAAGACTGCGGTTCAAATCACTCAAAACATCCCGGACGAGTTCCCGCACCTTACGCAGCGGATGGTTCGCCGGCACACGCTTATCCGGCGCGATGTACGAAAACAGGCCGCCCTGATCCGTAAACCTGCCGCGCCTGATCGTCTCCGCCGATTCGAGATGACAAAGTGAATCATCAAGCCCCCTCCCCTGGCGAGACCCTGGCGAGGGAGTTCTTCAGGAGACTGCTAGACGACAAAGGAGTAGTTGCCACGGACGACAACCAATACCCGGTCGATGGCAGACGGCGGAAGCAACTACTAAGCATTCTGGAGCTGCTCCGCTATGCTGAAGCCAAGACATCAGAGTTAGATCTTAAAACATCAGCGGTGCTTTTGCGAGCGGCAATTGCCGATGTCGCTCGAAACTTGAAGTAGTGCGCCGCGGACGCGACACTCAAAACGCCGAGCTGTCGGGCTGAATCCGGTAACGTGAGCCACACACGGATCTCAGTTGTCAAACCGAGCGCAAAGAACTGGACGCGCCTTCTACTACATTGGTCAAGCTGGCCCGCCTCTCTTTTGGAGATCACGCGAATCGGACGTCATCCCCGCGCGGCAGTCAAGATCAAATTGTTTGTCACGTCTTCAAGAAAATCCTGGAGACGATTGGTTGTCCTCACCGATCTCTTAGCCGATATCGCTGAAAGCTAAGGGCTCGATGATAGTGCCGCTCACGGTTCAGAATAACTCTCTTGCCTTTGGCGAAGCCGTGATTCTTTTGCGATTGGAGTGCACTGCGACCACTTGTGTCTACTGCCCCGAGACAAAAGGCGAGCAGCATCGGCACCCGAAGTGGCAACATGCGGCGCATTGTATAGCGATCGCGCGAAGTCCCCTGAACCAGCCGCCGAAAGGGGACTGTGGACACACGCTTTTCGCGAAATGAATTTGCCCGATCGGGAGCAGCATGCAGTCTCTCTTCGGTAAAATTTCTGACGCAAGGCATTTGTTCTTCCTAACCAACGCTGAAGCCACAGCTACATCCCGTGTGGGAACCACCAAGCCGCGCGATATCTAACCGTAACTCTCTAGCCAAGCCGCGGCAGGTTGATGCTTTGGTTCTGCACCCATTGTGTCTCCATTGGCGATCCGAAGCCCTTACTTGTATAAGCGAGCGTTGGTTGAAATTGGCGGCCGCCGCAACAAGCGGGGCACGTTTGCCTCATCTAATAGTCTTGCGGCATACGGGCGAGCACGGCTGCCTCATGGATGGTGATTGGCTTGATCTCCATTAGCGTGCCCTCGAGTTCCATCGTGATCAGCGTCGGGACGATGCTTCCGCATCCATTGCTCCGAATCGGGAATCAACCCAGTGGAACTCGCCGTAGACGCTGCGTGAACATCAGACTGATGCGACAAAATCTGGGCCGATGCTGGTACGTGTTCTGCGATGAGCTCGATTCCATTCGCCGTAGACCTCTATCATTTACTCTGGACGATTACCCGGCGGTTCGTGCCCGCTCGTTTCGTCTCTCGGAGATGGGTGCATTGGCGTAAGCGGAGCAGTACATCGGCCGTCTTGCGCGTCTGCATCCACTGGACGTTCGCTGAGTTCTTTCGTTCTTTCTGCCTTTCAACAGCAATTGTCTACCAACGGTCGCCACAACGCATTGGATTTATCATTCTCTAGAACGGGGTTCGCACGGGGCGGGATTCCGCCTTGTGTTGGACACGATAGCCGTTGTACCGCTGTTAGAAACCAGGCACATATCGGCGTTGCTCACAAAAGACTGTTGTTTCGGGATAAACTCTGTGGCGACCGCCGGAATGGAAATCGCTGGCAATCCAGCTCTTTGCTAGTTTGAATCGCTCGTTAGCGCGCGAGCTGGTACGACGACCAATCAGCGCGCTCGAATTTGAGTGCCGATATTGCCAGCAGTGAATTCGGTCTGCAGCCGCAACGATGAGAAACAACTCGCTTATCGCGAGTATCATCGCCATCTATCCCTAGACTGCACTTGGTCTCGATGACGCAACATCGTCGCAAAATCACAAAAGTCCGTGGGAAACACCGAATGTGACAGTTACACAATAATGATGGGCCGCTCGTCTAGCAATGACTTGGCATAAGAAGGCCTCTCCATCTAGGGCCTATTGAGATTCATCTGGAATGGATGACGGCGGTGGCGAGGTAGATCATCGCTTCGAAACTGCTGTCTGTCTTGTCGCATCGCATTGCTATGCGTTTGAATTCCTTGAGCTTGCCGAAGAAATTCTCGATCAGATGGCGCCATTTGTAAATGTCCTTGTCGATGTCGAGAGGCTGAGCGCGCCTTTGATGCTGCGAGATGACGATCCTGGCCTTGCGTTCCTTCAGCTCTTCGATGATCCAGTTGGAATCAAAAGCCTTGTCGGCGATCAAGCCGCCGAATTCGATGTCTTTGATCAGGGGCGCGACGCCGACGGTATCAAAGCGATGGCCGGGGAGCAGAACGAACCGCACCAGATTCCCAAGCGCGTCGGTCAGCGCGAGGATTTTGGTGGTCCAGCCGCCTTTCGACTTGCCGATGGCCTGATTTTTGGTCCCCCTTTTGCTCCCTGTGCGTGGCGGTGAACCTTGACGATTGTCGCGTCGACCATGACGAACTCCATGTCCGGATCATCCGATACGGCATCGAAAATCCGCTTGAAAACGCCGGCCTTCACCCAGTCGCGATAGCGCTTGAACACCGTATTCCAGTTGCCGAACGTCGGGGGCAGATCTCTCACGGACTGCCCGTGCGGGCGATCCACAGCACCGCTTCAAGAAACATCCGGTTATCGCTTCCACTGCGGCCGGGATCCGTCGGCTTGCCCAAACAAAGCGGCTCCATCTCCGCCCATTGAGCATCGGTCAGAACGAATCGGGGCATGCCAAACTCCTTTCGGAGCTTGAATCACGGACGTTCCGTTCTGTGAATCTGGAGGGTTCTGTGAGGTCGCGCTCACGCAGGGCGCGGCAAGCGCTTATCACGCGACCTCATTGAAGCCGGATTGAACGAAGGCGCGGGAGGGTGGGCACGGTGGTGAGGCTATGGGGATTGTTCGAGATCGCAGCTAGCTATCGGCAGACTGTGTATCTGAAGCGGAGACGTGCTGGCTGCGCATCGGCGGCAATTTGAGACCGGGAGCGTTTTTGCAGGCGGTCGCGATCGATGGTCCGCTGCATTGAATGGTTGTCGTCGCGCGGTGTGGCGACACGGTTTCGACCGCGTCGGCGGTGATCGAGACGCTGGGAATGATGATCGTCGTGCAGGGCACGAACTGACTCACGACGTGTCGCATCGGAATGGCGGGGTTCGAGGGCTGGAGCGGCTGCAGCTGTGTCGAAAGCGCTCGACGATGCGCATGACGCCCCCACAATCGGGACAGGCAGGAACCTCGGCCCGGGTATGGAGGGCCGAATCCAAGGGCGACGGCTCGGCATTGTTTGGCGCTGTCCGCTCATGATCGAGAAGTTTGCGGCAGAGGGCGAGTTTGGCAGCGCGATGGCCGTTGGCCATGAAGCCGAAGTGGCGGATGCGATGGAAGCCGTCGGGCAGCGTGTGAAGAAGGAAGCGGCGGATGAACTCGTCGCGCTTGAGCCTCATGATCTTTGTCGCGCCGTTCTGGCGGTAGTCCTTCCAGGTAAAGGCGACGTGATCCTCGTCGAGGGCTGCGAGCCGGCTGTTGGCGATGGCGACGCGATGGGTGTAGCGGCCGAGATAGGCCAGCACCTGTGCGGGCCCGCCGAAGGGCCGCTTGGCGTAAACAACCCAGTTGATGCGTCGCATGACGTCGAGGTGGGCCGCGAAGGCAGCCGGCTCTGCCAGAGCTCCGAGATCGCCGAAGAAACGCAAGGCACCGGAGTTGAAGGCTGCCGACAGACGTTTGAGAAAAAGTGTGCGAAATAGTCTGGACAACGGTTTGACGGCCAGGAAGAAGTTCGGTCGGCAAGCGATCCAGCGCGCGCCATCGGGCGAGAGGCCGCCGCCCGGCACGACGCAGTGGACGTGGGGATGATGCATCAGCGCCTGCCCCCCAGGTGTGGAGGACGGCGACGCCGCCGATCGCACCGCCGAGCCGGCGTGGGTTGGCGGCGAGCGTCGACATCGCCTCGGCGGCGGCTTTGAACGGGATCGCATAAACGATGGCCTTGTTCTGAAAGGCGATCGCGGCGATCGGAGCCGGCAGTGTGAAGACGACGTGGAAATAGGGAACCGGAAGCAGGTCGGCTTGACGCGCGGCGAGCCACGCGGCTCGGGCTCTCCCCTGACACTTCGGACAGTGCCGGTTGCGGCAGGAATTATAGGCAACGCGTGTCGTGCCGCAGTCGTCGCAAGCCTCCACGTGGCCACCGAGCGCCTCGGTCCGGCACGCCACGATCGCGCTCATCACGCGCCGCTCGACCCGACCGAGATGACCGGCATGTACACGGCGATAGGCGTCGCCATGCCGGCGCAGAATATCGGCAATCTCGATGGCGGGCCTGTTGGAGCGGCTGTCGGAGCGGGTCATGACCCACTTCCCGCCGCGGATCATCCAGGTGGCGTCACCTCCAGCGACAGGCGATCGAGCGGGCTCTGGGTCGCTCGGATCGTATCGGTGGCGACCTGCGTGTAGCGCGCTGTCGACGACAAATTGTTGTGCCCGAGCAAGACCTGGATGATCCGGATATCGGTTCCGTTCTCGAGAAGATGCGTCGCGAAGCTGTGGCGCAGCGTGTGCAGTGTGACGCGCTTGGTCAGGCCCGCAGCCTTCACCGCCGACCGGCAGGCGGCATGCAACACGGTCTGATCGATCGGATGATCTTCGTCACGTCCCGGGAACAGATAAAGCCGCGGCCGGGCGAGCCGCCAGTAGGTGCGCAGGATGCCCAGCAGCTGGGGCGACAGCATCACGTTACGATCCTTCGCGCCCTTGCCGTGGCGCACCTGGATGACGCCGCGGGCGCTGTCGATGTCTTCGATCCGCAGTCCCGCGACTTCGGAGGCCCTGAGCCCGGCCGCATGGGCGGTGGTGAGCGCGGCGCGGCTCTTCAGACTCGATACCGCTTCAAGAAACTGAACCACTTCGTCGGCGCTGAGCACGACCGGCAGCTTGCGTGGTTCTCGCGCATAGGGAATGCGCTCCGGGATGAGCGCCTCGCCGAGCGTGACGCCGTAGAAAAACCGTAGCGCACAGACGATCTGGTTCAGCGCCGGCCATGAGATGCCGGTCGAGACCAGATGCACCTGGAACGCGCGGACGTCTTCCAGCTCCAACCGCTCAGGCGATCGGCCAAAATAGCGGCTGAACTTCGAAACCGCGCTGATGTAGGATCGCTGCGTCGCCGGCGACAGATTGCGGACGGGTCTTCGATCATGCGGCGGCGAAGAGGGCTCAAATCGGCCATCTCGATACTCCTGTCTGAGGGGGGTGGGCTCCAACACCCACATCCTCTCAGCCAGGAGGCGATCTACGCCACCTTGCCCCTTACGCCGCGGCAGCGGCTTCGTTCAATCCTGAATCTCAACAGACCCTAGTCCACATTTTCGGCGGGATAACTGACTGCGTCAACCCATCGGAGCGGTCGCGACGCATCATCGCAGGCCTGCGCCCGGCCATCGCCCGAACGGACTAGGTCCGATACGGTGACTGCGCGCTTCGAATGCAGTGTAGACCTCTGTCCCCTTCTACAATCTGACGGCGATCGACAACTTGCTTGAATTTTCTGCTTGGCTGTATCACAGGGTCGCCGGGTTTAGAGACCGGCTCGTCAGATATTTACCCAACGTGGTTTGATGTCATCACAGATGATGACCATCCGGGTTAGCAGCCCGCGAGCAACCTGGATGCGGGCGACACACTGCATTATGCCGGATAACTTACCGATGCCGAGCTGCTCCACACAAAGCCCGCCGTCCTAACAACCCTTCCAGCTGAGGCCGCCGTCATCATTCGTTGATCTCCTTGAGCCATCCATGTCCACTTGAAGACCTTGTGTCAGAAAGCCGACGAAAGAAACAAGCCGTTCCACAGGCAACTGACAGGATACGCCTCTTCATTTCCGTCAAGCATGGCCGCGCATCATCTTTAGCGAGTGGCACGGTGGTTGCTGGGATGAGAACAAAAGACCTACTGCCAAAGCGGTAGGTTCCTTTCGGGAGTTGCCGATGACGCCTCCGCGATTGATCTTGAACAATCCGCTGACGACGTGCCGTGCTTCGCTTAGGCGTAATCGGAGAGTCTTCCAGACAGATCACGCTAGGCGCGCCCTTACAGGTGCGTCTCCCGGAGGAACGTCCCGTCGCGAGGCAACTGGTCGAGCGATGGTCTCGCAGTTCCGAAGAGCCGCTTCGAATAGGCGATTGGCCACTCCCACAATATCGGAACTGTGCCGAGACGCTCGAGTAAGCCAGCGTTCTTGAAGATGCGGACATTTTGAGCAAGCAAAATATGGCCTTTTGAGATCGGCATGACCTTGCCCTCGAATTCATGATTCACGAGACATCATTCGAGTGCGGTCAGTTAGCTATCCTGCAGGCTGACGATCTTTGAACAACTACAGCACAGATTTGGGATGTATCGGCTGAGGGACATATCCTTGAAGGATCATGAACATGAAGCTCGTCGAACCTCATTCGTGCAGCCCCGCAGCCTCGGCCGTCCTTGTTGGCAGGGATCGCTGTGGCAACTGGGTTGTCCGCCAACAGAACGGCATTTTTGGTGGCCTGTTCGTGAGCCGAGCAGAAGCGCTCAAATACGCACTCCGCAAGAATGGCCGTCATCCAGAAGCCATCGTTGAGGTGTCACGCGAAATCGAACTCGACATCCCGTCAGACCGCTGATCGCCGAGCGCGACGCGTGCCTGATACGTCGACCGAACTGAGGGCGATCGAATGGCTGAGCTTTTGCTGCGCCTCCGACCAAGAAGATGTCATAAATGAACGCGATTGTGGTCACCCGCCAACTCAGAATCCATAGTGTAATCCATAACGAGCATCCAAAAGATGAAACTCTAGCTGTCGCTAAGATTGCGCGGATTGGTCGAGGCGCCAGGCCCGCGAGTGTTCCACACCAAAAGGTGGCACGTTTGTCGGTCTGGGCACGGGCGAGAACCTGATAGGAGGGCTTACTCTGGCATCACAGTTGCTCAACGCCAATCAGCTATCGGAGTTTTGATGGATTTTGACGAGGGGCATCTCGCTAACGAATTGGAGCCGGACGGTCTCTCGGATTGAATCTGGCCTTAATGCCATTGCGATCTTTTGCTTTTGGTCTTTTGGCGAATCTTCGGACAGATGGAGCAAGCGGCGTGACCTCGGCACCAAATACCTCAGCTTGGCTGATGGGTTACATACCCGATCTCCCCACTCCATTCGATAAAGCAGACCGCATAGATCTTGGAGCCTTAGAACGCCTTTGTGAATACCAGATCGCAGCCGGCGCTTCGGGCTTGGTGGTTTGCGAGACTGCCGGCGAAGCTTCGACCCTTTCGGACGCAGAGCGAGACATCATGGTCCGTGCGGCTGTCGAGATCGCCCGAGGTCGCACCCGGATTATCGTGGGCGCAGGTTCGAACTCCACCAACCGCGCCATCGAAACAACACGGCGCGCGGAAATGGCCGGCGCCGACGCGGTCCTTTCCGTCGTGCCCTACTACAATAAGCCCATGCAGAACGGCATCTACGCGCATTTTCGCGCCATCGCCGAGTCGACCGGGTTACCAATCATCCTGCACGACGCGCCTGGGTGGACTGCCCGCGAATTGGCGAATGACACGCTTCTCCGCCTCGCCGAAAGCAAGCAGTTCGTCGGACTGAGAGACGGGACCGGGGACATCAACCGTTCTATGCGCCTAAGGACGCTGCTAAGATGCGGCTTTCGATGGTTGTCTGGTGACGACGGAACGGCCTTGGCCTATATCGCACAAGGCGGACATGGCTGTGTCTCGCTGGTCGCGAACGTGAGGCCGGACCTGTGTCAGGCTATTTTTTGCAGTGTGAGACAAGGGCGCTTTCAGACCGCACAGTTCCTTCAAGAGAAGTTGGCCCCCCTCGAATCCTGCCTTTCAAAGGAAAGTCCGGCTGCTCTGAAATATGCCTTGAGCTTCCTCGGCTTGATGCACCCCGGTACGCGGCTCCCGATCGTAGAATTGGACGAGGCCGCGAGGGCCGTGGTCGCGAAGGCCGTCGCTGGAACCGACGGGTATCTGGCCGGCGCTGTAGGCACCTGATACTCATTGTTAGTAGATGTCATAGCGCTCTCGAATAAAGGTACGTCCGCAACGTCGGGCGGGAGCGCGAAGCTAAAGCATGATGGCATTAAGTTCGATATCCTGAATTTTTGAGGTAGTTGGCGCATTCGTTGGGTGTGAAGGCATCGAGTGCCTTGCCGATTGCAGCGCAGACCGCGTCGACGGTTCGCGCGGCAGCCTTGCAGAGCAGGTGCTTGAGCTTGCAAAGACCTGCCCGATCGGGTTCAGGTCGGGCGAGTATTTTGGCAGGAAGAAGAGTTTGGCGCGGACCGAACGGATGAGCTGGCGAACTGCTTTGCCCTTGTGGCTGCCGAGGTTGTCCAAGACAACGATATCGTCGGGCCGAAGAACGGATAGGAGAAACTTCTCGACATAGGTCCGAAAGCTCACGCCATCGATCGGTCTTTCGATGAACCATGGCGCATCGATCCGGTCATGACGAAGCGCCGCCAGGAAGGTCATGGTCTTCCAGCGGCCGCGGGGAACCTTGGCGGGGAGTCCGCGCGGCGTCCATCCCCGCAAGGGCGCCATGTCCGTTCTGGTCCAGATCTCGTCAATGAAGACCACCCGCTCAGCCTCGACGCGACCTTGATACTTTGCCCACTGGGCTCGCCGCCGCGCGACCGCGGGACAATCGCGTTCGCCAGCCGCCACGCTTTTTTTGAAGCTGAGCTTCTCGGCATGCACGAAGTCCCACACCGAGTGATAGTCGACCTTTAGGCCGCGTCCCGCAAGCTCGGCAACGAGCCCCCGTATGGTGAAATCGCCGTCCTTAATACGCTGCGACAGCCAGACCGCGTACTCGCCCGAAATTGCCTACGGCTTGTAACCGCCGATCTGGCCAGGCTCACCGCTACCGGTCTCATCGACCCGCTTCATCCAGCCGATGGCCGTGTTGATCGCCACCCCAAACTGCTTCGCGGCCTGAATTGCGGGACATCCCGCTCTCAATTGCCGCTACAACGCGCTTGCGAATATCCAGAGAGTACGGCTTGCCCATCCATGCTGGCCTCCCGCCCAGCTAGCATGGTGAATCAGAAACCGACTGATTTGGGAATCTGGAGGGTTCTGTAAGGTCGCGCTCACGCAGGGCGCGGCAAGCGCTTATCACGCGACCTCATTGAAGCCGGATTGAACGAAGGCGCGGGAGGGTGGGCACGGTGGTGAGGCTATGGGGATTGTTCGAGATCGCAGCTAGCTATCGGCAGACTGTGTATCTGAAGCGGAGACGTGCTGGCTGCGCATCGGCGGCAATTTGAGACCGGGAGCGTTTTTGCAGGCGGTCGCGATCGATGGTCCGCTGCATTGAATGGTTGTCGTCGCGCGGTGTGGCGACACGGTTTCGACCGCGTCGGCGGTGATCGAGACGCTGGGAATGATGATCGTCGTGCAGGGCACGAACTGACTCACGACGTGTCGCATCGGAATGGCGGGGTTCGAGGGCTGGAGCGGCTGCAGCTGTGTCGAAAGCGCTCGACGATGCGCATGACGCCCCCACAATCGGGACAGGCAGGAACCTCGGCCCGGGTATGGAGGGCCGAATCCAAGGGCGACGGCTCGGCATTGTTTGGCGCTGTCCGCTCATGATCGAGAAGTTTGCGGCAGAGGGCGAGTTTGGCAGCGCGATGGCCGTTGGCCATGAAGCCGAAGTGGCGGATGCGATGGAAGCCGTCGGGCAGCGTGTGAAGAAGGAAGCGGCGGATGAACTCGTCGCGCTTGAGCCTCATGATCTTTGTCGCGCCGTTCTGGCGGTAGTCCTTCCAGGTAAAGGCGACGTGATCCTCGTCGAGGGCTGCGAGCCGGCTGTTGGCGATGGCGACGCGATGGGTGTAGCGGCCGAGATAGGCCAGCACCTGTGCGGGCCCGCCGAAGGGCCGCTTGGCGTAAACAACCCAGTTGATGCGTCGCATGACGTCGAGGTGGGCCGCGAAGGCAGCCGGCTCTGCCAGAGCTCCGAGATCGCCGAAGAAACGCAAGGCACCGGAGTTGAAGGCTGCCGACAGACGTTTGAGAAAAAGTGTGCGAAATAGTCTGGACAACGGTTTGACGGCCAGGAAGAAGTTCGGTCGGCAAGCGATCCAGCGCGCGCCATCGGGCGAGAGGCCGCCGCCCGGCACGACGCAGTGGACGTGGGGATGATGCATCAGCGCCTGCCCCCCAGGTGTGGAGGACGGCGACGCCGCCGATCGCACCGCCGAGCCGGCGTGGGTTGGCGGCGAGCGTCGACATCGCCTCGGCGGCGGCTTTGAACGGGATCGCATAAACGATGGCCTTGTTCTGAAAGGCGATCGCGGCGATCGGAGCCGGCAGTGTGAAGACGACGTGGAAATAGGGAACCGGAAGCAGGTCGGCTTGACGCGCGGCGAGCCACGCGGCTCGGGCTCTCCCCTGACACTTCGGACAGTGCCGGTTGCGGCAGGAATTATAGGCAACGCGTGTCGTGCCGCAGTCGTCGCAAGCCTCCACGTGGCCACCGAGCGCCTCGGTCCGGCACGCCACGATCGCGCTCATCACGCGCCGCTCGACCCGACCGAGATGACCGGCATGTACACGGCGATAGGCGTCGCCATGCCGGCGCAGAATATCGGCAATCTCGATGGCGGGCCTGTTGGAGCGGCTGTCGGAGCGGGTCATGACCCACTTCCCGCCGCGGATCATCCAGGTGGCGTCACCTCCAGCGACAGGCGATCGAGCGGGCTCTGGGTCGCTCGGATCGTATCGGTGGCGACCTGCGTGTAGCGCGCTGTCGACGACAAATTGTTGTGCCCGAGCAAGACCTGGATGATCCGGATATCGGTTCCGTTCTCGAGAAGATGCGTCGCGAAGCTGTGGCGCAGCGTGTGCAGTGTGACGCGCTTGGTCAGGCCCGCAGCCTTCACCGCCGACCGGCAGGCGGCATGCAACACGGTCTGATCGATCGGATGATCTTCGTCACGTCCCGGGAACAGATAAAGCCGCGGCCGGGCGAGCCGCCAGTAGGTGCGCAGGATGCCCAGCAGCTGGGGCGACAGCATCACGTTACGATCCTTCGCGCCCTTGCCGTGGCGCACCTGGATGACGCCGCGGGCGCTGTCGATGTCTTCGATCCGCAGTCCCGCGACTTCGGAGGCCCTGAGCCCGGCCGCATGGGCGGTGGTGAGCGCGGCGCGGCTCTTCAGACTCGATACCGCTTCAAGAAACTGAACCACTTCGTCGGCGCTGAGCACGACCGGCAGCTTGCGTGGTTCTCGCGCATAGGGAATGCGCTCCGGGATGAGCGCCTCGCCGAGCGTGACGCCGTAGAAAAACCGTAGCGCACAGACGATCTGGTTCAGCGCCGGCCATGAGATGCCGGTCGAGACCAGATGCACCTGGAACGCGCGGACGTCTTCCAGCTCCAACCGCTCAGGCGATCGGCCAAAATAGCGGCTGAACTTCGAAACCGCGCTGATGTAGGATCGCTGCGTCGCCGGCGACAGATTGCGGACGGGTCTTCGATCATGCGGCGGCGAAGAGGGCTCAAATCGGCCATCTCGATACTCCTGTCTGAGGGGGGTGGGCTCCAACACCCACATCCTCTCAGCCAGGAGGCGATCTACGCCACCTTGCCCCTTACGCCGCGGCAGCGGCTTCGTTCAATCCAAAATCGATTCAACCTAACCCCATCCCGCTTTAGGCCACGTTCACTGGCGAACGATCGAATGATAATCCAAGGCCCTTGATCAGCAGAAACCCGGCTCGTCCCCAAGATCGAGCACGAAGGGATTGTCGCCGCGCAATTGCAGGATCTCTAAGTGCGCGTCCTCAATTTCGTCGCCAAGTGCGCCTGCCTCACTCTAGCAACATGGCACGCCTCATCCGACAGGCAATCCCTGAAGCAGCAATTCCAATAACTCGTCGAGCGTAGCTTTCAAGGGTTGGTAGGGACGCAACGCGGCATAATTGTCGTACTTCCGGTGCATCCGATGAGTTGGGAATCGCGACGATCAGTATCTGGCGGTCAAGCCCGTTAGCGGGCTCCCGGAAGAGATGCCGAGGTGCGTCTCGCCGCATCGCACTCAGCGAAACACGAGCAGAGCAATTTACTTACCTCCACCAGAGCAGCACAGGAGTTGCTTCGAACGCTCCAGCCCCATGATCGTAAGCGCGAATTTCTCCGCACCTTTTGCTTCTGATTGCTCTGATGCACAAGGTGTCCACCAAAATAGGTGGACACCTTGTGATG
Source organism: Bradyrhizobium cedriense (assembly GCF_054602315.1). NCBI lineage: Bacteria > Pseudomonadati > Pseudomonadota > Alphaproteobacteria > Hyphomicrobiales > Nitrobacteraceae > Bradyrhizobium > Bradyrhizobium cedriense. Next base: position 8,978 of record NZ_JBTSWB010000014.1, on the reverse strand, counting down.
GCAGCGGATGATCAGAAACTGCGGGTCAGGCTTGTTGGCCGGAACGGTCGCCGGCGCTACGAGGCGGCATCGAAAGAGCGTCTTGTCACGGCCTGCCTTGAGCCTGGGGTTTCGGTATCGAGGCTTGCACTCGAACATGGGGTCAACGCGAACCTCCTTCGCAAGTGGATTAAGAAGCACACCGCCACCAGGTCGCTGCCGCCGTCTTCGCGCCCGGCGTTCATCCCGGTTCAGCTTGAGGGGTCCGCCGATCGAGCCCTGTCGCGGCAAGACGGCGTGGCGACGGTGGATTTGCCGGCGACTTGCGATGAAGTGCGTGGTTCGGAACCCAAAGGGACTCCAGCTTTTTGCTTTCCGGCCAAAGTGAGCGTGTCGCTGCCGAACGGCGTGAAGCTCGCGCTGGAATGCGGCGATGTGGATGCATTGACGGCGATCATCGGAGCACTGGGCCATGTTCAGACTGGGCGGTGACCTGCAGGTCTATCTGCACCGTGAGCCGATCGACTTCCGGGCTGGCATCAACAGCCTTGCGGTCCTGGTCCAGGAGACGATGGCGCTCGATCCATTCACTCCGGCGGTTTTTGCGTTCCGCAATCGCCGTTGCGACCGGATGAAGTTGCTGTTCTTCGACCGGTCCGGCTTTGTGCTGGTCCTGAAGCGGTTGACCGAGGACAAGTTCCGATGGCCGCGCCGCCAGGAGGCGGTTGTCACGCTGACAACCGAGCAATTGCACTGGATCCTTGACGGCATCGATATCGATGCGATGGTCCGCCATCCGGTGCGGCAATATCAGGTAGCCGGCTGAGCTCTCGAGTTGAGCGGTTGACGCGTCGGTACGGTTCAGATTCAAGAATCCGATGAATCGAACCGGCGATCCGAGTGTTGAAGTGCTGTTGGCGCGCATTGCTGCGCTGGAGGCGGAGAACCATCAACTCGCCGACCGCGTCATCAAACTCGAGGAAGAACTGGCGCTGGCACGCCTGCATCGTTTTGCGCCACGCAGCGAAAAGCACGTCGCTCGTCTCTTCAATGAAGCCGAGCAGGCCGCCGATGAGGATGACGCCGGCAGTGAAACGAACAATATCGCCGAACTTCCGGACACGGGCTTGCCACCCGTCGAAAACACAACGGGAAAGAAGCGCGGCCGCAGGCCGCTGCCGGCGAATCTGCCGCGTGAGCGCGTCGAGTATGACCTGCCCGACGATCAGAAGGCGTGTCCTTGCTGCCGTGGCCAGATGCATCGCATGGGCGAGGCTGTCACCGAGCAACTTCATATCGAGGTGAAGGCGAAGGTTTTACAGAACGTACGCTTCAAATATGCGTGCCGCCATTGCGATCGCACCGGGATCAACGCCCCTGTCGTGACCGCGCCGATGCCGACGCAGCCTCTGCCGGGCAGCGTTGCCACGGCCTCAACGCTGGCGTTCGCGCTGGTTCATAAATATGTCGATGGCACGCCGCTCTACTGCCTGGCGCAGGCCTTCGAACGCGCCGGTGTTCCGGTCAGCCGCGGCGCGTTGGGTCGCTGGGTGATCGGCTCGAGCGAGAAACATCTCTCCCGCATCTATGACGCCCTGAAGCTGCGGCTCAGATCGCAGCCTCTCATCCATGGCGACGAGACGACGGTTCAGGTCCTCAAGGAGAAGGACAAAAAGGCCACCAGCACATCGTATATGTGGGCTTATCGCAGCGGCAAGGGCAATCACGAGCCCATCGTTCTTCTGGATTATCAGCCGGGCCGCGGCCAAATCCACCCGCAGGCCTTCCTCGGCGATTACCGCGGCATCGTGATGAGTGACGGCTATACCGCATGGCGCACGCTGGAACGGGCCACCCACATCGGCTGCATGGCCCACTCCCGGCGGCGCTTTGTCGATGCCCTCAGGGCGAGGAAGAAGGGCGGCGGTCCGCCCGAGCAAGCGCTGCGGTTCTTCGACCAGCTCTACCGGGTTGAAAGGCAGGCGCGGGACGGAACACCGGAGAAGGGTGAAACACAGGCCGACTGCATTCGCCGCTTCCGCCAGCAACATAGTGTCCCCATCCTCAATGCTCTCAAGGTATGGCTCGATGACATGGCCCCGAAGGTCTTGCCTGACAGCAAGCTCGGCGACGCCGTATCCTACACCCGAAACCAATGGGAATATCTGACACGCTACACCGGGGACGGCAGCATGCCGATCGACAACAATCTTCTGGAGCGCGACATCAGGGTTTTTGCAACTGGCAGGAAGAGTTGGTTGTTCAGCGATACCGTGGACGGAGCCAAGGCCAGTGCCGTCGTCTACAGCCTGATGCTGACCTGCCGCGCCTCACGTGTCGAGCCGTTAGCGTGGTTGCGCCACGTCCTCACCGAATCGCCTCAGCGCGCCGGCGACGCCGATATTACCGACCTGCTGCCCTTCAACTTCCACAAAGCCGCCACTGCCTGAACGGCCCGGTATCGCCCGATACTAGGGCAATCCATCAAAACCGCCGGCGTCAACGTGCGGGGAAAATCGCGCTTACCCATGATCGACATGCGGCGATCATTGAGCCAATTTGTCAACGACAAGCGTTCCTGCGCTTCCCTCCCAAAATTGGTAGGCAGATTGCCTCCCGTTTTGCCGTATTGTTTCACCATTGATACCGACGACAGGTACGCGACCGTAGCCCCGCCAGTTGGAAACCATGGTTCGAGACATCCCGAGATCGTGAAGCTCTGCAGAGGCGTATGGATTCCACAGAACCCCACGTGGAGATTGAGGCTGCACATCATGCGAAAGAATACACGCCTCCGAAGAGCGGTTCCCAAAATGCGAGCTAGTAGCAGCTGCCGTTCAATTTGCTTTGAGCGGCCCTTGTCGACTGAACGTCGCGCACCAATGGTATTGGCAATCGCGGCAAGGCCTTACTTGGACCGATTGTCGAAAGTGCTTGATCAATCGGAGGTTTGTCTGGTTGCCGCTGAATTTGAGCGTAGCGTGTTTGCAGCCGCAGACTCTCAGCCAGATCTCATCCTCGTCGCGTCTCCGCCAATCGGAGATGCATTGAACACGTGTCAACGCCTTCGTGAGAATCGCTCAACAAGATATATTCCAATTTTCCTCATCTCGTTGAATTACAACGTGATCGATGACACTTCTTCTATTCACCAAGCGACAGCTGGCGCGTCGCCATGTCGGAACAAAAGCGACAAACGCGTGATCGCCGCGGAGGATGCTCCATCTTTGGTTGGCCGTAAGGAGAAAAAACAACTAGAGGGAATTCTTCACTTGCTTCGCTATGTGGAGGCTGAAATAATACAGCTGCATCTTGAAACATCGGCCGTTCTTTTGGGAGCCTCGATCGCCGATCTCGCTCAAAATTTGGAGTAGTGCGCCGGCATGCGCAACGCCCTGAATGCGATCCACGTCATCAACTGCGGTGTAAAGAAGTGGTAAGCGATTTCGTAGTCCGATCAATTGAGGCGACTAGCCGATCTAAGTCGCCGAACACGCCAAGCGGACGTTTGTCGGGAGCTCCCGCGATCGTTCAATCTAAATTGTTTGTCACGTCGTTTGAGAAAGGGCTGCAGGTATTGGAGACGGTCGGCCGTGCCGATCACAGCCTTTCCCTAGTTGAGATTACCGAGCGCTCTGGACTCAACAAGAGCGCCGCTCAACGGTTCGCCTTCACTCTCTCCGCTCTCGGGTATCTCGAGAAGGACAGTTTAACGAAGCGCTATAGCCTTGGCCCCAAACTCGTCGAGTTCGGCTCATTTCTTCACCACTCGGATGAACTCATTAGGAGTGTTGCGCCGGTATTCGCTGATTGCAACGCCAAATGGGACGAAGCTGTGGCTCTATTCCGATTGGACGGCACCGCGATTACTTGTGTCTACTGCCTCCCGAGCCGATACTCCATTAATATCAACCTCCGAAGCGGTGGGAAGATGCCGGCCTTTTGTACAGCTATGGGGCGAAGCATCTTGGCCTTCCTGCCGAACGAGAGAGTGGAAACCCTATTGCGGCGCTCGCACTTTAGGGCGCACACTTCTCGTACAATTACCGATATTGATAAGATCGAGCGAGCGCTTCGCAGGATTCGTCGCGATGGCTTTGCCATCGTCGATGAAGAGCGCACCGCCGGCGAGATCTCGATCGCAGCACCCGTGTTTGGTCGTCGCAACATGGTGGTTGCCTCGTTAGGGATAGTTGCCCCGGCTGCACGGTGGAGCGCTAACACCGCCAGGAGTACGTTAGGACCGGTTGTCGCTGAGCTTGCGCGAACGATTTCGACGTCAGCGTCCTTCCAGCTCGCGATCAATGGCATTTCGGGCGGATCTAAGAATAACAACCTGCTGGATCCGATAGCTGATTGACCTTCGCACTTTGACAAAGCTGGTCTTTGTGCCGGGACGAGGGCACTCGCGGTAAGTGCCAAATCGCTCCTGTGAACCGATTTTGTCAAACGTAGGACAAAGCAATAGGAGACCTGTACCAGGCCGGGCTGCAGGGATTGCAGCGCAATTCTGTGCTGGAATAGATTGAACCTCGTTGCCGTGGATCTCTCGTATAACAACAGCATTAAGAGCAACGTTTCCGCCAAAGTGCGGCGAAGATTCTCGCCCAATCGCGGCCGCACAGTCAATGATACGACGCCAGTTGGCTTCAACGTACGGCGATATGGCGTTTAGATCCTTCTTACTGCATTAATGCCTGAAAAGGAGTGCGCCTCGCGCAGCGATTATCATGGGTCCGGCCGCTCTCGTGTTCTCTCTGAACAAAATGGCGATGGACGATTCATGCGGATATACCCAGTGCAAGACTACGCGTTCAAACAGCCCTTCAATCCAACTGTGCAGGGTGACCAGAATCTGCGTTTCCGACGGCGCGCGAATATTATCATGCACGGCTCCCCTAAATTGTGGGAGTCATCCTTTCGGCTACGGAATGGCTTGCGCACTTCATTTTTCGTCCAACTGCCTCTTTAAGGCTTCACATCTCTTCTTCGAAGGGACCGATGTTCTCATCATGCATGTCATTCCGATTGATTGTTTCTCATAATAGGTGTATATTTTTCTCGAACCACAAGCTCTAATCCGCTCGCTTCGAAGGAGGTGACCATGCAGAGCCTCCCTAGTGGGCGAAGAGCCGTGCGATATCGCTGAGAAATGGGGGAACGAATGTTCCAGACCGAGATGTCTCAAGTCGTGCAGTTGCGCGCGTCGAGCTTAGCTGCGGAAAGCGCTCGACGGGAAGAGACCTTGCGTCTGTTTGTACGCGTGGCCGATCGCCGCACACCGAAATCGGTTGCATCGGCCTCTCACCAATGCGGCGAGATTTTGGAGCCCTATGGACACTCACTGAGCAACTGCCGCGCGCCTGGGACAGGTCTTCCAGGCGCCACTTCGGGGCCGTTTCAGTTCCCGAGCTGTCCGCCGACGGCGATCTCGGCAGTTGACACCAAGGTGTTTCGGCTAGTTGCCTGCAACAATCCAGCAAGTCGCGTAGCACCGCGAGCGCTGGCGTAACGTAAGTGCAACGAGCGGGTCGTCAGCAGTCCATTCAATTCCTTCGAGGTACCCATGAGCGGAATCAATCAACATGGCGGCTACAATCCGTCCGTAGCGAACGAAGCCAAGCCTATCGCGAAGGATCTTTACGAGATTGGGGAAATTCCGCCACTGGGTCATGCGCCGAAGCACATGCATGCTTGGGTAATACGCCGGGAACGGCACGGAACTCCAGAGATAGCAATGCAAGTGGAAGTGGTGGATACGCCATCGATAGGGCCAGAGGACGCCTTAGTCATGATTATGGCGGCCGGAGTAGGCTATAACGTTATTTGGGCGTCTCTCGGGCAGCCGGTCTCGCCCTTCGACATGCATGGGCACTCTTATCACATCGCGGGGTCCGATGCCGCGGGAATTATTTGGGCGGTCGGAGATCGCGTGAAGAAATGGAAAGTGGGTGACGAGGTAGTTGTTCATTGCCATCAGGACGACGGTGACGATGTCGAGTGCAATGGCGGCGACCCGATGTTCTCGCCTTCTCAGAGAATTTGGGGTTATGAAACTCCGGACGGATCCTTTGCGCAATTCGCACGCGTTCAATCGCGTCAATTGTTACGCCGGCCAACGCACCTAAGCTGGGAGGCGAGCGCTTGCTATCCAGGCACGCTTGGGACCGCATACAGGATGTTGTTCGGTCATCGTCCACACGTCATCCGACCAGGTCAAAACGCCCTAGTGTGGGGGGCGGCTGGCGGGCTTGGCTCGATGGCAGTCCAACTGGTATCTGTGACGGGAGCGAACGCGATTGGTATCGTCTCCGACGAGTCGAAGCGTGACTATGTGATGTCATTGGGGGCCAAGGGCGTGATAAACCGGAAGGAGTTCGACTGTTGGGGGCGACTACCCGATGTCCGTGAGACCGCCTACAGACATTACATGGAGGCCGTGCGCCGCTTCGGCACAGCGATAAGGGAGATTACAGGAAAGGGCAACGACGTCGACATTGTCGTCGAGCACCCGGGAGAAGTGACATTTCCAGTCAGCTGCTATGTCGTGAAACGAGGCGGAATGGTTGTCCTCTGTGGTGGGACCTCAGGTTACAATCTTACGATGGATGCCCGCTTTCTCTGGATGCGGCAGAAGAGAGTCCAGGGCAGCCACTTCGCCAACCCATATCAACTGTGGGAAGCGAATCGGCTGGTTGCTGAACGGCGCATAGATCCCTGCCTGTCCGAAGTGTTTACGTGGCACGAAATTCCGCGCGCACATGAGAAAATGTCGAAGAATCAGCACCTGCCTGGAAACATGGCGGTTCTTGTCCAAGCAAGTGCGGCGTAGCCCATCAAGCATGGTGGGAGCTCGCAAGGCCATAGGTCAACGGCCGAGACGACGTGACCTCGAGAATATCTTATTGACGCGCTCGGGATTCAGTCTGGTGATCGAAAGGACGGAGTCGTTTCAGTCGACTTGGTCTCGGCTGTGATCGCTACCCACACTCAATCTGCGGACCCAGAATGGTGCGTTTGGCTAAGGACTGAAGCCAAGTACTTGCGGGCCAGCTTGCCATATCGGGTTGCGACGCGCATGAAGTCTTTCAGTCTGTTAAAGGCGCCCTCGATGCGTCAGTGAAGCCTGCAAAGGCGCTTGTTGAAGTTGAACAGTCGTATTTTGTTGCTGCGATTTGGAATGACCGGCCTAGTTCCGCGCTTCGTTGCGCCGACGGTTTTCTTGTGACCGATTACGTGCTTGAGCGCTGAGCGCTCGACTTGACCGCGGAGCGGCGACCAGCCGCGAGAAGACGTTTTGGATTAGGCGCAAAGCAGACTCAGCGAGCCAGGGAGGAACCGGAGATTGCCAGGTGACTGCGGGTGACGACGACCTCGGCAGTCGCCGGGGTCGCGCAAGGTTGGATTCGCGGTAGATGCTCACCCACGCTAAGCGCCTCCCGGTGAGGAAAACCTAGGGCCCCCTCATCCTCAAACAACGCTCAAGCTCGGTACGGGAGATGGTCACCATCATCGTCCCTATCCTCGTCAGCCAACCATGTCTGATTGGAGGCCCGATGTCGGAAAGCCAACACAGGCAGCACGGTCATTCCGCAGGAGGGAACGCATATTGCTTTCCTTAAGCAAGGCGCGCATCAGATCTCGCGAGTGGCACGCCGATTGCTGGGATGAGAAGGAACAGCCCCCGCCAAGGCGGTGGCTTAGCTCGGACAGTTGCCGACGGCGCCTCGAATAATGCTAGTGAAATGCGCTGACAGGGTTTGTGTTTGGCTACACCATAGCCGGGAACATTAACGCAGTGCTACGAACTTCGGCTATCCCGCCCAAATTGCTGCAGTCTCCGACAGAAACACCGGGGGCATGAGCTGAGCTTCGGCTCAAGCGGAAGGTTTTAAAGGCGGGATGACTGCCAATATGGATTGAGCACGCATCGGCTGAGCAGCATAGGATTTGAAAGTCATTGACGGGATATCAACAAGAAGCTCGTCGAGCCTCCTTCTTGCAGAGCCGCAGCGTCGACCGTCCTCGTTGGCAAGATTCGCCGTGGCAATTGGTTTGGTCGCGAACAGAACTGGATTTTGGCGGTCCATTCGTGAACCGCGTCAAAGCGTTCAAATACGCACTGTTGGAGAATCAAAATCGCCATGATCCAAACGCCATCCTCGAGGTATGCGAAATCTCGCTCCATATTTCCGTCCAATCCGCAGATCGCCGGCACGGGGTGCTCAGATACGTCAGCACGTTTGAGCAGGTCGAGTGGTTGAGCTTTGCTGCGCGTTCACGAGGATAAGATCGTCAGTACCATCATAGCGCTCGCGCGAGCGTCCAGTTTGGATGTGTGATCATCATGGGCAGCGAAAAAGGTGAAGTCGATCTCGCTAAGACGGCGCGGCTCTGGTCGAGGCCGCCAGGCCCGCGGCCCTACCAAGCGGGCGCCACCGAGCCCCAAATGGACCAAGGAGAAGAGAGTGACCATTCAAGATCCGGCCTCCAAAACCCGAGCCCCCGAACATCCCGCAGATCGGATATTCATCGACCGGTGGTCGCCGCGGGGGTTCACGGAAGATCAGATCCCGGAAGGAGTCCTGAACACCTTCTTCGAGGCCGCTCGGTGGGCGCCGTCGGCCTTTAACTCCCAGCCATGGCGTTTTCTCTATGCCTTGCGCGGTCAGTCAGAATTCGAAATCTTTCTTACCCCGTTAATCGGGTTCAATCGGGGATGGGCGCAACGCGCGGCGGCGCTAGTTTATCTGCTGTCGAGGAAGGCCTTCACCCCACCGGGGAAAACCGACCCGCAATTCTCGCGCACGCATTCCTTCGACAGCGGCGCGGCCTGGGCCAACTTTGCTAACCAGGCAACAGCCGCAGGTTGGGCGGCTGCGGCGCGGCAATCAAGGTGACAGTGGAGCGTCAATCAGGATGAGAGAGTTGTCGCCTGGGCTGTGACGCAGGGAGGGCGTAGCCCGACCGGAGTTACAGCCCAGGCGACGGCGCGATCC
>NZ_JBTSWB010000013.1:0-86687 GCF_054602315.1 Bradyrhizobium cedriense | reverse complement strand
GAGCGGCGCTCGGCATCAGATCGGCCGGGGAGGGCTTTCTCGACCGCGTAGAGCTGGGCGATGCGCTCGAGAGCGGCAACCGGAGCCGGCGCCGGCGAAGCCTCGCGCTCGATCTTCACAAACTGACGCCGTAGATGCGACCAGCAGAACGCGAGCGTACCGGACAGGGCGTCCGCACGAGTCTCGCGTGTCATAGTCTTGTAAGCCTCATAGCCATCGCAATGGATGATGCCACGGTAGCCTTCGAGCAGCCTCAAGCCATGGACGGCGCCGCGGCCCGGTGCATAGGCATAGATCACCCCAGGTGGGTCAGGTCCGGCCCAAGGCCGGTCATCGCGCGAGAGCGCCCAGAAGTAGCCGGTTTTGGTCCTGCCGCGCCCCGGATCCAACACCGGCGCCGGGGTCTCATCGACGCAGAGCTTCGAGGAGGCGAGCAGAAGCTCGCGCAGACGATGCCACAAGGGCTTCAATTCCTGAGCGGCATACCCGACCCAGAAGGCGAGCGTGGAACGATCAATGGCAATTCCGTGGGTCGCCAGCATCTGCGTCTGACGGTAGAGAGGCAAATGCCAATGATACTTGGCGTCGATCACATGCGCGACGAGCCGCTCGGTGGGCAATCCGCCCCTGATCAATCGTTCGGGCGCGGCATGCTGGAGGACGACGCCATGGCAGGCGCGGCAGGCCAGCTTGGGCCGGCGGGTGATGATCACTCGGTATTGCGCCGGAACGACGTCTAGTCTCTGACTCTCATCGCGACCAATCTCAAAGAGATCACCTTTGCAGGACGGGCAACAGGTTGCAGCCGGCATCAGTGTTTCAACGATGCGTGGCAAATGCTCCGGCAGCTTGCCACGATTGGCCCTGCGCTCGGCAGCTCTCTTCTCGCATGTTTTGGGATTGGCACGATCCTCGGCTGCTTCGAGAGCCGCGACGGCCTGATCAATATCCTCCAGAACAAGCTGGAGCTGATCAGCGTCCAGCTTTTCCGACGATCGGCCGAACTGCGCATCTTTTGCAAGTTTGAGCAACCGCTCGAGCCTAGCGCAGCGATCCAGCAGAGCCGCGGCAAAGACACGTAACTCGGCTGGATCGCTCGGCAGCTCATCAGGCAAATCACTCATTGGCCCGAGTCTGCCATGCTTCGCGCCCCGATGCAGCGAAGATTTTATTTTCTACGCAAGCGCTTTCGGCTGCGGGATCCGAGGTGCGTGCATGCGCGTCCAGTCCATGCCGGCCAGAAGCGCCGACAGCTGCGCGGCGTTCATCCGCATCACGCCGGCCACGATGGGAGGCCACTTGAAGCCGCTGCTGTCGAGCCGCTTCCAATACATCACAAGGCCGCTGCCATCCCAGACGACAATCTTCACCCGGTCGGTGCGCTTCGAACGGAAGACCACCGCCACGCCCTTCATCGGGTCATGGCCCAGCGTCTCCTTCGCCAAGAGCGCCAAGCCATCCGCGCCCTTTCTGAAGTCCACAGGCTGCGTCGCAACGTAAATCAGGAGGCCCGCGGGTGGCGTCAGCATGAACGGGTCCGTCGGAGCGCCAAAAACACATCACTCAGCACGGCAAGGCCAGGCGTTCCGCGCACCTCCACCCGGGCCCCCAGGAACTCAACCATAACAGCAGCTGCCTCCGGCGATCCGGAAGGCTCCGCAGCCGCCGGTAGCGAAGCTTCCGACACCAACGGCACGAACGACAGTGCATCCGCCGAAGCCGGCAGCGCCAATCGTCCCGAACGCACTCTGTGCCGCCAATCATGCACCTGCTGGGGCCGGCAGCCATGGCGGCGGGCGACATCTGTCACAACCGCGCCCGGCTCGAGGCTTTCCGCGACGATCTGCACCTTCAGCTCATCTGGCCAGCGCTTTCGGCCCACGCCAGCGTACACTTCAATACGCGACGATACTGGTCGTCTTATGTCGTCCGAATGGTCGTCCATTGTGAGCACCCTTGCCGAAGATGACTCTTCTAGCGGCGCTCCCAAATCTACGCACAAACAATCTGAAGGGCCTCGGCGCCACGCTTACTATGGAGGTGCTTTGAGAAGCTGAACTGCTGCTTTCGGTTGTCGCGGTTTGGGATAACTGGCTTGGCTCCGAGCTCGTCGCGTTCATCAATTCAGCGCTATCATAGGCCTTGTGGCCGGGCATGCGCTTCGGCGGCCTTACTCTGCGGAGCAATCGCTCTGCAACCGGGTAGTCGTGCACCTCGCCTCCGGTCAACAGAATGGATATGAGGGGTCCCTTAGCATCTGCGAGTGCGAGAATCTTCGTGTTGCGCCGACCGCGCAAACGGCCAATAGCCTGCCTATGCTCCTCCTTTTCCCGCCGGCTGCCGAGCGGTGCGCTTTTGCGGACGATCCCAGCCCGGCGCACCCACAACGAGATTGGAATGAAATTGATGCGTGTGACAAGGAAACTTGAGCATAAGGATCAGATCACCTGATAGCATCGTCTTCTGGATCAGACGGTTCGCCTTTATATGCGAAGCGCTTAATTGACGCTTCAGTGGCGTCGCCTCCCGAAATTCTAAGTCGCCGAGCGCGCCCGCAATCATATTAGTTGACGGGGTGAACACGGCATCTGAAGAGCAAGCCTGTTTGCTAGCAGCCGGAAACGCAAGACCAGGAGCACCGCGTAGACGGTTGTCCCAAATGATAAGCCAATCCAGATACCAATGGCACCAAGACCGATCTTCAAGCTAAGCACGTAGCTAAGGGAGAAGCCGATCAGCCAATAAGAGATGCCGGCGAACAAAACCGGAAACCGCGTATCCTTCAGTCCGCGCAGGCCACCCACCATAATGTTCTCCACGGCGTCAGCGATAAAAAAGCTCGCACCGACCAAAAGGAGATTTGCAGCTAGTTTGATGGTCGCGTCGGGATGACCAGCCGATTCGCCCAGAAACAACTCGGCGATCTCAAAACGTGTGGCTATTATTGCAAGCGTCAGCATCGCGGTGATCCCGACTCCGAGCGCCGTCGCCGCCAGACCTGCTCGCTTGATGCCAGGACCGTCGTTGCGACCGACCGCATGGCCGACTCGCACAGCCGTTGCTGTGCTGATGGCGAAAGAGATCATGGACAGGATCACGGTGACCTGAAGCGCGATCTGATGAGCGGCAAGTGCGCTGGTGCTGATCACGCCGGCCAGGAACGCTGCTGCTGTGAATATTCCGTACCCGAGTAAGCAGACGAATGAGATCGGCGTCCCGATCACGATCAGCTGCCGCATTAAGGGCCAATCGAAGCGCCAGAAATGTGCAAGCACGTGGTACTCCCGGAAAGGGCGACGCATTATGGCGAACCACAAACCGGCCAGAACCGTCCCACAGTTCACCAAGGTGGTCGCAAGACCCGCCCCAAACAGCTCCAGACGGGGTAGGCCGAGCTTCCCATAGATCAGCAAGTAAACCAGTAGGGCGTTTGCGGGGGCGGCCGCCAGCGTGATCCACAAGACTGGCTCCGGCCGATTGACCGCGGCCATCAAATTTCGAATGGCCTGAAAGCACAGCGCTGGGGCGACGCCCCCGGCCAGCCCGAACAGATATTGTTGGGCGAGCCGCGCCGCGCCCGGTGTCTGGCCAGCAGTGAGCAGTATCTGCTCCCCGCGCAGCGCAAACACCATGATCGGGAACGATAGCAGCAGCGCCGCCCACAGCCCCATGCGCAGCGAGCGCCGTACCACGGCCAGATTATCCGCGCCAAACGCCTGCGCTGCCAAAGGTGCGATTGCCGCTAGCAGGCCCACGCCGAGGGTGAAGCTAACGAGATAGACCCTGCTTCCCAGCGCCGCTGCGGCGAACGCCTCAGTGCTGATTCGGCCGACAAAGGCAAGATCGGTCATCATCATCGCGAGTTGCCCAACCTGCGTCAGCACCATCGGCAAGGCGAGTTTCGCGATTTCGCCGAGTTCGACAGCCAAGTGATGGACAGCCGCCCGTCTCGTCGGTTCGCACCGCGAAGCCGATGCCGGCTTTGTTTCGGCTATCTTGTCCATTCGTGCTGCCCGGTTTACGTCGGCGGACCAACGACTCTTGGCAAACAGGTCCACTCCGCTGCCGTCCCGCCAAACCGCCTTTATCCGTTTCGGCCGTCTCGACCGGAACACGTACAGCGCTCCGCTGAATGGGCCGGCTCCACGATCTCGCACCAGCGGCAACACGCTGGATTAAACTGCCGAACCGCCCCGATCACCGCGGCAAGTCGCTCAGGGCTCCACATCGCTGCCGATATGCACGCATGTCGCCGATCACGATGTCCACCTTGTCGCCCGCAACGACTTCAAAGCGCGTGAATTTGACCGCTCGGCCTGGTGCGAGAGAGCGGCACAACCATCGCCGCGTCCCGCGCTTTACGATTCCACGAATCCATCATGACGCTACTCCTCAAATGCGCGCGTCGCCGGCATAGAGCACTTGGGCGCCAGCCTCTAGTCTCATCTTGGCAGAATCGTTCCGACCCCAAAAGCGCGAGCCTTGCGGATCGCCAACTCCGATAGTGCCAGATCTGCGATTATGAAACCCCGGAAGCAGAACAAAGCTCGGATTGGCGCACTGGGCCGCCACGAACCAGAAACAAGATGCACGAGGTCATCTTGATACCTTGCGGATTCGACGGGGCGTCCTGATACGTCAAAAGGCGATGCGGATTGGTCCAAGGTATCTGTGACAAGCCTGTCGAAAGCAGTGAACCCTTCCGGCCACCAGCTCAAGCCCCCGTCCACGGCGGACACGAAGGACGAAGACGGTAGCAATCGAGCGTCTAGGAACGGCTTCAATCCGGGCGAATTCGGAACCGTGGAGACCACGATCTCGCTTTGACCCAACAGCGTTTCAGGATCGTTCGCTATGATTGGGTCGAGCTGCTTCTCGGAGGCGGCAGTCGCAACTCTCTCAGCGGAGCAGATGCTTCGACTCAAGAGGTAGATCCTGCGCAACGATGGAAAAAGATCAACAAACGCATCGAGGTGGCTAAGCGCCTGCAAACCGCAGCCTACAAAGCCAATCGTTGTGGGTGCCTCGGGCGCGAGATAGACGGCTGCCGCCGCAGACATCGCCGCTGTCCTTATTAGCGTGATGGAATTTCCATCGAGAACTGAGAGGGGCACCCCCGTCTTGTAATCGCTCACACAGATCAAGCCGTTGACCCCCGGCGGTCCTTGATTCCCTTCGACTGGAACCAGCGCTACACATTTGAATGCCGCGATAGCATTAGCCTCCGACGCCGAGCTCATCGACAAGAACGCGTAGCCCGGGCCGATCTTGATGACTGTTTTAGGCGACCCGATATTGCGGCCAGCCGCATTGTCGCGAAAGCCGGCAAGAACCGCCTCCCGCGCTTCCCGAGGCGAAATTTTCAAGCCTTCGATATCGACATTGGAAAGATAAAGCAGTTCGGACGACATCGCTGTTCCTTCCATGGGGTCGCGGAGACATCGCATGAGGCTGCTCTCCCGCGTCAATGCTGACGTATCCGCAGAAGCAACCGCCGTGCCATCGTTGTTCTCGGCGTCTATGCTACTGAGTGCGCTTTGAAACGCGGCTGCCCAGCCCATGGGCAAGTGTTTTGAATCCGACAAGTTTGTGCCGCTGTCAGAAGCTGGACAAGGATTGGGAGCATCGTAACCGTCCGATGAGGCTTCACCGGGGGCTTACTGAGCATCGAACCGGTAGACCCCACCTTGCACAACGCCGTTTCGGCCCGCTCATTAGCGCAACGGAAATCGCTAATCGCTTCTGCACGCCGCTGTGTGCCACACACCTTCAGGAGAGCGACAATTTGGATCGGCAAGAAAGATCGAAGGCCGTGGACTAGCTAGTTTCTCTCGCGAAACACCTACATTTGTGTCAGGGGCGCCATTTTCACAATGACCGTCGCGAATTAGCAGTAGATGTTAGCATTCGCCATGTGTCTTGACGCGAGTTTCGTCGCGATTTCATGAAGCGTCCGGTAGACCCTGCGCGACGCTCCGATGGTGGATTGGCATTTACGTAGCGACTTATTCGTCGCTCACTATCATCGCGAGATCGCAAAGTATGACGAGGGCTTCAATCCTAACATCCGTCGCAACTATGAGGCAGCGCTTGAGATGCCCATGGAAGCAATCGCAAAAGCGCGGCGCAGGCAAATGGAACTCTACCAAAGCTTTCAGAAGATATTTGACGAATTCGACCTTTTCATCTGTCCGGGGACTAGTATATCGCCGTTTCCATGGAAGGACCTTTATCCCAAGGAGGTCGATGGCAACCCCATCGAAAACTATATGGCGTGGCTGAACCTTACTGCGTCCATAACGGTGGTCGGTCATCCTGTGGTAGCGCTGCCTTGCGGTACCGATGAAGTCGGCCTTCCATTTGGCATCCAGATCATCGGACCGAACCATGGGGATCGCCATCTCCTAAGTGCAGCCCGCGCTTTAGAACATCTTTTTTCGACTGACCGCCAGTTGGCGCGCCCGGTTCCTAAATTCGCAACATTAAAGAACGTCCAGTCCAGTTGCCGAACGGAGGGTATTAACGTCCACTAAGTTGTTTTCAGGGCCTGGGTTCGACAACCCTTCATACACACTCTGGCGTCTTTTCTCGCTTTTTGATCACGCTCGTTATCGCAAGCGGAGTCGTCTTCACGGTACTCGAGGTATTTCCCGGTGATCCCGCTGAGCTCATGCTCGGACCCGATGCGACTCCCGAGATGCTTGCCGCACTTCGCGCTAAACTGGGTCTGAATGAGCTCACTCGCCTCAGAAATGTGAGCTGGACGGAAGGTGTTCTAATGGGCAACCTTGGCGAATCCTACACTATTCCGTCCCGGTCGCGTACTTGTCGGTGAACGCATTTGGATCAGTTTGACCTAGCAGTTTGCTGAAAAACCTTGAACTGAGTTTTCTTGTTCTGGGCAGTGATTGTTGGGGCGGCGTGGTGGAGTTGGATGTAATTTTCTGGCCTGGTGTTGGGTGAGCCTGACGCGGGGTGGCTATGCGGCAAGCAGTTTGGGAATGCGGATCAGGTTATAGGCGATCAGATTGAGCAGGAAGTCGGCGGCGACGCGCGCGATGCCCCGATGCTTGGTCTTGCGCATGGTGCCGTGCTGCTTGCCCCATCCGAAGATGCACTCGACCATCGCCCGGCGTGATTGCGACATGCCATACCCCGGATGCCGGGTCGTGCGTTCGTCGATGGCACTGTTGCGGGTCTTGCCGGTTTTGGTAACGGCCTGGTTCTGCGTCACATGCGGCGTCACGCCGATGGCGCGAAGATTGGCGACATGGTCGGCGGTATCGTACGCCTTGTCCTCACCGGCCGTGATGCGGCGGCCGACAGCTTTGCGTCTCGCCTTCAGCATGGTCTCCGAAGCCCGGCGTTCGGCGGTGCCATTGGCATGCGTGACCCTGCCGGCCACCGCCAGCCCATGCCGGTTCTCCATGGTGGCGTGGCCCATATAGCAAAGCTTGGCCTCCCGTCCGGCTGCCTTGCGATAAAGCCTGCTGTCCGGGTCGCTGGTACTCGCATGGGTGTCGTTCTTGCGCTTCTGGCCGTGGAAGTTGGCGCCGTCATCGTCGTCGCCGCTGCCGTCCTTGGGGCGAAAGCTCTTCTGTGAAGCCCAGGCTTCGATCAGCGTTCCATCCACCGAGAAGTGCTCGTCCGACAGCAGCGGCTTGACCTGCGGATGGTTCAGAAGTCTGGTCATGAACTTCGTGAACACATCGCCGTTCTGCAGCCGCTCCCGGTTCTTGGTGAAGGTGGTCGGATCCCAGACCGGATCGTCCGGCGACAGGCCCACGAACCAGCGGTACAAAAGATTGTAGTCCAGTTGCTCCATCAACTGGCGTTCCGAGCGGATGCCGTAGAACACCTGCGGCAGCAAGGCGCTCAGCAATTGCTCCGGAGGGATCGAAGGGCGGCCCTCGCTGGCGTAAAGCCTCCCAAGGCTGCGGTTCAAATCACTCAGAACATCCCGGACAAGTTCCCGGACTTTCCGCAGCGGATGGTTCGCTGGCACACGCTTATCCGGCGCGATGTACGAAAACAGGCCGCCCTGATCCGTAAACTTGCCGCGCATGATCATCTCCGCCGATTCGAGATGACAAAGTGAATCATCAAGCCACATCCGTGGCCAGGGGGTTCTTCAGCAGACTGCTAGCGCTTTTTGCTTTGCAGCTGCTGTCCACCATGACGCCCTGCCGGTCGGCACGATATCTGCTACGAACAGAAACGGCTGCCTCTACTAGGGGATCCTGGAATCTCGGTTACGGGATCATGGGATTAAGTCAACTTGAGATAGCCTTGCCTAACTTCTGGTAAGCGCTGCCTCTCGTGTATGTTTTCGCGATAGGATCGCAATGACTATCCTCCGGTGGCTTTCGAGGGTGGTCAGGCGGCCCTTGGGTAGCGCTGAAGGCTTTGTTCTTGCCTGCAATCGCGCTCACGCTGCCCCAAGCCAACGTGCTGCCGCCAGTCAGCACGCTAAGTCGAAGCATTTTCTCTCCAGAATCCGACCGAGATGCTGGAAGTAACGTGCGGAGGGGATGCCTTAGGTCGCGCGACGGAGCGGACGAGGACCGAGCCTATGCCGACGCTGCGGGCTTTCAGTCGGCACAAGCCGTTTTCCGCACAACCCATTGCTTCAAGCCTGCCCCATGACTCGGTCTGCAAAGGTCGGGAGCGGTACGCGCTGACAAGCTGCGCGTCCACGCAACGTTCGCTTTTCGTCGACTTCTGATTCCAATCAGCGTGAGCGACCATCGCGAACTCGACCGGCGATCACTTGAGACGTCAGCCGACTCCCAGACCGAGCAACCAAAAAACTGGGCTGTGCCAATGTTCAGGCGCCGTTCAAACCCAAGCGATAAGTTAGACTTCTAACACGATGTAATTGTCCTCAACGGAGACTTTAAAAGTCTCGGCAACAAACGGCCCCTTCTCAAGCTCAGAACCGGATTGAACTTTGACGTCGTACGTCTTTGTCTTCACTGATTCAGGGCTGCAATACGATTGACCCGAACGAATATCAAACTCCCAACCGTGCCAAGGGCATTTGATAATCTCTCCCGGGCGTGAGTATTTGAAGTAGCCTGGCCCGTCGGATTGAACCAATCCGGTAAGCAATCCATGACTTAGACGCGCTCCAGAGTGGGGGCAACGGTCAAGCAGCGCAAAAAACTGGCCTTCGCGATTGAAGATCACGATCGGACGCCCCTCACCGTTGTCGCGAGCCGCCCACGGCTCGGAATATCGCCTACCGCAGCAACGACATGTTTAGCCATCGCGCGACTCCAGGCCGTATAAGTCGGCAGCGTTTTCGAAATAGATCCCGCGGCGCTCAGACTCCGAAAGGGCGCACTTGAACGCCTGACTTGGATCGTCCCAATCCCAGTGCGGATAATCCGATGCAAACAGCAGTCGATCCAACCAAACCAGGATATCACGTCACGGATATCTTTCGCTCTCGCTGGCTCATCCATCGGTTGAGTCGTAATATAGATCGCCCGCCTGACATATTCCGAGGGAGGGCATCTTCACGTGTGGAACTTCATCTCGCATGCGGATCCATTGGCGATCTGCGCGCCAGCGCCAAGCATTGATCCACGCGAATCCCCCCTCGACGAGCACCACTTTGAGAGTTGGAAAGCGCTCGAGAACGCCTTCAAAGACCAAGCTCGTGAGCAGCTCTCGGTGTTGAAAGGTTGTCGTATGGTGACGCCCTTCATAGAAGGAGGGCCAACCCATTCCACCGGGAACGCCGCTCTCGCCATTAGTGTGAAGTCCCAACGGCATACTAAGAGCCGGCTCCGCAAATCGGAACAGGGCGATAAGTGGAGTTTCTGCCTGACGGCGGGCAAGATTGTCCCGCGAATCAGGAGAGACGATGAGCAGACGAGCACGCCGGAACCACACACCGGCCTTCAAGGCGAAAGTGGCTCTTGCCGCGGTCAAGGGCGACTGGACACTGGCTCAGTTGGCTGAGCAATTCCGACGTCCACCCCAATCAGATCACATCGTGGAAAGCGCAACTTGAAGGCGGAGCCGCCGATGTGTTCGGTCCGGGGGGCAGCAGCGCAGCGGCGGCGTTACCCGCCATCGACGTGGAGTCGCTGCACGCCAAGATCGAAGAACTGACGCCCCACAGGGGGTGCGTAGCGCCGAGACTAGTTTTTTAGAAGGCGCGCTCACCAAGGCGGGATTGCTGAGCGCAAAGCGATGATCGACCGTGAGCACGATCTTTCGATCACCAGGCAGGCGGAAGTTTTGAAGATCAGTCGCGGCAGCGTCTATTATCTGCCGCGTCCGGTGTCGCCCGACGACCTCGCGATCATGCGACGGCTCGACCGGCTGCATCTGGAGTTTCCTTTCGCCGGTTCGCGGATGTTGAGAGGCCTGCTGGCTGCGAGGGGTGCAAGATCGGCCACCGGCATGTGAAGACACTCATGCGGCGGATGGGGATAGAGGCGCTGTCCCGCCGTCCACGCACCACCAAACCTGAGCCCGGGCACAAGATCTATCCGTACCTGCTGCGTGGCATGGAGATCACGCGCCCGAACCAGGTCTGGGCGATGGACATCACGTACATCCCGATGGCGCGCGGCTTCGTATATGGGCGACCCGCCGGGTTCTGTCGTGGCGGCTCTCGATCACGATGGAGGCGGCGTTCTGCGTCGAGACTGGCATCTGCATGCTCGAATAGGCAAAGCCAAGTTTTTCCGAAACGGGGGAATAAGAGGTTAGCAGACCGGCTTCAGCGCTGATCCTGTAGATATAATCGACGATTTCCTGAGCTTGAGGATCACCCGCTTTCAAAGGAAGGGCGTGGTTCTCTGCGTTAATAAGACACGGAAAGAAGCCAACCGATGTCATCTGCGTTCCATCGAAATCGCAGGCGGCGACCATAGTCATTCGTGCGTCGGCGTGGAATGGCAACAGCGGATAGCCTTCACGCGGATAGATCGCGTACTCCCCAGTCGCCTTAAGCGCTTCTAGTTGATCGCTATTTTGAACGACGTCGAGCCAGGGCAGGTCAAACACAAAGTGGCCGAGGCCGTAGAAGATCGGTTTGCCGCGGTAGATTTCGATGCCGCGCAGAAAATGATGGTGATGACCCAAAACAACGTCGGCGCCGGCGTCGACCGACACATGCCCTAGAATCCGCTCATATTCGGTTACATCGGCTGGTTTGCACTTTCCCCAATGGTGACTGACGACCACGACATGTGCCTTGCTGCGCAGATTCCGGATTAATGACTCCAGAAGCTCAACATCTTCGGGGTACGGGAAAGTGCGGACCGCGGGGGCCCAACCTGGCTCGATAAGGCCATAGGAGCATTCAGGAATATAATAATGCGAATGGACACGCATGGCGGCGAGCCCCGGTATTGATCTGCGAGCTTCGTAACCCGGCAGATAGACAGAAGCGAAGCCGAGAAGGCCGATCTTCATGCCGTGCTGCTCGATGATCGCCGCTGTTGTCGCTTCCAAGAGGTTAGCACCAGCGCCGATCGTCTTGATTCCCTGCGAATGCAGCAGGTTCAAGGTATCGATCAATCCCTCATGGCCTGCATCAACGATATGATTGTTCGCAACCGACATCACATCGAACCCCGCTTTTGCAAGCCCACTTCCGTTCAATTTCGGTGCTACGACCCGCCAGTTCTGGCCGGGTGAAAAATGCGGTTGATCGGTGAAGGCGCCCTCGCAATTGCCGAACACGACGTCAATCTTGCGCAGCAAATCGCCAGAACCCAAAAAGGCGTCCGCCGGATTGTCGCGATTCACGAAAACATCGCCGACGGCGCCCAAGGTCCAAGTAGTCATCATGATCACCCTTATGAACAGGAAAGCAGCTGGATTCTGCCACAAATCGTTGCACCAGGATCGGTTGCTTGAACGTCTATCGAGCCCGGCATTTTTCTCTCTGCCCGATCCGCGAAGGCCCAGATCAGAATTCTGTCTGGGAATCACTAAGCTTCCCCCAGCATCGCTTGCGATGGCCGCATTGACCGGCACTTGCGTCGTCGTCAGTGTCGCCCGCGCCTCGCTGCACCGCAGCACGCAATCCGCGGGGCGCCTTTAGTATGGCGTTTGCAAATGCAACGCTCGCTTCGATCGGCCACAACTCCTCATACTCAGTGCGCGCTTTTCCGTGCATTATGAATGACCTCGCAGCCGCCGCGCCGCCATTTCCGCACGCCGCCGCACCGTCGTTAAACCGTCGCCAAATCATGCTCGATCAAAGCCGGCCCGACTTGGACCCAGCCCGCATCGAGCTCAGAGCGGGCGAACACAGGGCAATCCGGCCACCACGCTTTTCGAATCGCATATTGCGGTACGACCAATGTTTGGCTGAGCGGGCCGGCTGCTTCAGATCCGGAAGCGCATTCGGCTTCGCTTGTCGACCAAGTACGCATCATCGGTTCATTAACCGCTATCGGCGCACCTGGATTGGCATAGCCGAACAACTTTTGATGGTCGGCATGGAATGGGTCAGCAACCGCCGTCATGCCGTTGGTACTCCGCGTCCGTCAATTCGACGGTGACGGTGAAGGATTGGGCTGCGTAGCGCATTTCTGCCAGATATAAACAACGATTTGCCCGATCTCTCCGCGCGCCGCTTGATTTGCGATCCAATCGCGCCCCGACTGCGCCAGTTCCTCGAAAACTCGCGCCATAGCATCGGCATCCACGGCGATGCCGGCCGTACTACGTACCGAATCGTGCACCAAGTCCGCGGCTAGTCCGCCAAATGCACAAAAAACGGAAGAAGGGCGCGGCACGAGTATACGCCTAATGCCCGCCTCCTCGGTCAGCAGCGGACCATGGATACCGCCCGCGCCACCGAAAACCAGCAGCATTAGGTCGGCGGGAGCAGCGCCGGCGCGCGCTAGGAACGGCAGCACTTTCGCCAGCATGTTGCTAGTGGCGACCGCGATGCAGCCTTCCGCCGCAGTAACGGCATCGTCGCCGCCCGCTTTCGCGATCGGCACCATCGCTCGCTCGGCCAGTTCGCGCCACAAAGGGAGACTTCCGCCAAGAAGCCCCCGCGGCGATAGGTAATTGCAGAGCAGATACGCGTCGGTCAGCGTCGGGGCGATGCCCCCCGTGCCATAGCAGGCAGGGCCCGGCTTCGAACCGGCACTCCGCGGCCCCACCTTCAGTACCTCGCCGTCGAGCCAAGCGATAGAGCCACGGCCGGCGCCCGTTGCCTCGATCGCGGTAACCGGCAAGATCAGTGGGAAATCACCCACTTCGGCTTGGGCGGTAAGCATTGGCCGATCGCCTTGAACGAGTGCCACGTCTGTCGATGTGCCCCCCATATCCATGGTCAGAACAGAGGTGTTCTCCGTCCATTCGGCAAGTATGCGCGCGGCGGCAACGCCGGCGGCAGGACCAGACAGCAAGGTGTGCGCCGGCAGGAGACAGGCCTCGGCCGCGGACATCACGCCGCCATTCGATTTGGTTACTAGCAAGCGCGCATTCGGCAAGCGCTGACGAAGGAAATCATCGACTTCGCCGATATTCCCGGCCATGACCGGCTTCACATAAACATTGAGAAGCGTGAGAACCGCGCATTCATATTCGGATTGCCGCGGCCAGATCTCGTGCGACGCCATGATCTGGAGATTGGGGAACTTGGCGCGAGAAATCTCCAGCACTCGCGCCTCGTGGACCGGATTGCGGTAGCTATGCAGAAGACATACGCCAATTGCAGTGGCGCCGCGTTCCTGTGCCTGCGCAAGGGCAATCACAACGGAGCCCGCGTCCAATGGCGTTTCGATGCTACCGTCGGCGCGGAGCCGTTCATTAGCTTCAAAGACCATCGCTCGTGGCACCAGCGGCGGCGGTCGGCAATTGAACATATCCACCGGCTTAGGCATACGCAGCCTAGCAATGTTCAGAACGTCCCGATGCCCTTGCGTTGTGATCAGCGCTATTGGTTGTTCCGATCGTTCGATGACTACGGTCGTGCCATGCACGACTACTATCGGATCCTCTGCCTGAACGCTGTGGCGCCTGATGATACGTTCCAGCCCTTCGACCACCGAGCGAGCGAATTGCGAACGTGACGTTGGAATCTTTTCTCCTTCAATCTGCCGATAGCCTTCGGCGTCGCGCCAGATAGCGAAGTCTGTGAAAGTGCCGCCAATATCGATCCCAACCCTGAGCATGGACCCTTTCCTGATTCCTATCGGTAAACTGGTGCTCTCCCGCTTACTGCGACATTTCGAAGACCGCCAATACCGAGCTCCGCCAAACTAATAACGTAAATTAATGGCTAGGCAGACCGCCGATTCTGGTAGCGTTCCCATAAAATCGACCGTCGGCGGCGCAAAGTGCGCCAGTCCGGCGACTCGCAACGGGTCGCTCCCTCTCGCGCCTTGATGGGTAGGTACGCTGATGGCGGGTTCTGGGGCCGTTAGGGACGATAGATGGAGATCAGACATTTCCGTTATTTTGTGGCAGTGGCCGAAGCCCTCAGTTTCGCTAGAGCCGCTCGAAATCTGAACATGGGCCAGCCGGCCCTTTCGATTCGCATTGCCGATTTGGAAAGAGAGTTCGGCCTGAAATTGTTGAACCGTACCAAGAGGAAGGTCGAGCTGACGTCAGATGGCGAGTCGTTGCTGCCGAGAGCCCGTAACGTCGTGCAAGCGTTTGACGATACTCTACGCGCGGCACGGCTACTGTCGCCCAGCCAATCACGACGTCTTCGGATCGCACTTCTCCTCGAAACCTCGCGCAATGCACTGTCGAATGTCGTAAGGCGCCTGCAGCGCGAGCAAGTGACTATAGACGTTATCGAGGACTCTAATCCTGAGCAACAACAGCTCCTGGCGGCTGGAGACATAGACGTCGGCCTACTTCGTCATCCATTTGATGGAAAGGGACTGTGGGTATCCGCGCCGCTTGCGGAGCCCATGGGCGTCATGATTGACGCCGAGCATCCGCCCGCAAATTCGAAAGTGTGCGTCTTGCCGACTTGACCCGTATTCGCTCGTGCTCTTTGAGCGTCATTTTGCCCCCGGCCCTTACGACGAATAGTTGGAATCTTGCCGCGCCGGAGGCTACATTCCACCGGAAATTCTGCATTTGCGCGGCGGAAGAATGACGGCCGCGTTGCTTAAAACAGAGGGCGCGGTAATACTCATTGCGGAGCGCCTCCTTGAGTGGCGCGCCGAAACCGGATCGAAAGAGTTTGTCAGGAAGCCCCTGAAAGATTCGCCCGTCCATTGGTGGGTGTCAGCCGTCATGAGTACTCTGGAATACACCGTATGGCTGTCGACGTGATAGTCGCTTCCTTGCAGGAGTACGAAAACTGGGTTCCTATGGCTCGCCCGACTGCAGGCCCTCTGAGCGAGACCGAATTCGCAAGCGGTCAAGCGGCATCCATAAACTCAGAATGAACCGGGCCTGAGACCAACCGAGTTGCGCATTCACTGGGATGCATCGCGACGGGGACCGGGCCCAATGCCCAAACCTTTAGATTCCACAGATAGCTTAGTGGTGAAGCCGAATTACCACGCCGCAATCGATTTCAGATTGCACTTCTGATATTTCTATCTGGGTTTGAACTGGCTCGTCCCGTTGGCGACAGTCCGCACTTTCAGTTCAACGTCGCCGCAACCTCATTCAGCAGCTCTTCTCCTGCAGGATCCGACTCCGGCGGACCGTACGCCGAAACATCGTCGACTGTCCGGGCCCAGGTCGGCGCCCGCTAGCGACGATGTTTTCATCAGAGATGATTTCTTCTCTTGGCCACTCGCATGCACCCTCGGCGAGCACGTCGCGCAATCAGCAGCGATACCGCACGCGCACCTGATAGTAAACGCCGCCGTCCATCACATCGTCGACGGGTATCACTGCCACATCTTGCCATTGGGCATATGTGATATAATGTCTCTCAATGCAATATTTCATATTGACAAAAGATTTACGATGGGGTTATCCGGCTAAATTCAAGGGGACCCTGAAGGCCGAATTGCGCTGATGTAATTAATGAGCACCTGCAGCCTTCGGTACCGCGGCTTCGAGATTTTAGCGAGCAGCGAAGACTTATCGCAGGCCTGGCGCGAACAGGACGCAAGTGCATCCCCGTGGTTCACAACGAGCAATGTGGCTCCTCACCGCGAGCATAATAGGGAGTGGAGGAACACGAAGAGAATGCCGATCAAGTACGAAGAGCTGATGGCCCTGAAAACTCTCGGTCAGAAATATAGCTATACTGATCGAGATGTGATGCTGTACGCCTACGGCATTGGCATGGGCGGCGATCCTCTGGATGAAAGAGAGCTGGTGTTCGTCAACGAGGCTGGGGCTGCTCCACGCGCCCTTAAAGTCGTGCCGACATTTGCGTCTGTCGCGGTACTCGGGGCGGGGCGCGGCGAAATGAACATCAACCGCGTGATGTCCGTTGACGGCGAGCGCGATAAGGATGGCAACGTAATCTCGTTTGAGGCCAAAGTGAAAGCGCGCGGCGTTACTGTGGTAAGAAACTGCATGACGGTTCTGAGTTGATCTGCGGCGCGCAATGCAAGCAGGAACCCAGACTACCCTATGCAAAAGTTCGCGGGAAGAAAATGGCGGACAACAATAGGACCACTCCGACGGAGGTTAGTGGCGAGCGCGGACGGCGGGTTGTGACGACCAGATGCAAAACTGCAGTGAGTTTTTCTTGGAACGACAAATAGGGAAGACAACCGTGCCACATCCACTTAACTCCTTTTTCAAACCCGCGAGCATCGCTGTGATCGGCGCCTCGCGCGATCACGGGAAGATTTCGGGCCGACTCCTAGCATTTCTACGCAAGAACGAGTTCCCAGGAAGTATATATCCGGTAAATCCGAACTGTGACGAGATTGACGGGCTGAAATGCTACAAGTCGATCGCCGATATAATCGCACCCATCGATCTCGCTATCGTTGTTATTCCGGCGCGCACGGTTCTAGCAGCGCTTGAAGAAAGCCCCGCCATGGGCGTGAAGAATGCATTGATTATTTCCTCCGGCTTCGCGGAAGAGGGGGGCGATGCCGCAGCCCAACAAGAAAGGATTGCAGCGCTCGCCAAACGAACCGGAATGCGGATCTCTGGACCCAATGCGGAAGGTTTCTATAGTGAGGTCCAGCGGGTCGCGGCAACGTTTAGCCCCGTCGTCGATGTAAAGCCGGGCGAGACTCGACTGGCAGCGACCACACGCCGGATCGCCATCGTCGCTCAAAGCGGCGGCATCGGCTTTGCGTTTCACGATCGCGCCAAAACGCTGGGCATTGCGATCAGTTATGTCGTGACGTCCGGTAACGAAAGCGATCTTGGGATCGGCGAGTTCTTGGACTTCATGGTGCAGGACGCGTCAACCGACGCCATCCTGCTGTTTGTTGAAGCCGTCCGAGACGTCGACAAATTTATTATTGCGGCCCAGCGGGCGGCTCAGCTTCGCAAACCCGTCATCGTCGTGAAGGTCGGGCGGACCGGCGCAGGCGAGCGCGCGGCGGCGGAGACGTCGACGCCAGCGCAAGCCGAATAGCTGTTGGCGGCGCTGCGGCCAGCATTCAGGATACGTATCGAGAATAGGATTACGTTGCATTTTACCGTGACCCGGGCGATTTCCTGCAATACACACGGGTTTTGCAACGAAATGCACTTGGAAGCTGGAGCTCAACTATGCGTTATGACCGAATAGATGCCCGCATCCTTGAGATCGTACAAGCGAACAACCGTCTAACGTCCGAAGTCATCGGCGAAATGGCCGGGCTTTCAGCTACTGCATGTCAACGACGATTGAAGAGACTTCGCTCGAAGGGCATCATCGAGGCCGATGTCTCAATCGTTTCGGCAAGGGCGGTCGGAAGGCCAATTCAAATGCTAGTGTTGGTGAGCATGGAGCGGGAGCGCGCGGATATAATCGATAGATTCAAGAAGGCGATCAGATCGTCGGCTGAAGTTGTCAACGGGTTCTACGTCACCGGCGACGTAGACTTCGTCCTATACATCACCGCACGCACTATGGAGGATTATGAGCAGTTCACTCGTCGATTCTTCTATGAAATTCCAGATATCAAAGGTTTCAAAACAATGGTCATCATGGACCGCGTGAAAGCCGGTCTTGCTGTTCCGATTGAGATCCCGCCCGACCATTGATTCGGCCGTCGCACCCGCCAATCGAAGAGTTCGATACCTTTTTTTCATAGCTCAGTCACCTAAAGCGTAAGAATTCATCGCCCTCGCCTCGGTACTCTACATTTCCGTGGGTCTCGATCGATCGCCAGTCCGTTCAAGATTGGCTTCAAATTCGGTCTGCCGATGTCGCATCTCATTCAGCGAAGGGCCCCTTGTAGTTGATGAATTCCCGACCTAAGTTGACAACACGGCGCAAGCATTGCGCGGCGCTGCACTAGCAGACCGAGAGCCGGATCCGCGCCGATTGGCGCTTGCCAATTTCCAGACAGATTGCAGAACGTTACAGGTTCTCGCGAGCTTTGCCACACAAGCACGGCGCACATCAATCGCACCCGATAGGTGTCGCGGTGGTCCTCGATGAAGCGGAAGCTCTTGTCCGTGTTCCGGCAAAGATCGCGATCGACTTTCTTAGTCGTCCGTGAAGAGCGGCTAAGCGATTGAGCTAGAATCGCATTTGTCTTTGTGGACTGTTTTGCGATTGCAGGGTTTTGATGCTTGGGGCATCGGAACCTTGCAATTTCATTTTCAGGATTCCGTCGAATCGGCAGTCATGATTCCGTCGTCGCATCGGAGGTGGCGATGCGACCGAAGAAGCACAGGACGACGGGATCGGGCGATCTGTTCCGGGCCAGGCTGGACCAGATCATCAATATGAAGCACGAGCTGGTTCAGCTTGCCGGCAAGGTCGATTGGGACTGGATCGACGGCGAGATCGCGCCGCTCTATAGCGAGAACGGTCGGCCGGGCATCGCGACCCGCTTCGTGATCGGGCTACTCCTGCTCAAGCATATTTACGGCCTGTCCGATGAGGGGGTGTGCGAGCGTTGGGTCCACGACCCGTATTTCCAGTACTTCACCGGCGAAGAGTTCTTTCAGCACGCGTTCCCGCACGAGCGCTCGGACCTGAGCCATTGCCGCAAGCGGCTCGGCGACAAGCTGGAGCTGTTGCTGGCCGAGAGCTTGCGGGTGGCGCACGAGGCCGGTGCGTTACGCAACCAGGACCTCAAGCATGTCACGGTCGATACCACCGTGCAGCCGAAGGCCCTCACCTTCCCGACCGATGCCAAGCTGCTGCACGCGGCGATCAAGGGGCTCAACCGACTGGCGAGGAAGCACGGGGTCAGGCTGCGGCAGTCCTATCTTCGCATTGCCAAAACCGCGGCAATGATGGCGGGGCGCTACGCCCATGCCAAGCAGTTCAAGCGGCATCAGCGCCAGTTGCGCATTCTGCGCAGCCGGCTGGGCCGGATCATCCGCGATATCCGCCGCAAGATCGAAGGTCAGACCGTGCTCGAGAACGCCTTCGCCCTTCCGCTTGGCCGGGCCTCGCAGATCCGCTCGCAGCAGCAGCGCCAGCGCGGCTGGAAGCTCTATTCCTTCCACGCCCCGGAGGTGGAGTGCGTCGGCAAGGGCAAAGCAGCCGCGCCTTACGAGTTCGGTGTCGAAGCCTCCATCGTCACCAACAACCGCCGTGCTCCCGGTGGCCTGTTCGTGCTGCACGCCACGGCGCTGCCCGATAACCCGTACGACGGTCACACCTTGCGGGACGTCATCGACCGCACCGAGACGCTCACCGGCTGTGCGATCGAGCGGGCCTATGTCGACAAGGGATACCGCGGCCACGACGCACAAAATCCCCGCCGAATCTTCATCTCTGGCCAGAAGCGCGGCGTCTTCGGTGTCATCAAGCGCGGGCTGCGCCGCCGCTCCGCCATCGAACCCATCATCGGACACCTGAAGACCGATGGCCATCTCGGCCGCTGCTACCTCAAAGGCCGCGCCGGCGATGCGGCCAACGTCATCCTCCCAGCCGTCGGCCACAACTTCCGCCGCATCCTCGCCTGGCTCAGAGAACTCTTGTGCCTGTTCCTGATCCAGCTCTGGCGCACGCGCGCCTGTCCGGCCCAGCTCAATTCGGCTTCTTAACGGACGACTTCTTAAGATGTCGCTCCAAGCGCAGCCGTTCGTTCTCCTGCCGCAGCGGGCGATCTCCGAAGCCTCGTCCGCCGACATCGGCATCGCCTGCGTGGTGGGCGCATCGCCGCCGATGCCGGCTTTGTCGGAACTTGTCTACCCAGCGCCGCAGCACCGAGTCGCGAAGACCGAGTTTCTTGGCGATAGACCCAATCGACCGACGGCTCGATACCACCAGCTCAACGTCCTGACGCTCGTGGTTTTCCGTGAACAACCGACATTGATGTCCTTCCATTCGACGGCTCCGGCCTCTCAGAGCCTACTACAGGTGTCCACTCAGTCGGAAGAGGTTTACTTGGCGCGTCTTGTACCGCTGTCAAAAATTGAGCGCGAGCGCGCCTCGCACCGCCCGGCAGAACTCTCGCCCCCGCAATTCCCGGGCAAGCGCCAGCACCACAAAATCGTGCGAAACACTGGCGTCCGCTCATGCGACGATGAGGAGCGCCTTGGTCAAGAAGTTGTCATTGGGCACATCATCATCTTCAAGCAGACTTTCACACAATGACAAGAGTGAAGACCGCCGTCATCTTCAGCCTCTATCTTGGCTGCCATCGATGTTTGGTTGAAGCCCCCGATGTCGGAAATCCGACAAGGCCGCTCATCCGTTCCAGAGGCCAAGCTGGCACTAGTCGTTGATTCACCCCCGTCAAGCAGCGCGCAAACCATACATCACGAGCGGCACGCCGCATGACATGGCCGAGATCGAACACCTCGCCGATCACCTCGTGATGATGGAGCGTGGCGCGATCACCGCGGCGGGGCCGCTGCATACCTTGCAGAGTGATCCGGCGCTGCCCCCTTGCGGCAGGTCACGAAGCTGCCGTCAGCCTCGATGCCGTGGTCGGCGGCAATGACGGGCGCTGCGGGCTACTCATCCTCCGTCTCAAAGGTGCACGCCTTTTGATGCCGGCACCGCCGCTTGCACCCGGCGTGCACCAGCGGCTGCGCATCGCAGCCAGCGACGTCAGCGTCTCGCGCGAAGCGCCGCGCTCAAGCACCATCCTCAATGTCTTTCCGGCGCGGATTAAAGCTTGCTTTCCGCTCGGCGCGTCCGAGATCACTCTGGTTCTTGCGCTTGGCACCGGCGGCTCAGGTACGAACATTTTGGCGCGCATCACGCGTTACGCGTTTGATACGCTACGGCTCAAGGACGGAATGGACGTATTCGCCCAGCTCAAGCACGTCTCGCTGGTCTCGGCCTCTGAACCGGCATCGCAAGCCCCAGAGGCCTCCAGCTCGACAGGAGATTTCGGACAGGCAAGCGCCGCTGCTTAAAATTATCCAGTAAGAGAAGCAAGATCTTGATGGCCAACCTCGCGTGCACTGCGCCCAATCCGTCGAGGCAATTCTCGACCGTCTGGAACATGATCTCAATTGCCTACGGACTTAGCTCAGAGCCTCGCGCAATCGATCGGGTGTCGCTCTGATCGGCCCAATCTCCAAGAGGAGGCGCGATGCAATGGCATTCCCCGTCCTCAAGAGCAACCTCGTTCGAGTCTTATCTACAATCCCGAAGCTTTACCTGCGACCGTCGGCGGACCTCTCCGGTCGCCTTGCTGGAGCGGTCGAGTTAACCTGCTTACGGCTCAGCACTCAACGCTGCTCGTTCAAGCTGTACTTCGATCAACGAGATGGAAGCGGGATGCTGCTTCAAAGGCACGCCGAAGCGCGCGCATCACGATCACTTTCCCGGTGCGCTCGACACGGGCGTACGCCGCATAGCATCGAAGGAGGCTTCTTGCCGCGTTGGTCAATCGACCAACGCGAATGGCTGGACGAGCTGAGGCTCCGGCAATTTCATGAATGAGGATGGATCATCGAGCAGCTCCAAGAGGCCTGACGTACGCGTCAGTTGAACTGAACGAGTGGCACACTAGGCTCTCCTCCCGATGCGCTGGCCTAACAACGGCAGAGGTCCGGCTTCAGCCAACACTAAGGTTTTCAGCCGACATCTTGCCGGAGCGGCCGGGGACGAGCTCGTAGTTCACGCGCGAGCCCTCAGCTAAAGTTTTATACCCCGCTTTTTCAACCGCCGATATATGAACGAAGACGTCAGGGCTGCCGTCCTCAGGCCTGATGAATCCGTACCCCTTTTCAGGATTGAACCACTTCACAAAACCTATCGCCACTTTCACAATCTCCAACAGTGCTCAGACTCGAGCTTCCATGAGCGCAAACGGCAGCCGCCGTGACCGGCGGGGCTTAGCGCCGAGCGCCGTACCATGTCTCCCGCTTCGTCTCGCCTTGTTGCAAGCTTTGAGCCAGACTTGTGATTTCCACTGATCGCGCCCCGACAACCAGACCGGAGGACAGCGGGCCACCCCTATTTTGTGCGGGCGAGGCGGTTCTGCAATGAAAGCCCACCCAGATTGAGACCAGCATTTTAGCTGCTCCGAGGCCACCGACCACCGCCACGGCGACTATCGACGCACTGAGCCACATCTGGGTCCCGTCGCCCGCCTAATACGCATTGCGGGCACAGCGCTGTCGGATCCCATCGGCTCCTGCTGCGCCTGCGGACCAAGGGTCGCGAACATATCAGACTGTCATGCGCGCACCTCGATCCCGGGACTTCATCGTCGAACTGGAAATGCGAGGGTCTCACAACTCATAAGTATATTTACGTTTCACCGAGATCGCTTCAGGTCGTCGACGTCGCCACGAGGTTCTGGAAGACACATTGGCGAGCGCGGCAATTCACGGGTCCGCAAGATCTGGACCGTTCTCAAAAAAAGGTTAGCTCGTGGACTGGCGGGATTCCGGCGGCTAGTCACCAGGTCATTCCGCTTAAAAGTACGGCGGTGAGCAGGGCGACGAGAATAACAACGCCATAGTCGTTGGCGTCATAGCGGTTCCACGTCTAACCTCGCTTCCCCGACAGTGCTCCACAATCGCCGGCGCGAGTGCCGGTATCCATCGAGCGTTGTCAACCGCCCCGCAGCGGCAGGTTCTCTTGCGGCCAAATCTTTGTTGCGACTCCGAACATGGCGAGTAGCGGGCCGGCCACATCGTTGATAGCCACACGATAGCCAATGTGATCTCAGCTTCGATCGGCCTAGTACTGTGCGTGCGCCGCCGTTCGTTCGCGGTGAAACTCGCGGACTATCGCGTGGCGATAAAGAGTGATTTACCCACATCATCCGGGCTGTTGTCGTCGATCGCTTCTCCCCTGAAGAACTTGTCGCGTCTCAAAAGGAACCGCCGTCAACTGGGTGGGTCAATACGTCGTTCATTGTCGTTCTCCGACAGTGTGCATCGCACGGGCAAACAGCCTGGCGATCAAGCGCCTATTGCCCGAGCGTCAATCGCCAGCCGCGCGGGGCGCCGGAGCGTGCCGTTTTAGCCGCGGCTGCTCACCAGAGTTCCATGAGGAGCGCCGTGAGCCTGATAGGGCAGCAATGATTGGGCGGCTTGGGTGCTGCCTTAGGTTCCGACATGGCTGTCATTACCGACGGCGACCCTCATGTGATCGATCGCGCTCTGGATGTCGTCGCTAGCTTCGCGCCGGGAATGCGCTGCATCGTTCTTACTGGCCTGTCAAGGAGGACGACCTGCCTTCGAGCGTACTCCCCTCTTTGCCGCGAGCCTGACTTCGCACCTGAACCGTTTCGGGTGACCGAATTAGTTCGTGAACTCTTTCCTTCCTGGCCTTGATCATCTGGTCTCCTGATTCCTGCGCTGATAGCGCTCACTGCGCGGCATCGGGCTTGGGCTGGGGTATGGGCAGGCTCATCCGGATCTAGGCCAAGTGCATTGCAAGCGAGAATAATTAAAGAGATACAATGCGCCCTTATCCCAGTGGACTCGACGTGTATCGCTCATCGTCAATAGCAAAGGGCATGCCTATTGGCCTGAGCTTAATCTTAATCGGTAGCACTTCCTGTTCCCACAGGAACGGAATCATCCCCTCCGGTATACTCAGGGTTCCGTCCAGCCCCTTCGGAGGAAAGGCTTATCGAAAGATCGCTTGGTGGTGATTTGCAGGCCAAGCAGACGACGATGGCACCGCTTCATTCAACCGCGCGCCAGGTGCCCAGCGTCGAGAAACCTCGATCGCGCCGAGGACTAGTTGCGGTCACAACTCCCCGCCCTGGGCTGCAACTCGAGCCGTAGTGCTTGCTGTGGACAAGCTCAGGACCTTGCTTCCAGCCTCATTCTGTTTCTCGTCGTGGACATCGGCGCGGGCCTGCTCACTGATCTGGGCCGGGCGCCTGTCCTGTTGGTCGCGTGCTGTCGACGGAGCTTGCGATAGATCTTCGTTCTCCGGATCTGCTGGTCCAAGACAGTTTGAATTCAAGGAGCCGCGGTCTTTGATGTCACAGCGTGGCTTGAACCCGTCATAACCAC
Source organism: Bradyrhizobium cedriense (assembly GCF_054602315.1). NCBI lineage: Bacteria > Pseudomonadati > Pseudomonadota > Alphaproteobacteria > Hyphomicrobiales > Nitrobacteraceae > Bradyrhizobium > Bradyrhizobium cedriense. The sequence goes on along the minus strand of NZ_JBTSWB010000013.1, from coordinate 62,201 downwards.
GAAAGGAATGTTGTAGTAGCGACAGTTAAGCCGAACGATCGCATGGCATATCGCTTGCTTCGCTGATGCAGTTCACTGGGTTCGCCCTAAGCACACGAGTGGGGATAAAATGCTTGGAATTGGAAGCAAGTTGCCGTCGTTCCAAATCACCGGGGTCAAGCCCGGCTTTCACTTGCACGAAGAGAAGGGACAGAGCGCCTTCGAGACGCTGACCGAAAGGAGCTTTCCTGGGAAATGGAAGATCATCTTCTTTTACCCTAAGGATTTCACCTTTGTCTGCCCGACCGAAATCGCCGAATTCGCCCGCCTGGCCAACGATTTCGCCGACCGCGATGCGGTCGTGCTGGGCGGCTCGACTGACAATGAGTTCTGCAAGCTTGCCTGGCGGCGCGAGCACAAGGACCTGCACCATCTGCCGATTTGGCAGTTTGCCGACACGGACGGCGCGCTCGTCGATGGCTTGGGCGGCCGCTCAGCCGATGGCGTTGCCCACCGCACGACCTTCATTGTCGATCCTGAGAATACCATCCAGCATGTCTATGCCACGAATCCCAATGTCGGCCGCAGCCCGAAGGACACGTTGCGCGTCTTGGACGCCCTGCAAACTGACGAGCTCTGCCCCTGCAGCCGCGAGATCGGCGGCGAAACGCTGAAAGTCGCTTGAGGGGATATGACGATCGACCAGTTGAACGACCGGATTCCGGATTTCGCCAAGGACGTCAGGCTCAACCTGGCGTCCATGATGGCGGATGAAACATTGTCACCGCAGAGCAAATACGGCCTGTTGCTGTCGAGCGCGATCGCGGCCCGCAATCCGGTCGTGACGGCCGCAATGGAATCCGCCGCAGGCGTGGTGATGACGCCGGCGGCGGTCGAAGCGGCGAAATCCGCCGCATCCGTCATGGCGATGAACAACGTCTACTACCGCTTCGTTCATCTCGTCTCCAACCCGGAATACAAGACAATGCCGGCTCGGCTGCGGATGAATTGGCTTGGCAGTCCCCGTGTGGACAGAGCCGATTTCGAGCTGTGGGCACTGGCAGTAAGCGCAATCAACGGATGCGGTGCCTGCATGGATGCACACGAGAAGACGCTGCGGCAATCCGGCATCAGCTCAGACACAATTCAAACGGCCGTGCGCTTTGCCGCGATCGTACAGTCAGTTGCGGTTGCGATCGAGGCGGCGGGGCATGGCACGCCACAAGCGGCGGAATAATCCACCCTCCCTTCCCGCACCCTTCGCCTCGCCCCTCCGGGGTGGGCGCAGGGTGAGCGCCCATATTCACGAGCTGAGTTCGCCGAGTGTGCCCTTACGTCCAAATATTCGAGCGTTGGTCGGCTTCGGCCTCCGGCGCGCTCGCAGGCTACGGCATATGTCGTGAGTTCTTCTCGGCCGCGCCGTTAATACTGCGGCAATCGTAGCCCCCTCACCCGAACTTGAATAACACCCCATATCCGCCACGCGGATAGCCCCATTCGATGTCGCCGGTGGGCTCGCCGATGACGCGGCAGGTGCCGCACTCCATGCAGCCGTCGACGGTGACCTCGACCTGGCCCTTGTCATTGAGGTCATAACAGCGCGCGGGACAGGCTTTCAAAAGCGCAAGGAGCTGCGGCGAGGGCTTGGTGTGTGCGCGTACCTTGATGTGGGGTCGTCCGGCGTCTACAAGATAGCGGTTGCAAAACAACTTGTCTTCGACACGCACTGATCTCTCGACTTTCATAGTCAGCCTCATTGGTTTCGCGTTCGCGTTTCGAACAATTAGCGCCAAGCGCGGGCGAAGCGGAATGCATCGCCGAACAGCCCTATCCAGGACCGCGCATCGACGAAGGATTTCAGCGTCGCCTTCTGTTTCTCAGACTTTGGTGTACCGTCAACTCGAAGGTAGGTCTGCATCGCCTTGGAGACGAGCTGGGGGTAGGTCAGGAAGAAGTTTTGCGAGTTGGTATGCATCAGCCTCGGCATGTCCTTGTATTTCTTCATGTCCTTCAAGACGAAGGAGCGATCCAGCATCCTCTTGTAGAGCGCGAGATTTTCCGCGGTCATGCCAAGCCGGCGCGATTTGACCTGGAAGATCGCTTCGGCCGCGATCCGCCCGGACGTCATCGCAAGATTGGACCCCTCGCGATGAATGGCGTTGTTGAGCTGCGCCGCGTCGCCGGCCACGACCCAACCGTCTCCATAGAGCTGCGGGATGGCCTTGTAGCCGCCTTCGGGGATGAGGTGCGCGGAATATTCCTTGACCTCAGATCCCTCGATCAGGGGCGCGACCGACGGGTGGCGCTTGAAGCGATCGAGCAGCTCGTAAGGTGTCCGCCCAGTGCGCTGGAAGTCTGCGACAAGACAGCCGATGCCGAGCGAAATGCACTCTTGGTTGGCATAGATGAAGCCCATTCCAGTCATACCGCCAGAAATGGTGCCCGCAGCTTCGATCACGACGCCTTCGTCGCCGCTCAGATTGAAACGCGCTTCGATGGTCTCGCGCGGCAAAAAGTGCATTTCCTTCACCGCGAGAGCCACCTTGTTAGGCTTAGGGCGCTCGCGCAGGCGCGCACGCGTGCCAAGCAGCCCGTTCACGCCCTCGGCCAGCACCACGACATCTGCATGGATCTCGCCATCCTGGCGATCCGTACGAACACCGATGACTCTGCCATAAGCATCCTGCGCAAGATCGGTGACGGTGGTCTCGCACAGCACGGTCGCGCCTGCCTCGCGCACTTTTGAGGAGAACCATCGATCGAACTGAGCCCGGATAATCGTGTAGCGGTTAGCCCGCTCTTCATTGAAATCCTCTGAGCGGTAATGCAGCCCGACATGAGAGCGATCATCCATGATCCAGAACCGTTGTTCGACAAGATGTCGCTCAAGCGGTGCGTCCTCCCGGAACTCCGGGATCAGCTTTTCCAGCATGTCGGCATAAAGTATTGCGCCCTGAACGTTCTTCGATCCGGCATACTCGCCGCGCTCGAGCTGCAGCACTTTCATACCTTTCTTGGCCATGGTCAGCGCCGCCGCGTTGCCCGCCATACCGGCGCCGACAACGATTGCATCGAACCTTTCCTCGATCATGATAGCCTCCTTTAGCTCGCAATCCGGTCGCGCGAATGTGGCGAGAGCCGCGCACGAAACGCGTCCGTCAGCGCCGGCAACAGATGCATGGCGTCACTGACGATGGCGATGTGGGCAAAGTCGAAGATCGGTGCGTTTTTGTCGGTATTGATGGCGACGATCAGATCGGCGCCCTCCACGCCAACCCGATGCTGGATCGCGCCGGAAACACCTGCGGCGATATAGAGCTTTGGCCGGATCGTCTTACCCGTCTGACCGATCTGTCGGTCGTAGGTGACCCATCCCTTTTGCACAAGCGGACGGGAACAGCCATATTCGGCACCGAGCACGCCGGCGAGCTGGCGCACAAGCTGAAAGTTTTCTTGAGAACCGAGCCCAAGCCCACCGGCGACCACGACGTCGGCATAGGCGAGATTGGATTTGGCCGAATCGCGGTCGGGGATGAACGACAGCACCTTGGTCACGATATCGTCTTCCACCAGGCCGAGCGGATGGACGATGATGCGGCCGGGATCGCGCGCGACACGCTCCGGCATCGGCATCACGCGCGGGCGGACGGTCGCCATCTGTGGCCGGTAATTCAGCGTGTAGATCGTGCAGAGAAGGGAGCCGCCAAAGGTCGGACGAGTGGCTGCAAGCGATCCATCCAGGTCAACGTCGAGGTCGGTGCAGTCGGCGGTGAGCCCTGTCAGGACAGTAGTGGCGACCGAGCCCGCAAGATCGCGGCCGAGCGTTGTTGCCCCTAACAGCAGGATCTCGGGCTTGTAGATCTCAACGAGATCGGACAGCGCCTTGGTGTAGGACTCGTTACGATAATCCGAGAGCACATTGTCGGCCACGAGATACGTCAAATCGGCGCCGTAACAGAAAGCTTCGAGCGCGGCGTTACGTGTGGCTTCGCCCTCAGGGCCGACGACAACAGCCGCGAGCTTAACCTTGAGCCTGTCGGCAAGCTTGCGGCCCGCCCCCATAAGCTCCCATGAGACGGGATGGACCTGCCCGCGCTCCTGCTCGACGAACACCCAGACATGTTTATAAGCTTTGAACCGGTCCGGCAACTGCTTCTTCGTTGCTGCGCGGCCCGCTGCGGCTGATGTGGGAGCCTTGATGACGTTGCTCATGGTTTTGCATTCTCCTTCCGATCCACGCGCCTGCGCGACACGATTGGGCTCTGGCTTCGACTGTCGGTTGAACGTGACCCTGATGAGCGCGTTCGCCGGTTGCTCGCGGTTCACACCCAGGGCCTTCTTTGCGGAGGACGGTACCCTCGGCGTTCCGCATCAGAAGCTGCGGACGCGGAGATCGAGACCGACGGTTCTGTCGAGGTGATTGAGCTGCAATAAACAGGGCTACGTTGCGATCCAGGGGCCGACCTGGGCCATGTCGCCGTCAATGACCGACTTGCCAATGAAGACGACAGCGGTCCCACCAGATAGCTCCCTGGTCTTCGAGATCGCGGTCGTGCGCGCGTACGTCGTGGGTAGCGTCGCGTCATCGACAAAGGAGCATTCGGTAAACAGCACCGCAGCTTCGGCACCCAAGGTGCGCACCTTCCGCAGTCAGGGCTCAGGTGAATACGGTTCCATAGCGTGCACGGTGATCTCGCCGGCGGGCTAGTCACTGAACTGGGGGACGCCTCCGCGGCTACGGCTTCGCGACGGTTTGTCGGCACACCCCGCTGCACAATCGTGTTTGACAGGAACCGCGCGCAGATTTGCGCTGGGTCGGGGACCTGTTTGATGCAGAGCACGCTATGCATGCGCTTCTCCAGGACAAGCTCGATTCGTTGTTGAGCGGACTTAGGTGCAGAGCAGCAAGTGTCATACCAACTGAGAACACCGCGAGGTCATGCACCAAAGGAATGAATTGGGCGCAGTTGCTAACTTGGTTCTTGGCATCGGCGACAACAGGGCCGCGACATACGTCGGAAACGCGACAGGGCCGTCTCCCGCGTCGCTCCACAGACTCGACCGAACGAAGAGGCGCGCGCCGAGGCGCGCCGCAGCTATTTGCTCTGCGGTAGACGGCATTTAAGAGAACGCTATTTCAGCGCACTTAGCGGCACAAAGGCGGCCGGCTTCTTCGGCTCCGCGACCGCATCCTTCAGGACCTTGAAGACCCTCTGGTCGATTGGCGAAGACACCACGAAATCGGCATAGGCCTGCTCCAGAATCGCCTTGCAGCGCGCAGCGACCTCCCCTTCCGCGGCACCAGCGAATTGCTCCTTGGCGAGATGTTGCCCCATGCGTTTTAGGATATGCAGGCGCGCGACATTGACGATCCTGGGATCGTAGTCGACGCCAAGCAGCGCAAAGATCTCCTCAGCCGAGCAGGCCTTGTTGAGCCGGTCGAGGATGCCGGCCGTCTGGGGCATAATGCTCATCGAAACTGTCCCTGGATTGGCCCCCGTCTCCGTCGAGATCCGGCAGCGCCTGGTTAGTTCGCGGAAGAGGTCATTTCACGTGTGCACTGCTGGATATCCACACGGCCTATGTCTTCGTTCTTCAGCGCGATCTGCGAGAGTTCGGCCGCGTTCCGATTGATTTGGTGGCCCGACGAAGTGAAACTCGAGAGTTCACTCACGTACGATCGGACGAGCATTCGCAGACATCGCGCCAGATCTCCGCCACCGTCTCGCGCGCGACCAGCCGCTTGTGCTCGATGGCGTATTTTCGCACCCGGAACAGGATATGTCTGCTCTGCTCGGTGGTGGCGGCGAGTTGCAATTCCCCGAGCAGCTTGGTGATGGCCGAAAGCCCGGAATGCTTGCCGATCACGATCCGATTGGAGCGACCCAGCAAGTGCGGGTCGAGCGCTTGATAGGTGCGTTCGTCCTTCAACAGCCCATCGACGTGAATGCCGGATTCGTGCGTGAACACATGCTCCCCGACGATCGCCTTGTTGAGAGGAATCGCACGAGTGGCCGCGGTTGCGACCAGCGCGGCGACGTCTGTGAGCTCCGGCAGCACGATGCCGGTGTCACGCCCGTAGAGCTGTTTGAGTGCGACGGCAACTTCCTCGAGTGGCGCATTGCCGGCCCGTTCGCCGAGCCCGATGACAGTGACCGAAGCGTGGCTCGCGCCGCCCCTGATGGCAGCGAGCGTGTTGGCGGTCGCGAGCCCAAGATCGTCGTGGCCGTGAAATTCGAGCTCGAGATCGCTAGTGGCGCGCAGGCGCGCGATCAGCGCATAGGCGGAGTCGGGATCGAGGACGCTGAGCGTGTCGGCGACACGAAACCGGCGCGCGCCCGCGGCTTCCGCAGCCGCGATGAGACTGATGAGAAAGTCGACATCGGCGCGGGAGGAGTCCTCGCCTCCGACGGCGACATCTAGCCCTCGCTCGCGGGCGTAACCCACCACCCGCTTCACCTGCTGCAAGGCCTGGCAGCGATTCCCGCCCAGCTTGGCCGCGATCTGTACGTCTGAAGCCGGGATCGAAACATTGACCATCGACACCTTGGCCTCGATCGCCGCGTCTACATCGGGCTCACGCATGCGGCACCACGCAATAGGGGTGAGCGGAAGCCCCTCCTCGACAATGGCACGGATGGCCGCGATCTCATCATCGCCCATGGCGGGGGTCCCCGCCTCGATCTCCGTGATGCCGGCCCGCGCCAGCGCATGCGCGATGGCCACCTTTTCAACTGTGGTGAACGCAACACCAGGCGCCTGCTCGCCATCGCGCAGCGTGGTGTCATTGAGCACGGTCCGCTGGTTCCACAGCGAATCGGACCATGCCGGCTTGGCAGCGATGGCTTTGGCGTCAATCAACGAAGCCTCCTGATTGTGCTTGGCAAGGACTGCTTTGGCAAACCGCATGCCACGCCCGCAGCGTCCCACACTATTGAAGATCCATCATTTTTCGCCCGCAGTCGGATGTCGCCAGAACGACGGTGTCGCAAAACAGACGCGCCAGTTGAGCTCTCACCACTCTGCGTCCTGGATCAGTTCGGGTTACGGCGCGGATCGACTGTCAGACCGACGCGTCAGGGTTCATCAGTTCGCTAAACCAGGCACATCGCGTCAGGAGATTGGCTTCGGTCATAGTGACAAGGACGCCGCCGCCGTAAACAACGTGTCGGATGCCGGGTGGTATCGGTGTCGAAAACGGTTGTGAGGCATCAGGCATCATCCAAACGCAACAGGACCGCATGCGCGACTGATCCACAATCTGATGGACGCCGGCTTGCCGAGCCCGGGACGCTGGCGTTGGGCAGTCTCGCCCGAACACATCGCCGCTCGACATCCCTTGTCAGCGCCGCCAAGGCACAGTTCCCCTCAGACCACAGGGCTTGCGGCTTGGGCGCAAGCTGGCCTTGAGCAGAAGAGCGTCCCGCTGGTTCGCCCCTAATCCGCTGCACCAGATTTGGCCGCATCACCTGCACGTCCTCGACCAGCTGCGCGGCCGTCGGCCGGCAGTTGCGCCAAAGAACCATCTATCGGGCCGCGGAATACGGGTCAGCTGCCACCCGCGACCGGAGCGGCTGGCGCCAACAGAACGTCACGCCGACGCTCGGCCATGCGGCTCTCACCGCTTTCATCGCCAAAGCAGTGGTTGAAGTCCTTGCACTGCGTGCACACCGGCGACGTGCACAAAATGAGGCCCTCGTCCTCGCATAGCCTGCGATAAAAGAAGCGCTTCCAGCGCATGTTGTTGACGTTGCGCCTGGCGAGCGGCCTGAAATGGCGGTTGAGGAGACGCAGCAGTTCACCACGATTGCGCAATCCGAGATCTGCCCACAGATGATTCGGCTCCATGACGCGGCGCGCGATCATCGCGGCCAGCCAACGGCTGGTGTCCCCTTCCGTCGATCGTTGCGCCAGCAAGAGATCACGCACCATTGTGACCTCGTCGTTGTCGACGTGCTCGAAATCCCGCGGCAGCTCCTCCTCTTTGATCGGAACCGATGGAAAGCGTTGCTTGAGCAACGCCGCCAGCTCATCGCTGGACAGGCCGACCTTCTCGAAGAGGAGTCCACCTTCCATCGCACCGGCAGCCAGAATGGACGCCAGCACGTGACGGTCGAAACTGCTATCATTGCTTGTGTCTGCATCTGCGGGGTGCGTCCCGGTGAGGAGGCGATAGGTGACAATTCCTGCACCTGTCTGGACGCTCCCATCGTTCGTCTCGACAACCATGACAGGATAGAACTGCTCTTCGAACATGGGCGTTCGCTACTCTTTCCACATTGATCAAAGTCTGCATCACCCCGTCGGCACTCGGGAGACACCCTTTCGCCCAACTGCCGGCCCTCCTTTTTGGGTATTGGGAGGGCCGAGCTGCGGCGTTGCGCCCTTTTACGATGCCGCAAGTTCGGCAGCGCTTTTCCCAACGATGGACTCATCAACGGCCTTCATGATGCCGTGCTCCATCAGCATGTCCTCGAGCTCGTCCATGGTGATCGGAGTCGGGATGATGCCTTTGCCGCCATTGTTGTGGACCTTTGCCGCGAGGTTGCGATAGTGATCGGCCTGCTTGGAGTCCGGCGCGTATTCCAGCACGGTCATGCGCCGCAGCTCCGCATGCTGCACGATGTTGTCGCGCGGTACAAAATAGATCAGCTCAGTGCCGAGCTTTTTGGCGAGAGCTTCCGCGAGCTCCAGCTCCTTGTCGGTCTGCCGCTCGTTGCAGACCAGTCCACCGAGCCGCACGCCGCCGGAGCTCGCATATTTCAGAATGCCCTTGGCGATGTTGTTGGCGGCATACATGGCCATCATCTCGCCGGACATCACGATGTAGATCTCCTGCGCCTTGTTTTCGCGGATCGGCATCGCAAAGCCGCCGCAGACGACGTCGCCGAGCACGTCATAGGAGACGTAGTCGCGGTCCTCATAGGCGCCGTTCTCCTCCAGGAAGTTGATCGAGGTGATGACGCCGCGGCCTGCGCAGCCGACGCCGGGCTCCGGACCACCCGACTCGACGCAGCGGATGTCCTTGTAGCCGACCTTCATCACGTCCTCGAGTTCGAGGTCCTCGACGCTGCCGGCATCGGCAGCCAGGCTCAGGATCGTATCCTGCGCCTTGGCGTGCAGAATAAGTCGAGTCGAATCCGCCTTGGGATCGCAGCCGACGATCAGGATCTTGTGACCCATCTCCGCCAGCGCCGCCAGCGTGTTCTGGGACGTGGTCGACTTTCCGATACCACCCTTGCCGTAGAACGCGATTTGTCTCAGTGAAGCCATGTTGCTCTCCATCAACCGATTTGCCAAAGATTGCGTGCTGTTTTGCACGCGAGCTTGTTTCTCTTTCGAGAAACGGGGCACACGGGCCTAAGGGAAGGAGCGCATCGCTCGTCGTACGCGTCGGCGTGCACTCAGCCCTTACTCAGTGTTGCTGCATCGCAGTAGCAACTGCCGTGCCAACGCCGACGGCCTGTTTAAGCTTCTGATGATGCACTACAACTTCGTGAGATTTCTCATCGCGCTGGATGTTTCGAACCTGACAGCAGCTGTGCGGCTGTGTGTAATCTGACAGCGCTCACAATTTTTGACGAAACATAAGATTGATTGCGGCGCATTCGTGCGCCAGACGGAACTGCGGATGGTTTGAAATGCAACTGCGGTCGAGCCTCTCGGTACGCTTTTCAGAAATGATGCTCCGATCAGCGTCGAAACTTGAGCGCCACAGACCCAAAGACAGGTGTTCGCGCTTGATGAAGAATGTGATGACCGGTTGGTCTTCCCGTTCGCGCTGCATCACGACATCGAAACCGAGACGCTTCCGAGTGCCATCGCGCAGGGATGTCGATTGGCTCGAATTCTACTGTGCTGGCTGGGGTCCTCACGAGAGCGACGCATGAGCGGGCGCTGATCGATCATCGAGAGCCTGACTCAGGCCGCTCGCTTGCGGCTTCTTCACGACAATCGACGGGGAGATCGCGATCGAGACGTTAATGGCTGACCCACATGGCCGCTCCCGGACCGGCTGCCTTCGATCAAGTTCCAGAGGTTCCTCGCAGAGAACTGCGCGCATGCCCATGTTGATGGACGCGCCACTCATCGTTTCCACAAATTCGATCCTCATCGGTGCGAAAGCGGCAGCGCACCCCGACATCGGCGATCTCTTCCACGTCCCGGAACTCGTCACGGCGGCAACGGTGATGCGCTTTTGCCCCACCCGCGAAAGGGCCATGAACGTCTGCGAATGCGACCCCAGTCACCCCGAAGGGTCCCTTGCCGCCAAAACAATGCCAATCGCCAGCAGCGGATCGGCTGTGATCTGGACGCAGTGTTCGGACCGGTCGATCAAGTGCAGGTCATAATGCGGAAAGCTGCGAAAGGGCGGCTCGGTGACATCAGACGCATCGCATCGCACCACGGCGAGATGGGGAAAACGCCGCCGCAGCTCGGTCAAGGAGCTCGCGCGGCCTTCCGCCGCCGTGATCAGTTGTTCAAGTTCGATCAGTTCGTTTTCGTCCAGTGCCATGACCGACTTTATCGTTTGTGTGCGTAAACAGTAGCGTTACCGCCAGAACACCCGGTCGAGGTCGGCATTAACCTCATCAGTCACTGCGCTCAGACGCTGATGGACGCTGTGGAATTGCCAGATCCCTCGCACATGGTCTTTCCAAAACAGCTTCCACAGCCCGCATACGGCGTCATGATGGATCAACGCGACATCAATCACGCCGCCCTCCTTGTCGATGTCGCGTGAGCAGCAGGGACTCTCGATGAGATAGCCGCCCTTAACCGGCTTCACGCCGGGTGAGACATAACGATAACGTCTGCGGGAGCCCAATGCGCATTCGATCCGCTTGCGATCGACTTCGTTCGGGTGAGCGTTCAGGCCGACGACTGCCCTTTTCATGACAGCAGCATTCATTGCGAAAGCCCCCTTAAAGCCGCGTTCTTTGCGCTTCAGGACAGCCGACCGGCCGCCCGGCAAAACTGTAGAAATTAGGTCCCTATGTTCGCTTGCGTGTGCGCTCAAGCGTACGATCTCGCCGATGCGGCCCAGTGCCCACCAAAGGGCCGTCAAGCGCGCCCAAGCGCGAAACAAGCCGCCGTTGATGGGATCGCCGGCGGATTTGAGCCGCGGGCGCCATTCGGATGTCGAATGAAGGGGCGCGATCATGATGGCGGTGCTTCCGGCAGCGGCTGATCGTCGAGCTTGGTGCGCGCGTCAACTGAATCAAGCTCCTTGCATTTCATTCCGACGCGGTTGCCGGTTTCAAGAAACTCGACACCGTAGACGTAGAATTGCTGCAGGAACGTCCCGATGGAAACGACGTAACCGACCTGGCCTTTCTTGGCCAGGATGTCCCCGATCTCCTTGCCGGCATAGGTCCCGTCATTGCGAACGGTGCGATTGGCCTTCACCTTTTCACCAAGGTTGAAGACCGGCGGTCCATCCAGCTCTATGACGTCACTGTCGCGGACGATGTTGCTCATGCATCACTCCGTCGTGAACTTGATCGAGCCGCATTCTGCGAGCTCGCTGGCCGCCGTGGCCGTGATTGCCGGGATGAAGCCGGCGATTCTCTGCAGCTACTGTCAACGTGAACTCCATGACGCTTACGCTCGCGGCGGCTGGTATCGCGGCAATGAGGTGTCGATGACGCAGGTCTTGTCGACCGGACAGACCGCAACACATTGCGGCTCCTCGAAGTGACCGATGCATTCGGTACATTTTTTCGGATCAATCACGAACGTTCCGCCCTTCTCGAAGATTGCCACGTTTGGACATTCGGTCTCACAAGCGGAGCAGCCTGTGCATTGCGAAGAAATGATCTTGAACGGCATCCGATGTCCTCTTCACGCCACCGACATCATCGGGTCCTGCCGGATCGCTCCGTCACCCCGGTCGACATGCTGGATCTCGCCGCTCTTCACCTTCTTGAGATAAGAGCTGAACCATGCGATCGCGGACGTCTCGATGAACTCGTGCGCGTATTGATCGACCGGCTCGATGCCAGCGTTGTGGAGTTCGCTCGTCGGCCGACCACCGATCCTGGCGACGAACACGGCATGGCAGTCATTGATAGAGCGGATGATGGCCGCAAGGTCATCCTGCGCGCCATGGCCGCCTTGGCAGTAGTGATCGACGCGGCGGTGATCGACGAATTTGGCGCCGGATCTCGAAACTTCATACACCTGGAACTCCTTGGCATGCCCAAAATGCTCATTGATGAGCCCAGCGTCCTTGGTTGCGACCGCGATCAGCACTTTGATATCGCTTGTCCCGCCTGCATGCTCCTGCACTTCCTCCTGCCATGGCATTATCCTGTCGCGGCGCTCCGCCTCGATTCCAGCCTGGGTGGCCTTGCGCGCCTCAGGGTCATAGTTGACGGTCATGGTCACAATCTTCTCCTTCGTAAACTCCGCGCTTCGATCCTCGCCGAGCAGTCCGACCGCGTCGGCGCGGCATTGGCGGCAATGGCGCATCATGTTCATCTCGCCTTCGCATGCGTCCTGCAGTGCCTTCAATTCGCTTGTCCTCGGCGCGCGCTGGCCCTTGAGACCGAACATGGTGCCGTGCTCGGGGGCTGCGATCAGCGGCATGATGTTGTGCAGGAAAGCGCCGCGCGACTTCACGGCTTTGTTGACCTCAACCAGGTGCCGCTCGTTGATGCCCGGGATCATGACTGAATTGACCTTGCAGAGAATGCCTCGCGCGGAGAGCATTTCGAGACCACTGAGCTGACGCCTGGTCAAGATTTTCGCCGCCTCGAGCCCGCTGTATCGCTTGTGGTTATAGAAGATCCACGGATAGATCTGAGCGCCGATCTCGGGATCGATCATATTGATTGTGATGGTGACGTGCTCGATGTTCAGCCGGGCGATGGTATCGACGTGATCGGGCAAGGCGAGCCCGTTGGTCGATAGACACAGTTTGATGTCGGGTGCGGCTTTGGCCACGAGCTCGAAGGTCCTGAACGTCTTGTTCGGATTGGCCAGGGGATCGCCGGGACCGGCAATGCCAAGCACGGTCATCTGCGGAATGCGGGAGGCGACCGCGAGCACCTTTTTGGCTGCCTGCTCGGGGGTGAGCTTCTCGCTGGTGACGCCCGGACGCGATTCATTGGCACAGTCATATTTGCGATTGCAGTAGTTGCACTGCATGTTGCAAGCTGGCGCAACCGCAACATGCATGCGCGCGTAGTGGTGATGCGCCTCGACGCTGTAGCAGGGGTGCGTCTTCACCTTGTCCCAGATCGCCGGCGGCAGATCGTCTTGGCCCCCGTGTGCCCCGCAGCTCGCTTTACCGCGGCGAACCGAGATGCCGCAGCTCTTAGGCTCGGCGGCCAGCATGGTCCCGCCGCCTTCTCGTGCATTTTTAGCGCTGCTGCCGCGCTCCACTGCGTCCATGTCCAGTTCTTTCTCCTAGCCAAACAGGCTTCTCGGAGCCACTCCCGAGCGAGCCTTTTAACGTGGGTTAGCAACTCACATGCCAGCGCGGCAGGCGACGGATTTTCTCATCTCCGCCAATCAGTTAGTCAGAGCGATCTGCGCTGTTGCGCAGCCGACAGCGAGCATACGGCGTGTTCGAAATGCGACAGACGTTGGGATCCGGGGAGCGATCACGGCACATGTCCATCGACGCTCCCGCTCAGCGGCACCGGCACCTTTCACTGTGATCGGATGGCTGCCGCGGCTGGACCGAGGTGGGCGGGCTTCGCTTTGCCAGCGCCTCTAATTGGCCAGCAAGATCTCCACGGCGCACGGAAGCGCCACCGCAAGCGGAGTCAAGCCCTGGTCGAGCAGGAACCGCAGCTCGTTGCGCGAGAGCGCATCCGGCTCGACAATGGCATAATGAACGTCTGCCGAGCGCTTCGTGATCTGCCGCGCATAAATGCGTAGCAGCTGGTCGTCGAACCGACAGCCGATGAAAAGAAAGCTCCGTCCAATCCGCCGCTGCTTGACGATCTCCGGAATCGGCGTCTGGATATCGATCTCGGTCAGGACCTCGACATAATCGGCGTCGGAGATCAGGAAGTTCCTTGCCGGCAGCACGCCGCCATGCGGCTTGTAGAGGACCGTGGTCCAGGCGCCGGCAGCCGGGGACTCGACCTCTACGCCATCGGCATCATAGAAACGGTACCAGCGAACCTCGCCGATGCCGGCGCGGGTAATCCCTTGCACTTCGCCCCATCCCTCACGCTTGCCAAGTGCTGCGCGCATCGCGCCATCATACCAGGTATCGACGATCATCGGTAAGCGTAACGCAGCGAGATGACGATGCAGGGTTGTCGGCTCGACCGGCGCGGCGAACGCCTGAGCCATCAATTCCGTCACCGTGGACCGATGCTTGTTGCTCTCGATATGCTGTGCTGCAGCCCAGGCATTGCCGCGGGCCCGGCGCGGCAGCGCAACCTTGGTGCCGAAGAAGATCGCCAGCGCATCAGGTGTCCGTGGCACGTCAGGCTTGGACAACTCGGCGAGGCCGGGGCCGAGATAGGGAACAATGCTGCCGGCACGCAGTCTGGCCGCAACATCGGCGAGCCGAGCCTCTGCGTCCGTCCCCTTGAGGAAGTTGATTTGCGCATTGCGTTCATCGTTCATCGCCGTCCCTGCCAAGCCTTTTGGCATTGATCGTGATCGGCAACGGGGTATCGCTCGCCAGTTCGGGCAAATAGAGCACCCATCCATTCGTTAATCTGATCCAACCGCCCCACAGCGTCTCGTGCTCGGATTCGACGATCCGCTCTTCAATATCTTTCTTCGGCACGTATATCGACAAGCCCGCCTCGGGAGAGCGGCGGATCATGATTTTCATGAGATCAACTCCAGGAATTACGGATTGCTAGCGGGGCGAGCTCCCGGAGCATGCCACGCAGACGAGCCAGGATGTCGGACAGCGCACGCACGACCTGGTTGATCTCTTCAGCAGTGGTTTCATGGGACAGCGAAAGGCGAACCGCGCCGCGCAGGCTGCTCGCCGGCACATGCATGGCGCGCAGTACATGCGATGGCTCCATCGCGCCTGAGCTACAGGCCGACCCGAGCGACGCGGCAATGCCGGCGCGATTGAGGTGATGGACGATCGCTTCGCCTTCGAGACCCTCGAAGGCGATATTGGTTGTGTTCGGCAGCCGGTTACAGTGATCGCCAAGGACCGTGCAGTGACCGTTCTGCAGGATCGACTGCTCCAGACGATCGCGCAGCGCGGCAACACCAACGCGCGCTCGGTCCAGCCGCTCTGCAGCAAGCTCTGCCGCTTTTCCGAAGCCGACGATGCCGGGGATGTTCTCGGTTCCACCGCGGCGCCGGCGTTCTTGTCTTCCGCCCCAGATCAGCGGCCGGAATTTCGTGCCTTTGCGCAAATAAAGTGCGCCGATCCCCTTGGGTCCGTGCAGCTTGTGCCCGGACAGCGACAAGATGTCGATATTGCTGACCTTCAGGTCGATAGGTACCCTGCCGACCGCCTGCACGGCATCGGTATGAAACAGCGCGCCAGAGGCGCGCGCCCATCCGGCCAGACGTTCCACCGGGAAGATGGTGCCGGTCTCGTTGTTGGCCCACATCACCGATGCAATCGCCGTACGTGGTCCAAGCGCCGACCGAAACGCCTCAAGGTCGAGCCGGCCCCGCGAATCCACCGCGATCAGATGAACCTTGACACCGCTTTTGGCCATCTGTTCGACCAGCGCCAGGATCGCCTGATGCTCGACCGAGGTGGTGACGATCTCGTCCCGGCCCTCCTGCGTCGCCAGCGCAGAGAGAATGGCGGCATTATTGGATTCCGTCCCGCCAGAGGTGAAGACGATCTCATCATCGTGGGCAGCCCCTAACAACGCCTGCACGCTCCGGCGCGCCTGCCGCGTGGCGCCCGCGACCTGCCTGCCAAAGCCATGGGCTGAGGAGGCATTGCCGAACTGCTCGGCGAAAAACGGCAACATGGCTTGCACGACCGACGGATCCGTTCGGGTCGTCGCATTGTTGTCGAGATAAATAGCCACTGAAACCTTGCTCAATATGGCGCCGTGGGCGCGCCGGCAACCGGGATCAGGCGAACGAATTCGCCGAGCTTTTCGATCAGCCGCGCCTGAATGCCCTCAAGCGTCGCAGCTGACAGCTTGCAGAGCACACAGGCCCCGGTCAGCTTGACCATGATCTTGGTGCCGTCGATCGCAACCAGCTGACAGTCACCGCCGTCGCGTTTCAGATTGGGGCGGACCTCCTCGAGGACGGCGCGAATCACTTGCTCCCGGTCCATCTCGGCTGCCGTCGTTTGCTTCAGTTGCTTAGATTCGGCCAGCATGCTTGCGACCTCGTTCATCAGCTGAAGGATTTACCGCACGAGCAGCTCGCGTTGGTGTTCGGGTTGTCGAAGGTGAATCCGGAGCCCTCCTGCGCCAACACGAAATCGATGGTGGTGCCGGCGAGATATTTGTGGCTGTCGTTGTCGACGAACAACTTGACCCCGTCGCGCTCGATCACGGTATCCTCCGACGTCGTCTCGTTGGCCAAGCCCATGATGTACTTGAACCCGGCACAGCCGCCGGACTCAACCGTAATGCGCAAGCCGCTTGCGCCCGAAGTTGAAATCACTCCCTTGACCGCATTCAGTGCGTTATCTGTCAAATTGATCATGCTCACCCTTTCATCTCGCGTGGCCCGGCTGACCGCAAGTTGGCAATTCGCATGCCAGCGCACACGCACCTGATAGGCTTGAGTTTTTCAATTCCCGCCTGTTGGCTTTGCGACCCGTGTCGTCTTCCTGACGATGCCATTTTCGGGAATGAACCGCGCTCGTCTCGTTTCTTCAGGTGTTACACAGGTGAATCGCAGTCCAGAGCTCGGCAAGCAATTTGCAGTCCGCGTTGTGCCGGTCGACGGCCGGTGAAGAGCTTAGATCGAGGACAATTTTCATGACTGCAATCGAAAACACCGCGCTCGGCCGACTGGATAAGGAGGGACGACTTCTCAACGCCGTACTCAAGGGCGAGACGACTAGGCCGGGTCGATTCGGTTTTCGTGGCGATATCGCGCTGAAGTTCCAGGCCCAGCTGGCGGACGAGAAGCGGCCGCCAGATTATTCGATCGAGCAGGTCTTGACGGTCGCGCAGGAGGGCGAACGCACGATCCCGGTGCTGGCCGGTTATCTGCATTCATTGGCCTATCTCACCGACGTCGGCAGCGTTCTGGACGGCGCGCTGAGGCCCGACGGGCGCTACTTCATGTTCTGCAACAATATAGATCTGTTGGCGAAATACCGGACCAAGGTCGACGACATCACCTTTCACATCCTCCCGTGCGATGAATCGACCGTCTGGAAAGAGATGATGGACCTGGCCGGGCTCGACAAGAACGACTTCAAGAAGTTCGATGCAGGCGGCAAGCTGGACTATCTGCTCGACGTTGCCGTAGCTCTCGATGCCTCCTATGAGGAGATCCCTTACGAAGACGGGCTGAAGCGGATGGGGCCGGTGAAGAACCGCAACCAGAACCGACCGGTCTGAACGCTGACTTTGGGTCTCGTCAAAGCGGCCTCCTCGACAAGTCGCGCCGTCAGCAGATGTCGCCGTCCATTTCCGTCACAGTGATGAGCGCGAGCCGCTTGCGTTACGACGCGATCAACGCGGCGGCCGCGCAACGCGCGAAGCCGATCCGCGGCGACTCGATCGGACAGATGCCGGTGCGGCCAAGAACTTCTTGCGTTAGAATTCAAATTGACGGCGATCCTACCCTTGCGGTGCAACGAACAGAGCCCCCCAGCACCCTACAAGGGCAACCAATGGCCCGCGGCTGTCGTCCTCGTCAACGATCGCGAGATAAAACCCACGGGGCTAGCGCACTGAACGCTTTCGGACCAGAAACCGACGTGGATGCTTCTGGCTCTTTGCGCGATGTGGGTTTCCAAACAGGTTCGCGATTCTTCAACAAGCCGTTCGTTGCTTTGGGACAGAACTCATGCTGAACGGTCCTGCGATCGTTCGCAGCAAGAGGGCTAAGGCATCTGTCAATTGGCGCGGCTCTTGCTCAGGTGTTCAGCGCAATCATCCAGCGCAACTGCTTTGTTGGCAGCGTTTGCAGAAGCGAGGACACTTCTCTTCGAGGTCTGAATGTCTTTAGAAATTGATCATCAGGGTCGACTGTTCGCGATCATCCTCGGCACCAATGAGATTGCGTCTGCGATCGCCGTCCAGCTAGCGCGCGGCGGGACTTGCGTCGTGCTGTCGCATGATCCCGATCCGCCTGTGATCCGGCGCAGGATGGCCTTCCATGACGCGCTGTTCGCCGGGACGGCACAGGTCGAAGATATTGTGGGTGAACGCCTCGACGACGCCATGCAGGTGCTCAGGGCGATCCGCGGGGACGCTAGCCAACGAAGACGGGTCATCGTCTCCCGTCTCGGTCTTGTCGACCTCCTTCCGATCCGCCGCATTGATGTGCTGATCGACGCGCGTCTGCAGAAGCGCCAGATCAGGCCCGACCTGCGGCGGCTCGCGGGACTGACCATAGGTCTGGGCCCAGGCTTCTCCAAGAGCTCGAATTGCGATGTCGCGATCGAAACCCGGCCCGGCAGGATCGGCCTGGTCCAGCGAGACGGCTGGACGGATGCGGCTGACGGAATTGCGAGCCGGCTCGGTGATCTCGGCGCCGAACGTTTTGTTTATTCCAGCTTTGTTGGCGCCTGGCGAACGTCAGTCGCAATTGGAACGCATGTCGACAATGATCTCGTGCTTGGCCATCTTTCCGGCGTGCCCGTCATGGCGCCGCGCAATGGCGTCTTGCGCGGCATCATCCGTGACGGGACCGAGGTTCCTTCCGGCGTCAAGCTGCTTGAGATCGACCCGCGCGGCGTACTGGCGCAATGGACCGGTATCGACGACCGCGGCCGGGCACTCGCCAACGCGACGCTAAGCGCGGTCCTTCGAGGTGCGGCGCAGCGGTTCGGCCTGGTCGTTGATCCGGAAATGTCGGGACACGCGTGACACGCCGCCGCAACAGCCGCCCGGAACGCACCACTTTGCCTTTTGGACAGTGTCGACAAACCCGCCCCGCAGCGGGCGGGCCGAGCTAGCATGGGACAGTAACGTTGCAGACCTCAATCGTCAAAAGGCATCACGATGCCGGCCTGCCTTGGTACACCATCTATCCAACGGTACCGGAGTTCTCGGCAGCGGTCGGCCCCAAGGATTATGAGGAATGGTTGAGGCGCCTGCCGACCGATAACGCCGTGTCGCTCTATATCCACGTTCCGTTTTGCCGGTCGATCTGCTGGTATTGCGGCTTTCCGAGGACCAGCACTGGCCGGGATGCGCCGATCCTCAATTATCTGGCGGTCCTGCATGAGGAAACCCGTCTGATCGCGGCGCAAGCGCCGGATGCGCTGCCCGTGAGCGATGTGCATTTCGGCGGCGGAACCCCGACCCTCATCCCGCCACCCGAGTTCCTGGCCCTGATGGAAGTCCTGCGCCGCCGCTTCACCTTCAGGGAAGGGGCGGCGGTCGCCGTCGAAATCGACCCGCGCACGTTCACGGTCGAAATGGCCGAAACCCTCGGAGCAGCCGGCGTCAACCGCGCAAGCCTGGGTGTGCAGAGTTTCGATCCCGTCGTTCAAAAGGCTATCAACCGGATCCAGAGTGAAGCGGAGACGGCGGATGCCATCGAAACTCTTCGCCGGAATGGAATAACCCGCATCAACTTCGACCTCATCTATGGTCTGCCAAATCAGACGGTGCAGTCCTGCGTCCGAACCGCGGAGACGGTGGTGGCGATGCGCCCCGACCGCCTTGCTGTGTCCGGTTACGCGCATGTTCCCTCCTACAAGAAAAATCAACGCCTGATCGATGAGGCCGCGCTGCCGGACACGATTGCCCGTGCCGAACAGGCTGCGGCGGTGGCCGACACGCTGATTGCTGCCGGCTACCGCCAAATCGGGCTCGACCATTTCGCCTTGCCGGACGACGAACTCGCGCTGGCGCAGAAAACCGGTCGCTTGCGACGTAACTCGTTGGGGTACTCGGCTGATACGTGTCAAACCGTTATCGGCCTCGGTGCCTCGGCCATCGGCCGTGTCGGCCACGGCTATGTCCTGAACGAGGTTGCAACGGGTTCCTACACACGGCACGTCCGCGCTGGCCGTCTGGCGACGTCAAAGGGCTATCCTCTCTGCAACGAAGACCGCGTCCGGGCCGCGATCATCGAGCGGCTGATGTGCGACCTGGAGGCTGATGTTCCGGCAATCTGTGCGGCCTTTGATTTTGATCCGGTTCCCCTGCTCGATTCGGCTGAACGCTTGCCGATGCTTGCCGAGGACGGGGTCGTGGACATCGAAAGCGGCATGATCCGCGTGAGGCAGGAGCACCGCTTCTTGCTGCGCTCTGTCGCTGCCGCATTCGACGCATATCTCGACCGCTCACCCTACTAATCCAATGCGGATGACGTTTGTGGAAGGCAACCACAACCGGCAAGCGCCGGCGTGATGGGTTGCCTGATGCAAGTGGGCTGCCTCGAAATTCGGCTGTGTCATCAATCCGGTGAGACCAGCGATCATCGTGCTGAGCTCTGGCGGCTCGACTTCGCCTTGCTCCAGCTCGCGCGTTCGCCGGTGACTTACACGCGCCGCGCTGACGCCAAATCGCTCCGCCGCCTGCCGACCCGAAACACCGCTCCCAATACAGACAAGCACCCGTTCGCGAAGATCCATCGACAGCAGGTTCGCCATGCCCGCGGGCTGTCGACCCTGGCGACGAGCCTTCACCATCAAACCGCCGATCCGGATATCCCCAGCAACTCAGCCAGACGGGCTAACGCTCACAACCAGCGCAAAAGCTGTCCCTCTGGCGAAATGCGCGAAGCTCAGTTTGAACAGACGATCCAACGGCATAGCATTACGGCATTTGAGGTTCCGCTGAGCGAACCCAGCGATCTCGTCCCAAACGACCGAGATTTCAAATGCAACGATGCCAACGGCTAGCCTGCCGCCGAAATATGGCCGAAGTCGGTGACCTGCCTCTCGAACAGCCCGCGATAGATCCCGCCGGGCCGTTTGGTCAGGACAACATGTGTGCCCTGCTCGACGATACCGCCACGATCAAACACCAGGATGCGATCGAGGCTGCGCACCGTCGACAGGCGGTGTGCGATCACGATCGAGGTGCGCCCCTTCATCAGCCGCTCCATCGCTTGCTGGATCAGCGCCTCCGATTCCGAATCCAGGCTCGAGGTCGCCTCGTCCAGGATCAGCACCGGTGCGTCCGCCAGGAAGGCGCGCGCCAGCGCCACGCGCTGCCGTTCGCCGCCCGAGAGCTTGACGCCGCGCTCGCCAACCATCGTGCCGTAGCCCCTCGGCAGCCGCAGGATGAAGTCGTGCGCGTTTGCGAACCGCGCCGCCTGCTCGATCGCCTCCCGGCTGGCTCCCGGCCGGCCATAGGCGATGTTCTCGGTAAGCGAGCGGTGGAACAGGATCGGATCCTGCTGCACGATCGCGATCTGGCTGCGCAGCGATTGCTGCGTGGCCAGCGCGATGTCCTGGCCGTCGATCAGAACGCGACCATCGGAGACGTCGTAGAGCCGCTGCACCAACTTAGCGAAGGTCGTCTTGCCAGCGCCGGAGCGGCCGACGAGACCGACCCGCTCGCCGGCGCGGATCGTCACCGACAGCCCTTCGTAGAGCGGCGCGATATGGCCGCCATAGTGGAACGTGACGTCGTCGAACACGATCTCGCCGCCCTCGATCGCGATCGGTCGCGCGCCAGCAGCATCGGCGATGCCGATCGGCTCGTCGTGGATGGCGACCAGTTCGTCCATGTCGTTGACCGAGCGCTGGAGGTTGTTAATGTGGAAGCCAACGTCACGCAAATAGGCGTGGATGATGTAGTAGCTGGTCAGCACATAGGTGACGTCGCCGGGCGAGGCGTTCCCCGCCATCCACAGCAGCACCGAGCCGCCGATCACGGACCCTCGCAGGCATAGCAGCAGCGAGAGCTGCGCCATGGCGGTGTAGTTGTAGCGGAACCAGGTCCGCCGCACCCGTACGCGCCAGCGGTTGATGACACGGGCGAGCCGCGCATCCTCACGCGTCTCGGCGCCGCACGATTTCACCACCGCATTGCATGTCAGCGCATCCGCCAGCGTGCCGCCGACCTTGGTGTCCCAGGCATTGGAGACACGCGCGGCCGGCGCGATATAGCGCGTCGAGAACAGCACCGTCATCGTGACATAGGCGAGCGCACCGAGCGCGACCACGAGGCCGAGCGAGGCCCAATACACGCCGAGCAGGATTGTCGATCCGATCAGCACCAGCAGTGAAGGCGCCAGCGCCGTCAGGATGGTATGGTTCAACAGGTCGAGCGCCCACATGCCGCGGGTGATCTTGCGCACCGTGGAGCCCGCAAAGGAATTGGCGTGCCAATCGGTCGAGAAGCGCTGCACGCGCATGAAGGCGTCCTGCGCGACATCGGACATGGTCTTGAGCGTGAACGGCACGATCGCCTGCAGGCCGATCAGTCGCAGCACCATCGACGCTGCGCCCAGCGCAACGATGGCGCCGAATGCGAGCAGCGCCGCATGACGCGCGTCGGGATCGGACGGGCCGCGCGTCAGCCCATCGATCAGATGCCCCGAGAACACCGGCATGAATAGGTCGGCGATGGTCGCACCGAGCAGTCCGCCGGCCACGACAAGGGTATGCCCCGGCTGCTTCAGCCAGTGCCGGAACACGAAGGGCAACACGACCCGCATCGCGGTAGAAGGTTTATCAGCTGGAGGGATCATGGCGCAATCAGCCACGCTCATCGCGCAAGCCGGCTCCAACTGACTTAAACCGCAGCGTCGCAAGGGCGCGAGAGATCTCCGGTCCGCGATCGGCCCCCTCCGCCGAGCGAGACGCTCGACGCCAACAGCCCAAGTTGGTCGGACCTGGAAGCCTGGCATTCTGAGACGACCAGGAACGCCCCGCCTCTTCCACCAAACGTCTTCGGCCTTTTCTCCTCCATAGCATCCCGCTCGCGAGAAGACTTCTCCTTTGAGGGATCGCAGTCATCGGGAAGCAGCGCGTCGCGCACCTGCCCGGCGGCCGCGACCAAACGTCCATCATGGCTTTCCGTGAGAAAGAAGAGATAGCGCTTGGAGTACCCCTTGTCGTTGCAGACGACCAGTCGACATGTCCATCAGGCTCGTTCGCGCACACAGACATCAATTGCATTCCGATTTCCTCGGCGCATGATATGCGCAGCGCCATGCCCCCACGATTGCCATGTCTGCGCCGAAACCATCAATTGCTAAGGTTAGTAGTTGACTGGCGCGCAAGGCGTTCCTGCGGGTGCACGTAACGCGGTTGTTACAAGCTCTTAGTGAGCACGTCCCGGCGTCTAGACGAACCCCTGGCAGCCTGGCTGGCGCCGCCTCGTGGGCGACAAGTTTGCGGACAGTCATGTCCTCGAACGTGCGGCGGACAGGACTGACCTGAGCCATCGGAAAACCTCTTGTGGTTAGAGTCTGAAGTCCTCAACCCTCTCGGACAAGAGGCGACCGTGCAAATCCTCCTCGCATGTCACAAGGCGTACGCTTCTCATTCTCGCCTCGTTTACCGCAGGGTAGGCTGTAGGGTTCCTGACGGAGGCTTGCGAGGCGTTGCGACACCCTGCCCGCCCTTTTTGGATTCACCGGTCAAGCACCACATTTCATTCGGCAAGCAATTTGCATCGCGTATCGCGCCACCGAAATGGCAGGCATTTGTCTTAGCTAGAGGGAACATTCTCATGATTGCAGCCAAGCATGACGCCGCAAATCCGCTCGATATCGTGGCGGTACTGCTAATCGGCCGATGCGAGGGTGCGACCACAACGCCGCGCGACTTCGAAGCTCGCGGCGCGTTGCATTCGACTTCCCATCACGAACGAGACACGGTCCCTGGACTATTCAGTCAAGAAGCCAACGACGATAGTCGCCATCGCACCCCATTTGCGATGCTGGCGTGGTCCCTTCTCGGTCGTCTCACCGATCTATGCCTGTCGTGGGAGCCAATTCATCCTGTCCATCTCATACTCTAAAGCGCATTGTCAGGCGGCCAGCCAAATCGCCGCCCGCTCCCGGCAATCCTCTCGGTTTTCGGGCATAGACACATGCAGAACTCCTGCACCGCCTGGCGACTTCCAGCTTTGAAGGCCTTTCGTCCCAGCGAGCTTGGATCGGTCTAGACGGGCGGAGGTAACCAGATTGACCGATTCCAGGAAGGCCCGCACGGGGGCTCCGCCGTGCGGGCCTTTTTATTCTCAGTTGTGGCCGGCGCCCTTCGCGAGCGTCGGTATGGGCCACGTCGCCGCCCAATAGAAACGCCACATGCACTGGCCCTCTCGCCGACGAATAGCACGCGATCGAGAAGCAACCTGGTGTCCGCAATGCTTGGTCGGGATACTCACGCCGCACGCGCGTAATGAAGACCATATTCGCTACGAATGGCGCGCTGCATCGCCGCTCGCGCCAATGGCACGTCGTCAAACATCAGCGACTACCCAAAACACAATGAGATCCACAGCTCTTCTCCTGCCCCGCTCGCTCAGCCGTGGCCCCTGGCGATACAATGAACCTGACGGCAGCATTCCGTCGTCGATCCCGCACGAACGGAATAGTCTTGCGTCTCGGTCAACTACCAGTCTTTGCAATTGTTCGAACTGACCGGGCATGTCAAACGACCGGAAAATGAGACGTCGTGCGGTCAATCGTGGTCTCGTTGTTATCGCGCGAACGCGCAGCAACGGGTCCATCGCAGCGGCACTTGATAACGCCTTCATGTGCCGTCCGATACTGCGACTTACCCATTCGCGTCCCAGTCCAAAAGGTTGGTTTTGCGAACAGATGCGTTTTCAGGAGAATGACAGCATGGTCAAGATATCCGCGATCGACAGTATCATTCCGCAAGCCGATATCGCAAAGCGCGCGGCGCGGATCGGCGCTGAAATCAGGAATATCAAGCTGTCGGGCGATTTGCCGGCGGAGACGATTACCGCGATCAACAGCCTGCTGCTCGAGCACAAGGTTCTCTTTTTTCGCGATCAGGGCCATCTCGACAACGCAGGGCAGGAGCGCTTTGCCCTTCGTTTCGGAACGCTTATGGCGTATCCGATACTCGCTGTCATCGAGGGAACGGTATCGATGATCGAGCTTGATTCCGCGCGCCCCCCTCGCCGAGCCGACCTCTGGCACAGCGACGGGACCTTCTTCGAGGCTTATCCTAAAATCGCGGTCCTGCGAGGCGTTGTGATCCCACCATTTGGCGGCGATACGATCTGGTCAAACACCGCGACCGCCTATCTGGACCTCTCCACGCCGCTGCAACGGCTTGCCGACGAACTCTGGGCGGTTCACAGCAATGCGTTCGACTACTCCGTCATGGCCAACAGCGAGGCCGACAAAAAGCATCTCGACGAGATGTTCGCCAGGACGGTCTATGAGACCGAGCATCCAGTCGTGCGTGTCCACCCCGAAACCGGAGAACGCGCTCTGGTGCTCGGCGATGTGGTGCAACGCTTGGTTGATATCCCGAAATATGACGGCCAGAGGCTATTCACCCTTTTCCAGTCCCATATCACCGCGCCCGAAAACACCGTGCGGTGGAGTTGGAAGGTGGGCGATGTGGCGATCTGGGACAACCGCGCCACGCAACATTATGCGGTCAGGGATTACGGCGACCAGCGTCGTGTCGTTCGCCGTACCACCGTCGCTGGCGAGGTGCCCGTCAGCACCGATGGTCGATTGAGCTCGATGCGCATAAAGGCCGCCAAGGAGTCGCCCGCGCGGGTCGCTTAAGGCTCCGCAGAGACGTCAAAGATCCCGCCGACGCAGTCTCTTCCGCTCGTTTGCTCTTACAGCATCCACGAGCGTGGTCCGCCGTCGGCATTGAACAATGTCCATGCCCGGCGCCTTGAGCGATGATATCTCCTCCGACCGCGATCTCCCCTCGCTCATGGACGTCCATGACGCGCTTACTGACGCAGCTGCTTCCGGACGTTGCGAGTAAGCCCCGGGCCGATCTGGTCGGCGCACAATCTATCAAGGCTAGCAACAAGGAGGGGACACTCACGTCGCATGCGGGCGCGGCTATGTCGGTTCGAACTCGCTCGACTGCGGCTCCGGTCTTCAGCGCACGATCTACTCTGACGCAAACCGGGCTTGCCATCGCCGTATCTTTTGCGGCGAGTCTTGGCAGTTCGGCGTTGGCAGGAGTTGAGAATACATCAGACACCAGGAGCGAGATGCCGGATGAGGCTCCTGGAAAACACCTTCAAAAGCAAAGGGGCGCAGCCACCCGAAGCCGTCAGCTCAAGCGAACAAGGTATCTCGACGGCAGCCCGGCGCCGGTACAACCAACCAATATCCCTGACTCAAGGCACGATCGTCCAGACAAAGTTGCTGAGGGCAGGACCCCAGAGAAGATCGACCCGTTCGCGAAGTTCGATCACCTGCGCGAAAAAGGCATTTGGCTCAATATACCTGGTCCTGCGGATACGATCGATCAGGACAAGGGCGGAGTTAGATCTGCGCTGGCGGATTTAGGGATCGGCTATGTGGGGTGGACGCAAAACACCTTGATCGACAACCGGCTGCCGCATGCATCCAAAAGCACCATCTTCAATCAGCGGTATGTTGGCGAGAGTCCAACATTCGGTACTGTCAATTTCATGATCGTGACCTACGATCTCGGCCGATTTGGAATTCCGGATGGTCAGATAAGCGTGGGAGCCGAGCAACAATATTGGACCTGGAAGCCCGCCGGGCCCGATAGAGTGGGAATCAATACATTTGCCTATTATCAGACGTTTTTCGACAGGACGCTCGAACTCAAGATGGGTTACCTCCGAAATCATGACGAGTTCTTGGGAATGAATCCGTTTGGGCCGACGCCGGTCATCTTGTCCCAGGCCGGAATGAGCAACAATTCCGCGCCGACGCCGGCTCTCAATTTGAAGTACAATTTTGATGATCGCCTCTACACCAAGTTTTCGATCCAGCGCTCGGTCAGTCCGGATGGCCAGTTGGCGCACATAACCGAAAATCCCACCGGCTTGGACTGGCGCACGGCCAACGCCGGCATTTTATTGCTCGATGAAACTGGATTTAAGAACAAGGCGGCTCCGGGGTCGCCCGAGACTTGGCTGCGGGCCGGAATCGGTTTCAACGACAGCCACTACCCGCACTTGGCGTATCCGCACCAACCGAGAGCCTGCGCGAACAGCGCCTACTACGTGGCCGCGGACCGGCAGCTTTGGCAATCCGATCCACAAGGTTCGCCAGCTCGAGGGATCTATGGTGGGTTCGCCGCAATGTACGCTCGGTCTGACGTCAACAAGGTCAGCCGCTATCTCGAGCTTCGTCTTTATGCGAAAGGACTGTTCAGCAGCAGGCCCCATGATCAGATTGCCATTGCTGCCACCAATATCGCTTGGAGCCACTTTGCAGTCGATGCGGCCCTGGCTAAGGGCGATCTCGTCCATCGCGATAGTACGGCGATCTGGGGAAGATATACAGCGCGGCTGGCGCCCGGAGTTCATGTAACCCTTGGCCTGCTATACATCAACAATCCGACAACCATGACATACACGCGCCAAACCGGGCATGCTCTGAACGTCTTGGTGTCGACATCAATATTCTTCTAAGTCCGTTGTTGGGTTTTGCCGCGAGTACCACGCGAGAGGCAGCCACGGAGTTCTGAGCGCGAGCTGCGCAAGAACTCTGCCGTCGCCCGACCACCGCGAGGTACAGTCCGAACATCAGGCGATCCGCTAAATGAGCGGCGAGACGGGGACCACGGCGGCAATGCAGCTCACGCCGCGCGCGGAGACAATCTCCATTGTCCCATTCGCTTAGCAAGCCCTTCGTTGAGGTAAGTCCTCGCCGGTCTTTTTCGCCCGCCCATCGATCACTCCAACCTGAAGCGACCGCACCTTTACGGACCGGACATCATCATCAGGTCTCCGTCAGAGGAGACGGGCACGTTCGTGTGTTCGGATGCGCGTCGAGCGCGGCCCAGCTAGTATCCGCGGCCGGCGCCAAGTTGCGCCAGCGAACACGCAGCATGAGGTTGCGACCTCCGGAATTGTCTCAACCGCGCCTTCGCACCAAGTCTCCTTCCTGCACAGACGACGGAGGCGGCCGTCAAGCCCCTTCTGCCGCGGCGGGCACGTGAGTCTGGCAGTTGGCCGGACAGACTCGGGCGCAGGCGTCGCAGCCAATACAGGCGCCCTCATCATTTATCACCATGATCTTTTTCTCGATCTCATCGTCTTCTTCGCTGTCAAGGTCGACAAGATCGCCTTCCTCGCTGATCCCTTTTAATGTCATGACATGGCGACCACAGACCTTGAAGCAGCGGCCGCATCCGATACATTTGCCGGGATCGATCGCTACGAGGTAATTGGGGATCCAGTCGCGGCCGTCGCGCGTTGCAAATGACATGCTTGTATACCCCTTACGCCCTTTCCTGCGCCTTGAGATCCTCGCGCTTTTTCTCAAGTTCGGCAAACGCTTCATGCGCTCTTTGCGCCACCGCCATGATCGAGGTCCAGTTGAGCGGCAGCTCCTCTGACAGGTCGTGCAGATCCATCTTGGCCTGCGTGGCTTTGGCTGACAGCTTTTTGATGTCTGCCTTCAGCGTTTCAAGTTCGCTCATGTCCCGCCCTCAATAGTTCGCCGCGCCTGGAAATTTCCGGATCATGCCGATCCCGTCTGCGACATATTTGTCGCCCTCGGCGGCGAGCTTCGCAAGACCGTCGAACCCGAAGCGATGCACATCGCGCAGCTGCTTATTGACGACGATCAGACGGCCTGCGATCAGCACCATGCGGCCAAAGCCTTCATGATGCATCTTCAGCATCGGCTGGACCATCACGCCGGTCGCCTTTTCGATCGAGAGCGCGACCGCATTGAAGAACAGCTCCAGGCGCCACACCGTGTCTGGGTCTGGATCGCCTACGATCGGCAGCGCGTGCCGCTTCTCCTTGTCCAAGAGATAGGGTTCGAGCAAGTCGAGATCGCTCTTGCCCTCCCAAGCCCCATGGCTGTCCTCAGCGCGCCAGATCTTGACCAGCTGCTTGAGGAACGGCGCATCAAGCGCATTGCCGGTTTGCCCCACTTCAGCGGCCTCAGACATGTGATCCTCATTCCTCGAAATCAAGCGTCCGCTCCTTGGCTTTGGCCAGGGCCTTGCGGATCCAGGGGGGCGGCGTTCCCCTCAGCATCCTTTGGAGCTTTTCGAGCAGCGCCAGAATGCTCTCTGGTTTGTCCACTTTGATGGGATGGATTTTATTCGCCACCACCCGCGCCGCGCCGGAGCCGCCAATGGCAACGACATAGAGGATGGCGCAATCCCTGATCGCCTCGATCTTGGGCGCGAGCTTATCCTCGTTGCCGTCTTCCGAAAGATCGCCGTCGAACTGCACCGCCTTCAGAAAGACGTACCCGTCCGGCCAGACGTCATAGATGACAATGTTCTTGGCCCAGCCGAAATGCGCATCGACGCGGCTTAAATCCTGGGTAGCGAATGCGACCTTCATGGAATCGAACTCCCTGTTGCGTCGATGAAGCTGCGGCCGGAGTTTAGAGGCCGAGCCGAGGTCCGCCAGCTATCGGGGCTTGGCTGATGATTTTCCTCGCGGTCGGCGATGACCAAGTTGGCGATATTGAAGATCAGATCGCGCGTGCCGCGATAGCCAACGGACAGCTGGTGGCCTGCGCCAATTCGGTCGAACATCGGAAATCCCGCGCGATGAAACGGGATCTTCAGCCGTGCCGCCGCTTGGCGGCCGTGCGAATGCGTGATCAGCAGATCGCAATTCCCTCTCCGAGCTCGCTCTTCCAGATCCTCGAGATCGCCGATCAGGACCTCCTTGGTCCTGACCCGCTCCAGCACGGGCGAGGGCGTGGTCGTCACGGCCGCCGTGACCAGCGCGCCCATGTCGTGCAGCATGCTGGACAGGTCGAACAGGAGATCAGGCTCTGCACCGATCGCGAGCTTACGGCCGCCGATATGGAAATGGGCGTCCAGCATCGCATCGCCGAGCTGCCCGCGCTGGCGCCGGTATTTGGTTGGTACAGGGCGGCCGCTGATCTCACTCAAGAACGCGATGAAGTCATCATTGGGGATGAGGCCACACAATCGCTCAAACAGGCGAAACGGCACCCCGGTCCTGGTCTGCATGGCTTCTGCCGCGCGCCGCATCTGCGCACCGATGGCAATGGTCCAGCCGGACCGGCCCATGCTGGCAATTTCCTCGATGCCGATGCCGCCGATGGTCGTTGACGTAAACTCCTTAGGGATATGCCCGTCCAGCGATCCCGCCAGGTCAGGCAGGAAGCTTGGCTTTAGCCCGAAATCCTCCAGAATCGTCCTGACCTCATCGAGGTCGGCGGGCGTCAGGTGACATCCAGGCAGGACATTCACCCGCACGGGATCGCGCTCTGCCTCGATCGTCGGCGCCCTTACGAGCACCTCGACCATGCGCGCCACCGTCTTTTCCCAGCCGTCCTGAAACGCATCCTTGAAATCAGGCGTCGAGACATGGACCAAAGGAAATGTGGCGAGTTGCGGATGCTTCTTGCGGATCAGCTTGAGGTGGCCGTCGATGTCGTCGCCGTTCGTTTCCGTTACCCCGGTCGAGCAGATCCCGATGATCTCCGGCTTGGTTCGATTGTGGATGTTGAGGATGGCTTGCTCGATATTTTCATAGCCGCCGAGCACGGTTGTCACCTCGCTCATCGCGGTGGTCTGTAGCGGGACCGCCTCCTTGAAATGCCGCACGAACAGCGTGAGCCCAAAGGATGTGCAGCCTTGTGAGCCGTGGAGAACCGGCATCGCTCCGCGCAGGCCCATGAACGCGAAGGCGCCGCCGATGGGCTGGCTCATCTTCAGCGGGTTGACCGTGCAGGCCTTGCTCGGAGTGCTGACGCTAGCCATGGCGCCATCCTATTCCGCGGCCTGCCGCATGGCAGGCGGCTGGGAGACCGACATCGCCCTCAGGATGTCCTGGATGCGGCGCCTGCAGCATCCCCCGTATGCGTCGGTGTGCTCTCTGACAGCCTCGACGCTGGTCAGACCGTGCAAGCGGATTGCATCCTCGATCGTACCGCGATCGACTGTGTTGCAGAGACAAACCCTTTTTGCGCGGCGGCTTGACTCCAAAAGCGCAGGGGTCTCGGCGGCCCGCCCGTCCGCGTGCGCAAGGGCCGTCGGGATGGGGTGGCCATCCCTGGCGGTATCGTCCCATGGGGCCGGCCGGCGCAGCTGCGCCCACATCGGGTTGAACAGCGCCTTGTCGATCTCCTCGACCAGCTTCACGATCCCCAAATAGCCCATATAGGCATGAGAGCGCTCCTGGTTGATGTCGAGCCAGGGCATCGCCGCCTTCAGTGCGACGAATTGCGACTTGCCGCCGGAGAGCATGATGTCCGCTTTTGCGCCCTTCAGCATCTTGTACATGTCGCGTGGCGCCATGTCCTCGATCATATGGGCGTCCTGCCCCATCCGCTGCTTGATGCGCTCCTTGTCTTCGTCCGTGGATTTTTTGACGCTGGTACCGACCAGCTCAAGACCGGCCTCCTGCAACGCGGCCGGCACGGACCAGGATTTCACGCCACCTGTGATGAGGAGTGCCCTCTTCCCGGCCAGGCGGGACCTGTAGGATCCGATTTCAGCCCACGCACGCGCCTCCTCGCGCGCTATCACCGCCTCGGTCCGGCCGATCAGGTCTTCTGGGGCCCCGCGCGCGACCAAGACGCGCGCAATGTTGCGCAGCGCGTCGCTGGAATCCTGGATGCCGTAGAACGAGCCTTCGAAGAACGGAATGCCGTAGCGCTCTTGCATTTTGCGCGCGACATGGATCATCGACTTCGAACACACCAGCATGGCAGCGCGCGCCCGATGCGATGAGGCGACCTCACGATATTTCCCATCGCCGGAAATGCAGGAGAGGATGCGGATGCCGAGCTCGTCAAACAGCGGCTTGACCTGCCACAATTCGCCCGACAGGTTGTATTCGCCGATCAGGTTGATGTCGCACGGCGTGGTGTGGTCCGGCTCTTCGGTGCCGATGACATGATCAAGCAACGCTTGCCCGGCCAGCTTGTTGCCGAGGTTTTTTGAACCCACGAAGCCGGGCGAATTCACCGGAATCACGGGCTTGCCGAACTTCCGAGACGCCGCCTTGCAGACGGCATGGATGTCATCGCCGATCATGGCCGGAATGCAGGTCTGATAGACAAAGATCGCCGCCGGATTGTATTTTTCCAAGATCTCCCTGATCGCCTTGTAAAGACGCTTCTCGCCGCCGAACACGATGTCGGTTTCGTTCATGTCCGTGGTGAAACCGGTGCGCCAGATGCTGGCACCCGACGACACTGCACCGCGGTTGTCCCAGGAATTGCCCTCACAGGCGATCGGGCCGTGCACCAGGTGGGCCACATCGGTAAAGGGCTGCAGCGCGATCTTTGCGCCGTCGAAGGCGCACCCGCCCGCCGCACTGCCCGGCTTAGGTTGCTTGGTGCAGCCCTTTTTGCGGTCAGCCTCCGATTTGTTGGCGTTTTTGGCGCAGCCCGGCTCGTTGAAGACATCCAGGATTCTGGCCGAAAGCGACCTCATCGGTTTCTCCTCTCAATCGCGATTAATGAGATCAGCCATCGCGCGCTAAGCCACCGCCGATGTTTGCCGGCGATGACTTAGGCGTCTTTCGTCATCAACGAATGATGTCAAAGCTATAGTCGGTGCCTGCCACGCTAGTCTTCCTGTCGATCTCGTCAAAGATCTTGTCGAGGATCTTCACCAGAACGTTCATGCCGCCTTGATAGCCCCACACCGGAGAGCGGTGATGGTGATGCCGATCAAAAATGGGGAAACCGATGCGGATCAGCGGAGTGCCGGTATCGCGCTCCAGATATTTGCCATGCGTATTGCCGATCAGGAAGTCGACCGGCTCCGTGAAGAGCAGCGAGCGCATGTGCCAGAGGTCTCGCCCTGGATAGGCATGGCAGTTCTGGCCGAACGGCGAGCTCGCAAACAAGGCCTGCATTTTATCGTGCCAGGCCTTGTTCCCATTTGTGGACAGCACATGGACCGGTTCGGCGCCCAATTCGAGCAGGAAGTCAGTCAGCCCATAACATAGGTCTGGGTCGCCATAGATCGCAAATTTCTTGCCATGGATATGCGCGCTGGAGTCAGCCATCGCGTCGACCAGGCGGCCGCGCTCTCGCGCCAGCGCCTCGGGGATGTCCTTGCCGCTGATGCGCGATAACGCCATGAGCAGCTCGTCGGTCGCGGAGACGCCGACCGGATGGTTGAAAGCCAGGACCTCTTGGCCATGGCCCGCGATGAACGCAAGCGTCTTTTCCGTGCACCATTGCTGCGCAGATATCGTCGCCCTGGCGTGAACCGCGTTTGCGGCGTCTTCCAGCGTGGTGCCGCCGTCATACATCCTGAACTCGCCGTCGGTCGGCGTATCGAACACATCGGAATTGTCGGCGAGGATGGTGTACTGGACGTCCATCAAGCCGAAGATGCGCTTGATTTCACGGGTGTTGCCAACAGTGTAGCCGTCAAAGCCGCCGATAAAATTGATCCTCTCGTTGGGGGTGCGCTCGAGCTTCGGCGCTGTCCCGGCTTTTCCGTCCCAGAAATGCTCGAGGATACCCTTCAGCGCATTGTCATAGCCGGTGATGTGGCTGCCGACGAAGGCTGGCGTGTGCGCGAACGGCACATCGAAATGCTCTGGGACAGACCCTCTCTCCTTGGAGGTCTTGATAAAGGCGTTGAGGTCGTCTCCGATCACCTCCGCCATACAGGTCGTGGAGACGGCGATCATCTTGGGCTTGTACATGTTATAGCTGTTGGCGAGCCCATCGGCCATGTTGTTCAGGCCGCCGAAGACCGCAGCATCTTCCGTCATCGACGAGGAGACACAGGAACTCGGCTCCTTGAAGTGCCGCGACAGATGGCTGCGGTAATAAGCGACGCATCCCTGGGAACCGTGCACGAAGGGTAGCGTGCCTTCAAATCCAACGGAGGCGAAGACCGCACCGAGCGGCTGGCAAGCCTTGGCCGGGTTTATCGTCAGCGCTTCCCGCGCAAAGTTTTTTTCGCGGTATTCGGGCGTCTTCGACCATTCCCTGATGCGTTCGACCTCTGCGGGATCTCGAGCATTCTCGAACATCTTCTTCTTGTTGGCCAGCATCTGCTGGTATTCCGGACCGCGGAACAGCTCGACATGATCGAGCACGTGTTCTGCATTCTGCGCCATTTCGTGGGAATCCTCTTGAAAATCGTGGTCAATGTCGGCTCGACGCCTCGGACGAGAGGCGAAGAGGCCGCTTATTCCGCAGCCATGAGCCTCGGTTCTGCGACGGCCTTCCAGGGCGCTTTGGTCTTCCCCCAGATTGGCGAGTTGATCGCCATGTCCATGTCGCGCGCGAAGATCGGAAAGCCGTCATAGCCGTGGTACGGACCGGAATAGTCCCAGGAGTGCATTTGCCGGAACGGCACACCCATCTTCTGGAACACATATTTTTCCTTGATGCCGGAGCCAACCAGGTCAGGCTGCATCTTCTCAACGAAGCGCTCGAACTCGTAGCCATTGACATCATCGTAGATGAGCGTGCCGTCCTTGACGTAATGCTGGGCGGTTCGCTGATAGTCATCGTTGTGGCCGAACTCATAGCCGGTGCCGATGACTTCCATGCCGAGGTCCTCGTAGGCTCCGATCACATGGCGTGGACGCAATCCGCCGACGAACAGCATCACGGTCTTGCCTTCCAGGCGGGGGCGGTATTTTGCGACCACCGCATCAACAAGCGGCTGATATTTTGCAATCACCCGCTCGGCTCCCTCCTTGATCGTGTCGTCGAAATAGCCCGCTATCCTGCGCAGAGACTCCGCGATTTTCGAGGGACCGAAGAAATTGTACTCGCACCACGGAATCCCGAACTTCTCCTCCATGTGACGGGAGATGTAGTTCATCGAGCGGTAGCAATGCAGGATGTTGAGCTTCGCCTTCGGTGTAGCCTCGAGCTCGGCCAGCGACCCGTCTCCGGACCATTGGGCGATCACGCGCAGCCCCATTTCTTCCAGCAGGATCCGAGACGACCAGGCATCACCGCCGATATTGTAGTCTCCAATGATCGCAACGTCGTAGGGCGTCGGCTCGAAGCGGGATTTCTCGGGCGAGAGCTTGTCGAAAACCCAATCGCGCACGGCATCGTTGGCAATATGGTGCCCGAGCGACTGCGAGACACCGCGGAAACCCTCGCAGCGAACCGGCACGATCGTCTTGCCGCCATATTCCTTCGACTTGGCCTTGGATACCGCCTCGATGTCGTCGCCGATCAGGCCGATCGGGCATTCCGACTGGATGGTGATGCCGTTGTTGAGCGGGAACAGCTCCTGCAGCTCATCAATGAGTTTGACGAGTTTCTTGTCGCCGCCGAACACAATATCCTTTTCCTGGAAATCGGACGTGAACTGCAAGGTCACGAACGTATCGATACCGGTCGTACCGGCGTAGTAGTTCCGCCGCGATCCCCAGGAGTACTGGCCACACCCGACCGGACCATGGCTGATATGGATCATGTCCTTGATCGGTCCCCAGACCACGCCCTTGGAGCCCGCATAGGCGCAGCCGCGGATCGTCATCACGCCGGGGATGGATTTGAGATTGGACTTAACTCCGCAGTCCGCCTTCCCGGCCTCGTGAACGTTCAGGTGCTTGGCGCGCCGTTTCGCGGTCTTGTCGGGATAGACCGTCAACACGTCCTGGATGAGTTCCTTATTGCGGGCCTTGATCTCCTCAATGCTTTCGGTCGTAGCGAAGCTCATGCTGATATCCTTTGAGAGTTAGCGAGACGGCGCTCAGTGAAGAGTTTAGCAACGACCGTGCCAGCCACGTGCAAATGCAAAAACGAGCGGAATTGGAAGAACATAGCGTTGTCGGCGAGCCCGGCCGAACTGTGTTGCAAAGCCGACATCGGGACTTCGCCATGGACAGACTCGCTTGCGCCTGTTCGATAGAAAACAACGAGCAGCGCGCGTGGCATTGCACCGCTGATATTCGGCTGCAAAACGGTAGCCTCGGGGTGGGCTTGGGGTGGGCTTGGCGCGCCCGCTGGCGACTGCGTCATCGCCCGGCGGCCAACCGCTCAAACCGGGTCGCACCCGCTGATGCGCTGAGGTGCGGTAGAGACGCGCACATGGATTTATCCACCATGCCGATGCGTTCTATCAAAACAATGAATTATTCCAATTGGCCGATGAGCCATATGAACGGGCCGGGTGGCGTGGTGGGGCTGTCTAACAAGGAGTATTCGCAATGGACAAACCAATTCTTGGCGGTCCGGGCAGCAATAGTCTCTTTGGCGGCGACGGTAACGATATTATCACCGACCCCAAGGGCGATGACTGGATCGACGGTCGTGCCGGAAACGACGTCATCTCGGCCGGCGAGGGCAATGACCGAGTCTTCGGTGGCGCGGGCAATGACAACGTCTTCGGCGAGGAGGGTAACGACTTCCTCTATGGCGACAACGGCCCCGACAAACCGCGAATCGTCAATGAGGGCAATGATAAACTCTACGGCGGTCCCGGCAACGACGTCCTCTTCGCCGGTGACGGCAGGGATTCCCTGACGGGAGGCACCGGCAACGACACCTTTGCGTTCCAGTTCCACAACCCGGTCCCCGGACTAGACCCACAGTACGGGCCGACCCCCGACCACACCACTATCGTGGATTTCGACCCGGCACACGACACCTTCACATTCGACGCGGTCGGCTTTGGCAGCGACGGTCTTAACGCGAACTTCCTCAATCACGTCAGCATGCGGTCTGGCAATCAGGTGGACACCTTCTACAGTGGCCCAGCCTCAAGTGCTCATGGGGAACATGTCGTGGTGATCACCGATCGGGGTTTCTCCAACGGCTCTGACGCAGCCAGTGCTATTTCCGCGGCCCCCGGCGACATGATCGTCTACTTTGGATACAAGAGCATGACTGCGAATCTGGCCTACGTCACCTCCGCGAACCACGTTGACGAGTTCGCCCACCTGAGCAATGTGCACAGCGTGGACGGCTTGGCCAGCTTGGGCCTGACCGCAGGAAACTTCACATTCCACTGACTTCGAAACCCATGCGGAACCCTGCGCCCGCCCCGACCGGCGGGCGCTTTCCCCTTCCGCTACCTGCCAGGGCAGTGGCAGGCACAGCGTGTTCAGCTTGATGAAGCTGTGCCTCGCGCGCTGGCCGCAGACCCGATCCTCCCGAAGCGCGTCGGGAAAACACCCCAATTCCAATCAATGAGTTTGCTGTCGTCAGTTGACCTTTTCGCCTCTGTCCGAGATCAGGATGATTTCACCGAAGCCGCAGTTTGCTTCACGTCGAATGGCATGAAAGCGCAGTCCAAGATTCCGGTTCGGTCGGTTGTGGTGGCAAAATAGCGGCCACTCCTTCACCACGACAGCAGCAAGGGCGAAAGCCGGTCTGGATCCCGCGCATGGTATAGTCCTTCAAGGTGTGGCAATCCGGATCGGTGAAGAGGGAATAGTTCTCTGCCTCGTGGTTCACGACCGCCCTCTGCAGCACCGCGATGACCTTCCTGCCCTTCCCGGATCTCAATCATCCATTCCACCTTCTTGAAAAACAGTTTTATGCGGTGAAATCAAATAATCATGGCACCAACGAAGGGGACTCAAAATCAGTTGCCCAAAAAGCGTGGGGGTTCGAGTCCCTCTACCCGCACCAATTCCAAGCAAATTTCATCCTGCTCTTGCAAACGGTGAGTCCCGTTGCGTTAGTTTTCTATCACCGTTCCGAATCATGATCGGAATTCCCATGACGACCGCACTTTCGGTGCCCGCCTCCCTTGAGGAAATCATCCAGCGTTTCGACACGCGGGAAGAGCCCTTCAATGAGTTCACCGTTGAGGGTGAACTTAAGACAGCCCGCGCCGCGCTCGTCGAACCTACCGACGCGGAAACTCTCGGCGCGTGGGCCGAGGTGCTTGCTTTCGCCCTGGCAACCGATCGCCATGAAAATCCGTGGAATAGCTACTTTGGCCCGATGGGCTCCGGCGTTAGAGCCGACGGCACCAAGGTCTATTTCCCGGACATCTCGGACACCCCGCCCGAGGCCGTGACTCACTGGTCCGCACGCGCGCGAGCGCTGAAGCACCCCTTTCTCAAGGCGCGCTACGCCGACCTTACATGGGAAATGAGCGGCCCCATCGGGCGTCGCAAGCGCGATCCTGAGGATGCACGCATCGCGATCGACTCGTATCTCGACGCGATCCCGCGCATGGCCGAGGAACATGAGCATTTGCAGTTCGCAATCCGCGCACTCGACCTTGCCGTTCTGCTCAAAGATGCCGAGCGCACGGAACGGGCTCG
The DNA here is from genome assembly GCF_054602315.1 of Bradyrhizobium cedriense. NCBI lineage: Bacteria > Pseudomonadati > Pseudomonadota > Alphaproteobacteria > Hyphomicrobiales > Nitrobacteraceae > Bradyrhizobium > Bradyrhizobium cedriense. The sequence goes on along the minus strand of NZ_JBTSWB010000013.1, from coordinate 23,829 downwards.
AACGGCGTTGATGGATGTTCATCGCGGGTTGATGAAAACCCACTCCGGCATGTGGTCGTACGCGGTTGACCGGCTGCTCGACGACAAGAGAGCGGGCGTCACCGACGCCGAGCGGGCCGAACTGATTGCCGACCTGGAAAACATCATTGCCAACGGCTCCAATACCGGAGATCCCGCACACTTCAACCCGCATGAGGCGCAGAGTGCCGCCGAACGCCTGATCCCATATTACAACCGCCTCAAGAACTTCGAGGATGCGCGGCGGCTCCATAAGGCCGTTGGCGAATCCTTCGAGCACTTCGCAAGCAATGCCGACCCAATGCTAGCAGCCGCGCTTTTGCAAACGGCAACGGATGAATATCGGAACGCGGGACTGAAGGAGGAGCGCGACCGAGCCCGCATATTGATGCAAAAGAAGATCGGCGCGGCAGGCGAGAACCTTCAGTCAATCGAGCACAAGATCGAGATCACCAAGGACGACATGGAGAAGTTCCTGGACCTCGTTGTCGTTGACGACATTGGCGAGAGCTTTGTGCGCATCGCCCGCGAATTCATGCTAAAGCGCAAGGACCTTGAAGAGCAAGTTCAAAAGACGTTGGAAGAGGCGCCACTGATGGCGCACATCACGCAAATGATCTATGCGGAGGATCGCGTCGCCGCGAAGATCGGGGGCGTGGACGAAGATTCGTTTGGCCGTCTCTTTCACCAAGCCAAGTTCGCTTTTCAGTTCGAACGGCCTTGGCTGGTACAGGCGTTCCAGCGCTTGTTCGAAAAGCATGGCGTTGTCCCACAGCATTTCGCGGGGTGGGCCAACCGTCATGGTCTATTCGACGACATGAGCCTCTTGGTGGAGGGCACAAGCGCATGGGCCCGCGAGGATAATGTGAAGGCCGCGCATGTCCTCATTCCCCAGATCGAGCGTGCTTTGCGGAAGATCGCCGATGAGTTGGGTATACCGGTCACCAAACCGCACCCGACGGTATCGGGAACAAGCGTCGCAATTGGCATGGGTGAAATCCTCTACAACGCAAAGGTCGCGGAGGCGCTTGGACCCGATGCCACCTTGCATTTTCAGGCGCTCTATTCCGACCCGCGCGGAATGAACCTACGAAACGAGATCGCCCACGGCCTGATGGATGCGGATCAGTTTCACTGGCACCTTGGTAACCTGATCATTCATTCCCTCCTGATGTTGGGGCTGTGGAAGGAGTTCGGCCAAATCGGCAAGAAGCGCGAGGCTGACAATGCCGATCTTTGACATCCAAACACATCTTCAGTTTTACGACATGCTCGTCGATGATTTCGACGACCTTATGCGCGAGCAGCATTCGGCGCGGCGCGCCTTTCACTGCATCATGGAGGCTTATCACCTTAGGGAATGGGTCTGGCACGACCTCATTGAGAACAATCAGAAGCTGAAAGATGCCTTGAAGATCACAAGCGAGAGTGACTTCAACGGCCTGATCAATCGCAGTTGCATTTGGTTTCCCTATTTCAGGGCAATCACGAATGGCAGCAAGCATTTTGAAATGCACGAGACAGGCGTCGAGGCGTTCAAGGTCGAGGCTGCGCCGTTTTCGTTGGACACTCTTGGAGCCGGATTTGACGCAGGCGCATGGAACGGCCCTGTGCGGTACGTTTCTGGCTCCCTGCCGGTAGGGCAGGATAACAAGGGTGTCCTCTTGTTCGACTTTGGCGAGCCCGCCGGAGAACAGCAACGCTTCATTCCGGTCCTTCACGTCATCGAAGCCGTCGTACGATTTTGGCGCGATACTCTCCGCACCTTTCATCCCGGCGTTTCCATTAAGAGCAGCCCCCATCACAACGAGCCGTGAGTAGCGGCTGAGCCGACCGCCCTCTCTGCGGTCCCTCAACCGGCCTCGACCAAACCGCGAAGAGGCGATGTGACATTCCGCCTCGGAGGTGTTCGCTCGCGCAGCGTTGCCGATCTTGATGCCTTCCGGCTGATCCACACGTCACAAGATACCTCGATTGCTGGCGACCTACGGCGCACTCCATGGCTCCAGGGCAAGGTCCTTTGGACCGCATGAACGGTTTCCCCAACCTTCGGTCCGCTTCGCGCCCCTGCCAGGCCGGGAGATACCCCACCGCCACACGCGCCCTTCCGCGCACGAAGCCTGACCAAGGATGCACATCTTTCGAGCCCTGGCGCGCTCGGTATCGCGAAAGCCATCCATGACAAGGGCGGCGATGCCAATGCGGATGGCCAGGAAGTTACGAAGAACCTCAAAGAGGTTGGTGACAGTGAATATACCGCCGCCGTGGATCGCTTCGGTAAGACGCATTTCAAGAAGGATGCGACACAAGCGGAGAAGGACGCGGCGAGCGAAGATGTGAGAAATGCCGGTGAGCGCGCGGCACAGCGCCACCCGGACAAGGCGGATACGATCAAGCGGAACAATGAAGCGATTGGTGCGGCGAAGAAGGCGGATGATGCGGCGGTTAAAGCTACGGCTAATGAGAAAGCGACGACCGCTCAAAAACAAACCGCTACCGGTGCAGCGAAGGCTAGGACCCAAGCTAAGATGGACGCGTTCTAGCTTTGCGCCTACTGCATGCGCGGCGCATCAGCGCTGGCGCGTTGATCGAAGCCAAATTTGCGCGCTACGTTACATGAATTATCGGGTGTGAGCCTGCCGCCAGCGGCCTGTAGGACGGCCTCGCGCGTGAATTTCTTTTCGTCTCTGCCTTTTGTAAGAAAGGCAAAGCAGACTTCAGACTGATTCACTGACTTGAGTTCTTTGTCCGCGGCCGCCCCTGCGGCGCGGGCTTCCTCGCCCTCTTTCTTAACCTGCACGGTGTGAGCCTTAATCGCATCGATCTGGCAACCAGCACGCTGATTAACGTCCTTAATTGCGGCGCATGCGGCGGCGAAATCTTTGTTCGTGGAATCTGCCGAGGCCGGACCAGTCGCAGCCAGCGATGCGGTGACGAAGAGGCCGACCGCGGCAACGGCTGTCACCGCGCGGGAAGATTTTCTGAAGTTCGAAGGCCGGTAGAGCATGATGTAGTCCATGTATAATGTAGCACGGACCGAGGCTAAGTGCTTATAGTTACTTTACTTTCATCACTACACTACTGCGCATTGCTTTGACCTATAACTGCTTGTAGCCTTTACGTTATATTTCTATGGCGACGCTCTTAACCAAGCGACGTGGGGGCGCGAGTTATTTGAATCAATTGGCAAAATCCGCTTGCAACAAAATGCGCAGGACTGTTGCGGCTCAAGGCCATGACGGCGGCGGGTACAGTTTCAGCCTGTACGGCCCCGAAGGCGGGCGGAAATATCTAAATCGCGATGAGCGCCGTCGCTGCCTTACCGCCATGGCCGCTCTTGAGCCAGACGACCGACTTCTCGCGCTGACTCTCGTATGCACAGGTATGCGCATCAGCGAAGTGCTCAGCATCGTCCCGCTGTCTTTTCAGATCGAGACCGGCATCGTCGCCGTTCTGAGCTTGAAGCGTCGTTCTGTTGTCTGGCGCGAAATCCCCATTCCGCACTGGCTCATGGCCGAACTCGATTCGCATTTTGGCATCGCGGAGGCTCAGCGCGATCCCGTATGTTCGCGCCTTCGCTTATGGCCGCAACACCGTGTTACGGGCTGGCGCACGATCAAGCAGGTCATGATGTTATCTCAAATCGTAGGGCGCGCTGCATGCCCGCGCGGCCTTCGCCATTCCTTCGGCGTCGGTACGCTGCAAGCAGGCGTGCCGCTGAATAAAGTTCAGACTTGGCTCGGCCATTCGCGCATTAGCACGACCGCCATCTACACGGCGGCGTGTGGCCCCGAGGATGTCGAGTTCATGGATCGGTTCTGGCGGGATACCGGCCTGGATCGGGGGCCGAATGGCGGCTGAAATCGACCCTCTCAACCGGATCATCGGAGCGAACATGCGAAGGCTGCGGCTCAAGCGTGGCCTGACCCTCACTTTGGTCGGCGGCTTCCTATCGATGACCTACCAGCAAATTCAGAAGTACGAAAAGGGCGCCAACGGAATTTCTGCGGCTAACCTCCACCGGCTAGCCACCTTTTTCAAATGTCGAGTTGCCGATTTCTTTCTGCGGGAGAGAGGTCAACGACCATGCGGTTGAAGCATTGCGTTATCGGCGCGGCTAAAGGCGACGCCGTGCTCGCCGCATCCTAGTTGTGAATCCATCGAGGGCGTGAGATGGACGGTGCTGAAGCGCTTGGTACTTGCGATGGCTGTCCGCGAGAACGCTAAGAGCGTCGGTGAACGGCTCATCGAAGGCAATATTGTTGAGATAGACCTCGATCAAATACGATTTTGCGACCGGCGAGAGATAGGCCGCTCCGCTCTGACCACCTGGATTGAGCCTCCACAGCGTAGGCGCATCGAAACGCAGCGGATCGGCAGGATCGCTTTGCCCGAAATCGAAGTACACCGGCACGCGGCTCTCTTTCCAGTCGCGCAGCAGTGCGCAGTCATCCATACGCGCAGGAATGACCAGCGGCTGGTTATGGAGAGCCGGACCAAACGAGGCAAAGAACTGCGCCCGGTCTCGCGCACGGCGCAAGCCATCAACCACCCAGATCAGCTTGGGATAGAAGCCTTCGCGTGACTGCCGCTCGGCTTCCGGTAGAAATGAGTGCTGAAATTCGAGAGCGACGCCGCTACCCGTTTTAACATCGGCGATGTGCTTCTCGCCATTTGGCGCTGAATGAATGCTTTCCTGCCAATCCTTCGGGAAGTGATCTTTCCAGCCACGATGCCACGGCGTCTCTGGCTCCCACCAAGGGTCGCATGTACGCGCGCCCTTATGCGCCCAATGCCAAATCCGATGCTTTCCGCATTTTGCAATCGCAGCATCCCCGCAGGCGCGACACATGCCGGACAGTCCCGGCGCCGCTTCGCGGCTTTCGCTTTCAACGAGCGCAAATCGCATCTGCCTTCCTTATCGGGCCATGTGAGATGGACCAGCAGTACGCTAGCGGGCAACGCGCAGAACTTCCAGTCGTGAATCGCCTGCGATTGCTGGGTTGAAAAGCCGCTTGATCATTCTGGCGCGGGACCCGTCGGCATGATCCACTCATAACCAGTTTTCTCGTTGAGCCTCGCAAAGACCTTCTGCATCCTTTCAACTGTCATTGCATCCAAGAATTTGACCAACTCGTGCCATTCCGTCGCGCCCGCAATGTAATAACCGAGTTTGAGATTAAAGATGACATAGAAGCGATTGCCTTCGGACTCGATGCGCATCGCGTTTTCCGACGAATGGTGCTCGTCATTATGAGCAAAGCGCTTGTTTCTCATATCGATTATCTGGTCGTGGATGGGGCGGAGATTCTCCGGAAGAACGTCGCGCGAGAAGCCGCTGCCGATACCGCCTTGATGGAGGCGCACATAACTCACGACAAAAGCAGTCGTGAGCATGTCGAGCTCCAGCACCGATTCCATGTCAGGCGCGAATTTGTGCTCCGATAGCCGCTTATGCGAATACTTCAATGCGGCGAGCGAGTTGAAGGAATTCGAGATGCGCGCAAGCTGCGATAGCTCCTTTTCGACACTCTCCAGAACCGCGCGCCCGTTGTCAGCCATGGCCTGAAAGTGCTCGCGCCACTCTTCGGGAAAGAACTGGAGCGCTTCTTCCGGCAGCATGTAGTATTGGGTTTCGTTGTCTGGCTCGCTTGACTCTCCTTGCACTTTGCCCTCCGTCCTGTTCGGCGCTTGTATACGTCAAGAATTATGGACAGTCATGGGGTCGTCCGGTCGGGCGTTCTTGAGCGGCCAATGATTGGCGAAACGCGTTTCTGTCCCCTCATGGCGAGCCCGCGTTGAACCGCAGGCTCCCCGACCGGTGCCTTGCCCCCTCCAAAGGGCGTTCCTCTATTCCATGTTGCTTGGGTGCGAGGGCGGCAGACCATTCACGAGATTGCACCTCACCCGGTAAATCTCATGGGTGCCAATCTTCTCGAAACGCTCGTCTATGGGCTCGGCCCAGAACCGAACATCGAAATATCCCTTCCCTTGCCAATGGGCTTCCAGGCGTTTCGCCAATTCCATCGCCCCACGCCGATTGAGATTGTCTCTTCTGTATTTTGTCACCGCGCCTTGGGGCAGCATCGACGATCCATCTCCCTCACTCACAATACGCTTCATAAATATCCCCTTTGAAAATGACTTTCTGAAATTGTCGAAAGCGATATAGCCAGAACGCCTCGCTTGCTTTCAACCGGATAGACTCTTTGAAGAGAGATGAACGATCCCATCACTGCGCCAAGTGCGCCGCGTTGCGTCTCTCTAAAGAACTTTTTCGGGTTGAAATAGTTCGGCTAAGCAGAGGCGATCAAGCCCGGCGGGGGTGGTCGCGATCTTATTTCTATGCGGTACGCCCTTGCGGCGTGAATAGATCGGAGTGGCTGATTGCGTACTACGTGAACCGAACTCTGCATGATCCTCTCGTTAGAATACTGGAGAGGAACTATGGCAGACCATGGTGAAAGAACTCGGAATTCAAGAACTTTAACCAGCAGGGCCGAGGCGTTCTCTTACTTCCACCGACCGACGACATACAATCATATGCCAACCTGTGGTTATCCCGTTATGTACGTCGGCACGATGAGGCCCAAAAGTTCCCGGCCAAAATGACGCAGCCGATCACAGTTTATTGGATCGCGAATGTAGTGAGGAACTGGTATGTGCGCTTCCCCCGACAACCAAAGGCAGAATGCCCATGGGATACGCGTCGTGCCTCGAAAATAATATCGAAAAAGTCTACGACAACATGCACATGCGTGGCGGTTACCCGCGCGAGCCCGTGCCTAAGCCAGTGCCTGTTGTCGCCTCCCCACCGTTACAGCCCTCTTTGGCCCACGTCGTCATACCGCCGCCCGTAAGGTTGGACGCCGAAGCCGTCGCCAAGCGCGAACGCGCGATGCATGAAAAGCACATTTTGGCGCTCCATGAGCTAATGCCTGGAAAGCGCTGGCGGCATTAGGCAAGACGGAAGGCTGTTTTCCGACCGCACATGACACCTAGCTTCCCGGTTTTGAGCGCCGCCGATGGCGCTCAAGTGCGCGGAGCACAGGTGCGTCGGCCACCCCCTCGGGGATAACCGGATCATCGTCAGGATACAACGCAATGAAGTCTGGATCGTGGTCGCCAACGCGCCACGCCTCCCGAACACTTAAATCGTCTTTGAAAAGCGGCAGATCGCGGATGATCTTCGGGGCCTGACCTCCACCCTGCAGGATCGCTGGAGCTAGAAAATAGCAGTCAAATGCGCGATGGGCGGCAAAGAACATTTCTAGGTTCTTCGGATCAGCCATATCCATCCGCTTTGCACGCGTCACAACGACGGCCTGCTCAAACGGCTTTGGATCTTTGATCGCCTTCTCAACATTCGTGCTTACAACGATCGAATACGATGATGGTTTGCGCTTATCGACGCCTGTTAAGAGGCCAATACGCAAGATACCCTTCTCATCTTTCTTGCCAAACTCCTTTCGCCAATTCTCGAAAATCTTACGGGCGGGCGTTTCGTTTTCAAACAGCAAGAGGAGGCCTGGTGGAAAATCTTCAAAGATGCCAACCGCCATACCTCGCCATCGAGCCGCATCCCAAAGCTCCGTTTCGATCACCGACAGTACGCGGCGTTGCTCATGCCTCAACCTGTCTGTACTGCGCAATTCCGGAGGAGGTTCTCCCGCGCCGTATTTAACCTCTTCAGATGTTTCAAATGTCGCGACCGGCTCGGGTTGCTTCCCGAAAACGGGCATTGAGGTGCGTTTAAGCGGAAACTGATAATCCTCATCGAGCCACGCCGAAAGTTCATAGACAGGAGTCGTCCCGACGACGTTGCTCGCACTCGTAAACACATCGGCAAAGCTTAGCGAACGGCCAAAGCCTTCCTCTGTGACGGCGATCCGCTCGAAGTACTTCGTCAGATCGGGAACATATAGAACACGCGGTATCAGAACGGCGAGCGAGTCCCGCAGAAAGCTTCGGAGTTTTCCATCGACGGCTTCTCGCGTCGCGTCATAGGAATTTGAGTAAGTGATCCGCGCCAGATAGTCGGCGTCATCTACAGCGATTTGGAAGTCGGGGCCGTCGTCCGCCACCTTTGCGGCAATGCGGATATTGATGCGCTGACGATGTGGGACAGCATCGTAATCAAGACTAGTTGCAAAGAATGTCTCAATGAAGCCAATGAAGGCCTCGCCAATCCGGATTCCGGTTTCGTTTGCATCAACGGTTATCGTCCACTGGCACCCCAACGCCGAGGATTTCAAAATGACGACCTCGGAGTCAAACAGCTCAATCGCTGATGGCAGATAGCTACTATCCGGCATCTGCGCGAGGCGCCCGAAGGTTTCGTCCAGTTCAGCGTCGGGCGTTCCTTCCTTCACGTAGCCTTCGGCAACCAGCGCGTCGTTGTCACCGAGTAGATAAAGCAGCGTCATGGATGCGCCGAATAGCCCCATCTTTTCTATTGTTTTGGGCAGGCGATCCATCGCGGCGAGCTGCCGAAGAGACGATCGAAACAGAAGCATCGCGAGCATGCGATCCTGGTCTCGAAATTGCGCGATGAAAGATTCTTTCCGCTCATCGTCCAACTGAAGAAGGTTGACGAGCAACTGCCCGAAGTTCGCGTAGTTGAGAACGTGCGGTAACCGCCCGAGCTGCAACTCGATCCATACGAGCTGCTGAACGCAGCGGAGCGCCGCAAGTTCGACCCGGCCCTCGCGAACGAACTCCGATAGTGAATGGGACGCAGCCGCCAGGAGCGTCGAATGAGCCGCCCAGAGTAGTCCGACCTTCTGATACGCGAGGGCGCAAATCATCAGACAGTGAACAAGGTCATGTCGGTGTTCGTACTTGATAAGCTTTTGCTGCGCACGTCCGAGCAAACGAATTGCATTATAGTTGTCGTCCGCATCAAGCTTCTGGCGACCACGGGTCAACAATGCCATCCCGGCGGCACCTTCGCTTCGGCGACGCTCTAGTATCGGAAGAACGATCTCGAAGGCCTTGTCGTAGGCTGGGTTCGATCCAAATACCCCCCCGATCTCTTCGAAAAACTGCGCGAACCGGTCGAACGGGTAGCCGCCCATATGTTCGGCATCGCTGAAGATATTGGCCAGCTCCGTCAGAACTTCCGCTACAACATTGTCGTCGAATGGTCCTTCTTCGGTAAGGCGGGTCGTACACAACAACGTCCTAGCAGAAGCTGCATTGTTTGGCCGCGCGCTCTCGCTGACGAGTTCGGCCAAACGCGCCTTCATTCTACCCGATCGCTCAGTCAGCCTCGCCACTTGATCTGGCAATGCACCAACCCGAACGCCCGTTACAAGGTTGGTCCATATATTTGATAGACATTCCAGATCGTCGGCCTGGTCGCTCTTGAGCGCGAGTTCCTCAATTTCATCATACAAGTTGTTTACGGTATCGAAGTCGTCAAACCAAAAGAACGCGGTCCATGCACGTTGATACCTGATTCGAAGGCGCTGCTGCGCCGATCCTGCCTTCTCGGAGATCCGGCTCGCGCGGTCGAACAACCCTTCAATCTCAGCACGGCTCAATTCAAGTTCGCGCGCGAGGATAGCTGCATCGAGGCAGTCTTCGGCGAGCTGATACTCGACGCCAGCATAGCGATCTTGATCGGCAATTTGCCGTTCCAACGCAACAAGTTCCGCTCGCTTCTCGGCGTCACGCGGCCCCGTTACCTTCTCCTTCGGAACGGAAACATTGATATTTAGGGAGTCGATCGCTAGAGCAAAGTGTTTCCGGTCGAACACCTTCTCCACAATCCAACTACGATCGACTATTCGAACCGGTATGCCGAATCTCTTGGTAAGCTTATCCTCCGTGGCTGCGCGATCCCGATCCTTTATAAACTGGTTTGAAAAGAAGTAGATCAGCGAATAGCCGCGCTTTGTCTCCGCAATTTTCTTAACGTCGGAGCGGACTTTTCCGCGCCAATCCTTCTTGGCGCTGAAAGCGAATGCCCATCTCTCGGAAGCGGCGCTCGGATTGCCTTCGTACCAGCGCTCAGCAACCTCCGCCGCGACGGGATACGTTTCAGTATCTACCTTGCTATCGCCGCCGCCCGTGGGGCCAGTTTGAGGAATGAGGTTCAGGCAGATTTCCTTTTGCGCAAGCCGTCGGCAGAAAAGTTCAAAAGGCTTTTCATCGCTCCGGCTCGTTAGCGTTTCGAGATGATATTCGAAGAAGCCCTTTTCTAGAGGCGGGGCATCCGCCATGGAAGAATCAGAGAATTGCTCCGGCCTTCTCGCCCTCATAAATGCTGACGGGCTGTAGGCTGGTTTTTTCTCGTCGATCAGTTGCGCGCGTGCGTTTTCTTTGTCCATGCCGAAAATCTACAATAACGTACGCTTTCAACAATCGATTGGCGCAACTGACGGTGTTATCAGCAGATTTGCGACAGGCGGCAATCGAAGCAAAGGGATAATGCGACGAATCAAGGCCATGGGAGCGGTGCCACGCGGCTCGCGCAGCCAAGGTTAGTGCAATTGGCATAGGCTAACCTATAGTTGAGAGGCTGCGGGAAATATGCAACCAATGATGCTCCCGGCAACCAGCGCCAATTTCCGGCGCACCTATGGTTTCAAGAGTATTCATGACCGATCGAAATCATTTGGACCAAGTTCATTCTTCAACCACCCAGGCACTGTCCCGCAGGCTCGTCGAGACGTTTCGCGATGCGGTACGCGATCCCGGCCTCACGAAGGCAGATCATATCCAGCGCCTGAAGGAGGAGATGGAGGCGGCATTGGACGAGGAGCAGCCCGATGCGGCTCGTCAATCTGACAATCCGTAATTTCCGAGGCTTTGGTGCCGCCGGACAGACCATCCCGCTCGAAGGCGATTTGTTGCTGTTCTTCGGGCCGAATGGGTTCGGCAAGACCAGCCTGGCCGAGGCCATCGAATGGCTTTTCTACGGCATGACCAAACGCCGCCAGCAAGGCGAAGGCTACAGCCGCAGCGAATATTCGAATTCATTCGCCAACATTCATGGCGGCACACCGACCGAAGTCAGTGCAACGGTCGAGATCGCCGGACGCCGGGCCGTGCTGTCGCGCAAACTTGGACCCGGGGAGGCGTCGACAACGTTTGTCGATGGCACGCCCGCCGACTTTTCCACCATCAATGTTTCCCCGATTGAAGCCTTCTATCCCGTTGTCGCACAGCACGGGTTGCAGACCTTCATCCATTCCAAGCCGAAGGACAGGCGTGACGCTATTTGCGCTGCTTTCGGGCTTGACGAGCTGACAGCGCTGAAAAATGCGCTCGACAGCGCGCGCGCATCCTTCCAGCGCACGCCGCCCCGCAGCGTTTCGGATGCGCGCCGCGAGCTGGCCGCGCAGGCAAGGACGCTTGCGGAGATTGCTGAAACTCAGGACCTCGCCCGCCGCTGGCAACTCTCTCCTATGCAGGTCAAGTCGGCTGAGGATACGCAAGCATTGCTCGATGCCGCGCAAGCTCTGACCGGCGCACCCTGTCCGACGGTAGATGAGGCGCTGACAGCGTTGCGTGAAACGCGGCAACAAGCCAGCCGGTCGGTGTTCGATGCGGGCAAGCTCGCGCCCAACGACGGTAAGTCTACACCTTTGGACGCTGGGATGAAGGCCGTCGTGGATGCGTTGACCGTAGTTGAGCGCGCCATCGCGATCACCGCAGCGACGACCGCTTCGACCTATAAGTCCGCGTTCCTCGAACTGTGGAAGGCGGGCCTTGAGCTTACACCGTCCGGTGATCGGTGCCCCATGTGCGAAGCGGACACGCTGACAACCGCAAAGCGCGAAGAATTGTCAAAGCGCTTGGCCGACAATGTCGACCGCATGCAGAAGAACGACGCGCTGGCCGCAGCAATTGCAGCGGCCAAGGCGCGGATCGCGAGTTATCGGGCCCATGCGAGAGAGTTCGGCGTCGAGGAGCTTGCGGAGGACGACCTTGAACAACTCGGCCGTCTATTCGTGCAGAAACCCGAGGAACTGGCGACGTTTCTAACCGAGCTTGAGGCGTTCAAGGCGGCGAGGCACGCGGACAAGACCCTTTTGGACAGCGCAATCGAGTTTCTTGACACCTGCGCTGGGCTTCTCGAAATCCCTGACAAAATCGCCGCAGTCGTCGCGCAAGCGGCGACTGTGAAGGATAGCGTCAGCGGCGCAGCCGCCGGGACACTTCAGGCCTTTCAGCGCTACGAGCAAGCGTGGAATGAGTTCGAGCCCAAGCTTTCGGCGCTTATTTCGTCCGACGCTTTTGTCGCACGCATCGACGCCGTCGGCAAAACGTTGAAGCTTGAGCCGAAAATGCGCTTGCTCGACCGTTATGAGAAGGTGCTGGAAGAAAGCCAGGAGCTGATCCGTTCCGTTGAATCCGAGATGCAGACCCGCCAAGCTGCGCTTCTCACCACGCGAGGCGCGGAGGTAAAGGCGCTCTATGACCGCCTTAACCGAGGCGCGGATGTCGTGTTCGACAGCATGGAGCCCGGAACGGATTCGATGAAGCTCAACGCAACAAGCTTCGGCACTAAGATGCCAGCCGCCGCAAACTTGAGCGAATGCCAACTGAATTGCCTGGGCCTGTCCATGTGGCTGATGCGGGCAACGACGCCCGCATCGCCATTTGGTTTCGTTCTCTTGGATGACCCGGTCCAATCCATGGACGATGATCATACCGAGGCCTTCATTGCCGATGTGGTTCCTCACTTGCTGGATGACCACGGCAAGCAAGTTATTGTGCTGTCGCACGTCAAGCACATTGCGGAGCGGCTTCGTGACTTAAACGGGGCGCGCGCGATGAAGGTCTATCACTACGATAGTTACGCGCAAGGTGGACCAGCCATCACTGAACAAACTGCGGTGCGAAAACTATTGACCGAAATCAAAGGCGCAGCCAAAGGTAACGAAGAGAACCGATCTTACGCTGTCGATCGCATCCGCGTCTTGTCGGAGCGATTCATTCGGGAGCTACACTTGCAAATCATGGGCGTGCCCGCGCCATCGCCTACCTACGACCGTGCAACGGCCAAGGAATTACTGCCGCTCTTCCAGTCGATAACCGGCACCTTGCCTTCCGAGCACGCCGGGCTGCGTGATACCGTCCATTTTTGCGACCCAGCGCACCACACGCAGGTGGGTTATGCCGTTCCAACGCTTCCAAACATCCAGCCGCATATCAGCCGGTTGGAGACCCTTCTTAAGAAGTACGGAATGATTTGACGGAGCCACTTCTGGCTTCGTCGTCAAGACACACGACACAAGGGCAGACCGCAGCGGATTTCCTCTATCGCTTTCGGCCACTCGATCGCCTTCTTGAGAAGAACGAGCTTCGCAAACAGGAAATCTATTTCGCCAGTCCGGATCAGCTCAACGATCCCATGGAGGGGTTCCGCGACATCTTCTGGAAGGGCGATGAGATCGTCTGGAAGAACTTTTTCGGTCACTTCCTGATTTGTCTGGATAACGCCTTCTCCCAATGGTTGATCTGCGGCGAGGCGGAACCGGTCGATTGGAAACACATTCCAGTTTTCAATCACGGTGATCTCAATGAGGGCGTGCCGCACAAGGAGCTGGAAAACGAGATCCTCGCCGAGTTCTTCGGGGAGCCGACTGTAGCGCAATTCATACAGGCTCTTGCCAGCCAACCGCTCCCCATTCGCCGCGACGAACTCGCGGCCCATCTGCGCGCCATCCATACTCTTGCGCTAAATATCATTCGCGACGCTTATACGCGGCGCGGCCTGCACCCCGCCGTGGCGGAGCCTGACGCCTTGCGGGAAGGGTCGCGCACAACGGTCAAGTTGGCTCTCGATTCCGTGCTGAAGCTTCGTGCCATGGCCGACCAACACCCGGTGGACGAATATCAGGTCGATATATTTTACAGCTTGCGAAAACAGACCACGGCTCAACTTGATTTCATCAACTTCTATAATGGCCTTGTGGACTTCGGACAGTCGAACCGCAATTTCGTCGTCCTGACGTTCGCGGACGAATATGTGAGACAGGTTGAAACTCTCGTCTATCCCGAATGGTACGCTGCCTGTTTCATGGCGGACTGCCGCAACTCGGCGATTTGGGGATCGTATGGCAACAACCACACGGCGGTTTGCCTGAAGTTCAACGCCACCAACGTTGCCAACAAGCCGGGCTTAAGCTTGCGGCGACAGGTCGGCCTCAACGCGGACGGGCCGATCGTCGACTTCTTTCCCCATCCGTTCAAGAGGATCGCCTACGAAAATCAGCATGAACCCGTCGACTTCTTCCGGTCTCTCGGACGCTTTCCGTTTCCTGTCCTCCGGCAACACTGGTATTCGGACGAGACGGGAAAGCAATCGCCGTGCGGGGAGGAAATCTTCCGCGCCGACGCGGCATGGCGCGATCGCTATTGGGACAAATTCTATCATGTGATCACTCGCAAACTCAGCGACTGGTCTCACGAACAAGAGTACCGGCTTATTCTTGACGACTATTTCCTGAACTTCCGCGATCCAACAACCCGAACTCTTCAATATAAGTTTTCAGACCTGGAAGGCCTCATCTTCGGCATAAAGACCCCCGTCAAAGCCAAGCTCGACATCTGCCGGATCATCGAAGAGAAATGCCGGGCCGAGGGCCGAAAGGATTTCAAGTTCTATCAGGCGTTTTATTCACGCAAGACCGGCGCTATCGAACACGCCGAGATTAGCTTGCTTAAGTTTCAGTTCTAGACACTCCGACTTACGCCAAAGGAGAACCTTATGCGGAAGGTTGTGGATACGAATATGTTGCAGGACGACGACCTGCGCGCGTACCTAGCGGCTTCGCGCAAGAATCGCGTTGTCGTTCCAGAATTGGTGGAGCTGGAAATCATGGCCGCTGGGCGCGAGAGCGTCATCAAGTCAACGAGTATTCTCGCCGAATTCCCCAATCAGGTCATTGTCGCAAAACCAGCGGACCGCCTTGCAGCGCTACGTGGGCGACGCAAAGGAACGAAGAAGCGCTTCTCGGATGGTAGGCGAACGAGGCAACTTCGGAGGTGGTTACGACATGCCCGGCCAAAACTCGTCGCGGGCCGACCCGCCGAAATCGCCCACTTCGAACGTATGAGCAAACATGCGCAAGCTCACTTGGAAGAGATCAAGCATGGAAGCGAAACGTTTGCGGCCGACCTCGAAGAAGCGGCCAAGCAATTCACAGAAGAGGAGCTTCGCCGCATTCGAAACAAGGAGCCCTTCACCGACGAAATGGTCGGCAAACTACTGGACCGTGTTTTCCACTTTGCGAACGGCTTTTTTGATGCGCTTGGGAAGCCCGTTCCGCCTTGGGAAGACTTAATGCACAGCTACATATTCTGTTTCTCAATCTCTGCGACCATGCACGCGCTACGCTGGATAGCGGTCGGAGGCGCGAAGAAGGCCGGTAAAGATCGAATCCGCAATGATATTGTTGATGCGAGTATTGCCGCGCAAGCGCTGAGTTTCGATGGCCTCTTAAGCAAAGATGCGATGGCCCAGGAGATATACGGAAACTCGAGTTACCTGCTGAAGAACTTTGTCGCGTTCAAGCCGCCTAAGAAGCATCAGCCCGGATCACTTCAAGCAGGGTAGATTAAGCAAATTGCGGATGCGACCTTCGGTACGGCTCTCGTGGACCGAGCCCTTACGGAACACCGCCACCTAAGGCTTTTTTGGCTTTGAACGCCGCGCGATTTCGACGGGTGCGAACTCTTCCGGGCCGAAGCCATGGGTTCCCACGCGAACCCGTGAGTCCTTGTATTTCTCCGCCAGATGCGCAATCGCGTCGTCGCTTCGGTTAGAAAACAGGTACCGCTCCGCGTAAACCGCGCGAACGTTGTTCACATAGCCCACGTGTTCAGCATCGAACATTCCGTACTCGCGCGCCTCCTCGTCCCATGACAAGACTAGGCAGCGCGAAGGCGTCAGCGGACAGGTTACTTCCGCCGTTTTATTCCGAAAGCCATGATCACCTAACACCGGATGACGGGTCTTGGGGTCCACTTCTCGCGCGACCGGATTGTCGCTGGTGATAAACGACGACCCACCTTGGGCATCGGCCAGCGACCATCGCATTTTCTGGAGGATTGCAGCCAGGCCATCCGCAATCTTCAATGCACCAAGTGTCCGCTCTTGAGAGATCTCCATGACGTAGCCGCTCGGCTTCAACATGAGCTGCCGGACTTCCTCTTTGACGCGCGGGTCTATGGCTTGACCCTTTTCCGCCTCCATCCGGCGGATGACGGTGTCAAAGGCATCGGGATTATTTGCATAGGCGAAGCTAAGAATTTGCGCGCCATGTCCGTGTATCTGCGCGGAGATGCGTCGCATCGTGGTCGTCCGGCAATATAGGACAGCCAAGAACTTCGCAAAATCCGCGCGTGTTTGCGCGCTTTGAGGCAGCTTTCCCTCGGTCAATAGCTGATAAGCCGGCGCCGCGCGGCTTTCGATGGTCGAAAGGAACTCTTCAATCTGCGTGTCCATCGTGCCATCGCCGCGCTCGATGGAATAGAAGTGCGTTTGCTTGCAGGTCTCCTCGGGGACCGCCGACCAGCGACGGCCCGCCACAGCATCGTAGGTCCACACCTGACCAGCAGGTGACGCTCCCGCAAAATGCTGAAGGTGAAGCCGTGGTACCGTGTGTTGGCCTTTTGTTGCCATGGCCGAAAATACAATAATTCGGACCAGCCCGATAGGGCGGGTCTAGATGCACGTCCCCGCCACCGCAAGCTGACACAACTTCTTCTTCATCAAGGTGACTAGCGCATGCGTCGTATCGAGCGTTTCGATGTCCGCGGGCGTAATAATGATGACCCGAATGCCTGCCGTCAGCGCCGTCGCGATCTCAAAATGCGCGCGCGTCAGGTCCTCCGGGACGCCGGTTATGCCGTTCGCCGCGAAAAGGATACCGTAGTCGCAGCCACGCTGCCGTAGGCGGTTGATAAAGTAGGAAACCTCTTGGCTGCCGACCGCCACGCTCCAGTTCTTGCACTCGACCAAAAGGAGGTTCGGAAGGAAATAGAATCCCTTTTGATGCTGCGCATTCCAAAGCGCTACATCGACTTCCTCGGTCTGAAACGCATTGAGGACGTTTCGCTCCGCGATCTCGATTCCCGGGACCAGCGGAAACAGGAGACACACAAAGTCTTCGAGCGCGCGGCCTTTCTCGTTCGTCGTGCCTGCCTCTCCGACCCGCCGCAAGCCTTCAGCGATTTTTCTACGAGGAATGGCTGCCACGGTTACACGCCGCCATGCACGGCTGCGTTACGCAACCGTGTAAGCTCCGAGGTCAATCCGCCGGACTCTACAAGCCTGGTAAGCTTTTCACCGGGCAACACAACGATCAAGGGCCACCTGTGGCGGCCAGGAGGCGATGGCGGCTCCGGCACGGCCGATACGCCCCACCACACGATGAGGCCGACCTTGCCGTTGGTCTTGATCACATATTCGCGGAGTTCCTCTTTGGCCTGGAGCACACGATTCATGCTCGGTTGGCCGCTCTTGACCTGCACAAGTAACGGGCCACCGATTACTGGCTCCAATTCATCGATCCAGACGGCCAGATCGACGCCCTTATCCATGGGCCCCATCTCATCGGAAACGATGTAACCCGCTTGCCGGAGTAATTCCGCTGCTTGCAGTTCTGCCGTATGGCCTATCCTCGTCGTCGGGGCCTTATTCGCTACACCCGGCGATGATTTCGGAACCACGGCCTTTCGCGGGCGCTTTGAGATTGGCTTTGAATGCGACAGAAACGTATCGAGCGCCCGTCCGAGTGCCTCAGCGTCAGGCGGCAGCACAAAATAGGTCAACGCGTCCAGCGGGAGCCCCGCCGCTGATTTCACCAGAGCAAGGACCGGCTTGTTCCTCCCAATCGCCAGTCCAAGCTCGAACATCACATTCGGGTTTGCATCTTCCGGAATGACAGAGCAGATGAAATCTGCCCGCGACATTTCATCTTCCAAGAGTTCAATCCAGCTCGTCCCCAAGGCGATGTTTGTTTGATCGCGCCATTGTACATTTCGCTGTTCCAGCGCCGCCCGCAAAGGAGCCGTGTCCGTCCCAAAGGGTGCAGAGATAAAGCAGGTTTTGAAGTCTGACTGTGCCATCCCGGGGAATTTAAGCGCTATCGGAGGGTAGGTCCAACTCGTTTCAATTATTTTGCGCGGCCTTCGGCACGGCTCTCGTAAACCGAGCCCTATGGGTCTCGGCCATCCGGCTTCGATCCTCGCGTATATATAAGGTGTCGCTCGCCGGAGGCACTCGGGCGAAGGGCTGCCGTTCCGGCACCGCTATCACTGCCCGTCGCCCGGGTGCCTTCTTTACCGGTCTCGCGACTGCACTCGCCTTTGGGTCCCGCCGTTCCGGCGTCGCTATCACGGCCCCTCAGCGGGTGCCACATTTCCTTTGATTGCTACGGCTCCCAAAATCGGCACTCCTCCTGATCACTATGTTTTCTGTACTAGGTCCACGAGCCATCGCTTCAGGCTATCGCCGTTCATCAACTCCAGCCGCGTAGGCAAGAAGTTTTTAATGAATGGATCACTGGATATTGTAGGAGCGAAATCTGACGTTGTTGTTAGAATTCCCTTTGACGCTGATGTATCTCCTGCAAGAACGCCAAGCAGAGCACGAACATCGTCATGCTTGACTAGGTGACCAAGCTTATAGGCTTTCACGGAACCAATAATCTTAATACTACCAATTCCTTTTCTTATGGCGATGACATCACGACCATAATCTCCGGACCTTGGCGTCAGCACAACTTCATCAAACCCGGCCTTATCAAAGGCCCCGGCGACTATCTCTTCCCACTGAGTCGGAGGTATTTGGTACGCATAGGACCAATCAGTTTCAAGATGTTGAACGATTGATGCCCAGATCAACGAAGTCGATTTGACAAGGATGCCTTCGGCAACCTTGTTGATTGGGGAAATAATCGTAGAGACGCTGAGCGGCGCACTCGCGCTCCTTTCAATGCTCTCTTCGATGAATTTCTTGAGTTCAGAGATCTTCGACTGTATCCGCGCCCGTTCCCTTGCAGCAGCTATGCTAGCCTCACCAACGTGTAACGCGTCCAAACCTTGCTTACCGCTTGAGCGCGTGCCCCGGAGGGGTGACGGAGCAACGAACGAAGCCTTGCCCAATCTTTTCTGAAGTTCTTCAATCAATTGAATAGCGGCATTATTATTCGATGCCATCGTGCGTCCTATCAGCTATCGGTCACGACAATTGGAAAAAGGCTATCTCTCAATTGGATTCGGGCCTGCGGCCCCCGGCTGTCAAGGCCAAGGCGAGCGCCGCAAGGGCGGCGGCCTGTGACAGCCTATCCCCGCTCATTGGCGCTGGCCTAGTCCGGTTGCATGCGCAGCCGAAAGGGAGAAAAAGGCGCGCCCTCAGGCGCGTGTTACGCCCGCAAGATCGAGGATGGCGTCGATGAATTCCCGCAACACGGCTTCCTGGGCTTCCTTGCCGAGATCGTTCAGCACCAGCCGAGTCTCATGACGATCCTGATGGATCGGACCATCAACCGTGTTGTTGAATCCCACGACGGCGTCTTGAAGGCCGATTGCGCCCAGCACGACGGTATAGGGCGGGGCAACCGCCATGCCCCTGCTCAGAATCTCGCAATAGTTCGACAACACGCGGCGAAAGACGTTTTCCAGAACCGTCACCGCAATCGCGGGATTCCCTTCATAGGTCCGGAAGAAATGCGTCGACAGGCCCCAGATTTCGCCGCTCATGAAAAGCTGCGTCAACGCTCTCGGCGTCGTGGACGTGCCGCTCGGTTCAAACGCGATCACACCAAATCGATTGCGGTCCAGATTCCCGGCAAACCTCGTTTGCGAGAGCACATCGGGCCGCACCCCTTGGCTTGCGAGGTCCATGAGTTTTGTGTGCTTCAGCGGCGGGCATGCCGTCGCAGGCATAACCCGCAGGTAGAACACGCGGGGCTCGGCAAACCGATATTCGATTTCATCGACCCCACTGAGACCAAGGCGGCCCAGGACTTCGTGAGGCTCGAAGAAGGTCGCGGGTGATCCGACCGGCGACGCTTCTTGAAAGGCCACTGCCGCTTGTGCTGTGGCGCGCGCGACGAACGGGCGCAGGGCCGTGACAAGCTGCGCAACCAGCTTCTTCTTCTCCGCTTCGATCTCCGGCTTCTTGGCATCCGGCGCGAGCCGGTATTGGATGGGCCCGGCCTTGTGCTTGAGATCGAAGGGAAGCGTCTCGCGGTCCCCGTAATAGGTGTTTTGAACCATCAAGATCGATTCATCGCCCAAGGAGCCATGGGCGTGGCCGTATTCGATACCGACATTCGAATTGATTAGCTTTTTCTTGCCATCCAGCGCCGTTCCTACGGCGGTGACATCCGCCACAAAGACGGCGGAGCGGTCGATCTTGTCGAAGATGGTGCGGGCGAGGTCGGGGCTGCCGGTCACACCTTGCCGATCATGATCGAGATGAATGCCTTCGCGGGTCTCGGCGGCTGTAGGCTCCTCGACGTCAGGCGCTTGCTTAAGCTCCTCGATCGCGAGTTTCAGCGCATCGCGCACGAAGTGGCGACCAGTCTTGCCCGGCGTATCCGACTGCCAACACCAGAAGATTTTCATGAAGCCCTTTTAGCCTATTGAGACGGCGCAGAGAGCGAAAGTTGCACACTCTCTTACACACTCACTTGAAAATCGTATTTTTATACTGTAGAGTCAGATAGTTACGTTATCACCTAAGGGACTCAAAATCTCCTTTGCCACGCCAAGGCCCACCATGTCGCTAGCCAGCGCGCATGACCGCGAGCACGGCTTGCGGATTGAAACGTGACTTGGCAGGGATGATTGTGAAGCTGAACCTCTACCGCCGGATTTCGATTTCGCTCGCATCGGCCAATGCCGCGCCATGGTCCACCAGCACGCATGCCCTCGTTTCTGGTTCGCAAAAGAACCCCCTCACCCGCGCCGGCAGAGGCCACACGCTAATGAGGATTTCACGTATTGGTGCGGCGATGCGACGGAGCCATCCGTTATCGCTTGGGGCGCGGTCGCCCCTTCATGCGAGCAATTCGTCGGCCGCAATAACGGCCTGAGCGAGTGCATCAACGTCTGCATGCGTGTTGTAGAGCGCCAATGACGCACGGCACGTTGCTGGCACACCGAACCGCTTGATCAATGGCATCGCGCAATGCGTGCCGGCGCGCACTGCAACGCCCTGCCGATCGATGATCGTCGCGACATCGTGGGGATGGACGCCCTTCAGCTCGAAGGAGATCAGCGGCCCCTTGTCCTTCGCCATGCCGATCAGCCGCAGCGACTTGATTTCACCCAAGCGCTCGTGCGCGTACTCGGCAAGATCATGCTCATGCGCGGCGATGCGCGCCTTACCGATCGAGTTGACATAGTCGATGGCGGCCCCCAGTCCGATCGCCTGGACCATCGGCGGCGTGCCGGCCTCGAACTTGTGCGGAGGATCACCATACGTGACCCGGTCCTGCGCCACATCACGTATCATCTCGCCCCCGCCATTGAAGGGCCGCATCGCAGCAAGCAGCTCATGCCTGCCGTAGAGCATACCGATCCCGGTCGGCCCGTAGAGCTTGTGACCGGTGAAGACGTAGAAATCGCAACCGATGTCCTGCAGGTCCACCGGCAGGTGCACGGCGCCCTGTGCACCATCGACCAGCACTTTGATGCCGCGGGCGTGCGCCAGCCTGACCACGTCCTTGACCGGCACGACAGTGCCCAGCGCGTTCGACATGTGCGTGATTGCGACCAGCTTGGTACGGGCGGTGAGGAGCTTTTCGAGTTCCTCGATGATAAAATTGCCGTCGCTGTCAACCGGCGCCCATTTGATCACGACGCCGTGGCGTTCCCGCAGAAAATGCCAGGGCACGATGTTGGAGTGGTGCTCCATGACCGAGAGCACGATCTCGTCTCCGTTGCCGATATTCGGCTGCCCATAGGAAGAGGCCACGAGGTTGATCGCTTCGGTGGCATTGCGGGTGAAGATAATCTCTTCTGAACGGCGGGCGTTGACGAACTGCGCCACCTTGGTCCGCGCCCCTTCATAGGCTTCGGTCGCGACATTGGCGAGGTAATGCAGGCCGCGATGCACATTGGCATATTCACTTGTATAGGCCCGCATGAGGCGGTCGAGCACCGCCCTGGGTTTCTGGGCCGAGGCAGCATTGTCGAGATAGACGAGCGGCTTGCCATACACCCGAATGGCAAGCGCCGGAAACTCCTCACGAACGCGCATCACGTCATAAGTGGAACCGCGAACGGCCGGATGCGTGCTCATCGCCGCGTCTCCAGCCAGCGCGCGACCCGCGCGCTCACGTACTCCCGCAGACCAGCGTCTGCGATCTCCTCGATCGCCTCGCCGAGAAACGCCTGGATCAAAAGCGCCTGCGCCTCCTTCTCGGGCAGGCCGCGCGCGCGCAGATAGAACAAGAGGCTGTCGTCGAGCGCGCCTGATGTCGCGGCATGGCCGCAGGTGACATCATCCGCGAAGATTTGCAGGTCCGGCTTGTTATCGGCCTTGGCCTCGTCAGACAGGAGCAGCGCCCGCGTCATCATCGTGCCCTGCGATTTCTGCGCGTTGGCGATGATCCGTCCCTGGAACACGGAATGGCCTCGATCGTCCACCACGCAGCGGAAATTCTCTTCGCTCGTGCAACGAGGTGCGGCGTGATCAATCACCAGCGTGGTGTCCCCGTGCTGGGTATTGTTGAGCAGGTTGACGCAGTTGATGGAGAGCTCGGACCGCGCACCCGCCAATGTGATGAAGCCCTGGTAGCGAGTGACTGTTCCGCCATAGGTCATATTGAAGGAACTCACCGTCGCTTTCTCGTGGACGGTCATCATCCTTGACGAGATGTTGGTGGCGTCAGCTGCGTCAGCCACCACGCGCAAATGCGAAAGATTCGCTCCTTCCCCAATCTGGGCGATCACCGCGTCGTGAACCTGATAGGCGCTCGCGCCATCCGCAGCAACAAAGCTTTCGACCAGGGTCGCCTGTGCGCTCTTGCCAAGTTTCAGATACGAGCGTGTGAACGCAGACGATAGAGCCTGAGTCGCGACGTGAATGATCTGGATCGGACGGCTCAGCGCGACGCCATCGCCAAGCGTGACCACGACACCGTCAGTCACCATCGCGGCATTCAGCGAGATCATCGGATCCGTCGTGAAGGTTATCAGCAGATCGGCCCCGGCTGAATACTCCAGAAACTCAGGCACCGTCTTGACATCGACGCCCTCGCCGAACGCCGCCAGGTCCGACAGGTCAGGCGCGAACACTCCGTCGACCAGCACCAGCTTAGCCGCGCCTTCGAGTGCCGTCCGCGCAACTGCCGCTTTTGCGCGCACCAGCGCGGCAACGTCCGGTAACGACGCTAGCGGCAGGACCGCGCGCATCAGCACGCGAAGGTCAGTGTATGTCCACTCCTCAAGGCGCGGGTGCGGCAGGCCAGCGCGCTCGAATGCGTCGAAAGCGCGGGCGCGGGCATAGGCAACAGCTCCCGCGCCGGGTAATCGTCCCTGCGCGGCGTTAAAGACGTCTCTCGCCGGGCATTCGGGATTGGTATTCGCCAGAGCCAGGGTCATCGGAACATCCGCAACACGGCCAAGCCGCGTCCTCGGAAATTGGCATAGCCGGACGCTTCCAGCTCCAGCGCCAGTTCCTTGCCGCCGCTCTTCACGACACGGCCTATAGCGCGACAATCTGGGTGGGAAGCGCGCGACAATCAGGATGGCGAGTCGGTGTCGCGGCGAGGTGATGATTGCCGCGATGATTGTCGCGCGCAAGAGGTTTGTTGGCTCTGATTGTCGCGGGGC
>NZ_JBTSWB010000012.1:0-111563 GCF_054602315.1 Bradyrhizobium cedriense | reverse complement strand
ATCGGATTTCATCAGGGCCAGCGGTCGTAAACCCGCACCAACAGGCCGGACATATGACTGAAGCCGACCAAGTCGTTCGATATTTCAAAAAGTGCTTGCCAATAGGGGCCGTCCACATATGACGGGGTGGAGAAACTATCCCCCCACCGCGCCTTGCGTGTTCACATACAGCGCGTAGATCGACTGGCTCGCCGCCATGAACAGGCGGTTGCGCTTGACGCCGCCGAAGCAGAGATTGGCGCAGCGTTCGGGCAGGGCGATGCGGCCGATCATGACGCCGTCCGGCGCGAACACGACCACGCCGTCGAGCTCGGGATCGCCCATGCCCCAGCCGCACCAGAGATTCCCGTCGACGTCGCAGCGCATGCCGTCGGGCGTGCCTGGGCCTGCATCGATGTGGACGCGCTTGTTGGAAATCGTGGTGCCGTCGGCCGAGACGTCATAGGCGAGGATCTTGCGGTTCGGCACCCCGCGCGATTCCACGACGTAGAGGATCTTCTCATCCGGCGAGAAGCACAGTCCGTTCGGCCCGAGCACGCCTTCGGCGACGATCGTCGCCTTGCCGGTCGCGGGATCGAGCCGGTAGACGTTGGGCTCGATCTCGGGTTCTGCCTTGTAACCCTCGTAGTTGCCGAGCAGGCCGAAGGTGGGATCGGTGAACCAGATCGAGCCGTCGGATTTGACGACGACGTCGTTCGGCGAGTTCAGCCGCTTGCCGTCGAACGAATCCATCAGCACGGTGATGCTGCCATCATACTCGGTGCGAACAACGCGTCGGCCGCCATGTTCGCAGGTGATGAGCCGTCCCTGCCGGTCGCGCGTGTTGCCATTCGCGAAATTCGAGGGTTTGCGGAACACGCTGACGGCGCCAGTCTCTTCCTCCCATTTGAGGATGCGCTGGTTCGGAATGTCGCTGCAGAGCAGATAACGCCCGTCGCCGAACCACACCGGACCCTCCGCCCAGCGTAAGCCCGTCGCCAGCCGCTCCACCGCAGAAAGTTTCAGCCAGTATTTTTCGAAGCGCGGATCGAGTGCCTTGATCGCGGGGTCGGGGTAACAGGTCGCCGGCCGCCAGCCTTGCGTTTGGGACGATGCATCGTTCATGTGCGGTTCTCGTGTTGCGTTCCCTCTGTCCAAGTCTGCTAGCATCAGATATCCATGGTCGCAAATCGGTCGCTATGGGCGAGGGAACGACATGCCGCGCATTTTGATGACGGGAGCTTCGGGCGGAATCGGAACGCGGCTGCGCAAACTGCTGCCGCCGATCTATCCGGATCTGTTGCTCTCCGACATCAAGCCACCGGCCGATCTCGGAGCCAACGAAGAATTCAAAGCGGCGGACCTCGCCGATCTCGCGCAGTGCGAAGCGATCTGCGAGGGCATCGACGGCATCCTCCATTTCGGCGGCTATTCGGTCGAAGGCACCTGGGATCAAATCCTCCAGGCCAACATCATCGGCGGCTACAATCTGTTCGAGGCCGCCTACCGCAAGGGCGTCAAGCGCGTGGTGTTTGCCTCGTCGAACCACGCCGTCGGCTTCTATCCGCGCCACCACAAGATCGGCACCGACGTCACCGCGCGGCCCGATAGCCGCTACGGCGTCAGCAAAGTGTTCGGCGAGGCCGTCGGCGCGCTCTATGCCGACAAGCATGGCCTCAAGGTGACGTGCCTGCGCATCGGCAATTTCGGCGACATGCCGTTGGACCAGCGCCGGCTCGCGATCTGGCTCAAGCCCGACGACCTCGTGCAGCTCTGCCGCATCGGACTCGAGCATCCCGACATCCATTTCGAGGTCTTCTATGGCGCCTCCTTCAACGAGCGCGCCTGGTGGGACAATCACCGCGCCTACGAATTCGGCTATCGCCCGACCGGCCGTGCCGAAGATTTCCGCGAGCACGCGATGGCCGAGCAGGCCAAGCTGAAGCCGGACCCGGTCGGCGATTATTTCCAGGGCGGCACGTTCTGCAGCATGGAGTTCGATGCCGACCCAGCCCGCGTGATCGACTGGAATAAGCGGTAGAAGCGGTTTACCTGCCGAGCGTCACCAGCGGCTTGCCTGTCTCGACGATGTACGTCGCAAGCTCCGACGCGGTGCCGCTGCCGACGTTCTTCACCTCATGGTGTATCCCGTGAGGGATGAGCAGTACGGCGCCAGCCTTCAGGATCACCGGCTGCTTGCCGTCGAGGCGATATTCCAGCTCGCCTTCGATCAGATAGACGAGCTCTTCGCCCGGGTGACTGTGCCTGACGGCGACAACGCCCGGAGGAAAGTCGACGCGGACCTGGACGACCTCGCGTCCGGGGACGCTCAGAGCTTCCTTCATGAGATGTGTTCGCTTGATGTCTCCCAGCCGTGGCTCTTCGGATCGTGCAGCGAGCGAAGTCAGGCTGGTTGCGGCGATCAATGCCGCCGCAACGATGATTCCATGTCTCTTCATGTGAATGTCCTATCGGTTGTGCGCGTCCTTGCGCGGATGTCGATCAGGCGGCGGCCGCCGCCGAGGGTGTTGCGCGAAAGCTGATGGCCATGCGGTTGTAGGCGTTCATCAGGCTGATGGCGATCGTGAGGTCCACGAGCTCACGCTCCTCGAAGACGGCGCGCGCGGCCTGGTATGCCTCGTCAGGAACGCCGGTCTCGGCAACCCGTGTCACCGTTTCGGCCCATCCCAGGGCGGCCCGCTCGCGCTCGTCGAAGAGATTGCCGGCCTCGCGCCATGCCTGCAGCAGCGCGATCTTCTCGACCTTCTCTCCCTTCTTGAGCAGGTCGCGCGTGTGCATGTCGAGGCAGTAGGCGCAATTGTTGATCTGGGAGATCCGCAGATAGACCAGCTCGATCAGCGTGGGGGAGAGGCGGCTCTGCAGGACGTAGCCGTAGACGCCACCGAGCGTCTTGATGCCTGCCGGCGCGATCTGGTTGTAGTCGAGACGCTTACTCATGGTCTTCTCCTTGATGATGATCCTGCTCGGAGGCGGTGGTCAGATCCTTCTCGCCGCTGTCGACGACGAATACTGCGAGCAGGCTAGCGGGCTTGGACTTGCTCGCGTTGCGGCTGACGGGATGACGGGAGCCCGGCGGCTCGTAAAAGCTCTCGCCGGCGCGGTAGACCCGTCTCGGTCCGTCGTTCACCTGGGACTCGATCGAGCCCGACAGCACGTAGCCGAAAATGAAGGCCGACTTGGCGTGGATGTGCGGAGGCGACGCTCCGCCAGGTGCATAGTTGACGACCAGGGCCACGACTGACTTGCCCGGGATATTGGGAATCGATTGCTCGAAATGCGGCATGACCGTTTCGCCGATGCCGTGGGCGGCGCTCGGCGTCGCACCCGCAATGGCAATGGCAGCGCAAGCCGCACCGAAGATGGATGGCACTTTCATGGAGGTCTCCTGTTTCGAATTCGTGTCTGTTGTGCTGCGGCGCGTTGTTCACCTGCGGATGACCGCCTTCACCGAGTCCGCGAACACCCAGAAGGAAGCAGCCAAAAGGCCGACGTCCTTCAGCAGGAACTGCCCCGGAGCGACCGTGATCGCGGGCGCACCGAGCTCCGGCACGACGACGCCAGGCGTCGAGATCATGAAGCTCAGCGTCGTGACGAACAGTCCGGCCGAGAGAAGGCCGCCGGCTGCGGAATAGATCGGGCTTGCCAGCCGGAGCGCGATCAACGACCCGATGCTCAGTTCGACGAAGCCGAGAAAAGTGGAGAAGCCGCGGACCGAGAACAGCGCGTAGAACCAGCGCAACAGCGGGCTGTTTTCCACCAGAGGCACCAGCCCCTGGGCTTCGTAATCGGTGAATTTCATCCCGCCGAACCAGGCATAGATGATTGCAAGCGACGCATAGAGACCGATCCGGCTGACCGGTTCTGCGTAGGCCAGCAGGCGTTCAGACTGATCGCGCCAGCTGATGGTTTGGCTCAGCGCGATGGGTGAGGTGGACGAGTGGCTGACGATGCGTGACATGGTTGTCTCCATTTTTTGATGCTGGGTATCGCTCACGCATTCACGTGCGTGTGCAGGTTGTAGCGAGGGGCGGGAATGGCGCTCGAGAGCGTGTTCGTCATGGCGAGCCGCGCGCTCTCGTGGCGATCCCACACGGACTTGTCGGCCAGCGCCGGGATCGTCACGACTTCGCCGAGGTCGAGACCCGCGAGCGCGGCGTCGACCATGTCGTCGGCCGACATGACGATCTCGGCGGGCAGTTGGTGAACCGGCGTACCGGCGACATCCCAAAACTCGGTCGCAGTGGCGCCCGGCAGCACGGCTTGCACGCGGATGCCCTTGCCGGCGAGCTCGTGAACGAGTGACTGGGTGAATGCGAGCACGAACGCTTTCGAGCCGCCGTAGACGCCGTTCAGCAGTTCCGGTGCGATCGCGACGATGGAGGCGATGTTGATGATCGTGCCGTGGCCGCGGTCGATGAATCCGGGGACCGCCGCGTATGTCAGGCGCGTGAGCGCGCCGACGTTGAGGCGGATCATGTCCTCCATTTTGTCGACGTCGGAGGCGATCAGCGGGGCTGAGGCACCGACGCCGGCGTTGTTGACCAGCAGCGAGATGCCGGGCTCGGTTCTGAGGAGTTGCTCGACACGGCGCAGGTCGGTAGGGGATGTGAGATCGGCTTCCACCGTCTCCACCTTGCGGCCGCTTTCGTTGGCGAGCCTGCGCGCCAGCGATGCGAGCCGCTGCCTGTTGCGTGCAACGAGGATGAGGTCGTGGCCGCGCTTCGCCAGGCGATCGGCGTAGATCGCGCCGATACCGGTCGAAGCACCGGTGATGAGGGCAGTGCCTTTTCTGGTCTGGGTCATTTTCGTCTCTCCGTTTCGGTGCGGAGAGGAATAGGCGCTTCCGGAAATGACGGGTATCTGGCAAATTCGGGATCTATCCTTCCAGAATATGGAAGTCATAAATGGATCGTCTCGAAAGCATGTCGGTGGTTTTGGCAGTGGCGGAGGCCGGCAGCCTGTCAGCTGCTGCACGCCATCAGAAAATGCCCCTGGCAACGGTGAGTCGAAAGGTGTCGGAGCTCGAGGAGCACCTGCACACCAAGCTGTTTCACCGATCGAGCCGCGTCCTCGTTCCTACTGACGCCGGACGCTCCTACATCGCGGCGGCCAAGCGAATTCTTGCTGATCTTGCCGAGGCCGAACGCGTCGCCTCCGGCGAATACACCACGCCGCGCGGAGATCTGAGTGTCACGACGCTCGTTGCACTCGGCCGCTTGTGCCTGCAGCCGATCCTGGCCGAGTTCCTTGCGGCCTTCCCGGAGGTCGACGTTCAGCTCAACTTGCAGGACCGGACGCTCAATCTCCTGGACGAGCACATTGACGTCGCGCTTCGTGTCGGCGATCTCGCCGACAGCGGCCTGATCGCCGTGCGCGCGGGGGAAATTCACCGCGTGGTGTGCGCCAGCCCGGCCTATCTGGAACTGCGCGGTATGCCGAAGTCTCCCGACGATCTCTCTACGCATGACTGCATCAGCTATCCTCCGCTCCAATCGCCGAGCACGTGGAGATTCAAGCGAGGGCAGACCGAGTATGCGGTGCCGGTGCGGTCGCGCTTCATTGCGAGCAATCTGGAATCCGCCTTCGATGCCGCACGCGCAGGCATAGGGGTCACCGTCGCGTTCTCATACCTCGTCGCAGATCCGCTGCGGTCGGGAGAACTCGTCGCGCTTCTGCAGGACTTTCAGCCCCCGCCGCAACCGGTCAACTTCGTCTATTCGCCCAACCGCTTCATGCCGGCCAAACTGCGAGCCTTTCTCGATTTTGCAGTACCGCGCCTGAGGGCGCGCCTGGCCAATATGCCCCGGGACGTGGCGTCGCGTAAGCAACGGTCGTAACTGTCGGACCCGGACGTCAGAAATGCAGGTTGAGACGCAACAGCGCCTGGTGCCGTTCGAACTGCTCCAGGTTGAGGCTGCGGCTGTCGCCGACCGCGCTGCCTGCAACCTGCATCTGCCAGGTACCGGAGATGCCGACTTCCTTCGAGATGGTGTAGGAGAAGGTCGGGCCAGCGAAGATGGCATCGCCGACGAAGCGGTCGAGTGCGCCGCCGTCATACGCCCGTGCGTAGCGAACGCCGAGGCCGAGCACGAGTTCGGGCTTCACTGCGTACGAGATCGCTGCCTGGAGCTGCATCTCGGAATCGTGTCGCCAAAGATTGGTGGCGATCTCGCGGGTTCCGCCGGTCCCATACCAGACGTTGAAGGCCGCAAACAGCCTGTCCTTGACCAGCTCGCGATCGAAGAGCGCGGCAAACTCTGCGCCATATTGCTGGATATGCATGCCGCTGGCATCGTCGATCCGGCTCCAGCCGGGCTGCGCATGGAGGGTGAGCCCAAAGGGCGCGACGGCACGATCGACCAGCTTGTAGCGCAGTTCGAGCGCGGCGCCGCCGAAAGAGACGTCCGAATGATCGGCAAGTCCCGGAACGCCGTTGATGCGCTGTCCGCTCAGCGCAAATCCGGGTGCGATCCGGAAATTGTCCGAGACCGTGTATTTGACCTGATTGAGATTGGCCCAGGCCGCGTAGCTGCCGGCGCGCTTGCCGAACGCACCGACATTCTCGAATTCGATCTCGGTTTCGCCGGGCTTGCCGATGTCGGAACCCATGCTGAAGCCGAAGATGTGCTCGGTATCGATGTCCGCGTGAGCTGACGGCAGACCGCCCGGCAACTTGACGCCGAGACCAGGTGCGGAGCCGGGCCATGGAGCAGCATATGCGAGGCCGCGTGCGCCCTCGTCCGCGGAGGCGGAGACGCAGCTCGCAAGATAACCGGCGACGATGGTTGCCGCCGCCATTGCGCCCGGGAAGCTCGATTTTCTCACCAACACAATCCACCAACCCACACAAACCAAAGCCCGATCGACGCAGGGGTTTAGGTTCGCGCAATCTTCCCTGCGATTGCAAGTCATTCGCAACAGCATTCCATGGAACGGCCCGGAATGCAACTACTTGCTAATCATTCTTAGTTGCGTTCGAGACGATTATCCGTATCGCTGGCCTGGAGCAGGGGAAGCCGGCGGAGGCGCACCTGAGGTTCAGCTGCTTGCTTCATGCGAATTGCAGAGACGCCGAGTTCCAGCGAACCCGCGCCGCAGAAGCTGGAAAACCGGAGCACTAGCGCTCGTTCGGGAGCGTCGAGAATCGGCAAACCAGATGTAGGATTGGGAGTTGAACCTGCGGCGAGCCGCGCTGTGAGATGCTCGCGTGAGAAGGGCCCCGGCCACCAAGCGTCAGGCCTGCACCCCGGCTTATTGACAATCAGGGGGCTGGCCTTACCACGACGACAAAGCTGAAGGGAGCGACCTGATGACGAGTGGCTTGCGCAAGGGTCTGACGAGCTATGGCGACGCCGGCTTCTCGCTGTTCCTGCGCAAGGCGTTCATCAAGGCGATGGGCTATTCCGACGACGCGCTGGAGCGCCCGATCGTCGGCATCACCAACACCTATAGCGACTACAATCCCTGCCACGGCAACGTCCCGCAGATCATCGAAGCGGCGAAGCGCGGCGTTATGCTGTCGGGCGCGATGCCGTTCGTATTCCCGACCATCTCGATCGCCGAAAGCTTTGCGCATCCGACCTCGATGTACCTGCGCAATTTAATGGCGATGGACACCGAGGAGATGATCCGCGCCCAGCCGATGGATGCGGTGATCGTGATCGGCGGCTGCGACAAGACGCTGCCGGCGCAGGTGATGGCGGCGATCAGTGCGGATCTGCCGACGGTGGTGATCCCCGTAGGTCCCATGGTGGTCGGCCATCACAAGGGCGAGGTGCTGGGCGCCTGCACCGACTGCCGTCGGCTGTGGGCGAAATATCGCGCCGGCGACATGGATGATGCCGAGATCGAGGCGGTGAATGGCCGCCTGGCGCCATCGGTCGGCACCTGCATGGTGATGGGCACGGCCTCGACCATGGCCTGCATGATCGAAGCCATGGGCCTGTCGCTGCCGATGAGTGCGACGATCCCCGCGCCGCATGCCGAGCGTTTCCGCCTCGCCGAGGCGAGCGGCAAGGTGGCCGCCGAGATGGCCAAGACCAAGGGACCGAAACCCAGCGAGTTGCTGACGCCTGCCTCTTTCAGGAATGCGCAGGTCGTCCTCCAGGCAATCGGCGGCTCCACCAATGGCCTGATCCACCTGACCGCAATGGCGCATCGCTCGCCGCACCGGCTCGATCTCGACGTGTTCGACCAGATCGGCCGCGAGGTGCCGGTGCTGGTCGACCTCAAGCCGTCGGGCGAGCATTACATGGAGCATTTCCATCACGCCGGCGGCGTGCCGAAAATGCTGGCGCAGCTCGGCGACCTCGTCGATCTCGACGCCAGGACCATCTCGGGCCAGACGCTGCGCGACGTCGTCGCCAATGCGGAAGAGGTGCCCGGCCAGGACGCGATCCGCCCGCGTGACAATCCGATCAAGAAGGAAGGCGGCCTCGCCATTCTGCACGGCAATCTCGCCCCGCGCGGCGCAGTCATCAAGCAATCGGCCGCGAGCCCGAAGCTGTTGCAGCACACCGGGCGCGCCGTCGTTTTCGAATCCGTCGAGGACATGACCTTGCGGGTCGACGCTCCCGATCTCGACGTCACCGCCGACGACGTGCTGGTGCTGCGCAATGCCGGGCCGAAGGGTGCGCCGGGCATGCCCGAGGCGGGCTATCTGCCGATCCCGAAGAAGCTCGCGCGCGGCGGCACCAAGGACATGGTACGCATCTCGGACGCACGCATGAGCGGCACCGCGTTCGGCACCATCGTGCTGCACATCACGCCCGAGTCCGCCGTCGGCGGGCCGCTGGCCCTGGTGCAGAACGGCGACATGATCAGCCTCGACGTGGCCAGGCGCAGCATCGAGCTGCTGGTCGATGCCGCCGAGCTGGAGCGACGGCGCGCCGCCTTGAAACCCGCAGCAGCGCCTGACGAGGCGCGGCGCGGCTACGCGTGGCTGTTCAACGAAACCATCATGCAGG
This sequence comes from Bradyrhizobium cedriense, assembly GCF_054602315.1. NCBI lineage: Bacteria > Pseudomonadati > Pseudomonadota > Alphaproteobacteria > Hyphomicrobiales > Nitrobacteraceae > Bradyrhizobium > Bradyrhizobium cedriense. The sequence continues at coordinate 102,597 of NZ_JBTSWB010000012.1, read as the reverse complement.
CCGACGAGGGCTGCGATTTCGATTTCATGCAGAGGACGGGCCCCGCGAAGGGCTGAGCCACCGACCGCAGGACTATCGCATTCGAGAGCTTCCCTGCGGCCATCCTTCGAGACGCCCGCTTTAGGCGGGCTCCTCAGGATGAGGACGGAGTGCGCGGCTGCAGTTTCAACGGGTGCTGACGCTGATGAGCCTCATCCTGAGGAGGCGCGTAAGCGCCGTCTCGAAGGACGAGGCGTACGCACAGGCCGCCGCCACGGGTCATATGCGATAGCCTGCCACCGATCGTGTGGCCTACTTGCCTTTGCTGGTGAACTTCTTCACGGCGGCGCGGAACGGCTCCGTGTTCATCGCCATGATGATCTTGTGCTCCTCGGCATCGAGCTGCTGCTTCACCGGCGTGGTCGCGGCCTGGTAGACCAGCTGTTTGGTGCCGGCGATCGCGGCCGGTGGATTCTGCGCCAGCCGTTCGGCAAGCTGCCGCGTTGCCGCCTTCAGCTCGGTTGCGGGAACGGTCTTGGCGACCAGGCCCCATTCATAGGCCTGCTGCGCGGTAAAATTGTCCTCGGCGAGAAAGATCTGCAGCGCCCGGCGCGAGCCCACCGTGCCGACGATGCCGACAGTCGAGCCGCCGTCCGGCGACACCCCGATCTTGGCATAGGCCGGCGTGAACTTCGCGTCCTCAGCGGCAATGCAGAGGTCGGTGACGAAGGCGAGGCCCATGCCGGCGCCGGCGGCCGAGCCGTGCACGCTGGACAGCGAGATCTTCGGCATGCGGCGGACGATCTCGATGAAGGCATGATAGTGCTTCAGGAGCTCGCCGACGACAGGCGTCACCGTGCCGGCTTCGGCGGCGGCTCCGATCGTCTGCAGATCGCCGCCGGCCGAGAAGGCGCGGCCTTCGCCTTCGAGGACGACGACCTTGATGTCGTCCGCGCCTTCGAGATAGGCCGCGAGCTGCTCGAGCTTCTGCGCGATCGCGAGATTGATCGAGTTGTACGCGGCAGGGCGGTTGAGGGTGATGGTCGCGATTGGGCCGTCGATCCGCAGCAGGGCAGGATCGTCGGGCTTTGAGATGGGAGCTGGCATCTTGAAATCCCCGGCAGGAGGTCGAGGCTCGAACTAAATCGCAGAAGGCGAGGGGTGACAATCCCCAGCCGCTCTTGCACTGGGCCAAACGATAGGCTCAAATGGGCTCGCCTTCGCCAAGGAACGGACACGAGCGCCGGCTCCTCCGCGGCCAGCAAACCAAAATCAGCGAGAGAGGAGCCGGCATGGGTTACGCTCGTGTCTTCCGGAAATGGGCTGTCCAATGACGGACGGTCCGGTGATCATCGTCGGCGCCGGCCATGGCGGCTACCAGGTCGCGGCATCGCTGCGCCAGGCGGGTTTTTCAGAGCGCATCTGCCTGATCAATGACGAGGCGCATCTGCCCTATCAGCGCCCGCCGCTGTCGAAGGCCTACATCAAGGGCTCGGCGGGGCCCGAGAGCCTGATGCTCCGGCCGGAGAAATTCTACCAGGACCAGAAGATCGAGCTGATCGCCGGCCGCGCCGTCTCGATCGACCGCGCCGGCCGCAAGGTCCTGCTCGCCTCAGGCGACACGCTGCCTTACGGCCATCTCGTGCTGGCGACGGGCGCGCGCAACCGCCTGCTCGATCTCCCCAACGCCAACCTGCCCGACGTCAAATATCTGCGCATCCTCGACGACAGCGAGGCGCTGCGGCAGATCATGCCCACCAAGAAGCGCGCCGTCATCATCGGCGCCGGCTTCATCGGCCTCGAATTCGCTTCCACGGCGCGGATCAAGGGCCTCGAGGTCGACGTGCTCGAGCTTGCCCCGCGCGTGATGGCGCGCGCGGTGACGGCCGAGGTCTCGGAGTATTTTCAAGAGCGCCACCGCGAGGCCGGCATCCGCATCCATCTCGGCGTGCAAGCCACTTCGATCGAGGCGGAGGGCGGCAAGGTCACCGGCGTGTCCTTGAGCGATGGGCGGCATCTGCCGGCCGATCTCGTCGTGGTCGGCGTCGGCGTGCTGCCGAACATCGAGCTCGCGGCCGAGGCGGGGCTGCCGGTCGCCGCCGGCATCATCGTCGACGAATATCTTGCGACGGCAGATCCCGACATCTCGGCGATCGGCGACTGCGCGCTGTTCGCAAGCCCGCGCTTTGGCGGATCGCTCCGGCTGGAATCGGTGCAGAACGCCACCGACCACGCCCGCTGCCTCGCGGCACGCCTGACCGGAGACAAGAAGCCCTACGACAGTCATCCCTGGTTCTGGAGCGATCAGGGCGACGACAAGCTCCAGATCGCAGGGCTCACCACCGGCTACGACCGCGTCGTGCTGCGCGGAGACCCCGCCAGGAAGGCGTTCTCGGCGTTCTGCTACAAGGGCGACAAGCTGCTCGGCATCGAGTCCATCAACCGCGCCGGCGATCACATGTTCGGCCGCAGATTGCAGGGCATGGATCGCTCGATCACACCGGAGCAGGCCGCTGACGAGAGCTTCGACCTGAAGAGCGCGCTGGCGTGAGCGCTTAGAGCGGCAAGACCGCCGCCACCTCCGCGGCCGTCGGCATCGACGGCCCGGCGCCCATTCGCTGCACGCTGATCGAGGCGGCGGCATTGGCGAAGGCGAGAGCGGCGGGTAACGGCATATCGTCGGCCAGTTGCGCGGCCAGCGCGCCGACAAAGCAGTCGCCGGCGCCTGTGGTGTCGACCGCTTTCACTGCGCGGCCGGCCACGGCAATCTCCTCTCGCACCGCCAGCGCGAGCACGCCGCGTTTGCCGAGCGTGACGCAGATGGTCTGGTCGTCGCGCGCCTGAAGCTGTCGCGCCACCTCGATGATCCGCGCAGCAGTATCGTCCTCCGAAAGCTCCACGCCGGCGAGGAAGCCGAGCTCGGTCTCGTTCAGCACGAGGATGTCGACGAGCGCGAGCAGCTCGCGGGACATGGCCTGCGCCGGTGCGGGGTTGAGCAGCGTCGTGGCCCCGGCGGCGCGGGCGCGCCGGAAGAACGCGGCGATGGCCGGCAGCGGAATCTCGAACTGGCTGACGGCGACGTCGCCCGCCAGCAGCGGCACGACCTCGACGTCTTCAGCGCCGACAAGCCCGTTGGCGCCGGGAACGACGACAATGGTGTTGTCGGCCTGCGCCACCGTGATGATCGCGGTGCCGGTGTGGGCGTCCGCCGTCTCCACGACATAGCCGAGATCGATGCCCTGATCGCACAGGAACGCCTTCAGCTCGGCCCCGAACGAATCCTTGCCCAGCCGTCCGATCAGCGTGGTCCGCGCGCCAAGCCGAGACGCGGCGACTGCCTGGTTGGCACCCTTGCCGCCCGGAAAATACAGGACTTGGCGGCCGGCAACGGTCTCGCCGACTTTCGGATGGCGATCGGCGGTCGCCACCACATCCATGTTGATGCTGCCGGCGACGAAGACGCGCCCCATCCTGATCCCCGCGCCTGTTAGACCCTGACCTCGAACTCGTGCCTGACCTTGGCGATGTCGACGAGTGTCGGCAGGCCGGCCTCGTTGCCGAGACGCTGGATCTTGAAGGTCGAGGCTGCGCGCGCGAAATCGAAATGCTCGCGCCAGCTTTTCCCGGGATGGGCGAGGTAGGAATAGACGTAAGCGCCGTGGAAGACGTCGCCGGCGCCGTTGGTGTCGATGACGCGCTCGCGCGGGATCGGCATCGCCGGCATCACCTGCACCGTTCCTGTCTCGTCGTACCAGAGCAGCCCCTTCTCGCCCATGGTGATGCCGCCGATCTTGCAGCCGCGGCCCTTGAGGTAGTCGAGCATCTTCTCCGGCGTCAGGTCCATCTGTTCGCACAGACGCTCGGCGACGATCGCGACGTCGATATATTCGAGCAGCTCGTGGGTGTTGGTGCGCAGCCCGCCGCCGTCGAGCGAAGTCAGGATGCCCGCCTCGCGGCAGACTTTTGCGTAGTGGATCGCGGCGTCCGGCTGGTGTCCGTCGACATGCAGCGCGCGACAGCCGCCGAGATTGAGCATCGGGAAGGGATGGATATGCTCGTCGTCGCGGCAGCGGACGATGGCGCGCTTACCGTCCTTGGGCATGATGAAGGAGAGCGAGGACTGGTTGACCTTGCGCCCATGCAGCGAGATCCCGTACTTCGCGCACATGTCCTGGAACATGCGTCCCAGCCAGTCATTGGCTGCCGTGGCGATGAGATCGGGCACGATGCCGAGCTTGGCGCAGCAGAAGGCCGCCGTTACCGCATTGCCGCCGAAGGAAACCGCGTAGTCCGAGGCCACGTGCTTCTCGTCGCCGGTCGGCATGTGGTCGGTGATGAAGACGACGTCGATATAGGTCTGTCCGATGAAGAGAGCCTGCATTGATTGTCCGTGATGCGCTTGTGGTCCCGGCCGGCGGGATTACTCTAGCACCGGTTCCGCTCCGGAGGGACGCTGAAATTATTCGCAAAACTGCCGCCCGAAGCGCTTGAGGTCAGCATGTTGCCGGAATACGACCAAGTCGGGCCAATGCCAAGCCCGGACAAACGCCGTCTTTCGGGCCGTGAGTTCCAAGTCGATCCTAGAGGGTGCAGGATGATCACCGGTCTCGATCACATCGTCGTTCTGGTGAGCGATATCGGTGCGGCCAAGGCGGCCTATCAGACGCTGCTCGCCCGCGCGCCGGCTTGGCAGAATTCCGGCGATGGCGCTGACCGGGTGCTGTTCACCCTCGACAACATGACGATCGAGCTGATGGCGCCGAGCGGCTCCAGCGTCACCGCCGACCGCATGCGCGCGCTGCTCGACGACCAGGAGGGCATGCTCGCCAGCCTGTGCTTTCGTGTCGCGGACATCGGCAAGATGCACCGGCGGCTGGAGCGGGTGGCCTTGGGGCCGGACCCGGTTGCGGAGGTCGAAAGCAGCGACGCGGTCACTGGCGCCGTGCTGCACTGGAAGCGCACGCGTGCCGCCACGGAGCTCACGCGCGGCGTGCGCATGTTCTTCCTCGAGCTGGCCGACGAGCGTCCGAAATCGGTCGCGACCGATATCGCGCCGATCGACGCGCTCGACCATGTCGTGATTACCACCGAGGACTCCGAGCGCGCCGCCGCACTCTATGGTGCGCGGCTCGGGCTTGATCTCGCGCTCGACCGCTCGCACCAGGACTGGGGCCAGCTGATGTTCTTCCGCTGCGGCGACCTCATCGTCGAGGTGGTGCGCCGGCCCGTCGCCGGCGGTGACCTCGCGCATGACCGGCTCTGGGGCCTGAGCTGGCGGGTCGCCGACATCGACGCCACCCGCGCCCGCCTGATCGCCAGCGGACTCGATGTGAGCGAGGTTCGCAACGGCCGCAAGCCGGGCACGCGGATCATGACGGTGCGGAACGGGACCTGCGGAATCCAGACCGTGCTGCTGGAGCGCTCGCCGAAGCCGGTGGATTGAGGCACGGTCTCTCCCCCGTCATTGCGAGCGCAGCGAAGCAATCCAGAATCTTTCGGCGGTGGCAGTCTGGATTGCTTCGTCGCTTCGCTCCTCGCAATGACGGCGCCCACGTGTTACACGCGCCTTGTAAGCATCCCAGCGAGCACCCGGTTTGGCGAAGGCAAAGCGAACTCTGAAATGGCAACGCGACCCCGAGGGGATGCGGCTGCGCATTCTCGAAGCGGCCAAGCAGGAGTTTTCCGCCCATGGGCTCGCCGGCGCACGCGTCGACCGCATCGCGGCGAAGGCCGGCGCGAACAAGCGCATGCTCTATTATCACGTCGGCAACAAGGACGAGCTCTATCTCGCCGTGCTCGAAGGGGCCTATGACAAGATCCGCAGCGAGGAGCGCGGGCTCGATCTCGAGCATCTAGATCCGCCCGAGGCCATCAGGCGGCTGATCGAATTCACCTGGAATTACTTCCTGCGCAATCCGGAGTTCCTGTCGCTGCTCCAGACCGAGAACCTCGCGCGCGCAAAGCACCTGAAGAAATCGACCAAGGTCAAGTCGATGCACTCGCCCTTCGTCGAGATGATCCGCACCGTGGTGCGGCGCGGTGTCGACAGCGGCGACTTCCAGGTCGCGGTGGATCCGGTGCAGCTCTACATCTCGATCGCGGCTCTGAGCTTCTTCTATCTCTCCAACTCGGCGACGCTCAGCGTCATCTTCGGCCGCGATCTCCTGGACAAGAAGGCCAAGGACGAGCGCCTCGCGCATATGGTCGGCCTGGTCCTGGCGGCGCTGACGGGGCAGTCCGCCGCGCTTTTCGCGATCGCGAAAGCGCCGAAGGCCCGCGCGAGCGTGGTGCAGACGGCGTAGCCGGAATCCGCGCCACGCCCTGTGATCGCAGCACGCAAGTGATGCACTGCTGAGCCGGAGTCCATGTTGCTGTCGAGCATGTCGCCGCTAGGTCCGGCTCAGTGCAGCAACGCTTCGCGTCGCAGCGCGGCCGCGACACGGAGGCGATAGTCCCGTCCCCCACAGCCCGGAACCCAGCACAAAACGTCACAGGGAAAGCTCTGGACAGTATTTATCCAACGGGTTAATTTCTCCTCACAACGAAGAAAATGCCGGGAGTGGAAATTGGCCGAGCCGAAGCCGCAAAATGCGGTGTCCAAGTTGCTGAATGCGGCCTGGGTTCGGCCGTTCTTGTTCCTGGTCTTCATCGTCGTCGCCTGGGACCTGGCGATTCGCCTGTTCGGGATTCCCGCCTACCAGATCCCGTCGCCGCTCGACGTCGTTGCCGTGCTGCGCACCGAATGGCCGGAGCTGCTGCGCCAGTCATGGCCGACCACCTACGCAACCGTCTGCGGCTTCCTGCTGTCGGCGCTGTTCGGCATTCCCGTGGCGATGCTGATCGCGGGCTCGAAGACGGTGGAGAGCTACGTCTATCCACTGCTGGTGTTCTCCCAGTCCGTGCCGAAGATCGCGATCGCGCCCTTGTTCGTGGTCTGGTTCGGCTTCGGCATCATTCCCAAGGTGATCTCGGCCTTCCTGCTCGGCTTCTTCCCGGTGGTGGTCTCCGCCGTGCAGGGCTTCAAGTCGGTCGATCCTGACATGGTCGATCTCGCTCGCGCCATGCAGGGCAGCCGCTTTCGGGTGTTTCGCGCGGTGAACCTGCCGCATGCCTTGCCGGCGATCTTCTCAGGACTGAAAGTGTCGGTGACGCTGGCCGTGGTCGGCGCCGTCGTCGGGGAGTTCGTCGGCTCCAATTCCGGCATCGGCTACGTCATGCAGCGCTCGATCGGCACCTTCGACCTGCCGACGATGTTCGCGGCGCTGGTGATCCTCGCGCTGCTCGGCGTGGTCCTGTTCTGGATCGTGGATCGGATCGAGAAGCTGGTCATTCCCTGGCATGTCAGTCAGCGCGAGGACGTGATCTTCGCCGCTTGAGTATTTTGGGCTCTGAAGTGAAACAACGATCGGCCACCAACGGCCGACGCAACAACGGCAAAAGGGAGATTGACGATGAAGCGCTTGATTGGGGCCGTCTCGGCGGTGCTGATGACCTTCGCAGCCATGCCGGCGCAGGCGGCCGACAAGGTCGTGCTGATGCTCAACTGGTACGTCTATGGCGAGCACGCACCGTTCTATTACGGCAAGGCCAAGGGCATTTACACGTCCGAAGGCATCGAGCTCGAGATCCAGGAGGGCCGCGGCTCGGCCGCGACCACGCAGGCCGTCGCCGCCAAGACCGCCGATTTCGGCTATGTCGACGTGCCCACCATGATGCGCGCCGCGATCAAGGGCGCGCCGGTGGTCGCGACTGGCGTGCTGCTCCAGACCAGCCCGATGTCCGCGATGGGCTTTGCCGACAAGAACATCAGGAAACCCGAGGACATCAAGGGCAAGACGGTGGCGATCACGCCGGCCGACTCCATGACGCAGATCTGGCCGCTGTTCCTGAAGAAGACCGGCCTGAAGGAGAGCGACTTCAAGACGGTCGCCGGCGACGGCCAGACCAAGCTCAACGCCGTCATCAACGGCCAGGCTGATCTTCTTCTCGGTTACGTCATGGACCAGTCGATGAAGATCAAGGACGCCACCGGCAAGGACGTCTATCCGATCAAGTTCGCCGACTACGGCATCAACATGGTGTCGTCGGGCATCATCGCCAACGCCGACTACGTGAAGGCCAACGCCGATCTCGTCCGCCGCTTCATGTCGGCGACGACGAAAGCGGTCGAAGCTGCCGAGAAGGAGCCGAAGGCCGCGGCGCAGGCGATCCTCGATGCCAATCCCAAGGGCGGCAAGATCGACACGCTGACGCAAGGTTTCGAGCTGACCATTCCGCTCTATCGGACCGCGGAGACCAAGGGCAAGCGGCCGTTCCAGGTCACCGATCAGAACATGACTGATACGGTCAATCTGATGGTCGAATATGGCGGTCTCGACGCCAAGGCCAAGGAGAACCCGAAGGCCTTCTACACCAACGATTATCTGCCGAAGAGCGGCTCGTGACACATTCACTCCCGTCATTCCGAGGCGCCCGAAGGGCGAACCCGGAATCTCGAAATTCCGGGTTCGATGCTTCGCATCGCCCCGGAATGACGGTTGGTAACGTCGAGCGGGTCTGATCGAATGAAAGCTGCAGAAGCGATATCTCACGCGCAGCCGGCCGCGCATCTGCGCCTGGTCGCGGACCGCGCCGGCGATGCCTCGGGCATCAAGCTGTCTGGCGTATCCAAGACCTACCGGACGCGCGACGGCGACGTGCCGTCGTTGCGGCCGCTCGACTTCCATATCAACGACGGCGAGTTCTTCGTCGTAGTCGGCCCAAGCGGCTGCGGCAAGTCCACCTTGCTCAAGCTGATCTCGGGCCTTCTGCCGCCGACGACGGGCGAAATCCTGGTCGAGGGAGAGAAGGTGACGACGCCGCACGGCAATGTCGGCATCGTCTTCCAGAACGCGCTGCTCCTGCCATGGCGCAACATCCTCAACAACGTGATGCTGCCGATCGACATGAAGCGGCTGCCGCGGCAGAAATATCTCGATCGCGCCCGGTCACTCTTGAAGCTGGTCGGGCTCGAAGGCTTCGAGAAAAAGCTGCCCTGGCAGCTCTCCGGCGGCATGCAGCAGCGCGCCTCGATCTGCCGCGCGCTGGTGCACGATCCCAGGATCATGCTGATGGACGAGCCGTTCGGTGCGCTCGATGCTCTGACGCGCGAGCGCATGAATGTCGAATTGATGCGGATCCAGCGCGAGACGAAGAAGACCGTGCTGCTGATCACGCATTCGATTCCCGAGGCCGTCTTCCTCGCCGACCGCGTGCTGGTCATGACCGAGCGGCCCGGTGCCGTCGCCGCGATCTACGACGTGCCGCTGCCGCGTCCGCGCTCGCTCGACGCGATGGCCGATCCTGTTTTCACGGAGCTCGTGCAGCGCATCCGCAAGCATTTCTTCTCGCAAGGTGCATTGGATTAGAGGCGATGCGATTGGTCTTGGTCGCAACCACGACAACGGTGCGCTCCCTCCCCCGCAAGCGGGGGAGGGCTGGGGAGAGGGTGTCTCCAATCGCGAGAACCCCCCAGAGGAGAAAACCCTCACCCGGCGCGGGACGATGCTTCGCATCGCCCGGAACGCGCCGACCTCTCCCGCAAGCGGGAGAGGTGTACCGCCGCCTGAGCTGCATCTCGGGAGTCGACTAACACCCATGTCATCCCGCCTGAAGTTGCGAGACATCACCTTCTTCGAACGTCCCGTGCAATTCGCGCGGCCGTTCCGCTTCGGTGCGATCACGATCAACGCGACCCCGCAGCTGTTCGTGCGGGTGGAGATTGAGGTCGAGGGCGGGGGAAGTGCCATCGGCGCCAGCGCCGAGTTGTTGGTCCCGAAATGGTTCGACAAGCGGCCGGAGCTGTCGCCGGCGCAAACGGTGGATGGACTGCGGCGATCGCTCGAGATCGCGCGGGGTCTCTATCTGGCGCGGACGGGATTTGTGACCGCGTTCGATCTGCATGCCTCGTGCATCGGTGCCCAGGTCGCGACCTGTGCAAAAGGCAACATTCCGGCGCTCGCCGCGGCTTACGGCCCCGCGGAAATCGACAAGGCGATCCTCGATGCGCTGCTCCGTGCAGCCGAGACCAGCTTCTTCGGCGGGATGGCCGGCAATATCGCCGGCATCGATGCGCGGCTTTCTCCTGACCTGAGCGAGAGGGACATCAGGACGTTCCTCTCCCTCCGGGTGATGCTGGAGCGCGTTGCCATCCGGCACACCGTCGGCCTTGATGATGTCGTTGAAGGCGAGGGCGGCGTTGCCGACCCGCGGGAGAACGCGGGTGCGCGTTATTTCAAGCTCAAGCTGTCGGGCGATCCCACGGCCGACGCGGCGCGGCTTGCCCGGATCGGCAAGGGGCTCGATACGCTGGGATATGACTACAAGGTGACGCTCGACGCCAACGAGCAGTATGCCGACCTCGCGGCGTTGCAGGCACTGATGGACCGGCTCGATCATGACGCCGCGCTGCGCCCGATCGCCACGCGGTTGCTCTATGTCGAACAGCCGATGCCACGCGACATCACCCGGCAATCGCCGCTGGGCGTACTGGCAGATCGCGGTTTCATCATCGACGAAGCGGACGATTCCTACGATGCCTTCCCGTCTGCGCGGGCACTCGGCTATCGCGGTATCTCCTCCAAATCCTGCAAGGGTCTCTACAAATCCATCGTCAACGCGACGCGCGCGGCGAAATGGAGCGCGGGCGGCGAGAAGTTCTTCGTGACCGGCGAAGACCTCACCTGCCAGGCCGGTCTCGCCGTGCAGCAGGACCTCGCGCTCGGCGCCTTGATCGGCGTCACCCACGCCGAGCGCAACGGCCACCATTATGTAGACGGCTTTGGCGATGCGCCTGCTGCCGAGGCGCAAGCCTTCGCGGCTGCGCATCCCGACCTTTACGGCGATGCCGGTCAGGGCATCCGCCTTTCCATCCACGACGGCGATCTCCTGACGGGATCGCTGCACACAGCGGGCTTTGCCACCTCGGTCCATCCGGACTGGTCGGCACTGCGCCCGCTTGAACAGCCAAATTCACTTCAGGAGCAATTGGCATGACCACCCAACGCCTCGGCCTCATCATGAACGGCGTCACCGGCCGCATGGGGCTCAACCAGCATCTGATCCGCTCGATCGTCGCGATCCGTGACCAGGGCGGCGTGCGCCTGAAGAACGGCGACCGCGTCATGCCCGATCCGATCCTGGTCGGTCGCAGCGCCGAAAAGGTCGAGGCGCTTGCGAAGCGCTTCAACGTCACGCGCTGGACCACGGACCTTGATGCCGCGCTCGCCGACAAGAACGACACCATGTTCTTCGACGCTGCGACCACGCAGGCGCGCCCCGGTCTTCTGACCCAGGCCATCAACGCCGGCAAGCACGTCTATTGCGAGAAACCGATCGCGACGAATTTCGAGGAAGCCGTCGAGGTCGTGAAGCTTGCGAACGCCAAGGGCGTCAAGCACGGCACGGTGCAGGACAAGCTGTTCCTGCCTGGCCTGAAGAAGATCGCCTTCCTGCGCGATTCCGGTTTCTTCGGACGTATCCTCTCGGTGCGCGGCGAGTTCGGCTATTGGGTGTTCGAAGGCGGCTGGCAGGAGGCGCAGCGGCCGTCCTGGAACTATCGCGACGAGGACGGTGGCGGCATCATCCTCGACATGGTCTGCCACTGGCGCTACGTGCTCGACAACCTCTTCGGCAACGTCCAGAGCGTGGTCTGCATCGGCAACACCGACATCCCTGAACGCTACGACGAGCAGGGCAGGAAGTACAAGGCGACCGCGGACGATTCCGCCTACGCGACGTTCCAGCTCGAGGGCGGCATCATCGCCCATATCAACATGTCCTGGGTGACGCGCGTCTATCGCGACGACCTCGTCACCTTCCAGGTCGACGGCACCCACGGCTCGGCTGTCGCGGGCCTCACCGACTGCATGATCCAGGCGCGGCAGGCGACCCCGAGGCCGGTCTGGAATCCCGACGAGAAGCGGCTGCACGATTTCTACGGCGACTGGCAGAAGCTGCCGGACAACGTCACCTACGACAACGGCTTCAAGGAGCAGTGGGAGATGTTCATCCGCCACGTCTACGAGGATGCGCCTTACAAGTTCACTCTGCTCGAAGGCGCCAAGGGCGTGCAGCTCGCCGAATGCGCGCTGAAGAGCTGGAAGGAACGGCGCTGGATCGACGTCGCCCCGATCAAGGCGTGAGGTTGATTGGATAGTGCCCCGATGTTTACCAAGCCGTCATTGCGAGGAGCGAAGCGACGAAGCAATCCAGACTATTGCCGCGGAGGCATTCTGGATTGCTTCGCTTCGCTCGCAATGACGGGGAGAGGTCTGAAATCATGAACAAGCCCGTTCAGCCGATGTCGCCATTGTCGCTCAAGCTGCCGAAGGCCGATCGATCAGTCGAGACTTACCGGCTCGCGGCCTCGCGCACGTTTCCCGCAAAGCTCGAGGGCGCGCTCAACCGCATCGCCTTCTCGGCCGTGCACACGGTCGCCGATCCATTGGCCGACAACGATCCCTGGCTCTCCGGCGCCGTCGACTGGGACAAGACCATCGCCTTCCGCGAGCACGTCTGGGATCTCGGTCTCGGCGTTGCCGAAGCCATGGACACGGCACAGCGCGGCATGGGCCTGGACTGGCCGACGTCGCTGGAGCTGATCACGCGTTCGGTCGCCGCCGCAAAGCGCCGCAACGCGCTGGTGTTCTCCGGCGCGGGCACCGACCATCTTGCGGTCGAGGATGCCAGGAGCCTCGACGACGTGATCCGCGCCTATGAGGAGCAGGTCTCGGCAGTCGAGAAAGTCGGCGGCCGCATCATCCTGATGGCGTCGCGCGCGCTCGCCAAGCTCGGCCGCAATGCCGACGACTATGCCAAGGTCTATGATCGCGTGCTGTCGCAGGTCCGCGAGCCCGTCATCGTTCACTGGCTCGGCGACATGTTCGATCCGGCGCTGACGGGATATTGGGGCACCAAGGATCTCGACAAGGCGATGGATACGGCGGTCGCCATCATCAATGCCAACGCCGCCAAGGTCGACGGCGTCAAGGTTTCGCTGCTCGACAAGCAGCGCGAGATCGACATGCGCCGGCGCCTCGAGAAGCGCATCAGGATGTATACCGGCGATGACTTCAACTATGCGGAGCTGATCGCCGGCGACGAGCAGGGTTTTTCGCACGCGCTGCTCGGCATCTTCGATGCGATCGCGCCGGCGGCGTCCTATGCGCTCTCGCGCCTGGCGGCCGGCGACGAGGCCGGCTTCCACGACGTGCTGGGGCCGACCGTGCCGCTGTCACGCCATATCTTCAAGGCGCCGACGCGTTTCTACAAGACCGGCGTGGTGTTCATGGCCTATCTCAATGGCCATCAGGATCATTTCACCATGGTCGGTGGCCAGGAGAGTACGCGCTCCACGCTGCATCTGGCCGAGCTGTTCCGTCTGGCTGACAAGGCCGGCCTGCTCGCCAACCCTGAACTCGCGACGCAGCGGATGAAGACCGTGCTCGCCATCCACGGTATCGAATCCTGATGCGCGACTTCTCGTCCGACCACCGCTGGCTGTCGTTGAACACGGCAACCGTCCGCAAGCAGGGTGACCTCGTCGCGATCATTGATGCCTGTGCTAAGCATGGCATCCGTGCCATCGATCCCTGGCGCGACCAGGTCGCTGCCGTCGGCCTCGAGCGCGCCGCGCGCGCGGTGCGCGAGGCCGGCCTCGAACTGTCGGGCTATTGCCGCGGCGGCATGTTCACCTCGGACGGCTCGCGCCGGGGCGAGGTGCGGGACGACAACAGGCGCTGCGTCGATGAAGCCAAGGCGCTGGGCGCGCCCTGCATCGTCCTCGTCGTCGGCGGCCTGCCGCAATATTCGCGGCCGGGCAGCGAGGTCTCGAAGGACCTCGCGGCGGCGCGTGGACAGGTCGAGGAGGCGCTTGCCGAGATGCTCGACTACGCCAAGCAGGCGAAGCTGCCGCTGGCGATCGAGCCGCTGCACCCGGCCTATGCAGCCGACCGCGCCTGCGTGAACACCACGAAGCAGGCGCTCGATATTTGCGACCGGCTCGATCCTGATCGCACCGGCATGCTAGGTGTCGCGCTCGACGTCTATCACATCTGGTGGGACCCTGAGCTGATGGGGCAGATCGAGCGCGCCGGGAAAGATCGCCTGCTTGCGTTCCACGTCTGCGACTGGCTGGTGCCGACGAAAGACATTCTGAACGACCGCGGCATGATGGGCGACGGCGTCATCGATATCAAATCGGTGCGCCGAGCGGTCGAAGCGCAGGGCTTTGCCGGTTATTCGGAGATCGAAATCTTCTCGAATGACTGGTGGGGCAAGCCGATGGATGAGGTGCTGTGCACTTGCATCACGCGGCACAAGACGGTGGTGTAGGTCAATGCGCGCGCTGCCCTCATGCTGCCCTCATGGGCTTGCGACCTGTTGCAGCGTGTTGAAGCGCGCCTTCTGCTCGCTGCTCAACGTGGCATAGAACTCGTCCAGGGCGGGTTCGACCAGCTTGGCAGCCGTCAGCATGGCCTCGAGCCGGTGCTGCATCGCCTCCAGCCGCCCGACGGGCGTCAGCGGCACATCGTTCGGACAGGCCGCTTGCAGGCCCTCAACGCCCTTGGCCGTCGCTTCGCTGAGACGGTCGAGCGCCTCCTTCTGTTTGCCTGCCGGGTGGAGTACAGCCTCGACCCTCTGGATCGGCAACTGCGTCAGGCTGGACTTCGGATCGCCACAGCCCTCGGCATGGGCTTCCCGGGCACTGGCTTCCTGCGGCTGTGATGATCGCTCGCCGACATTGGGGCCGAGCGCGTTGAAGCGGGCCTGCTGTTCGTCACTCAGCGAGTTGTAGAAATTCTCCAGTGCCGGTCGCACGATCTTGACGGCTTCCAGCGTCGCGCTGATGCGGTTCATCATCGCGCGCAAGCGGCCAGGGGGTGTCAGGGCATAGGTCTCCGCGCAGGAGTCCTTGAACACGCCGGCAGCGTTGGCCGCCGCGGTCTTCAACTCGTCGAGCAGTGCGCGTTGCTCCGGCGTCGGCTGCACTGCGCGCGCGATATCGGCAAGCGGCCAGGCGGTCACGCCCTTGTCCGGTGCGCCGCACAATTGCTCGAGCGTTTGTCGGCTCGCGCTGGCGCGTGGACGCGCGCGGTCGCCGCGGGCTTGCGGATAGTCATATGGGTTGGTGCTGGCATAGGCGGAATAGGGGCTATCACCACCCCAGAACACGGTGTCGACGAAATCGTCATAGGCGTAGGCCCAATAGCCGGGCTCGTAGGCATAGGACCAGAACGTGTAGTTGAAGATGTCAGAATAAGCGTAAGGCCAGAACACCGGCCCAAGCCATGCCACGAACACCGCGGGATGACGGTGACGCCAAGCTTGCCGGGGCGCCCAGGCGCTCTGGCGAGCGACCAGGGCCGCCTGGGTCTGCGAAGTGGCCTGCTCGCGGAAGCGCGACGCGAACCGGCCGCGCTGGGCAGCCTGCACGGCGGCCGCAGTCGCCGCGGCGCGCCCGGCCGGAGCCTGGAGTCCGAGCCGCTGCTGGCGAGCCAGGTCAAGTTGCTGCGCGCGCTGCTCACGCCCGAGCAAGCGGTTCTGGGTCTGGATCATCCGTTGCTGCTCGCGTTGTGCTCGCGCGCCTTCCACCTTTTGCGATTGCAATTGCTGAACGCGCTGCTGCAGGCGATCGATGCGGGTCTGGCGCTCCATCGTCTGGCGCGGGAGCATCTCGCGCTGTCGCTGCTCGACCTGCTGCACGCGTTGTTGGGCACGTTGCTCGCGCTCAAGCAGGCGGCTCTGCGACTGCAGCAATCGCTGCTGCTCGCGTTGCGCTCTTGCGCCTTCCGGCTTTTGCGATTGCAATTGCTGCACGCGCTGCTGCAAGCGGTCAACGCGGCCTTGCCGTTCCGCGGATTGGCGCGAAAGCATCTCGCCCGGCCGCGCCGGCCGATCGCTCACGGCCGGCGGCGCGCTCGGGCGTGAGGGGGCGGCGATGTGCGGCGCCGGCCGCGGTGCCATGGCCGGTCGTTGTGGCGCTGCCGGCGCCCGATGGACGTCAGGCCGCGGGGCCGCCACGTGCGGGGCCGCCCGCGGCGGCGCAGCGACATGTGGGGCGGGGCGGGGTGGCGGTGAGGCGACGCGCGGCGCCGGATGTGGCGCCATGGCCGGTCGCTGCGGCATGGCAGGGGGATGGGATATCGGTGCGGCGGGACGAGCCATCGCGGGCGGCGGCGCCATCGCTGGCGGCGCCGGACGGGCCATGGCAGGCGGTGCTGCCGGCCCCGGTGGTCCGCCTCTTCCGTGTCCCTGGCCGGGCCCTTGGGCGAACGCGCCGACGCTCTCTGCCAGCATCGAGACACCAACCAAACCGGCCATCAGGCAAACGCCACGCGGAAGCATGATCCTGGCTCCCAGTCGCCCACGATGGTCAACGCGCAGCCGGCGGAATCGTTCTTTGTCGGCCGCGGCCGGCGTGCGATCTTCCGACGCAGGCATCCTCAAGAGAAATCGTGCGTCAGGGTGGTGGCGAGCCGCTCCAGCGCCCAGTCGACCTGATCACTGGTGATCACCAGCGGCGGGGCGATGCGGATCGTATGCTCATGGGTATCCTTGGCGAGGATGCCCTTGCCCCGAAGCGCCTCGCAGTAGCGGCGAGCGCAGCCGGCCTCGGGATGCAGCTCGACCGCCAGCATCAAGCCGCGTCCGCGCACCTCGCGGATCGTATTGGCGCGGATGCCTTTCAAGCCTTCCAAAAAGCGCGCGCCCTGACTGGCCGCG
Source organism: Bradyrhizobium cedriense (assembly GCF_054602315.1). Lineage (NCBI taxonomy): Bacteria > Pseudomonadati > Pseudomonadota > Alphaproteobacteria > Hyphomicrobiales > Nitrobacteraceae > Bradyrhizobium > Bradyrhizobium cedriense. Next base: position 85,854 of record NZ_JBTSWB010000012.1, on the reverse strand, counting down.
TTCTCGATCATGCCTTCCTCGACCAGCACGCGCATCGCGGCGCGCGCCACTGCGCAGGCAAGCGGGTTGCCGCCGAAGGTCGAACCGTGCTGCCCGGGCCTCAGTGTCCCGAGCACGTCGTTGTTCGAGAGCACGGCCGACACCGGATAGAAGCCGCCGGACAGGGCCTTGCCGAGCAGCGTCACGTCGGCCTCGATACCCTCATGCTGCTCGGCGAGCAGCTTGCCGGTGCGGCCGAGCCCGGTCTGGATCTCGTCGAGCACCAGCATCACGTTGTTGGCGGTGCAGAGCCGGCGCACCTCGGTGAAATAGCCGGCTGGAGGAATGATGACGCCGGCTTCGCCCTGGATCGGCTCGACCAGAAAGGCGACGGTGTTTGGAGTGATTGCGTCTTGCAACGCCGCGGCATCGCCGAACGGGATGATCCTGAAGCCCGGCGCGAACGGGCCGAAATGTGTGCGTGTCTCGGGGTCGGTTGAAAAGCCGACGATGCCCAGCGTGCGTCCGTGGAAATTGTTGGCGCAGACGATGACCTCGGCCTGGCCGTCCGGCACGCCTTTCACCTCATAGCCCCATTTGCGCACCGATTTGATCGCGCTTTCGACTGCCTCGGCGCCGCTGTTCATCGGCAGCACCTTGTGGGAGCCGGTAAGCGCGGCGATCTCTTCGTAGAACAGGGCGAGCTGGTCGTTGTGGAAGGCGCGCGAGGTGAGTGTCAGCCTGTGTGCCTGCTCGACCATTGCCGCCAGGATCTTGGGGTGGCAGTGGCCCTGGCTGACCGCCGAATAGGCCGAGAGGCAATCGAGAAAGCGGTTACCTTCGGTATCCCAGACCCAGACACCTTCGCCGCGCGACAGGACGACCCCGATCGGCTCGTAATTATGGGCGCCAAAGCGTGCTTCTGTCGCGACGAAATCAATGATCGACGAGCTCATCTGTCGTCACTCCATTGCTGCGCGGCGGCGTCAACCGACCGGACCGGAGGCCGTCAACTCTGATGTGGGTGTCAGCCAACCGACTTGGAAGTCTGCCGACTTGGAAGTCTGCCGGCGCCCGAGGGCGGGGCGCGGCCTGATTTGGCTGAAATGTCAGACGGTTCTACGGAATCACAGGGCGTCGTTCGCCAACCTGGGCTTTACTGTGCATGGGGTTGTTTTCGCATTTTTGTTTTGGAAGCCTCACCCGGTCGTGCACGGCACGCTCAAAAACCCGCGAAACCGCACCCGTCCGCCCCGCACCGGCTGCCCGCTCACCGCATAGTTCGGGAAGCGCGCCAGGAAGCGCGAGATCGCGATCGCTCCTTCCAGCCGCGCCAGCGCCATGCCGGCGCATTGATGTGCGCCGGTGGCGAAGGCGAGGTGCCGGTTCGGCGAGCGCGCGATGTCGAAGCTTTCAGGGGCCGCAAACTGCGCAGGATCGCGATTGGCCGCGCCGATGCACAGCGTGACCGACGTGCCGGCCTCCAGCATGACGCCGCCGAGTTCGACCCGCTCCGTGGTCATGCGGTTGCCGAGCTGGTTGGAGCTCTCGTATCGCAGCACCTCCTCGACCGTGGACTTGATCATGTCGGGATTGTCGATCAGCCGCTGCTTCTGGTCGGGATGACGGTCCAGGGCGACGAGGCCATTGCCGATCAGATTGGTGGTGGTTTCGTGCCCTGCATTAAGCAGGAAGATGCAATTGTGCAGCAGTTCCTTCTCGGTCAGGCGCTCGCCGTTCTCTTCCCCCTGGATCAGGCGCGTCAGCACGTCGCGCTCGGGATTGCCGGGCTTCTGGCGCCTCCGCGCGACCAGTGTCTCGAGATAGGCCAGGAAGTCCTGCACCGCCTTGTTGCCGCGCGCAGCCACATCTGGCGACACCACGGGTTCGAGCGCGCCGAGGATCGCCAGGGACCAGTCGCGCAGCGGACCGCGTTCTTCATGCGGCACGTCGAGCAGATTGCCGATCACTTCGATCGGTATGGAGGCGGCGAAGTCCTCGATCAGCTCGCAAGCCCCCTTGGCTGCGATGGCGTCGAGCAGGCCATCGACCAGCTTGATGAGGTCACCCTCCATGCCGGCGATCGCCCGCGGCGACAGCGCGCCCATGATCAGGCGGCGCACGCGGGTGTGCGAAGGTGGATCGTTGAAGACGAGGCTGGTGGTGTGGTGCTCGTAGAGCGGCGTGTCGCCGTATTTCGGCGCGAACTCGCGCTTCTTGTCCGAGCTGAACGACTTGGTGTTCTTGTAGGTGGTGACGAGATCGTCATAGCGCGTCAGGAACACGGTGCCGTTCGGCAGGCGCTTGACCGGCTCGTTCTCCCGCAGTGCACGATAGGTCGGATAGGGGTTGTCGTAGAACTCCGGCGTCAGCTTCTCGAGGTCGAAGCTGGCCGCCAGCGCCTTCGCATCTGCGTTCATCCCGTTATTCTCGCCGGTTAAAGCCGATATGCCGTTTTTGTTGTTCTGGTCGACGCCTGCATGCGTCTACAGTCTTCGGACACTGCTAGCCGACCGGACAGGAAAATGCACGCGCGCGCTAACGCTCCCGACACGGCCCCGAACTGGCCCGATGATATTTTCGCGGCATTGCAGCGCTTCGATGTCCGGCAGGTGCCGTATGTGCCTGACGCCGGTCATTCGAGATTGATCCAGCGCGTGCTGGCTTCCTCGACGATGCGCGGCATTGCGCTGACGACCGAGGAGGAGGGGGTGGCGCTGCTCGCGGGCGCCTGGGCCGGGGGCCAGCGCGGCGTGCTGCTGATGCAGTCGAGCGGCGTCGGCAATTGCATCAACATGCTCTCGCTGATCCCGATCCTGCGCTTTCCCTTCCTCACGCTGGTGACCATGCGCGGCGAGTGGGGCGAGTTCAATCCGTGGCAGGTGCCGATGGGATCGACCACGCAATGCGTGTTCGAGCTCTCCGGCGTCAAGGTGCTGCGTGCCTCGCACGCGGCCGAGGTGCCGGCCGTGCTGGAGGCCGCCGCGGCGCAGGCCTATGATGCGCTCACGCCCACCGCCGTCCTGTTGTCGCAGCGCCTGATTGGCGCCAAGGTTTTCACCAAATGAGCAAGGCCAATCTCCTCGACCGCCGCCAGGTGGTGTCCACGCTGCTCGCGGACCGCAAGGACGTCGTCGCGATCGGAGGCCTGGGTGCCTCCACCAACGACATGTGTGCGGCCGGCGACCATGCGCGCAACTTCTATCTCTGGGGCGGCATGGGCGGCGCCGCGATGATCGGGCTCGGGCTCGCACTGGCGCAGCCGAAGCTGCCGGTGCTGGTCATCACGGGCGACGGTGAGATGCTGATGGGGATGGGCAGTCTTGCCACCATCGGGCTGCAGAAACCGTCCAACCTCTCCATCGCCGTGCTCGACAACGAGGCCTATGGCGAGACCGGCGGCCAGACCAGCCACACCTCCGCCGCCGCGGACCTCGTCGGCGTCGCCAGGGCCTGCGGCATCGAGGACAGCCGCTCCGTTACGACCATGGCTGGGGTTGAGGCCTTTGCGAAGGTCGTCCACGACGTCTCGGCGGGGCCGCGCTTTGCCAATGTGAAGATCGACAGCGCCCAACTCGAGCGGATCCTGCCTAGCCGGGACGGGACCTACATCGTCAACCGGATTCGCGCCGACCTTGGCTTCCAGCCGATCTAGCTGCGCCGCCCCGCCGTTGTTCAGCCGGAAGCCCCCCGTCGCGCTCGTGCCGCGGGCGAACGGGGCCAATTCCATTGAATCCATAGGTTGCGATGCAACATAGTGCTTGACTTTTGCGTGGGTGAGTGCTTACTCACCCAGCATGAGCTCATTGCGTATGACGAGCGACCTGAGGCGTCAATTGATCCTCGGCGCCGCAAAGCGCTGCTTTGCCCGACACGGTTATAACGGCACCACGACGAAGAGCGTGGCGGCCGCCGCTGCCATTTCCGAGGCGCTGCTGTTCAAGCATTTCCCTTCCAAGGCGGCGCTCTACGCCGAAATTCTCAGCGACGAATGCGAAGCGGATCCGGCGTTCATCGAGCTTCTCGAGCGGCAGCCCTCGACCGCCACGCTGGTCGAAGTGATCCGCAGGATGGTCGGGCATTTCCTGCACATTGCTGATTGCCCCGATCAGGAAGAGGCCCAGCGCCTGCGACTGATGGCCACGAGCCATTTGGATGACGGCGAATTCGCCCGTTTGCTATATGCCAAGATCGAGGCGCTCATCGGGGCGGTTTTTGTCGGCTCGCTCGAGCGCGCCGTGGTCGCCGGGGATGCGCGGCCCTACGCTGGCAATCCGCTCAACCTGTTCTGGTTCGCGCATCATGCGGTGATGATGGCGGCGCTGACCAGGCTGCCGGCCGCGCCTTGTCTGGCTTACGGGAAGGCGAACGATCTGGAGCGGCAGCTCTGTGAGTTTCTCCTGAGGGGTATCGGACTTAACGACGCCGCAATTGCTTCGCATCTGGGCCGCGATCAGGCCCCAGATGCCGGCAAGGCGGCGATTGCAGAAAGTGCATGACATGAACATCGTAGCCGAACACAAGATTTCGGGCCAACCGATCGACAACAAGGCTCCCAAGCGTCCGGTCCGGCCGGTGCTCTGGTTCGTCATCATCGGCACGCTTCTGGCCGCGCTGGTCGGTGGCCTCGTCTGGTTCAATTATTTCCGCGGCCAGATGATCAAGCAGTTCTTCGCCAACAACAAGCCGCCGCCGGTCGCCGTCAGCGCGGCCGAGGCGAAATCCGAGGTGGTGCCGAACCTGCTCACCGCGGTCGGCAGCCTGGTCGCGGTGCATCAGGTCGACGTCAGCGCCGACGTCAACGGCCGCGTCACGGAGATCAAGTTCGAGCCGGGTACGCGTGTCGAGGCCGGCACGCCGCTGGTGCAGATGTTCGACGCACCGGAGCAGGGCGACCTCGCCAACTACAAGGCGCAGGCGACCGTCGCGCAGCTGTCGCTCGATCGCGCCAAGCAGCTGGCTGCGCGCCAGTTCGGTCCGCAGGCGACCGTCGACAATGCGCAGGCTGCCTACGACCAGGCGCTGGCCGGCATCGCCAAGACCGAAGCGCTGATCTCGCAGAAGCTGGTGCGCGCGCCGTTCTCCGGCGATCTCGGCGTCCGAAAGGTCGAGGTCGGCCAGTATCTCACCGCCGGCACGGCAATCGTGTCACTGACCGATCTGTCCGAGCTGTGGGCAAACTTCACGGTGACGGAAAAGGACTCCGGCAATCTGAAGGTCGGCCAGGCCGTTCGGCTCAAGGTCGACGCCTATCCGGGCCGCACCTTCGAGGGCAAGATCACCACGATCGAGCCGCAGATCTCGACTGACACCCGCAACATCCGCGTGCAGGCGACGATCGCCAACCCGGAGAAGATCCTGAAGCCCGGCATGTTCGTGACCACGACCGTGGTGTTGCCGGAAAAGCCGGCCGTGATCACCGTCCCCGAAACGGCGGTTGATTACACGCTCTACGGCGACTCGGTATTCGTGATCGCCGAGAAGAAGGAAGAGGACGGCAAGACCAGCCTCTCGGCGGTGCGCACCTTCGTGCAGACCGGAAACCGGGTCGAAGGTCGCGTCGAAATCGTCAAGGGTCTGAAAGCGGGCGACAAGGTCGTCGCCGTCGGCCAGCTCAAGCTGCAATCGGGGGCGCCGGTGTCGATCTCGACCGATCCGGCCCCGACGATCCCGGCGCAGCCGCCGCGCTACTGACGAATTCATGCGCGTGATCCGGCTTGGCCGGATCACGTCTCTTGAGACAAAGAAATCGAGATCGCCGCGATGGCCCTTACCGATATTTTCATCAAGCGCCCGGTTCTGTCGGTCGTCGTCAGCCTGCTGATCCTGCTGATCGGCCTGCGCGCGGCGATGGTGCTGCCGATCCGGCAATATCCGAAGCTGTCGAACACGGTCATCAACATCACGACCGTCTATCCCGGCGCGTCCGCAGACCTGATCCAGGGCTTCATCACCACGCCGATCGAGCAGGCCGTCGCCTCTGCCGAGGGCGTCGACTACATCACCTCGTCCTCGGTGCTCGGCACGTCGACGATTCAGGTCTACATCAAGCTGAATTTCGATCCGAACCAGGCGCTCACCGAGGTGCTGGCGAAGACGAACTCGGTGAAGTACCTGATCCCGAAGGAATCCAACGATCCGATCGTCACCAAGACCACGGGCCAAACCACGGCCGTGATGTATCTCGGATTCTCGTCCGAGGAGCTGTCCGGTTCGGCGATCTCCGATTATCTGACCCGCGTGGTGCAGCCGGTGCTGTCGACCGTCGACGGCGTCGCCTCGGCCGACATTCTCGGCGGCCAGACCTTCGCGATGCGTCTTTGGCTCGATCCCGTGAAGATGGCCGGCCGCAATGTGTCGCCGGCGGATGTCGCGGCCGCGATCCAGACCAACAACTTCCAGTCCGCGGCAGGCCAGACCAAGGGCTATCTCATCGTCTCGAACGTTTCGACGAACACGGGCCTGACCAACGTCGATCAGTTCAAGAAGATGATCGTCAAGGCCAAAGACGGCGGCTTCGTGCGGATGGAGGACATCGCCACCGTCGAGCTTGCCGCCCAAAGCACGGACGCCAGCGTCGCCTTCAACGGCGAGCGCGCGATCTTCATTGGCGTGCAGGCGACGCCACAGGGTAACCCGCTGACGCTGGTCAAGGGTGTGCGCGCGCTGTTCCCCGAACTCGAACGCAACCTCCCGCCCTCCATGAAGATGAAGGTCGCCTACGACTCGACCAAGTTCATCCAATCTTCGATCGACGAGGTGCAGAATACATTGGGCGAAGCCGTGATCATCGTGATCGTGGTCATCTTCCTGTTCCTGGCCTCGCTGCGCTCGGTCATCATCCCCGTCGTCACCATTCCGCTGTCGATGATCGGCGTCTGCACCCTGATGCTGGCGCTGGGCTTCAGCTTCAACTTGCTCACACTGCTCGCGATGGTGCTCGCGATCGGCCTCGTGGTCGATGACGCCATCGTGGTGGTGGAGAACATCCATCGCCATCTGGAGGAGGGCAAGACGCCGGTCCAGGCTTCACTCCAAGGGGCGCGCGAAATCGTCGGTCCCGTCATCTCGATGACGATCACGCTTGCTGCGGTGTACGCGCCAATCGGATTCCTCGGCGGCCTCACCGGCTCGCTGTTCCGCGAATTCGCCTTTACGCTCGCGGGCTCGGTGGTGGTGTCCGGCGTGATCGCGCTGACGCTGTCGCCGATGATGTGCTCGGTGCTGCTCAAGAACACCGAGGAGGGACGCTTCGCCAAGCTCGTGAACCGGGTGTTCGGTGCGATGACGCGCTGGTACGGACGCAGGCTCGACCGTTCGCTGGACTACAAGGCCATCACCGGCCTGTTCGCGATCACGATCCTGGGGCTGGTCGGCTTCCTCTACATGCACACCTCGAAGGAGCTTGCGCCCGAGGAAGACCAGGGCATCGTGTTCGCGGTGACCAAGGCACCGAAATACGCCAACATCGATTATGTCGACTTTTACGGCGACAAGCTCGACAAGGAATTCCAGAAATTCCCCGAGACCGATCTGCGCTTCGTGCTGAACGGCATCAACGGTCCGCAGGGCGGCATCGCCGGCATGCTGCTCAAGCCCTGGGACGAGCGCAAGCGCTCGGCGATCGAGCTGAAACCGCTGGTGCAGGCCGAACTCTCCAAGATCGAGGGCGTGCAGGCGTTCGCGTTCAACCTGCCGCCGCTGCCGGGCGGTCCGGGCGGCCTGCCGATCCAGATGGTGATCAACTCCACCGCCGGCTTCCAGACCGTCTATGAGCAGATGGAGAAGCTGAAGGAGGCTGCGCGCAATAGCGGCATGTTCATCGTCTCCGACAGCGATCTTGCCTACAACCAGCCGAACGTGAAGGTGACGATCGACCGCATCAAGGCGCAAGACCTCGGCGTCAACATGCAGAACCTCGGTGCTACGCTCGCGGTCCTGCTTGGCGGCAACTACATCAATCGTTTCAATCTGGAAGGTCGGTCCTACCAGGTGATCCCGCAGGTGCCTCGCGCCAAGCGGCTGTCGCCGGAATCGCTCGCGGGCTTCTATGTGACGACCAACACTGGGCAGCAGCTTCCGCTGTCGACGTTGGTGTCGATCGAGACCAAGACCGACCCGAATTCGCTGACCCACTTCAACCAGCTCAATTCGGCGACGTTCTCGGCAGTGCCGATGCCGGGCGTAACCGTCGGCGCGGCGGTCGACTTCCTCGAAGGCGAGGCCAAGAAGCTGCCGCAGGGCTTCAGCCACGACTATCTGGCCGACTCCCGGCAGTATGTGCAGGAAGGCAATCAGCTCGCGATCACCTTCGGGTTCGCGCTGATCATCATCTTCCTGGTGCTGGCGGCGCAGTTCGAGAGCTTGCGCGACCCGCTGGTCATCATGATCTCGGTGCCGATGGCGATCGTCGGCGCGTTGATCCCGCTGTTCTTCGGCGCGGCGACCATGAACATCTACACCCAGGTCGGCCTCTTGACGCTGGTCGGCCTGATTACCAAGCACGGCATCCTGATGGTGGAGTTCGCCAACGAGCTCCAGGTCAGGGAGCGGCTCGACCGGCGCTCCGCCATCGAGATGTCGGCACGCATCCGCTTGCGGCCGATCCTGATGACCACGGCGGCGATGGTGACCGGCCTGATCCCGCTCCTGACCGCGACCGGTGCGGGCGCGGCCAGCCGCTTCTCGATCGGCCTTGTGGTCGTCGCCGGCATGTCGATCGGCACGCTGTTCACGCTATTCGTGCTGCCTGCGGTCTACGTGGTGCTGGCAACCGATCATCGCGCGGCGGCAGATTCGGAGCGGAACAAGCAGGTCAACGAGCTCGATCTCGGCACCAAGGCGTTGCGGCCGACCTGACGCCGCGACCTGGCAGAGCCAAAAAGCGGCAACGGCGATCACCGTTGCCGCTTTTGTTGTCTCTGCTAGTCTTGCCTGGGCGCCAAGGAGCGCCGCATCCGAACGCAGGGGCGCTGCACATGACCCGTGAATTCTCCGCCGGCAACTACCGCTTCATTCCGTCGGTGTTTCAGTATTCGGCCGGCGCGGCTGCCGAGGAGGGCTACGAGATCGAGCGCGTCCGCTTCGATCGTCTGGTGCCGCTGGCCGAAGGCTTTGCGCTCGCCGCAAAATTCATCCAGGAGGCCGGGCGCCCGCTGACGGCATTCTGTGCCTGCGAGCTGCGCTCGCCGGCGGCTTTCAGCGAGGAAGGCTTTCGTGCGTTCAACCTGCACTATGTGAAGACGTTGTCCGAATGGGGCATCTTCGACGGCACCACCAATCCGGTGGCGCGCAGCAACGTCTGTCCCGAGATCGATCCGCCGTCCGAGCCGTCTTTCTACGCGTTCTCCTTCACGCGTCCGACCCGGTCGGCAGCGCCGAGCTTCGTGATCGCGGGTGGTGCAGAGGCACGCGAGGGCAGCGGCACCTACGTCGAGCGTACGGTGCGCTACCGCGACCTCAGCCCGGAGGGGCTGCGCGAGAAGGTGCGCTTCACAACCACCTCGCAGATGGAGACCCGGATGGCGGCCTTCGGCTTCGGCTGGAAGGATACCACCGGCGTGCAGGCCTATTCCGTGCACGACTTCCACCACGCGCTGGTCGATGAGCTGGTCCGTCGCGGCGCGCTGCGCTCCGGCCTGACCTGGCACTTCGCGCGGCCGCCGGTGGTCGATCTCGAATATGAGATGGACTGCCGCCGCGTGATGCGCGAGGTCGTGATCTAGCGCCCTCGCGGATCGAGCGCGTCGCGCAGGCCGTCGCCGAGCAGGTTCAACGACAGCACGACGAGAAAGATCCCGAGGCCCGGCCAGACCGCCATCCAGGGCGCCTGCGTCAGGAACCGCCGGGCGGCGGTGAGCATGCTTCCCCAGGACGGCGCGGGCGACACCACGCCTTGCATCACCGCATAGTCGCGGTTGAAGACGGCGCCGGCGATTAGCTGGCCAAGCCTCGACCGGAGAAGATCAGCGCGACAGCACCGCGCCCGACAGCAGCGGGCCGAGCTCAGCGATCATGTTTGTCTTGCGCGCGCTGCTTCGATGCTGGCGTCGATGACGCTGCGATCGGTGTTGCCGGAAGGGTTCTGCCGCGTCGGCATGGAGGCGCGGAAGTGCACCCAGAGTTCGTGGCTGACGCGCTCGAGCCGTTCGAGCTCGCCTAGCGGGTCGGGATGATCGTCGGCGCGAATGTCGAGCGCCGGCCATTCCTCCTCGCCATGGATCAGGAGCGCGGCCGATTGCTTGCCGCGCTTGTCCCCGCCGGCGGCTTCACCCGCGCGCATCGCCGCGAGCAAACGGCGCGGGAAGGGCAGGCTGTCATTGGCGATGTAGGTCTTGGCCGTCTCGTCGAGCACGTCGGCGCAGGCGAGCATGTTGCCCGCGATCGAGAAGCCGCTGCCCGCGATGTGGCCGCACCAGTCGACGCAATCGCGCCCTGTATGCGCGGCGATCTCGCCGCTTGCATCCATGATGTGGATCTGGCGGCTTTCGCGGCCGTCGTCGGTCGCGAGCAGGGTGGCGAGCACGTCGTGCGCGTTCAAACCTTCGCGCAGCAGCTTGACGCCGTCGATGCCGTAATAGGGGTTGACGAAGGCCTGCGTTGCGATGGCGCCGACGCCGGCGGCAATGTACGGGACCCGCGCGCCGACGGCGAAGAAGCGGGTCGCGACCGCAATGCCAAACTGGCCGGTGGCGGGGTCTCGCGCGATGATCGACCAGGTCATGTGTTGCCCCTTCAGCGTCCTGCGGCGTAACCCTGCATGCCGCGCGGATTGGCGGCGGCGCGGCGGCGCACGCCGACGCGCGATGCCGCGGTGAGGCGGCCTTCCGACCAGTCGGGACCGACCTCGACGATATGCCCGCGCTCGCGCAGGTTCTCGATCGTCGCCCTCGGCACCCGGTTCTCGACCACGAGCACGCCCGGACGCGCGGTGCGCGGCCAGAACGAGATCGGGAAGTGCTCGGAGTGCCAGGCCGGCGCGTCGATTGCCTCCTGGAGATTGAGGTTGCAATGAACGTGGCGCAGGAAGAACTGCGTGATCCACTGGTCCTGCTGGTCGCCGCCGGGCGAGCCCCAGGCGAGGTACGGCTCGCCGTCGCGCAATGCCATGGTCGGCGACAGCGTCGTGCGCGGCCGCTTGCCCGGCGCGAGCGCGGCGGGATGGCCTTCCTCCAGCCAGAACATCTGTGCGCGGCTGCCGAGGCAGAAGCCGAGCTCCGGAATGATTGGCGAGGATTGCAGCCATCCGCCCGATGGCGTCGAGGACACCATGTTGCCGGCCTTGTCGATGATGTCGAAATGCACGGTGTCGCCGCGCACCTCGCCGAATCGGCCCACCGTCGGTTCGCCGGCACCGAGCGCGCCGACAGCCTCCCGTCGGCCCTCGGCGCGGCGCAGCTTGACCTCGCCGCCAAAGCCTTCGACCGAGCCGGGCACGAAGTCGAGCGAGGCGCGATCAGTGACGAGCTTGCGGCGCTCGTCATTGTAGGCATCCGACAGCAGCGTCGCGATCGGGATTTCGGTGAACTTGGGGTCGCCATAGAACTTTTCGCGGTCGGCGAAGGCAAGCTTGGCGCATTCGATCTGGAGATGGATGAACTCCGGCCCGGTCGGATCGAGCCCGTCGAGCGCAAAGCCTTTCAGCAGCGCAAGCTGTTGCAGCGTCACCGGTCCCTGGCTCCAGACGCCGGCCTTGCAGACGGTGTAGCGGCCGTAATCGTAGGTGAGCGGCGCTTCCACCGTCGGCTGCCAGCGTGCCATGTCGTCGGCGGAGAGTACGCCGCGATGAGGCGAGCCGCTGACGTCCATCACCTCCTGCGTCCGGCAGAACTTGTCGATGGCCTCCGCAACGAAGCCTTGCGACCAGGCATTGCGTGCGCGCTCGATCTCGGCGTCGCGGCCATCGCCGCCGCTCTCGGCTTCGCTGAGGATGCGGGCGTAGGTTGCGGCCAGCGTCTTGTTGGTGAAGAGCGTGCCGGGCTTCGGCACCTCCCCGTTCGGCAGATAGACCGCGGCCGAGGTTGGCCAATGCTTGCGAAACAATTGCTCCACGGTCTGGATCGTGGCGCAGGCACGTTCGACCAGCGGATAGCCATCGCGGGCATAGGAGATCGCGGGCTCCAGCACGTCGCGCAAGCGCATCGTGCCGTAGTCTCGCAGCAGCATCATCCAGGATTCGAAAGTGCCGGGAACGCAGGCCGCGAGCAGGCCTGTGCCGGGCACCATATCGAGGCCTTCACTTCTGTAATGTGCGATGGTGGCGCGGGCCGGCGCCGGGCCTTGACCGCAGATCACCTCGGTGCAGCCGCGCCTCACGTCATGGACGATGATGGGCACATCGCCACCGGGGCCGTTCAGATGCGGCTCGACCACCTGGAGCGTGAAGGCGGTGGCGACACCGGCATCAAAGGCGTTGCCGCCCTTTTCCAGGATAGCCATGCCGACGGCGGTCGCGATCCAGTGCGTGGTGGCGACGACCCCGAACGTGCCCTCGATCTCGGGCCTCGTCGTGAACGGATCGGTATTGATATTGCTTCCCATGCGACTTCACCACCTTCTTGCCGGCGCGCGCAATTGATCACAGCAGATGCCGTGCCGCCAATGCGCTGACAGCATGGCACGCGCGCGTCACGCCGGGGCCGGCGCGGTGTGGACTGCGTGACAGGCGACGCCGTCGATCAGTTCCGGAGTCTCCTTGCGGCAGAGATCGAATGCCAGCGGGCAGCGTGGATTGAAGGCGCAGCCGGGGGGCGGATTGATCGGGTTCGGGATCTCGCCCTTGACCGGAATGCGCTGGCGACCGCTCATCGCGAGATCAGGCACGGCCCCCAGCAGCATCTTGGTGTAGGGCATGCGCGGGCGGGCAAACAGCTCGCGGCCCTCCGCGATCTCGACGATGCGGCCGAGATACATCACGCCGACGCGGCTCGCCATGTGGCGGACCACGGCGAGGTTATGGCTGATGAACATGTAAGTCAGGCCGAACTTGTCCTGGAGGTCGCGCATCAGGTTGAGGATCTGCGCCTGCACCGAGACGTCCAGCGCCGAAGTCGGCTCGTCGCAGACGATGAACTCGGCGTCGGAGGCAAGCGCCCGCGCGATGGCGATACGCTGGCGCTGGCCGCCGGAGAATTCGTGCGGATATTTCAGCCTGTCGTCGGGATGCAGGCCGACGAGGCTGAGCAGCTCGCCGACGCGGGCCTGGATGTCGCGCTCGCCCTGGATCAGGTCGAAGGCGCGGATCGGCTCGGAGATGATGGCGTCGACACGAAAGCGCGGGTTCAGGCTCGCATAGGGATCCTGGAAGATCATCTGGATGCGGCGGCGCAGCTTTCGCCGCGCCGGGGCCTGCCGTGGATCGGTCATCGAGACGCCGTCGATCAGCACGTCGCCGGCACTTGGCGGCAACAGGCCCACGACCATGCGCGCCACCGTGGTCTTGCCGGAGCCGGATTCGCCGACCAAGGCAAACGTCTCGCCCTTCCGGATATCGAAGGTGACATGATCGACCGCCTTGAGATATTCGAGATGCCCGCCTTCGAGCACGCGGTTGAGCCAGGGTTTTGAGACGTCGAAGACGCGGCGGAGGTTTGTGGCCTGGACAAAGGGAGCGCTCATGCCGCGCTCTCCGCCGGCACATCGTCATAGAGGTGACAGGCGACCGATTGCTCGCCGCGCGGCTGCGGTTCGGGACGCTCGACGCGGCAGCGATCGAAGGCGAACGCGCAGCGTGGATTGAACGAGCAGCCCGGCGGGATCGCCGAAAGGCGCGGCATCGAGCCGGGAATCTGCACGAGACGCTTGTCGTCTCCGGCGAGCGTCGGGATCGCGCCCATCAGGCCCTTGGCGTAAGGATGCAGCGGGTTCTTCACGACGTCCTGCACGGGGCCGATCTCGGCGATGCGGCCGGCATACATCACCGCGACCCGGTCCGAGGTCTCCGCGATCACGCCCATATCGTGAGTCACCAGCATCACGGCGGTACCGTGATCGCGGCCGAGACGCTTGATCAGCGAGATGATCTGCGCCTGCACGGAGACGTCGAGCGCGGTGGTCGGCTCATCTGCGATGATCAACTCGGGCTCGGCGCAGATCGCCAGCGCAATCACCACGCGCTGGCGCATGCCGCCGGAGAACTCGTGCGGATAGCCGTCGATCCGCTTTTCGGGTGCGGGAATGCCGACCTCGGCCAGGAGGTCGACGGCGCGGCGGCGGGCGGCCGCTTCGGAGAGATTGAGATGGGTCCGGATCGTCTCCACGATCTGGTCGCCGACCCGGTAGAGCGGATTGAGCGAGGTGAGCGGATCCTGGAAGATCATCCCGATGCGCTTGCCCCGGATGCGGCGCATCTGCTCCGGCGGCAGATTGTCGATACGCAGGCCGGCGAGACGAATCTCGCCGCCGGCGATGCGGCCGGGCGGATCGATCAGGCCGATCACCGACAGCCCGGTGACGGACTTGCCGGCGCCGGATTCGCCGACGACGCCGAGCACCTCGCCCTTGGCGATGTCGAAGGACACGCCGTCGATGGCGCGCAGCGTGCCGCGACGGGAGGCGAACTCCACGTGAAGATCGCGCACGGAAAGGACGGGTTCGGTCATGGACGAGGCGTACTCATCGGAGCTTCGGGTTGAGCGCGTCGCGCAGCCAGTCGCCGAGCAGATTGATCGACAGGATCAGCGCCGCGAGTGCAAGCCCGGGGAAGGCGACGATCCACCACTCGCCCGCGAACAGATAATTGTTGCCGATGCGGATCAACGTGCCGAGCGAGGGCATGGTGTCGGGCAGGCCGACGCCGAGGAAGGACAGCGTCGCCTCGGTGATGATGGCCAGCGCGAGGTTGATCGTGGCGATGACCAGGATTGGGCCCATCGTGTTGGGCAGCACATGCCGCAGCATGATCTTCGGTGCCGGCAGGCCGATCAGCTGTGCGGCGGCCACGTAATCCTTGTTCTTCTCGACCATGACGGAACTGCGCACCGTCCGGGCATATCCCACCCAGAAGCTGAGGCCGATCGAGATCACCAGCACCGTCAGCATGCTGGTGGCGTCCAGCCGGTTGCCGAGGATCGATTTCGCAATGCCATTGACCAGCAGCGCGATCAGGATGGCGGGGAAGGTGAGTTGCACGTCGGCGATCCGCATGATCACGCCGTCGACTGCGCCGCCGAAATAACCCGCAATCAGGCCGAGCCCTATGCCGAGCGCACCGGCGAAGATCACGCCGGCGACGCCGACGGCGAGCGAGATGCGCATGCCGTAGAGAATGGCGGAGAACACGTCGCGGCCCTGCTCGTCGGTGCCGAGCAGGAACGGGCTCTGGCCGTCCGCGGTCCACAGCGGTGAAATCCGCGAATTCATCAACTGCAGTTGTGCCGGATCGAACGGGTTCTGCACGGCGAGCGCGGATGCAAAGATCGCAAGCAGGAAGAATATGACGGTGATGGCCGCGGCCACCATGGTGAGCTTCGAGCGCCGAAACGAATAGAACAGGTCGCTGTCGAGCGCGCGGCTGATCCAGCCATGGGCGCTATGCGTCTGCGCGCTCTGCTCGTCGGACTTGGCAACGACTGCGTCGGGCATGGAGGCTGCCTTATGCGGCGCGACCGACGGTCGAGCGCAGGCGCGGATCGACCACCGTGTAGAGGATGTCGACCACCAGATTGATGGTGACGAAAATCAGCGAAACCATCAGCAGGTAGGCGGCCATGATCGGGATATCGACATTCTGCACGGCCTGCACGAAGAGAAGTCCCATGCCCGGCCATTGGAACACGGTTTCGGTGATGATGGAAAATGCAATAACCGAGCCAAACTGAAGTCCGGCCACGGTGATCACCGGAATCAGGGTGTTCTTCAGCGCGTGGCCGAAATGGATGGCGCGGGTGCTCAGCCCCCGGGCGCGGGCGAAGCGAATGTAGTCGGTCCGCAGCACTTCCAGCATCTCCGCGCGCACCAGCCGCATGATCAAGGTCATCTGGAACAGGCCGAGCGTGATCGAGGGCATGATCAGTGCCTTCAGTCCGGACAGCGTGAGCAGGCCCGTCGTCCACCAGCCGAGCTTCACCACGTCACCGCGGCCGAACGAGGGCAACCAGCCCAATGTCACCGCGAACAGATAGATCAGGAGAATGCCGATCAGGAAGGTCGGCAGCGAAATGCCGATCAGCGAAACAGCCTGGAAGAGCTTGGCGAGCACGGTGTCGCGCTTGAGCGCCGAATAGACGCCCATCAGGATGCCGAACACCATCGCAAACACGGTCGCGCAGACCGCAAGCTCCAGTGTCGCGGGCATACGCTCCATCAACAGCGCCGAGACTGGCTGGCGGAACTGGTAGGAGACGCCGAACTTGAACTGCGCGGCATCGGCGAAATATCGCACGAACTGCACCGGCACTGGATCGTCGAGCCCGAGCGACTTACGCACGGCTTCTCGTTCGGCCGCCGACGTGTCGATGGAAACGATCTGGTTGACGGGGTCGCCGGCAAAGCGAAACATCGAGAAGGCGATGATGCCGACGGCGAACATGACGCCGATGGCCTGAATGGCGCGGCGAAGAGTGAAAGCGAGCATTCCTTCCACTATCCTTGGGTGTGCGTACGGCCGACGTCCTTGTCAGCCGAGAAAGGATAAGGTCCCGGACGCCTGACGCCGCCGGGACCTCGTGTTAAACTGACGCTAGTCCTTCTTGGTCGCCCAGTGGAACATGACCAGATTGTCGGCGCGCTGCGGCAGGTTGACCTTCTTCGATACGCCCCAGGCGAGCGCCTGCTGGTGCAGCGGGATGTAGGCCCAGTCCTTCATGCCGATTTCGTAGGCCTGCTTGATCAGCTGGTTGCGCTTGGCTGTGTCGGTTTCGACCAACACCTTGTCGGTGATGGCGTCGAACTCCTTGTTGCAATAGCCGCCGAGATTGGCCTCGCCGCGCGAGGATTTCGCATCGCTACGGCAGCCCATGATGTCGTAGAGCACGTTGTGGGAGTCCATTGTGCTCGGCGTCCAGCCCAGGAGGTAGAACGAGGTCTGGTAGCCGCCTTGCTTCAGCACCTTGGCGAAGTACTGCGCCTTCGGCTGCGCCAGCAGGTTGATCTTGACGCCGATGCGGGCGAGCATGCCGACGACGGCCTGGCAAATCGCCGCGTCGTTGACGTAGCGGTCGTTCGGGCAGTCCATGGTGACCTCGAAACCATCGGGGTAACCGGCTTCGGTCAGGAGCTTCTTGGCTCCATCGGGGTCGAATTTCGGCCGCGTGAACTCCTTGGACAGCGCGAACAATTCGGGGGCGATCATCAGCGCCGACGGCGTCGACAGCCCGCGCATCACGCGCGTCTTGATCAGCTCGATATCGATCGCCTTGTAGAAGGCTTCGCGGACGCGCGCGTCCTTGAACGGGTTCTTGCCCTTGATATTGGAATAGAGCAACTCGTCGCGGGTCTGGTCGAAGCCGATGAAGATGGTGCGCAGCTCCGGTCCTTTCAGCACCTGGGCGTTCGGGGTGGAATCGACGCGGGAGATGTCCTGGATCGGCACCGGCTCGATGACGTCGACTTCGCCCGAGAGCAGCGCAGCGACGCGGGTGGCGTCGGAAGCGATCGGGGTGAAGATGATTTCCTTCAGGTTACCTTCGACCTTGCCCCAGTAATTAGGGTTGGCCTTGAAAACCGTCTTCACGCCGGGCTGATGGCTTTCGATCATGAAGGGGCCGGTGCCATTCTCGTGAAGCGAGGCGTAGCTCGGCGTGGTCGCCGCCACGGGCGTCGGATCGACGACGTTGTTCGCCTCGGCCCATTTCTTGTCCATGATGTACCAGACATCCCACGATGAATGCAGGATGGGGTTGGGCGAGGGCAGGACGAAGTCGACGGTGTAATCGTCGACCTTGACGACCTTGACGTCGGCCGCGAGGCGGGTCTGCATGTTGGACCCCTTCTTGCGGACGCGGTCGGCGGAGAACAGCACGTCGTCGGCGGTGAAGGGATCGCCGTTGTGGAACTTCACGCCTTTGCGCAAATGGAAGCGCCAGCGGGTCGGCTCCGGCGTCTCCCAGCTTTCCGCCAGCGCCGGAATGATCTTGAGGTCCTTGTCGCGCGCGGTGAGGCCTTGATAAACGTGGCCGAGATGGGCGTGGGTCGTGCTCTCATTGAGGGTGTAGGGATCGAGCGACTTCAGGTCGCCCTGGTTGGCATAGCGCAGCGTCTGGCTCGACGCCGGCGAGACCGTCAACACAACCGTTCCGGCGAGCGTCGCCGCAAACAGATTTCGACCCAATGACATTCTTGACCCTCTTCACACCGCGTGCCGGTGATTTTTGATTTGTTCGGCCGGCCGATCAATCCATGTTGCCCAGAGTTCTCGACCGGTGCAAGCGCCATTCCAGCAAGGAACGCGCCAAGTTGCACCGCTGTGCAGCAACGCCGACCATGTCGCCAGGCATGGAGGACCATGTCTTTCGACTTTGGTTGACTATGCCGGCTGATTTGCCCGACGGAGCATGTCGCGCCGGCATCAGGTCGCTTGCGTTGCACCACAACTCGCGGCGATACTCAGGCACGCCGCTCGAATCTCATCTGGAGGGGACATGAAGGTTAACATCGAAATCGACTGCACCCCCCTCGAGGCCCGCCAGTTCTTCGGTCTGCCGGACGTGGCGCCGATGCAGACGGCGGTGATGGACAAGTTGCAGCAGCAAGTTCTCAGCAACATCGACAAGGTCTCGCCGGAATCCCTGATCCAGAGCTGGTTCACCTTCGATCCCAAAATCGCCGAGCGGTTTCAGGACATGTTCGTCGCGATGGCCGGCCTCGGCGGGACGCGCGGCGGCGGCGACAAGAAGAAGTAGTGTCGTCCGAACCGGACGGGGCGCCGAGACCGGGCCGGCTTCGTCCGCCGAGTCTCGGCCTGCTGCTCGCCGAGGCGCGTGGACTGTTCGAGTTGAATGCGAGTCTATTGCTATCGCCGCTCCTGATGCGCGCGCCGAGGGGCGATGGCCATCCGGTGCTGGCGCTGCCCGGCTTTCTCGCCAGCGACCTCTCGATGGCGCCGATGCGGCGCTATCTCAACGAGCTCGGTTATGAGGCACATGCCTGGCGGATGGGCCGCAATCTCGGCGGGCTCGGGCGGGTGCGGGATTCGCTGCGCACCCGCTTGGCGGAAATCCACGCCGCGAGCGGACGCAAGGTCAGCCTGGTCGGATGGAGCCTCGGCGGCGTCTATGCCCGCGATCTCGCGCTTTGGGCACCCGACAAGGTCCGTTACGTCATCACGCTCGGCAGCCCTTTCGCCAACGACGTACGGACGACCAACGCCACGCGACTCTACGAGGCGCTGTCCGGCGAACGGGTCGAGGATTTTGCGGAAGCGCGCGAGGCGATCGCCGGCGATCTGCCGGTGCCGACGACGTCCATCTATTCGCGCGCTGACGGCGTCGTGAACTGGCGGACCTGTCTGCTCCGTCCGTCCGACCGTGCCGAGAACATCGAGGTGCGCTTGGCAAGCCATATCGGGCTCGGGGTGAACCCCGCGGCGCTGTGGGCCGTGGCGGACCGCCTGGCGCAGCCGGAGGGGGAATTCCGGCCATTTGACCGGGCCGGGCCGTTTGCCGTTGCATATGCCCCGCCGGAAAAGGCAGTATCGGCCTGACGAGAAGCGCCGCAAACGGCGCCCGTCAAACCTTTGCGGGAGGGAAAAGCATGGCTGACGGGAAGAAGCTGTCGTCACTGGACGCCTCGTTTCTCTATCTGGAAACGCCGGAAATGCCGATGCATGTCGGGAGCATGGCGATCTTCCGCCTGCCCGACGACTACAAGGGCGACTTCTTCGAAGACTTCAAGGCGATGATCGTCTCGCGCCTGCACATCGCGCCGATCCTGAAGGCGCGCTTGGCGAAGGCGCCGCTCGACATCGACCATCCCTCCTGGGTCGAGGACGACCAGTTCGACATCGACCGTCACATCTTTCGCGCCAGCCTCCCGCAGCCGCGCGACCGCGCCACGCTCGAACGCATCGTCGGCTGGATGCACGCCAAGCTCTTGAACCGCGCGCGCCCGCTCTGGGAGTTCTACGTGTTCGAGGGCATGAAGGACAATGAGGTCGGGCTCTATTCCAAGATGCATCATGCCGCGATCGACGGCGGCGCCGGCGCTGCCCTGACCAACATGATCTACGATATCTCGCCGATCCCGCGGAAGGTCGAGCCGCCGGCGGCAGGCACCAAGTCCGGACAGGAGCCGCGTGACATCGCCGCGAACCTTCTCGATTCGTATCAGCAGCTCTTCTCTCAACCGCTCGACGCTTCGCAGACCGCGAAGAACCTGCAGCTTCCGCGCACCGGCAAGAGCGACATCGGCTCGATCCTGTTCGACAATGCGATGTACCAGATCGAGAGCGCGGTGCGCTTCGCCGGCAACATCCCGACCGTGCTCAAGAGCGTGTCCGACGTGCTCGGCAAGGTTGCCGATCCCAAGTCGCGCGAGAGTCTCGCCAGCATGGTGTCGCCGCCGACCATGCTCAACAAGACGATCTCGTCGGAGCGCAGCTTCGCCGGCGTGTCGATCCCGTTGTCACGCGCCAAGGCGCTTGCCAAGCAGGCCGGCGGCAAGCTCAACGACGTGGTGCTGGCGCTCGCCTCCGGCGTGGTCCGTCGCTATCTCCAGCAATATGGCACACTGCCGGCGAAGTCCTTGACCGCCGCCGTGCCGATCTCGCTCCGCGAGGAAGGCAATACGGAAGCCAACAACCAGGTGTTCGGCATGATCTGTTCGATCGCCACCAACGTCGAGGATCCAAAGGCACGGCTGGAGGCCATCATCGCGCAATCGACCAAGTCCAAGGAGATGTCGCATCCGTTGCGCGCACTGATGCCGCAGGTCTCCAACATCTCGATGCTGGGCGCGCCCATCATGGTCCAGATCCTGGCGCTGCTCTACAGCCGCTCCAACCTCTCGGACGTGCTGCCGCCGGCGGCCAACATCACGGTGTCCAACGTGCCAGGACCGCGGCAGACGCTCTATGCCGCCGGCGCCGAGCTGCTGCACATCTTCCCGGTGTCGATCTCGACCCACGGGCAGGCGCTCAACATCACCGTGCAGAGTTATCGCGACCAGCTCGATTTCGGCTTCATCGTCGGCGCCAACATCATTCCGCATGTGCAGGTGATGTGCGATATGCTGCCGGAAGAGTTTGCCGCGCTGGAGGCCGCCTATGCGCCGCCTGCGGCCGACATCAAGGGCGCCGCGGAATAGGAACCTTTGCCAGGAATCTCATGATGATTGAAATGCCGCCGCTCAAATTCGCGCAGACGAATGGAATCCGCATGGGCTATTACGAGGCCGGCCCGGCCGAGGACAAGCCGCCGGTCGTGCTGTGTCACGGCTGGCCGGAGCTCGCCTTCTCCTGGCGCCACCAGATCAAGGCGCTGAGCGAGGCCGGCATCCGGGTGATCGCGCCGGACCAGCGCGGCTATGGCGCGACCGACCGGCCCGAGGCGGTCGAGGATTATGACATGGAGCATTTGACCGGCGATCTCGTCGGTCTGCTCGATCACCTGAACATCGACAAGGCGATCTTCGTCGGCCACGATTGGGGAGGCTTCGTCGTCTGGCAGATGCCGCTGCGGCATCTCGCGCGGGTCGCCGGAGTTGTCGGCGTCAACACGCCGCATTGGGACCGCGCTCCGGTCGATCCGATCGCGCTGTTCCGTCAGCGCTTCGGCGACCAGATGTATATCGTCCAATTCCAGGATCCCGCGCGCGAGCCGGACAGGATTTTTGGCAGTCGCGTCGAGCAGACCTTCGATGCCTTCATGCGCAAGCCGCTGCCGCGGCCTGCGGTCAGGCCGGAAGAGCCGCCGGTCGCGGGCGTCGGCGCATCGCCGAAAACCAACTTGGCGTTTCCGCAGATGATCGCGGCCTATGACGCCAAGGTGGATCCGCGCACGCCGATCCTGTCGGCGGAAGAGAAGAAGGTGTTCGTCGACACCTTCACGAAGACCGGCTTCACCGGCGGCATCAACTGGTATCGAAATTTTACGCGTAATTGGGAGCGCGCCAAGGGATTGGATCATCACATCCACGTCCCGTCGTTGATGATCATGGCCGAGAACGATGCCGTGCTGCCGCCCTCGGCGGCCGACGGCATGGAGAAGCTCGTGAGCGACCTCGAGAAGTATCTCGTCAAGGACAGCGGCCATTGGACGCAGCAGGAGAAGCCGGAAGAGGTCAGTGCCAAGCTGATCGAATGGCGTAGAAGGCGGTTTGGGTGAGGATCCAGTCGTCCGCGTAAGTCAGAAATCGCTCCGGGATGGGCCGAAGGACCGGGCCCGGAATCTCGAGATTCCGGGTTCGATGTCGTGCATCGCCCCGGAATGAGGGCAAGAGGGGGAAGCGCTTCAAATGTCATCCAAGAACCGTCTGGATCCGATCCCGCATCCGCCGACCAAGCCGGTGGTCGGCAACATGTTGTCGCTGGACTCGGCCGCCCCCGTGCAGAACCTGACGCGGCTTGCCAAGGAGCTGGGCCCGATCTTCTGGCTCGACATGATGGGTTCGCCGATCGTCGTCGTCTCCGGCCACGATCTGGTCGACGAACTGTCCGACGAGAAGCGCTTCGACAAGACGGTGCGCGGCGCGCTGCGGCGGGTGCGCGCGGTCGGCGGCGACGGCCTGTTCACGGCCGATACCCGCGAGCCGAACTGGAGCAAGGCGCACAACATCCTGCTGCAGCCGTTCGGCAACCGCGCCATGCAGTCCTATCACCCGAGCATGGTCGATATCGCCGAGCAGCTCGTCCAGAAATGGGAGCGGCTCAACGCCGACGACGAGATCGACGTCGTCCATGACATGACCGCGCTCACGCTGGACACGATCGGCCTGTGCGGCTTCGACTACCGCTTCAACTCGTTCTACCGGAGCGACTATCACCCCTACGTCGAGTCGCTGGTGCGCTCGCTCGAAACCATCATGATGACGCGCGGCCTGCCGTTCGAGCAGCTCTGGATGCAGAAGCGGCGCAAGACACTCGCCGAAGACGTCGCTTTCATGAACAAGATGGTCGACGAGATCATCGCCGAGCGGCGCAAGAGCGCGGAGGGGATTGACGACAAGAAGGACATGCTCGCGGCAATGATGACCGGCGTCGACCGCGTGACCGGCGAGCAGCTCGACGACATCAATATCCGCTACCAGATCAACACGTTCCTGATCGCGGGCCACGAGACCACCAGCGGCCTGTTGTCCTACACGCTCTATGCCCTGCTCAAGCATCCTGACATTCTCAAGAAGGCCTACGACGAGGTCGACCGCGTCTTCGGCCCCGACGTCAATGCGAAGCCGACCTATCAGCAGGTGACGCAACTCGCCTACATCACGCAAATCCTCAAAGAGGCGTTGCGGCTGTGGCCGCCCGCGCCCGCCTATGGCATCTCGCCGCTGAACGACGAGACCATCGGCGGCGGCAAGTACAAGCTCAGGAAGGGCACCTTCACCACGATCCTTGTGACGGCGCTGCATCGTGACCCCAGTGTTTGGGGGCCCAATCCCGATGCCTTCGATCCCGAGAATTTCAGCCGCGAGGCGGAGGCCAAGCGGCCGATCAATGCGTGGAAGCCGTTCGGCAACGGCCAGCGCGCCTGCATCGGCCGTGGCTTCGCCATGCACGAGGCTGCGCTCGCGCTCGGCATGATCCTCCAGCGCTTCAGGCTGATCGACCACCAGCGCTACCAGATGCATTTGAAGGAGACGCTGACGATGAAGCCGGAGGGCTTCAAGATCAGGGTGCGTCCGCGCGCCCATCGCGAGCGTGGCGCCTATGGCGGGCCCGTTGCCGCGGCGGTTTCGATTCCGAAGGCGCCGCGTCAGCCGACCGCGCGCCCGGGCCACAACACGCCGATGCTGGTACTGTACGGCTCCAATCTCGGCACCGCCGAGGAGCTGGCGACGCGCATGGCGGATTTGGCCGAGATCAACGGCTTTGCCGTGCATCTCGGGCCGCTCGACGACTATGTCGGCAAGCTGCCGCAGGAGGGTGGCGTTCTGATCATTTGTGCCTCCTACAATGGCGCGCCGCCGGACAATGCAACGCAGTTCGTCGAATGGCTCGGCAGCGATTTGCCGAAGGATGCCTTTGCTGGCGTGCGCTACGCCGTGTTCGGTTGCGGCAACAGCGATTGGGCCGCGACCTATCAATCGGTACCGCGCTTCATCGACGAGCAATTGTCGGCCCATGGTGCGCGCGCGGTGTATCCGCGCGGCGAGGGCGATGCACGCAGCGATCTCGATGGGCAGTTCCAGAAATGGTTTCCGGCGGCGGCCCAGGTCGCGACCAAGGAATTCGGCATCGACTGGAATTTCACCCGCACCGCCGAGGACGATCCGCTCTACGCGATCCAGCCGGTGGCGGTGACCGCCGTCAACACCATCGTCGCCCAGGGCGGCGCGGTGGCGATGAAGGTGCTGGTCAATGACGAGCTCCAGAACAAGAGTGGTCCCAATCCGTCGGAGCGCTCGACGCGCCACATCGAGGTGCAGTTGCCGTCCAACGTCGCCTATCGAGTCGGCGATCACCTCAGCGTCGTTCCGCGCAACGACCCGACACTAGTGGACTCGGTCGCTCGCCGTTTCGGCTTCCTGCCGGCTGACCAGATCAGGTTGCAGGTCGCCGAAGGTCGGCGTGCACAACTGCCGGTTGGTGAGGCCGTGTCGGTCGGCCGTCTGCTCAGCGAGTTCGTGGAGCTTCAGCAGGTCGCATCTCGCAAACAGATCCAGATCATGGCCGAGCACACTCGCTGCCCCGTGACCAAACCGAAGCTGCTCGCTTTCGTCGGCGAGGAGCCTGAAACGCTCGAGCGTTACCGCGCAGAGATTTTGACCAGGCGCAAATCGGTGTTCGATCTGCTGCTCGAATATCCCGCCTGCGAATTGCCGTTCCACGTGTATCTGGAGATGCTCTCGTTGCTGGCGCCGCGTTATTACTCGATCTCGTCATCGCCATCGGTCGATCCGGCGCGATGCAGCATCACGGTCGGCGTGGTCGAAGGGCCGGCGGCCTCCGGCCGCGGCACCTACAAGGGAATCTGCTCGAGCTACCTCGCCAATCGGCGCACCGGTGATGCGATCTACGCCACCGTGCGTGAGACCAAGGCCGGCTTTCGGCTCCCGGACGATCCCTCGGTGCCGATCATCATGATCGGCCCGGGAACTGGCTTGGCGCCATTCCGCGGCTTCCTCCAGGAGCGTGCCGCACGCAAGGCCAAAGGCGCCGCCCTCGGTCCGGCCATGCTGTTCTTCGGTTGCCGCCATCCCGACCAGGATTTTCTCTACGCGGACGAATTGAAGGCCACGGCGGTAAGCGGCATCGCCGAGCTCTTCACCGCGTTCTCGCGCGCCGATGGGCCGAAAACCTATGTGCAGCACGTGCTTGCCGCGCAGAAGGACAAGGTCTGGCCGCTGATCGAGCAGGGCGCGATCATCTATGTCTGCGGCGACGGCGGCAAGATGGAGCCGGACGTGAAGGCCGCACTGGTTGCGATCCAGCGCGAGAAGACCGGCAGCGATGCCGCCACGGCTGCGCGCTGGATCGAGGAGATGGGCGCGAAAAGCCGCTATGTGCTGGACGTCTGGGCGGGTGGGTGACGGCCCGCCCGATCGTGCTAAACGTCTGGCATGATTCCCTGGGAAAAGATCGAGATCGCCAAAATCCCCGGCTCCGACGAGGAACTCCGCCTGATGCGGCGGGGCAAGGAGTTTTCCATCAAGCTCGGCACCAACGAGCTGATGAACAATCGCCTGTCGGGCTCGGAAGCGGCCCTCGCGACGCTCGCGGCCAAGCAGATCGAGACCGTCGCAAAACCTGTGGTTCTCATCGGCGGCCTGGGCATGGGCTTTACGCTACGCGCGGCGCTCGCCGTGCTCGGCGCCAAGGCGAAGATCGTAGTCTCCGAACTCGTGCCTGCGGTGGTCGCCTGGGCACGAGGCCCGATGGCGGAAGTTTTCGGCGACAGTCTCGATGATGTCAGGGTGAGCATCCGGGAGAGTGACGTCGGCGAGATCATCCGGGCGCAGCGGTCCGCCTTCGATGCCATCCTCCTCGACGTCGACAACGGGCCGGAAGGGCTGACCCGCAAGAGCAATGACGCGCTCTACGATGCGAGCGGGCTTGCGGCGGCGAAGACGGCGCTGCGGCCGGGCGGGGTGCTCGCCGTCTGGTCTTCGGGACCCAACGCGGCCTTCACCAAGCGCCTCCGTCGTGCAGGCTTCGACGTCAACGAAATCAACGTCCGCGCCACCGGCAGAGGCGGCGGCGCGCGCCACGTGATCTGGATGGCGCGGAAGAACTAGGCCGCCTGCGCCGCCGCGCCGTGCGCATGCGTGTCGATGGCGCCGACGATCTCGGGCCAGAAGCGCATCGGCAGGGCGTGACCCATGCCTTCGATCATCAACAGCTTGGCATTCGGAATTGACGCCGCCGTGTCCTTGCCGCCTTCGGGATGGACCAGGGGATCGACCGTGCCATGGATCACCAGCGTCGGAGTCTTCACGCTATGCAGCCGTTCCTTGCGGCTGCCGGACGCAAGCACGGCGCGGAGTTGTCGGCCGACGCCGGCCGGATTGAGCCCGCGCGCGAACACGCGCTCCGCACGTTCCAGGTCCAGCGCTTCCTCTTCCGGAAACGACCCGGCGCGCAAGATCTTCCAGGTCTGGCCGTAGCGGACGATGAACTCCTCCTTGCTGCGCGGCGGCGGCGCCATCAGCATCGCGGCGGCTTCGCGCGTCGGCGGCGGTATACGCGGATTGCCCGTAGTCGACATGATCGATGTCAGCGAACGCACGCGGTGCGGAAACGACAGCGCCACCTCTTGTGCGATCATGCCTCCCATGGAGGCGCCGACCAGGTGCGCCGACTTGATGCCGAGCGCATCCATCAGGCCGACCGCGTCCTCGGCCATGTCGATCAGCTTGTAGGTTGCGGCCACGGGAATCCTGAGAAAGCGCAGCTTCAGCAGCTCGAGCGGCGTCAGGCGCTTGCCGCCCGTGAGATGGCTCGACTTGCCGATGTCGCGGTTGTCGAAGCGGATCACCCGGAAGCCGCGCCCGGCGAGTTGCTCGCAGAACGCATCGTCCCAGTGGATCATCTGCGCACCGAGCCCCATGATCAGCAGCAGCGGTTCGGCATTGTCGTTGCCGAAAATCTCGTAGCAGATGTCGATGCCATTGGCGCGGACGGTCTGGGGCGGCTGATGGGCGGTCACGGGTCCCTCCTGCTGGTCGATGCTGTATCGCACAGTTTCGTTCCGCGAAGAAGCCGCGAGCGCGATACCGCGCCCGCTGCTTGCCGGTTGACCGGCATCTCGCAACGGTGTGGTATGGCGAAAAGAGAAGGGTGCAAAGCCCTCCACATTGGGAGGACGCTATGACCGACAAGATCACGGATCCGGTCGCCTTGTGGCAGAAGATGGTCGGCGAGATGGAGAAGGGGTTCAACTCCGTCGCGACCAAGGCGATGGAGACGCCCGAATTCTCGCAAGCCGTGAACCGCGCCGGCGGCGTTGCTGCAGGTGCTCAGAAGCAGTTCGGCGATCTCATGGAGAAATATCTTCTCTCCATGAACCTGCCGAGCCGCGAGCAGATCACTGGTATCGCGGAGAGGCTTCAGTCGATTGAAGGCCAACTCGGCGAGATCAAGTCGATGCTGAACCAGATGTCGGCCAACTCGGGCGCGCAGCAGGGCGGCGCCGCTCCGCGTCCGCCGCGTACGAAACGTCCGCCGTCCGAAGGCGGAGACGAGACATGAACGCGCCGATGGGAGTTGACTTCGCCTCGATCCCGGAGCGCATCCAGTCCGAGGTGCAGCGCGCGATCCAGCGCAGCATCAAAGGCGTCGAATATCTCTCGACCTCGGGCCCGTCGCTCGGCTCGACGCCCAAGGACGTGCTACATTCGCGTGGCACCATGAACCTCTATCACTATCGGCCGATGTCGGACGAGATCTATCGCGTGCCGGTGCTGATCGTGATGGCGACCACCAACCGCGGCTACATCCTCGACCTCGTACCCGGCCAGAGCTTCATCGAGTTCCTGCTGAGGCGCGGCTACGACGTCTACATGCTGGACTGGACCGCGCCGCGTCCGGAGGAGAAGAGCCTGAGCATGGAGGACTATGTCCTCGATTTCATCCCGGATTGCGTCCGCCGTGTGCAAGCCGATTCCGGCGAGCAGGAGGTCTCCATCATCGGCTATTGCTTCGGCGGCGTGCTGTCGTTGCTCTACGGCTCGATCCACAAGGACGGGCCGATGAAGAATCTGATCTGCTTCACCACGCCGGTCGATTTCCGCGAGATGAAGCTGTTCTCGAATTTCTCCGACCGCCGCTATTTCGACGTCGATCGTCTCGTCGACAGCGTCGGCAACGTCCCGCCGGAAATGATCCTGTCCTCGTTCGAGATGCTGCGCCCGGCCTCCCGCACGGTGAGCCAGATCCAGCTTTGGGAGAACATCTGGAACGACGAGTTCGTCAAATCCTACCGCATGTTCGACCGCTGGGCGACGGACACGCTGCCGCTGGCCGGCGAATATTTCCGCACCATCACCAAGGACCTGATGTGGGACAACAAGCTGTTCAACGACACCATGTCGGTCGGCGGCCGTGCGGCGAAGCTCGAAGACATCAGGGTTCCGATCCTGCATGCAGTGGCCGAGCACGACCATATCGTGCCCTATGATGCCGCCAAGCACCTGATCTCCAGGATCGGCTCGGCGGACAAGGAAGAGGTGATCCTGAAAGGCGGGCACGTCTCTCTGGTCGCCGGCGCCAACGCAGTGAAACGGCTTTGGCCGAAGCTGGACTCCTGGCTGGGGAAGAGATCGACATGAATGAGCAGCGTTCCTATCCGCGTCAGGTCAAGAGCGACGCCGGCGATATCGAGATCCGCCTGATGTCGCCGGAGGACGAAGCTGCGGTGCTCACCTTCGGCAAGGGCCTGCCGACGCACGATCTCCTTTTCCTGCCACGCAACATCAGCGAGCCAAAAGTGCTCTCGGCCTGGGTCAAGGAGATCGAGCGCGGCGCGATTCAGAGCCTGCTCGCGGTAAGGGACGGCCGGGTCGTCGGCTGCGGCACGCTGGTGCGTGATCCACACTCCTGGTCGCCCCATGTCGGCGAGATCCGCATGGTGGTCTCGCCCGAAGTTCGCGGCAAGGGAGTGGGCAAGGCGCTGTCGCAGGAGACCTTTGCGCTCGCGCTCGGCGCCGGTCTGGAGAAGCTCTCGGTCCAGATGACCGTCGATCAGCAGCCGGCGATAGCCTTGTTCGAGAGCCTGGGCTTCAAGGCCGAGGCGCTCCTGCGCGACCATGTTCGGGATGTCGGTGGCAAGACCCACGACATCGTCGTGCTCGGGCACAACATCGCGCAGGTCCGGGCGCAGATGGAGGCCTATGGGCTGCCAGGCGCCGTTCAGCATTGAGCGGGCGATCGAGTCAATTCAGCCTTTTTCTTGCCCGCAGCCTGTCGAGGCAGCAAAGCGGCTCTTCCTTGCAGAATCTCACGACTTCGTGATGTCGCACTGCAACATTAATGTTGCGATGCACAATTAACCATGCCATATAGACCGTGCCCCGGGCCAATGCGGACGGGGTGAGCCCATAGCTCAAATCAATGAGGATGGAGAGAACCCCATGACCACCGAAACCAATACTGCCTTCGAGGGCTTCAAGGACGCTTTCAAGAACATCCAGAACCTGGAAGTTCCCGAGGCTGCTCGCGAATTCGTCAAGAAGACCGCCAACACTGCCAAGGACCGCGCTGCCGAGGTGTTCGCCGGCTCCGAGCGGGTGACCGCCGCCGTCGAGAACGCTGTGACCGAGACTGTCACCGAGGCCGGCAAGATCAGCCGCAACATCCAGCAGGCGATCTACGAGGACGCCGAGGCGTTCTTCTCGGGCATCGACAAGCTCGCGTCGGCGAAGTCGATCAGCGAGGCCGTCGAGATCCAGTCGAGCCTGCTCCGCGCCCGCGGCGAAGTGTTCGTCTCGCGTGCCAAGGCGACCGCCGACTATTTCGGCAAGCTCTCCGCCGACGGCGCGAAGTCCGCTCAGGACAATTTCGCCAAGGTCTACAGCAAGACCGCCTGATACGGCGCCTGAGTAGAAACTGAATTTGAGGCCCGCTTCGGCGGGCCTTTTGTTTTTGGCTTTATGTCGCCGTCATTGCGAGCGAAGCGAAGCAATCCGGATTGCTTCCACGGAAAGATTCTGGATTGCTTCGCTTCGCTCGCAATGACGAGTAGTGTGATGCAGCGATGACTCCACCCACCACCTTCTCCTTCGATACCCCCGGCGATGCCGCACGCGCGGCCGAGCTGCGCCGCGTGAAAGCGCTGGCGACGCTGGTGCTGGCCGCGACGCTGCTGCTCTTCATCGTCGCGAAATGGCTTCTCCCGGTGCATCCCGTGTTCGGCTTCGTCGCAGCCTTCGCGGAAGCCGCCACCATCGGTGGTCTCGCCGATTGGTATGCGGTAGTCGCGCTGTTCAAGCGGCCGCTCGGGCTGCCGATCCCGCACACGGCGATCATCCAGAGCAACCAGGCCCGCATCGCCGACAAGCTCGGCGAATTCATCCAGGTGCATTTCCTCGAAGCCGGTCCCGTCGAGGCCAAGCTGAAGGAAATCGATTTCGGCTCCTTCGTCGCGGACTGGCTCCGCGACCGCAAGCGCAGCGACGATCTCGCCCGCTTCGCGCTGCGTCTATTGCCCGAGGCGTTCTCGGCAACTGAGAGCTCCGGCCTGATGACCTTCATCATCCGCCGCATATCCACACAGCTCCAGGCGATCGACCTCGCGCCGCTCGTGGCCGGTACGCTCCGCGGCTTCGTCGCGGAGGGGCGGCACCAGATCCTGTTCGACGATCTCTTGCGCGTGATGCACGAGACGCTGAACCAGAAGGAAACGATGGCGATGATCCGCGAGAAGGTGCGTGCGGAGCTGCCGACCCTGCTCAGGCTCTATCGCGCCGACAAGTTTCTGGTGAACAAGATCGTTGCCTCCGCCACCGCGTTCTTCAACGAGGTGAGCAGCGATCCCAAGCATCCGTTCCGCGGCGAGTTCGATCGCATGGTGCTGAGCTTCGTCGATCGGCTCGGCACCGACCAAGCCTATATCGATCGGATCGCCGGTCTGAAGCGCGATCTGCTCGCGCGTCCAGAGCTTGCCGATCTGGCCCGCACCCTCTGGGCCAACACGCGCTCCTTCATCGAGCGCAGTGCGAGCGGTGAGACGCAGGTGCTCCAGCATCATCTCGCCGGCATGTTCGTCGCGGCCGGCGAGGCGCTGGCGGGGGATGCCGAGCTGCGCGGCGAGATCAACAAGGGCCTGGTGGCGGTGCTGCGCAGCTTCGTCGCCGACCAGAAGAGCGGCGTCTCGACCTTCATCTCCGACCAGGTCAAGGCGTGGAATATGACGCAGCTGATTTCGCTTATCGAGATCAACATCGGCCGGGACCTGCAATACATCCGCTTCAACGGTTCGCTGATCGGCGGTCTCGCCGGTCTCGCGCTCTATTCCGCAGAATTCCTGCTTCGATTGCTGTGATATTTGCGTCACGGCCGTTAGCATTAACGTGCTGGCCTATTGTCGCCCCGCGCCTCTCCGGCTTGAATGTCGGGAACCGGCCGCCTAGCTGATTCATGTTGCGATGCGGAACGTTCAAGAAGCCGGTGCATTGGAATTCATGCCCATTTGTCGGCCCCGCGGCCGGCGGCCTTTCCAGGAATTCTTCCCAAGGGGAAACATTCATGACCGCAACTGCCCAGACGCTGCGCCCGCCGTCCCGCACATTGATGTTTTTGGAGGGGCGCGCGATCCACGAGTTCGGCGCATTCCTCGGTGCACTGCCGCTTCTGAGCCTTACACCGCGCGGCGATGGGCATCCGGTGCTGGTGCTGCCGGGGCTGGTAGCCTCTGATGCGTCCACCCGTGCGCTGCGTACGTTTCTGACCAGCAAGGGCTATGCGGTGAGCGGCTGGCGCCAGGGGCGCAATTATGGCCTGCGCGAGGGCGTGCAGGACGCGATGGTCGATCTGGTCCAGGAGCTCAGCGACAAGCACGCGCGCAAGATCAGCCTGGTCGGCTGGAGCCTCGGCGGTCTCTATGCCCGACAGCTTGCCAAGATGATGCCGGAGCGCGTGCGCCAGGTGATCACGCTCGGCAGTCCCTTTGCCGGCGATCCGCGTTCGACCAACGCCTGGCGCGTCTATGAATGGGCCAGCGGCCGCAAGGCCGACGAGGTCGATCCGCATTTCGGCGGAGAGCTTGCCGCGCCGCCGCCGGTGCCGACCACCGCCATCTTCAGCCGCACCGACGGTGTCTGCGCCTGGGAGGGCTGCATGGAGAGAGCGGGCGCGCAGACCGAGAGCATCGAGGTGGAGAGCAGCCATTGCGGAATGGGCCATCATCCCGCCGTGGTCTATGCGGTGGCTGACCGGCTCGCGCAGAAGGAGGGGCAGTGGTGCCCATTCGATCGCAGCGGCTGGCGCAGCCTGGCGTATCCCGATCCTCATCGGTAGCTCCCACTTCGTCCAGCACGCAGGGAGAAGGGAAGAGGCGAGCCGCTCCCGTCCATTGTCGCAGCCACGCCAAACGCGCTATGCCTCGCGCATGGCGCATCCGCTCTCCCGCATCATCGACCAGCTCAAGCGCGAGCCGTCGCGCACCGGCTCCATCGTCATCACCGTGTTCGGCGACGCCATCGTGCCGCGCGGCGGCTCGGTGTGGCTGGGGACGCTGCTGGAATTCTTCGAAAGTCTGGATATCGATAGCGGCGTGGTCCGCACCGCGATGTCGCGGCTTGCTGCCGACGGCTGGCTGACGCGCGAAAAGGTAGGGCGAAACAGTTTCTATCGTCTGGCCGACAAGGGCAGGCAGACCTTTGAAGCCGCCACGCGCCACATCTACGATCCGCCGCCGTCGGACTGGACCGGTCGTTTCGAGCTGCTCCTGATCGGCAATGGCGAGGATCGCGACGCCTCGCGTGAGGCGCTGCGCAATGCCGGCTTCGGCAGTCCTCTGCCGGGCGTCTGGGTCGCGCCGTCGGGCGTGCCGGTCCCAGACGAGGCTGCGGGCGCCATCCGTCTCGAAGTCTCGGCGGAGGACGACAGCGGGCGTCGTCTGCTCAGCGCGAGCTGGCCGCTCGATCGCACCGCGGATGCGTACGTGAAATTCATGAAGACGTTCGAGCCGCTGCGCGCCGCGATTGCCCGCGGCACGGATTTGTCCGAGGCCGATGCCTTCACCGCGCGGATCCTGCTGATCCACTACTATCGCCGCGTCGTGCTGCGCGATCCGCTGCTGCCCGAGAGCCTGCTGCCGGCGGATTGGCCGGGAAAGGCGGCCCGCGCGCTCTGCGGCGAAATCTATCGTGCGCTCCTCGCTCCATCGGAACAATGGCTCGATGGCCATGGTACCAACGAGAAGGGGGCGTTGCCGGCGGCCCGGAAGCTCCTGGAACGAAGGTTCGATACTTGATCTTTATGTTACAGAAATATCTTGCATGAGGTGATTTCTGTTATATATTGGCTCCCAATAAATCGGGAGGATGCGCATGTATACCCAGGCGCTGAACACGGTCGAGACCGACGATCGCGGTCTCGAGGACGCGGCCAAGGCTGCTCAGTTCCAGGCCCGCATCGACGCCGAAGAGCGCATCGAGCCGAACGACTGGATGCCGGCGGCCTATCGCAAGACGCTCACCCGCCAGATCTCCCAGCACGCCCATTCTGAAATCGTCGGCATGCTGCCCGAGGGCAACTGGATTACCCGCGCACCGACACTGCGCCGAAAGGCCGCGCTGCTTGCCAAGGTGCAGGACGAGTGCGGCCACGGCCTCTATCTCTACGCGGCCGCAGAGACGCTCGGCGCCTCGCGCGAAGAGCTGGTCGACGCGATGCTAGCGGGCAAAGCCAAATATTCCTCCATATTCAACTATCCGACACTGACCTGGGCCGACATCGGCACGATCGGCTGGCTGGTCGACGGCGCCGCGATCATGAACCAGATCCCGCTGTGCCGCTGCTCCTACGGCCCCTATGCCCGCGCGATGATCCGCGTCTGCAAGGAGGAGTCGTTCCACCAGCGCCAGGGCTACGAAATCATGGTGACGCTGTGCCGGGGCTCGGACGAGCAGAAGGCGATGGCGCAGGACGCGCTGAACCGCTGGTGGTGGCCGGTGCTCATGATGTTCGGCCCGCCGGATGTTGCTAGCCAGCACAGCGACAGCTCGACGAGGTGGAAGATCAAACGCTTCTCCAATGACGAGCTGCGCCAGAAATTCGTCGATGCCACCGTGCCGCAGGCGCAATATCTCGGCCTCACCATTCCCGATCCCGGCATGACGCAGGATGCCGACGGACACTGGCGCTACAGCGAGATCGACTGGACCGAGTTTCAGCAGGTGCTCGCCGGCAACGGACCGTGCAACCGCGACCGCATGGCCGCGCGCCGCAAGGCGCATGAGGACGGTGCCTGGGTGCGCCAGGCGGCGGCCGCCTATGCCGCAAAGCGCGCGCGGCATCACTCCGCGCAAGCTGCCGAATAGGGAGATCACGATGGCCACGCCGAACACTCCGCTGTGGGAGGTCTTCATTCGCAGCCGCAACGGGCTCGCGCACAAGCATGTGGGATCGCTGCATGCCAGCGATGCGACCATGGCCCTGCAAGCCGCCCGCGACATCTACACCCGCCGCGGAGAGGGCCTGTCGATCTGGGTCGTGCCATCGAGCGCGATCACCGCGAGCGACCCCGCCGAGAAGGGCATGATGTTCGATCCGGCGGAGTCGAAGATCTACCGGCATCCGACGTTCTACGAGGTGCCGGAAGAAGTGGGGCACATGTGATGGCCGTCGCCAACGTCCAAGTCTCCGAAACACCGCTGGTGCTCTATACGCTGCGCCGCGCCGACGATGCGTTGATCCTCGGTCACAGGTTGTCGGAATGGTGCGGGCACGCCCCGATGCTGGAAGAGGACATGGCGCTCTCCAACGTCGCGCTCGATCTGATCGGCCAGGCGCGGGAATTGTACAGCTACGCCGCGAAGGTCGAAGGCAGGGACAACGACGAGGACAAGCTCGCGTATCTCCGCGACGTCAGGCAATATCGCAATCTGCTGCTGGTCGAGCAGCCGAATGGCGACTTTGCCCAGACGCTGGTGAGGCAGTTCTTCTATTCCGCCTTCGCCGACCTTTACTGGCGTGCCATGATGAGCTCGCGCGATACGACGCTTGCCGCCATTGCCGCCAAGTCGGAGAAGGAGAGCGCATATCACCTGCGCCACGCCTCGGAATGGATCATCAGGCTCGGGGACGGCACGGACGAAAGCCATCGACGGGCGCAAGCCGCGATCGATCATCTCTGGGCCTTCACCGGCGAGATGTTCTCGGTCGACGACGGCGAGCGCGCTCTGATCCAGGCCGGCATCGCCATTGATCCTGCGAGCTTGCGCGGTCGTTGGTTGACGACGCTGTCCGACGTCGCTGGCGAAGCGACACTTGAGCTGCCCCAAAGCGACTGGATGCAGCAGGGTGGTCGGTCCGGCCGGCACAGCGAGCATCTCGGCCACCTCCTGTCCGACCTGCAGTCGATGCAACGCACCTTCCCGGGGTTGACATGGTGAGCGTGCTGGAGCGCGACAGCGAGCTGCGCCGGCGGGCCTGGGACGCTGCGGCAAGCGTGGTCGATCCCGAAATCCCGGTGCTGACCATCGCCGATCTCGGCGTGTTGCGCGAGGTTGCAGTCGACGGCGATCATGTCGAGGTCGCGATCACGCCGACCTATTCGGGCTGTCCGGCCATGAACATGATCGCGCTCGAAATCGAGATCGCGCTGGAGCGCGCCGGCTTTCACCATCCCAGGGTGCGCACCGTGCTGTCACCGGCCTGGACGACGGACTGGATGAGCGAGGAGGGCCGCCGCAAGCTGCGCGTCTACGGCATTGCGCCGCCGCAGGCCTCAAGCTCGCGCCGCACGTTGTTCGGCGAACAGGCCGTCGAGTGTCCGCAATGCGGCTCGGACAAGACCGAGCTGTTGTCCGAATTCGGCTCCACGTCCTGCAAGGCGCTTTGGCGCTGCAAGGCCTGCCGCGAACCTTTCGATTATTTCAAGTGTCATTGACCATGTCCGTAGCCGCACCGCGCTTCCATCGCCTGGCCGTCAACGACCTCCGCCGCGAGGCATCCGACGCCGTCTCGATGACTTTCAGCATCCCCGGCGAACTCGCCGGCGATTACGCCTTCACGCCCGGCCAGTATCTCACGCTCCGCGCTACGCTTGACGGCGAGGAGGTACGCCGCTCCTATTCGATCTGCTCAGGCCCCGACGACGGCGAAATCCGCATCGCCGTGAAGAAGGTCGATGGCGGCGCGTTCTCGAGCTGGGCGGCGGACGAGCTGAAATGCGGCGATGAGCTCGACGTGATGACGCCGACCGGCCGCTTCGGCGTGGTTCCCCCGGCAGATAGCCCGCGCATCCATGTCGGCTTTGCCGCCGGCTCCGGCATTACGCCGATCCTGTCGATCGTAAAGGGCGTGCTTGCCCGCGAGTCGGACAGCCGCTTCTTCCTGTTCTACGGCAACCGCACCACCGACAACATCATGTTCCTCGAAGCGCTCGAGGAGCTCAAGGATCGCTTCATCGATCGCCTCTCGCTCTTCCACGTCATCTCCGGCGAGGAACAGGACATTCCGATCCTGCATGGCCGGCTCGATGGCGACAAGGTGAGGGTGCTGCTGCGCTCGCTGGTGCCGGCGGGGAGCGTCGATCACGTCTTCATCTGCGGCCCTCTTGGCATGAGCGAAGAGATCGAGGCGACCTGCCGCGATCTCGGCATCGCGGACGAACGCATCCACGTCGAGCGCTTCGTCTCCGAGTTCGGCGGTAAGCCGCGGCCCAGGAAAGCCGTTGCGCCCGACGCGCCGCCCAAGGCGATTGCGTCGCTGATCATCGACGGCAAGCGTCGCGACGTGCCGGTCGCCGAGGATGAGGCCATCCTCGATGCTGCACTACGTGCCGGGGTCGACCTGCCCTTCGCCTGCAAGGGCGGGATGTGCTCGACTTGCCGCGCCAAGCTGGTCGAGGGTGAGGCGCCGATGGACATCAACTATTCGCTGGAACCGTGGGAGTTGAAGGCCGGCTTCGTCCTGACCTGTCAGGCCAAGCCATCGTCGGAGCGTGTCGTGGTCGATTATGACCATGTCTGACCGGGCAGATCAGACCCGATGAATGCAAATGCGTCGCATTATTTGACAGCTTGAGCCAACCAGCAGAACATCATGTGCAATTATCTGGCCGGGAGAAGCTCGTGAACGTCAAAGCTGCCCTGTCGCCTGAGGATATTGCCCGCGCCTGCGCTGACGCCATGTGGGCGGAGGACGATGCGTCCAAGGGTCTCGGGATGGAGATCGTCGAGATCGGTCCCGGCTTCGCAACGCTTGCGATGACGGTGCGGCCGGACATGGTGAACGGCCAGCGCATCGCCCATGGCGGCTTCATCTTCACCCTCGCCGACTCCGCCTTCGCGTTCGCCTGCAACTCGCACAATGAACGCGTGGTCGCGGCGCAGGGGCAGATCACCTTCATCAAGCCGGGCAAGCTCGGCGACCGCCTCATTGCGAATGCGCGGGAGATCACCCGCGGCGGCCGCTCCGGCATCTACGATGTGCGTGTGACCGTGGGCGACATCGTCATCGCGGAATTCCGCGGGCATTCGCGCGTCATTCCCGGCACGTGGCTGCCAGCGCAAGATCAATAAGAGACAAACAAAGCAAAAGAACCGATCGATGTGGGGAAACGAGGATGGCTCTGACGAGGCTCAAGGAAGGTGCCAGTAGCTATAGCGCCGAAATGGACGCGCATGAGCGCGCCTCCCGCGACGAGATCATGGCGCTGCAGAAGCAGCGGCTGGCCTGGTCGCTGAAGCACGCTTACGAGAACGTCGCGCACTATCGCACGGCCTTCGACAAGGCCGGCGTGCATCCGTCCGACTTTCGCGAGCTGTCCGATCTCGCAAAGTTTCCGTTCACGGCGAAGACTGACCTGCGCGACAACTATCCCTTCAACATGTTCGCCGTGCCGCGCGAAAAGCTGGTGCGCGTGCATGCCTCGTCGGGCACCACGGGCAAGCCGATCGTCGTTGGTTACACCCAGCGCGATATCGATACATGGTCGGAGGTGATGGCGCGGTCGATCCGCGCCGCCGGCGGGCGCACCGGCATGATCATCCATAACGCCTATGGCTACGGGCTCTTCACCGGCGGGTTGGGAGTGCATTACGGCGCCGAGAAGCTCGGCTGCACCGTGGTGCCGATCTCCGGCGGCATGACCGAACGGCAGGTGCAGCTCATCAACGACTTCCGTCCTGACATCATCACGGTGACGCCGAGCTACATGCTGGCGATCCTCGACGAGTTCAAGCGCCAGAAGCTCGACCCGCGCCAGAGCTCGCTCAAGGTCGGCATCTTCGGAGCCGAGCCCTGGACCAATGCGATGCGCGGCGAGATCGAGGAAACGTTCGACATGGACGCGACCGACATCTACGGTCTCTCCGAGGTGATCGGCCCGGGCGTCGCGCAGGAATGCATCGAGACCAAGGACGGCCTGCACATCTGGGAGGACCATTTCTACCCCGAGGTGGTCGACCCCGAGACCGGCGCGGTGCTGCCGGACGGCGAGAAAGGCGAGCTCGTCTTTACCTCACTCACCAAGGAAGCCTTTCCGGTGATCCGCTATCGCACCCGCGATTTGACGCGGCTTTTGCCCGGCACGGCGCGGCCCGGCATGCGGCGGATGGAGAAGGTGACCGGCCGCTCGGACGACATGATCATCCTGCGCGGCGTCAACCTGTTTCCGACCCAGATCGAGGAGGTGTTGCTCGCGACCGACTGGTGCGGCGGGCACTTCATCCTCGAACTCACCCGCGAAGGCCGCATGGACGAGCTGACCATCATCGCGGAGGCGCGGCCCGAGAGCTGGGACGGCCGGGGTCTGGTCGACCATGCCGACCGGATCTCGACCCACATCAAGAACACGATCGGAATCAGCTCCAGGGTGCAAGTGGTTGCGCCCGCCACGCTGGAACGTTCGCTCGGCAAGGCCAAGCGGCTCTACGACAAGCGGCCCAAGGATTGACTTGACCGCGCCCAGAGGCGACAAGGCCCGCGAGAAATCGCGGGTCTTTTTCATGTCGTCAACCGATGCCAAAACCGTCGAAGCGCGGTGTGTACGCCTTACCTCGAAAGCTGAAAACGCCGCCGCGCTTGCGCCAGTCGTGGAGCGCCAGATGCTCACGCGCGGTCCGAAAGATGTGCTGATCGAGGTGAGAGCCGCGGCCGTCAATCCATCGGACGTCAAGGCTGCGACCGGGCTGATGCCGTATGCCGTGTTTCCCCGGACCCCCGGCCGCGACTACGCGGGCGTGGTGATCGATGGGCCAGCGGGCACGGTCGGACGCGAAGTGTTCGGCTCCTCCGGCGATCTCGGTATCCGTCGTGACGGCACCCATGCCTCCCATCTCATGGTCGAGGCTGATGCCGTCGTGGAGAAACCGAAGACGGTGTCCTGGGAGGAGGCCGCCGGCATCGGCGTGCCCTTCGTGACCGCGATGGAAGGCTTTCGCCGCTCCGGCCTGCCGAAGAGCGGCGAGACCGTGCTGGTGTTCGGCGTCAACGGCAAGGTCGGACAGGCTGCGGTCCAGATCGCGACCTGGCAGGGCGCGCACGTCGTCGGCGTGGTGCGCAGGACTGAAGCCTATGAGGGGCATAGCAGCGCGCCGGTCGAGGTGATCGACGCATCCGCTACCGATGTTGCCACGCGTGTACGCGAATTGACCGGCGGGAAGGGCGCGGACATCGTCTTCAACACGGTCGGCGATCCCTACTTCCAGGCTGCGCACAGATCGCTTGCGCTGCGCGGCCGCCAGATCCTGATCGCCACGATCGACCGCATCGTGCAGTTCAACATCCTCGAATTCTATCGCGGCCAGCACACCTATGTCGGCATCGACACGCTCGGCCTGTCGTCGGCCGCTACAGGCGCGGTGCTGCGCGACCTTGGTCCGGGCTTTGCGAGCGGACATCTGAAGCCGTTTCCGATCAAGGCGAGCGCCGTCTATCCGCTCGAGCGCGCCAAGGAGGCCTATGTGGCCGTCGCTGGTTCGTCCCGCGACCGAGTCGTCCTGAAGCCGTAACACACGGTCATTTGCGAGCCGCCGGGTCCGCGCGCGGACCGATGACGGGCACTGCGAAGCAATCCCGAAATGCATCCACGGACTGGATTGCTTCGCTGCGCTTGCAATCGGAGAACGTCGAGAGATCTGAGAACAATCGATGGAATCTGCACAACTCGTCATCCTCGCCGGTCTCGTCATCGGGCTCGTCTACGGCACTGTCGGCTTGCTCAGCGGTTTCTGCCTGATGAGCAGCATGCGGGGCTTTCTGGTGGAGGGGGACGGGCGGCTGGTGCGCAGCTATGCGCTGGCGATGGCCGTTGCGATCGCTGTGAGCCAGTTCCTTGCCGGTAGCGGTATGGTCGATCTCGGCAGGTCGATCTACCTGCAGCAGGCATTCTCGGTGCCTGTGCTGTTCCTCGGTGGCCTGCTGTTCGGCTACGGCATGGTGCTGTCGAACGGCTGCGGCTCGCGGGCGCTGGTATTGCTCGGCCGCGGCAATCTCCGTTCCTCCGTCGTCGTGATCGTGCTCGCCATTGCCGCGCAGATGACGCTGAAGGGCCTGATTGCGCCGGCACGTATCGCACTGGTTCAGGCGTCGCAAACGACCCTCAGCGCAAATTCGCTGCCGTCCTTGCTGGTGATGCTCGGTCTCACGGAATCGCTTTCGCGCGCGTTTGCCGCCGCCACGACGGTCGTCGCGCTGGTCCTGTTCGCTTTCGTGCACCCGGCGTTTCGTCGTTCGCCGGGGCAGATCGCGGCAGGTGTCATTGTGGGCGTGCTCGTTGCCGCCGGCTGGTTCGTCACCGGCTATCTCGGCGCCGACGACTTCAATCCCGTCCCGGTGACCTCGCTCACTTTCGTCGCGCCGATCGCGGACGCCTTGCAATACGCCATGCTGTCGACCGGGCTGACACTCAACTTCGGCATCGCGACGGTGGCCGGCGTCTTTGCCGGCAGCCTTGCGGCGGCGATCGCGACAGGCCGCTTCAAGCTTGAAGGCTATTCCTCGCCGCGCCACATGCTGCGCTCGGGCAGCGGCGCGGCGCTGATGGGCGTCGGCGGCGTGATGGCGTTCGGCTGCTCGATCGGGCAGGGGCTGACTGGCGTATCGACGCTTGCGTTGGGCTCGTTCGTGGCGCTCGCCGGCATCCTGCTCGGCACCACGGCGGGCTTGCGTGGTGCGCTGCGGGTGCATCCTCTCGAGACGACAAG
The DNA here is from genome assembly GCF_054602315.1 of Bradyrhizobium cedriense. Lineage (NCBI taxonomy): Bacteria > Pseudomonadati > Pseudomonadota > Alphaproteobacteria > Hyphomicrobiales > Nitrobacteraceae > Bradyrhizobium > Bradyrhizobium cedriense. Next base: position 44,466 of record NZ_JBTSWB010000012.1, on the reverse strand, counting down.
AGAGGCGGGCTCGCCGGCGGCTTGAAGCTACTCCACCGCCTTCGTCACGATGCGGATCTCCGACGTCAGCGTCCGGTGCACCGGGCACTTGTCGGCGATCTCCATCAGCTTCTTGCGCTGCTCGGCATCGAGGACGCCGTCCATCGTGATGTCGCGCTCGATCTGGTCGAGCATGCCCTCGCGCGTCTCGCATTCTTCGCAGTCTTTTGCGTAGATCTTGGAATGCCTCAGCGTGACGGTCACGCGCTCGAGCGGCAATGACTTGCGATCGGCATAGAGGCGCATGGTCATGGAGGTGCAGGCGCCGAGGCCGGCGAGCAGGAAGTCATACGGGCCAGGGCCGGCATCTGCGCCGCCTGCCGCAACGGGTTCGTCTGCCACCAGATGGTGCGGGCCGACGGTGATGATCTGGTCGAACTTGCTCTTGCGGGTCTCCTGCACCACGACCTTTCGCGGCTCCTCGAGTAGATCCATCGCCTTTGCGGGCTTTGCTGCGTCAACGTAACGGCTCGCCCAGGCCGCGATCACGTCGGCCGCGTAAAGCGCGTCGGTGGGCTTCGTCAGCAGATGATCGGCATGATCGAGCGAGACGAAGCTCTTGGGATGCTTCGCCGCAACGAAAATCTTCGTCGCATTGTCGATGCCGACGGTGTCATCGACCGGCGAATGCATCACCAGCAGTGCCTTGTGCAGGCCGGCGACGTCCTTCATCAGCTCGTGCTCGGCGACGTCGTCGAGGAATTCACGCCTGATCCGGAACGGACGTCCCGCGAGCGAGACTTCGACTTCACCCTGGGTGCGGATCTTGTCGACATGCTCCTTGAACAGGCCGGTGACGTGGGCGGGATCGGACGGCGCCGCGATGGCCACGACCGCCTTGGCTTCGGGGATCTGTCCTGCTGCCGCCAGGATCGCGGCACCGCCGAGGCTGTGGCCGATCAGAATCGACGGCGCCTTGCGGGCTTTGCGCAGATGATCGGCCGCCAGGACGAGATCGGCGACGTTGGAGGAAAACGTCGAATTGGCGAAGTCGCCTTCACTGGAGCCGAGCCCGGTGAAATCGAAGCGCAGCACCGCGATCCCTCTGGCCGCCAGTGCCACTGAAATCCGCTTCGCCGCCAGCGTATCCTTGCCGCATGTGAAGCAGTGCGCGAACAGCGCATAGGCAGCAGGCTCTGCGTCCGGCAGCTCCAGCGCGGCCGAGAGCTGATGGCCGCCTTCTCCGGTGAATTGAAAGCGTTCCGTCGGCATGGCTTTCCCCGTCCTTGCTTGAACCTAATCGCCCGAATAGCGCTGTTCGGCCCAGGGATCGCCGCGGTTATGATAGCCGCGGACTTCCCAGAAGCCCGGCGCGTCCTCGGTCAGGAATTCGATGGCTTGGAGCCATTTGGCGCTCTTCCAGAAATACAGATGCGGCACGACCAGCCGCACCGGGCCCCCATGCTCCTCGCTCAGCGGCTTGCCCGACCAGCTATGGGCGAGCAGAGCGTCCTCGGCGGCAAAGTCTTCCAGCGCGAGATTCGTGGTGTAGCCGTCATAGGAATGCAGCACGACGAAGCGCGCATCTTCGCGCGGCCGGCAGGCCGCGAGCAGCTCACGCGTCGCAAGCCCTTCCCACTCGTTGTCATGGCGCGACCAGGTCGTCACGCAATGGATGTCGGAGGTGAACCGCTCCTGCTTCTGTGCGGTGAATTCGTCGAAGGTCCAGAACACGGGGGTCTCGACTGCACCATAGACGTCGAGCCGCCAGCGCTCCTGCGACACCGGCGGAACGACCCCGAGATCGAGCACAGGCCAATCCTTGGTGAGGTGCTGGCCGGGCGGCAGGCGCTGATCTTGCGGACGCGTTATCTTGCCGGTGAGAAACCGGCCCTCACGCGCCCACTTCTCCTTGGTGCGTGTCAGCTTGCTGTCGGATGGCTCGTTGTCGTCAGCCATGGCCGTCCGGCGTCTCCGTACTCGTGTCGAAAGGCCTACATCGCCTTTCCCAGCAAAAATGGCAACTGCCGGGGACCTCTCACTGTGCCCTGCGACCAGGTCACTGTGCCCGCCGGATCGAGGCGGAAGTCCGGGATCCGCTTCAACCATTCCTCCAGCGCAACCTGCATTTCCATTCGCGCAAGGTTGGAACCGACGCAGCGATGGATACCGAGGCCGAAGGCGGCGTGGCGGTTCTCGCGCCTGTCGATCACGACTTTGTCAGCATCCGGAAACATCCCGGGGTCGCGGTTGGCGGCTGGGAAGGACAGCAGCACCATGTTGCCCGGCTTGACAGGACAGCCCGAAACCGTTGTCTCCTTGACCACCTCGCGCGCCATCGTTACCGGCGAATAGGCGCGCAGCAGCTCCTCCACGGCGGTCGGGATCAGCCCGGGCTCGGCGATCAGCCGCGCGCGGTCGGTCGGATTATTGGCAAGATGCCAGAGGGAGGAGCCGATCGCGCTCCAGGTGGTGTCGATGCCGGCGATCAGCAGCAGGCGCAGTGAGCCCAGCACGTGGGAGTCCTCCAGCGGATTGCCGTCCTTGTTCCTGGCATTCATCAGATAGGAGATCAGGTCATCGGTGGGCTTGTTCTTGCGCGCTTCGATGTGGCCGCTGAAATAGGCGGTCATCTCCTGCACGGCCTGGAGCAGCTTGCTCTCGTCCTTGATGCCGAGCTCGAGGATCATGTGGATCCAGTTGATGAAGCGATCGCTGTCGCTCTCGGGGATTCCGAGCATGTGCGCGATCGCCCGAACCGGGATGTATTTGCTGTAGCGTGCGGCAGCATCGACCTTGCCGTCGGCGATGAACTCGTCGATCAGCTCGTTGCAGATGGCGCGGACCCGCGGCTCGAGCTTCTTCATCGCATCCGGCGTGAAGGGCGGCAGCAGCAATTGCTTGGCCGGCTTGTGCTCGGGCGGATCGGAGGTGATCGGCGGCGCCGCGTTCCTAGCGACCTCGGGGCGCACATCGCGAACGATGATGCGGCGTGAGGAGAAGTGCTCGGTGTCGTTGGCGATCTCGCGCACGGCTTCATAGGTCGTCGGCAGGTAGCAGCCGAGGAACCGTTTCGTGTGCACCACGGGACTTGCGGCGCGCAGCTCGTCCCAGATCGGGAAGGGGTCCTCCGTCCATTGCGGATCGGTGTGGTCGAAATCATGGACCCAGTCGGTCACGGTCGGATGGGCGGCGGGCTGATTGACGTCGGACATGGCAGGGAATCCCTTGGCTCGTGTTCGCTGAAAGCATGGGGAGCGGAAGCGGCCGCGCTACTCCTCGATCACCTCGATTGCCATCTCCGGGCAGTTGGATTTCGCAAGCCAGGCCTTGTCCTCGAGCCCCGGCGGGACGGTGCCGTCGCCGGCTTCGTGCGCGTTGCCATACTCGTCGAGCTCGAAAAGTTCGGGCGCGAGTGCCTTGCAGCGGGCATGGCCCTGACACTTCTCCGGATCGACGTGAACCTTCAGTCGCTCTGACATTGCGGCTTCCTTGGTCGTGTGCGCAGGACCCGAAGGGCGGCGCGTTTCCTCATCTGGGATTGTTCTAAGTTATATCCTATTACATTCGCGGCGGACTTCCCCTGTCAAGCGCAAACTTATAGGCTTCGCCACAACATGCGTTCACAACTCGCTCGCAAGCCCGAGAAGACCTATCACCATGGCGATCTCCGCGACGCGTTGATCAAGGCCGCATTGCGCGAAGCGGAGCGGGACGGCGCCGAGGCGATCAGCATCAAGGCGCTTGCCAAGCAGCTCGGTGTTTCGCAGCCGGCGCCGTACCGGCATTTCGCCGACCGCGAGGCACTGCTCGCGGCGGTCACGGCGGAGGCATTCCGGCAACTCTCAGCGCTTCTGAGCGAGGCGATGGAGAAGCCGTCGAAGCAGTCGAAGCTCTCGCGACTCGCCCAGGCGACGCTCGATTTCGGTCTGCGCCGCAACGGCATCTACCGCTTGATGTTCGCTTCGCGCACCGTGTCCTGCGCCGCCAAGGGCAGCGAGTTGCACGAGGCGACGCGCGAAACCTTTGCGCTCGTGATCGAAGCCCTGGAGGCCCCGGCGGTCGGCTACTTGCGCGAGCGGCAGGCGCTCAAGATCTGGGCCGCGCTGCACGGGGTGGTGATGCTGGCCGAGCAGGGCCTGTTCACCGGCGAGGCGGCGCATGCCACGCGCGAGGAATTGGTCGAGGACTTCGTGAACGAGACGAAGGCTGCGCTTGCGGTCGCGATCAAGGATGCGCGACGTCAGAAGAAGACCCGCGCTTAGGCCTTCGCCTTCAAAAGCTGCATCAGCTTCTCGACGGCGCTGTCCGGCGTGGTTACGACGGGACGGCCGGTGGCCTCTGCGACAAGCGGCGCGGTCGCGGCAATGCTGAACTGCGCCAGCGCAATGACGTCGCAATCGCGCAAATCGCGAGATGCTTCCGTGATCAGCCGGTCGTGCATGGCACGGTCGCCGCGGTCGAGGGCGGCCAGCGCGCCCTCGGCAAGCTTCGGTACGACCTCGACGGCGGTGGGAAACTCGGGCGGCATCGAGGCCAGGGTCGGCGGGAAGGTCGAGAGCAGGCCGATGCGCTTCCCCATGGTCACCGCCCGTTCGATCATGGCCTCGTTCGGCTTCAGCACCGGCATCGACGCGTGCGCCCGCGCGACGGCTTCGATGCAGGGGCCGAACGCGGAACAAGTGAACAAAATTCCATCCGCTCCCGTCGCCGCTGCGTAATCGCCCAGCACGAGGAAGCGCTCGGTCATGGCATCGGTGAGCGCGCCGTCGCGAGCCAAATCCGCAGACAGGCTGTCGTCGAGCAGGTTCATCAGCCGTGCCTCAGGCCACGCCGTCGCGAACGCCGCCTCGATCGGCGCGATGGAGTGCTTGAGGGCGTGGATGAGGGCGATGCGAGGCGGCGTCGTCATGAGGGAGACGTCAGTTCTTCACCTTCGGCTCGATCGGCGTCGTGCCGCGCAGGCCCAGGATATCCTCCAACACCTTCGCGCCGGCGATCACCTGTGCGTCGGCACGCGGTGCGCCGACGACCTGCACGCCGATCGGCAGGCCCGATGCCGTGAAGCCGCACGGCAGCGAGAGCGACGGGCAGCAGGCGAGCGTGATGGCGTAAACGATGCCGAGCCATTCGACGTAATTGTCGAACCTCTTGCCGGCGCATTCTGCGACATAGCGGTGTTCGATCGGAAAGGGCGGCACGATCGTGGTCGGCACCAGCAGGAGATCGTAGCTCTTGAAGAACTCGACTGCCCGCGCGGTCATGCCGACGCGCTGCGCCTCGGCGCGCGCGAGCTGCTCGACCGTGAGCTTGAGACCTTCCTCGATGTTCCAGATCACCTCGGGCTTGAGCAGGTCGCGCTTGGTGTGCAACAGGTTGGCCTTGGTGATCGCGAAGTCGAACGCGCGCAGCACGTGGAAGCATTCATGCGCCTCGCGCCAGTCCGGATGCGCCTCCTCCACGATGGCCCCGGCCTCCGCGAAACGTTCGGCGGCCTTGCGCGTGATCGCCTTTACTTCGGGATCGACCGGCGTAATGCCGAGATCGGGTGAATAGGCGATGCGCTTCGGTTTCTTGCCCGTCTGTGCCGCCGACAGGAACGAGGTTGCAGGTGCGGGCAGCGACAGCGGATCGTCCGCATAGTCGCCGCTCATGGCATCCAGCAGCAGCGCAAGATCCTCGACGTTGCGCGCCATCGGGCCGACCACGCCGAGATTGCGATCGATGCCCGACTTGGGCGTGTGCGCGACGCGGCCGATGCTGGGGCGCATGCCGACGACGCCGCAGAACGCCGCGGGGCTGCGCAGGCTGCCGCCCATGTCCGAGCCCTGGGCGAGCCAGGCCATGCCGGTTGCGAGCGCCACGGCCGCGCCGCCGGAAGAGCCTGCCGCCGATTTCGTCGTATCCCAGGGATTGAGCGTTGCGCCGAACACCTCGTTGAAAGTATTGGCCCCAGCGCCGAATTCCGGCGTGTTCGACTTGGCGTAGACGACCGCGCCGTTGGCCTCGAGGTTCTCGACCATGAGGTCGGACTTCGCGGGGATGTTGTCCTTGAAGATTGGCGAGCCCTGCGTGTTCAACACGCCCGCAACGTCGGTCAGATCCTTGATGGGGACCGGCAAGCCGGCGAGCAGCCCGCGCGCGCCGGCCGGCTTCCGCATCAGCGCCTTGGCGCTATCCCGTGCCCGCTCGAAGCAGAGTGTCGGCAGCGCGTTGACCTTGCCGTCGACCTCACCGATGCGTTTCTCCAGCACATCCAGAAGCTCGAGCGGCGAGACATCGCCCGACCGCAGCTTGTCGACCACGGCGCATGCGGTTTCGCGGATCAGGTCTTGAGACAATTGTTTTACTCCTATGCCCATTCTTGGTTTCGTCATTGCGAGCGCAGCGAAGCAATCCAGACTCCCACCGCGGATGCATTCCTGGATTGCTTCGCCGCGCTCGCAATGACGAGGATCGAATTAACCCCATCCCGCGCTGATGCCGCCGTCCACTGTGTAGATCACGCCGGACGTATAGCCGGAGCGATCCGATGCCAGGAACGCCATGAGATCACCGATCTCGCGTGCGTGCGCAGGCCTGCCGAGCGGCAGGCTCTTCTGGAATTCCTTGTAGCGGCTCTCGTCGCCGAACTGGTGCTTTGCGCGCGTCTTGAGCAGGGTGACGTGGCGATCAGTGCCGACGGGACCGGGATTGATGCCGACCACGCGGATGTTGTCGGCGAGACTCTTGCCGCCGAGCGCGCGCGTAAACGCCATCAACGCGGCATTGCCGGCGCTGCCGCAGATGTAGTTGGCGTCGAATTTTTCGCCGGCCGCGCCGATGTCGTTGACGATGACGCCCCCGCCCTTCGCTTTCATCTGCGCGTAGACGTGCCGCGTCAGGTTGACGTAGCCGAACACTTTCAATTCCCACGCGTGGCGCCAGCTCGCCTCGTCGATTTTGTCGATCGAGCCGCCGGGGATGTCGCCGGCATTGTTGACGAGCACGTCGATGTCGGCGGCTTCTTTCGCCAGCCGTGCCACGTCCTCTTCCTTGCGCAGATCGACGATGCTCGTTGCGGCGTCGATCTGGTGGGCGGAGCGCAGGCGGTCGGCCAGCGCCTTCAGCGCCTCGCCGCTGCGGGCGGCGAGCAGGAGATGCGCGCCTTCCTCGGCAAACGCCTCGGCAGCAGCTGCGCCAATGCCCTTCGACGCGCCGGTGATCAGGACGCGCTTGCCGCGCAGATGCAGATCCATAGGGTACTCGCAGGATGGGAACAGGATAAAATCAGTAGGCGCTCGGCCGCGCCATGGTCAACATTGCAGTGCAGCGTTGCACCGTCCGCGACTTTGGTTCATTGCAGTGCGGTCAAAACGCGGCGGCTGCCGGACCAACGAAGGACGTTCTCGATGAGCAAGAAACAATACCGGATCGCGGTCATTCCCGGCGACGGCATCGGCAAGGAGGTCATGCCGGAGGGTCTGCGCGTTCTGGAGGCGGCGGCGAAGAAGCACGGCGTCTCCGTGCATTTCGACCATTTCGACTTCTCGTCCTGGGACTATTACGAGAAGCACGGCCAGATGATGCCTGACGACTGGAAGGAAAAGATCGGCAAGCACGATGCGATCTATTTCGGTGCGGTCGGCTGGCCGGCCAAGATCCCGGATCACGTCTCGCTGTGGGGCTCGCTGATCAAATTCCGCCGCGAGTTCGACCAGTATGTGAACCTGCGCCCGGTGCGGCTGATGCCCGGGGTGCCGTCGCCGCTGGCGGGCCGCAAGCCTGGCGACATCGATTTCTGGGTGGTGCGCGAGAACACGGAAGGTGAGTATTCCTCGGTCGGCGGGCGCATGTTCCCGGATACCGACCGCGAGTTCGTGACCCAGCAGACGGTGATGACCCGCACCGGCGTCGACCGCATCCTGAAATTCGCCTTCGAGCTCGCCCAGTCGCGGCCGAAGAAGCATCTGACCTCGGCGACCAAGTCCAACGGCATCTCCATCACCATGCCCTATTGGGACGAGCGCGTGGAGGCGATGGCCAAGAGGTTTCCAGGCGTGAAGTGGGACAAGTACCACATCGATATCCTGACCGCGAATTTCGTGCTGCATCCGGATTGGTTCGACGTCGTCGTCGGCTCCAATCTGTTCGGCGACATCCTTTCCGATCTCGGCCCGGCCTGTACCGGCACGATCGGCATCGCTCCATCAGGCAACATCAATCCCGCGGGAGATTTCCCGTCGGTGTTCGAGCCGGTCCACGGCTCGGCGCCCGACATTGCAGGGCAGGGCATCGCCAACCCGATCGGCATGATCTGGTCGGGCGCAATGATGTTCGAGCATCTCGGCGAGAAGGAAGCAGGCAGATCGATCGTCGAGGCGATCGAGCGCACGCTGGCCGAACGTACGCTGCGCACGAAGGATCTCGGCGGCAATGCCGACACCACAGCCTGCGGCAAGGCGGTTGCGGACATGGTGGATTGAGGCGGGGGACCTGCGTAGGGTGGGTTCGCTGAAGGTGTAACCCACCGCTATTCATATCCGCAGAAACAGAAGAGGTGGGTTACGCCGAGCCGATGCGCTTTGCGCATCCGCTCAGCTAACCCACCCTACACGTACGACTTCCTCATCGGATCGAAGATCGGCGGGTAGTCGTTCTCGTCGAGCAGGTCGAGAAACGGATCGAGCCCCCTGGACTTGATGAGCCCGAGCTCCTGATGCGAGATCAGGTTCACGGTCAGGATCTCCACGGGATCGCCCGCGATCTGCAGCGCCGCTGCGATGCGCTGGTCGGGGCCGATGATCGGCGTGAGGAACAGAAAGGTCTGGAAGTCCGTTCCTGCAACCGGCGGCCGCGGCAGCGCGACGCGATGGCCGAAGCCGAATCAGGTCGTGTCGATGAACGGCAGGTTGGCCAGCCAGCGCAGATTGGCGCAAACCTCCTCCGTCGGTTCGCGGACATACCACATCAGTTCGGCACGCGGCTTTGCGTCCCCAAGCACTCCCGGCATCCGTTGCTGGCTCATGCCGTTGGTCAGGAGCACGTAGCCTTCGTCAGATCCCTCCTGGCACGCCGGTACGAAATCGCGGCCAAAGGCGTGGATGTCGATGCGGCGCTCCGCGCTGTCCGTGAAACTGCAATCGGGTTCGTCCAGCTCGCTCTCATAGATGGCGAGCCGTTGCCGGTAGAGGTCGGCAGCGTGTGACGGCTGACTTGTGCCGGATATGAGCTTTGCGAGACGGGAGAGCATGTGAACCTCGGGGGCGGATGAGGACCGGCACATCCGCGTTGTCGCAAGACGACGCGGGCCGGTTCAAATCCGCTCCGCGGGCCGCGGCGACTTTTCGCTGTCGTCCAGCCTCACACGCGCGATTGTCCATGAGGTCAGAACGAAGCGGAGCGATGCTCTTCGTTCCCGATCAACTCACGGTCTTCTCGATCGCCGCCTGATCCAGCCCGAACTTCTTCCCGGCCTCAAGAATCTCCTGCCAGGTGGTCGGATCGACCGGAATGCCTTCGGCGAGGCGCTTCTTCTTGGTCTCGCGCTCGGGTTCGCCGGCGATCCTCACCTTATCGACCCCGGGGCCAGGCGGCGAGGCAGTGTGCCAGGCGACGAAACTTTCGACTTCACGTGTGAGGTTCTCGCCGGTGCCGAGCTTGTTCGGATCGATGACGATCGAGAGCATGCCGTTGAGGACGTTGTGCTTGCCGTCGGACGGGCCCTTGACCGCCTGCCCGCCTGAAAGCGCACCGCCGAGGATTTCGCACACCAGCGCGAGCCCCGAGCCCTTATGCTCGCCGAACGGCAGGATCGCGCCGTGCGGCGGGATCACGGTGTAGCGCGGATTGACGGTGGGTTTGCCTTCATTGTCGATGATGGTGCCGGGCTCCAGGTCGATGCCCTTGTTGTGGGCGACGCGGGTCTTGCCTTGCGCGATCCTGCTGGTGGCGAAATCGAGCACGATCGGGTCCCTGCCTTCGCGCGGGATGCCGACGCAGAACGGGTTGGTGCCGTGGCGGGCATCGCTGCCGCCCCAGGGCGCCACGATCGGCCGCGAGATCACGTTGACGAAATGGATCGAGACCAGCCCATGGTCGATGCACTGCTCGGCCCAGTGACCGATGCGGCCGATGTGGTGCGCATTGGAAAGGCCGACGAGGCACACGCCATTGCGCTTGGCGCGCTCGGCGGCCAGCTCCATCGCTTCATGGCCGATCACCTGACCATAGCCCGTGAGGCCATCGAGGGTGAGAAGCGGACCGGTGTCGAGCACGATCTTGACGTGCTGGTTCACGGCGAGGCCGCCCGTCGTGACGCTCTGGACGTAGCGCGGGATCATGCCGACGCCGTGCGAGTCGTGGCCTTTGAGATTGGCCTCGACCAGATTGGTCGACACGAGCTCGGCTTCTCGGTCCGAGGAGCCGCCGGCCTTGACGATGGCGCGGACGACGTTGGTGAGCGCTTCGGCCTTGATGGTGCGATAGTCAGCCATTTGTTGTTGCTCTTATCCCTTCACGATTCGGCGGCAGTGCTCCCACGCCGCGCCGATCAGATTCTCGCTCGCCTCCGGCGTGCGGAAGGCCGAATGTGCCGACAGCGTCACGTTCGGCAGTTTTGTCAACGGATGATCGCCGGGGAGCGGCTCCGTATTGAAGACGTCGAGGCCGGCATGGCGGATGTGGCCCGACTTCAACGCGTCGATCATGGCGGCCTCGTCGACGATCGCAGCGCGGGCGGTGTTGACGAGGATGACACCACGTTTCATCGCGAAGATCTTGTCGCGCGTGATCATTCCGCGGGTTTCGTCATTGAGCAGCAGATGCAGTGACACGACGTCGCTCTTCGCCAGCACCGTATCGAGATCGGTGAATTCGACGCCAGGATAGCTCTTCGGCGAGCGATTCCAGGCGATCACCTTCATGCCTGAGCCGGTCGCGATGCGCGCGACCTCGGCGGCAATGCCGCCGAACCCGATCAGGCCGAGCGTCTTGCCGGTGAGCTGCATGCCGTCCTCGCGCAGCCAGTTGCCGGCGCGCATCTCGCGGTCCATCATCGCGACGACGCGGGCCGAGGCCCACATCAGCGCGATCGCGCATTCGGCCACTGCCGTGTCGCCGTAGCCCTTGATCAGATGCACGGAAATGCCGAGCTCGGCGAGCTCCTCCGGGTTCATGTAGCTGCGCGCGCCGGTGCCGAGGAACACGACGTGCTTCAGCCCCGTGCATTTCCTCGCTACTTCGGTGGGAAGCGCGGTGTGGTCGACGATCGCGATCTCGGCGCCGTCGAGGATTTCAGGATATTGCTCCGGCCTGATATCGGGATCCCTGTGGATCCGCACCTTTGGATCGCCGGGCTTCTCCAGCCGCTCCATGATCACGGCGAGGGCTTCATTGGCGTCGACGAAAACTCCGCGCATGGCTTCTTCTCCAGTCAGGATGCGACGCCGGCGATCGCCAGCACGGTGTGCATGAGCACGTTGGTGCCCGCGGCGCAGTCCGCTTGCGTCGCGTCCTCCAGCTCGTTGTGGCTGATGCCGTCCTTGCAGGGCACGAAGACCATCGCTGCAGGCATGACGGTGTTGAGATTGCAGGCATCGTGGCCGGCGCCGGAGGTGATGCGGCGGGAGGAATAGCCGAGCGTCTTCGCCGCGTTTTCGACCGCCGCGATCAGCTTCGGATCGAAATGCGTCGGCGGCTTGCGCCAGACCAGATCAATCTTGACCTCGACCTTGCGGCGCGCGGCGATCTCGGCAATGGCCGCACGAAGGTCGCGATCGAGCGCATCCATGATGGCGCCGTCTGCGCTGCGGCAGTCCATGGTGAAGGCGATCTCGCCGGGAATGACGTTGCGCGAGGGATTTGCGATGACGGCCTCGCCGATGGTGCCGACCGCGTTGGGCCCGTGCTTCTTGGCAATCGCTTCCATCGCCAACACGATCTCCGACAGTGTCGCCAGCGCATCGCGTCGCAGCGGCATCGGCGTCGAACCCGCATGGCTTTCGAAGCCGGAAATCTTGCCGTCGTACCACAATACGCCCTGACCGGAATCGACGACGCCGATGGTCTTGCCTTCTGCTTCCAGGATCGGCCCCTGTTCGATGTGCAGCTCGACGAAGCAGCCGAGCTTCTGGAAGCCGACCGGCTTGTCGCCGCGATAGCCGATGCCATCGAGCGCCTGGCCCACTGTCATGCCTTCGGCGTCCTTGCGCGACAGAATGTCGTCGGTGGTGAAGTCGCCGACATAGGCGGCGGACGCCATCATCGCAGGCGCGAAGCGCGAGCCTTCCTCGTTGGTCCAGTTGACGACGCAGATCGGCGCCTCGGTCTCGATGCCGGCATCGTTGAGCGTCCGGATCACTTCCAGTGCACCGAGCGTCCCCAGGATGCCGTCATACTTGCCGCCGGTCGGCTGGGTATCGAGATGCGAGCCGATGCCGACGGGCGGCTTCGACATGTCGCGGCCCTTGCGCAGGCCGAACATGGAGCCGAGCGCGTCGATGTGGACTTCCAATCCGGCGTCTTCGCAAGCCTTGCGGAACCAGTCGCGCACCTGCTTGTCTTCCGCGCTCAGCGTCAGCCGCCTTACGCCGCCCTTGGCCGTCGCGCCGAACTTTGCGGTCTCGTGGATGGAGCCCCAGAGACGGGCTGAATCGATTTGCAGATTGGTGGCGGCTCGGCTCATGTGTGTCTTCCATTTGTCGCTGTCATTCCGGGGCGCCCGAAGGGCGAACCCGGAATCTCGAGATTCCGGGTTCTCGCTGTGCGAGCCCCGGAATGACGGTAGAAAGCCCGGCGCTTTTTCAATGACGCGCCTGCGCGGGCGCGTCAACCGCGAGGCTGCTCTGCGCAATCTGCCGTGCAAGCTCGGCGACGCGCTCCACCGCGACAACGTCGGGTGAGGCGAGCCAGCTCGCGGTGAAGGTCAGCGGCGCGATTGCAAGATCGGTGTCGAGCAGTTGCAGCCGCCCGTCGGCAAGCTCGCTCTCGACGATGGCGTCGGGGATGACGGCAATACCGAGTCCCTCGACCGCCATGTGGATGACGGTCGCGAGCGAAGCGGAGGCATGCAGGCGGATAGGCGGCAGCTCCGGCCGGTCGAACACCTCGCGCACGACCTCGTAAGGCTTGGTCTTGCGCGGGAAGGTGATGATCGGAAACCGGGCGAGGTCCGCCGGCGTCACCGGGCCCTTGCCGAGTCCCAGCGAGGGGCTTGCGAGGAAGCCGATCGGATAATCGGCGAGCACGCGGTTGTGCACGCCGGAGGCGGATAGCGGTCCGACCACGAAAGCAAGCTCGATCTCCTGCGCGAGCAGGCGTGCGGTGAGGTTCGGCGTAATGTCGACTTCGATCTCCAGCGAGAGGTTCGGATAGACCTCGTTCACGCTCTTCACGAGCCGCGGCAGCCATGTGTGCACGATGGTTTCGGCGACACCGAGGCGCATCACGCCGCGCATCGCTGAGCGGTCGCCGATCTCCGCCAACATCGCGGCCCGCAGACCGATCAGCTTCTCGGCATAGACCATCATCTGCCGGCCGCTCGGTGTAGGAGAGGCGATGCGATGATCGCGATTCAGGAGCTTGACTCCCATCTCGCGCTCGAGCTGCGCGATACGCTGGGAGATCGCGGGCTGGGTCGTGTTGAGCCGTTGGGCGGCGCCACGGAAGCTGCCGAGCTTCACAACCCACAGGAACGTCTCGATCGATCTGAAGTCCAGCATTGAGAGGATTCTCCCAATCGATAAATCAGATTTATCGATATTGATTAGAAACGACGATTAGACTTTATAGCACGCTTGGTGTTGGCTTGTCTTTGTCGAGTTTATAGGCAGGTCGATCACATGACTGTTTTGGTGGCAGCGCAGCAAACTGAAACAACCGACTCCCTTCCGAGCCGCAAGGCCCGGCTCGCCTATCGCGAGGGGTTGGTCGCCTCCACCGCCGGCGTCGCTCCGGGCTTTGTCCAGGGCAATCTGGCGATTCTGCCTGCCGAATATGCCAGCGCCTTCCACCGCTTCTGCCAACTCAACCCGAAGCCGTGCCCGATCATCGGCATGTCCGATGTCGGCAGTCCGCACATCCCCTCGCTCGGCGCCGATCTCGACATCCGCACCGACGTGCCGCGCTATCGCGTCTGGCGCGATGGCGAAGTCGTGGACGAGCCGACCGACGTGACGAAGTACTGGCGCGACGATCTCGTCACCTTCGTGCTCGGCTGTTCCTTCTCGTTCGAAGAGGCCCTGCTCGAAGAGGGCATGCCGATCCGCCACATCGAGAAGAACGTGCGCGTGCCGATGTATCGCACCAACATTCCTTGCGGCGAGGCCGGGCCGTTCGCCGGTCCCATGGTCGTGTCGATGCGCCCGTTCAAGCCGGCGGACGCAATTCGGGCGGTGCAGATCACCTCGCGCTATCCCGCCGTGCACGGCGCGCCCGTGCATCTCGGCCATCCGCATCTGATCGGCATCAAGGACATCGCCAAGCCCGACTATGGCGATCCGGTGCCGGTCGCCGACGACGAGATTCCGGTGTTTTGGGCCTGCGGGGTGACGCCGCAATCGGTGATCAATGCCGCAAAACTCCCGTTCGCCATCACGCATTCGCCCGGCCTCATGCTGGTGACGGATCTGAAGAACAGAAACATGGCCGTGATCTAGTGGGCAGCGTCTGCTGCTTCTTCAGGCTTTACCGCATCCATCAATCGCTTCATTCGATCAGCCGAAATTCAGTAACAGGGAACTTTGCCATGACGATCACTCGCCGCGACGTGTTGTTGGGAGCCACCGCCACTGCCGCTCTCGTGCCGCTGGCAGCGCGCGCACAGACCTCGGAAGTCGTGATCGGCGTGATCTATCCGTTCTCGGGCGGCAGCGCGCAGCAGGGCGTCGACGCGCAGAAGGCCTATGAGACTGCGCTCGAGGTCATAAACAAGAACACCGATTTCGACCTGCCGCTGGCGAAAGGCGAAGGCCTGCCGGGTCTCGGCGGCGCGAAGATCCGTCTCGTGTTCGCCGATCACCAGGCTGACCCGCAGAAGGGCCGCGCCGAGGCGGAGCGCCTGATCACGCAGGAGAAGGTCTGCGCCATCATCGGCACCTATCAGAGCGCCGTCGCCGTCACCGTCAGCCAGATCTGCGAACGCTATCAGGTCCCGTTCGTGTCCGCCGACAATTCATCGCCCAGCCTGCATCGCCGCGGCCTGAAATATTACTTCCGCGCCGCTCCGCATGATGAGATGTACTCGGCCGCGATGTTCAACTTCTTCGATGCCATGAAGAAAAAGGGCACCAAGATCGAGACGCTGTCTCTGTTCCATGAGGACACCATTTTCGGTACCGACTCCGGCAACGCCCAGACCAAGATCGCCGGCGAGCGCGGCTACAAGATCGTCACCGACATCAAGTACCGCGCCAACTCGCCCTCGCTCTCGGCCGAGGTGCAGCAGCTCAAGACCGCCAATGCCGACGTGCTGATGCCGTCGAGCTACACCACCGACGGCATCCTCCTGGTCAAGACCATGGCCGAGCTCGGCTACAAGCCGAACGCGATCGTGGCGCAGGACGCCGGCTTCTCCGAGAAGGCACTCTATGATGCCGTCGGCGACAAGCTCGAAGGCGTGATCTCGCGCGGCACCTTCTCGCTCGACCTCGCGCAGAAGCGCCCGATGGTCGGCAAGATCAACGACATGTTCAAGACGAAGTCGGGCAAGGATTTCAACGATCTCACCTCGCGCCAGTTCATGGGCCTGATCATCCTCGCCGACGCCATCAACCGCGCCAAGTCGACCGACGGCGAGAAGATCCGGGACGCGCTGGCGGCGACCGACATCCCGGGCGATCAAACCATCATGCCCTGGAAGCGCGTCAAGTTCGACGAGATGGGCCAGAACAACGACGCCGACCCGGTGCTGCTGCAATATGTCGGCGGCAAGTTCGTCACCATCTTCCCGCCGCAGGCCGCGATCGCCGAGGCGATCTGGCCGATGAAGTAAGGCGCTGCGGAAGCAGGGGAGCACATCGCGATCGTCGCGCGAGCCTCGTCATTGCGAGGGGCGAAGCGACGAAGCAATCCAGACTGTCTCCGTGGTGGGATGCTGGATTGCTTCGCTTTGCTCGCAATGACGAAGCAAACGGTGACTTTTCGAACGGGGGACGAGAGTTGACAGCCCAAGCCATTATCCAGAGTCTCGCGAGCGGCCTTCTCATGGGCCTGCTCTACGGACTGATCGCGGTCGGCCTCGCGCTGATCTTCGGCCTGATGGACGTCACGAACTTCGCCCATGGCGAGTTCCTGATGCTCGCGATGTACCTGTCCTTCTTTCTGTTCGCGTTCTTCGCCATCGACCCCTTGCTGTCGGCGCCATTGGTCGCCGCGGCGCTCTTCGTTTTCGGAGCGGTGATCTACCTGCTCATTGTCCGCTTCGCGATGCGGGCCAAGGCCAATGCCGGCATGGTGCAAATCTTCACCACGTTCGGTCTCGCCATCGTAATGCGTGGCCTCGCGCAGTTCTTCTTCACCCCGGATTACCGCAGCATTCCGCAGTCCTGGCTCGGCGGCAAAACCATCTCCTTTGCCGGCATCTTCCTGCCGGAGCCGCAGCTGGTCGGCGCCCTGGTCTCGGTGCTCGCCTTCGCTGGCCTCTACTTCTTCATCCACCGCACCGATTTCGGCCGCGCGATCGAAGCCACCCGCGAAGATCCCGGTGCGGTGGCCCTCGTCGGCATCGACAAGAATCGCGTGTTCGCGTTCGGCTGGGGCCTCGGCGCCGCGCTGGTCGGTCTCGCCGGCGCCATCATGGCGGTGTTCTTCTACATCTACCCGGACGTCGGCGCGTCCTTCGCGCTGATCGCCTATGTCACGGTGGCGCTGGGCGGTTTCGGCAGCGTGTTCGGCGCTTTCGCCGGTGGCATCATCGTCGGCCTCGTCGAGGCGATCACGGCGCTGGTGCTGCCGCCCTCGCTGAAATCCGTCGGCATCTACGCCGTCTATCTGCTCGTCGTCTTCATCCGGCCGCGCGGCCTGTTCGGATCGATGTGATGGACAAGAATTTTGCCGCGCGGCGTCGCCGCGACCTCATCATCGCCGCGGTGCTCGCGGGGCTCGCGGCGCTGGCGCCGCTGTTCGTCAAGGACGTCTACGTCCAGAACATCCTGATCCTGACCCTGATGTACGCGGCGCTGTCGCAGAGCTGGAACATCCTGTCCGGCTATTGCGGACAGATATCGCTCGGACACGCGCTCTATTTCGGCATAGGCGCCTACACCACGGAGCTGCTGTTCACCAAGTTCGGCGTGCTGCCCTGGTTCGGCATGCTGGCCGGCGGCGCGATCGCCGCGATCATCGCCATGGGACTCGGCTATCCCTTCTTCCGCCTGCGCGGCCATTACTTCGTGATCGCGACCATCGTCATCGCCGAGATCGGACTGCTCCTGTTCCAGAACTGGGAGTGGGCGGGAGCGGCGATGGGCATCACCATTCCGATCCGGGGCGACAGCTGGTTGAAATTCCAGTTTCTGCGCACCAAGCTGCCGTACTTCTATTTCGCACTGGGGCTGTGCTGCCTCGCCTGGTTCGTCACCTGGTGGCTGGAAGATTCCAAATGGGGCTTCTGGTGGCGCGCAGTGAAGGACAATCCGGAAGCGGCCGAGAGTCTTGGCGTCGTCGTGTTCAATTCCAAGATGGGCGCCGCTGCCGTCTCCGCTTTCCTGGTCGCCATCGGCGGTGCCTTCTATGCGCAGTTCCTGGCCTATATCGATCCTGAAAGCGTCATGGGCTTCCAGTTCTCGCTGCTGATGGCGCTGCCGGCCGTGCTCGGCGGCATCGGCACTCTCTGGGGGCCGGTGTTAGGGGCCGCCATCCTGATTCCGATGACGGAGCTGACGCGCTCCTATATCGGCGGCTCCGGGCGCGGCGTCGATCTCATCGTCTACGGCACGCTGATCGTGCTCATCTCGCTGGCTTTGCCGCAAGGCCTGGTGAGCCTGTTCTCCCGTTCGAAAGCAAAGGGAGCCACGCGATGACCGCGCTCCTTGAAACCCGCGGCGTCTGGCAGCGCTTTGGCGGCCTCATCGCCAACAGCGACGTCTCGATCTCGGTCGGCCGCGGCGAGATCGTCGGCCTGATCGGCCCGAACGGCGCCGGCAAGTCGACGCTGTTCAATCTGATCGCGGGCGTGCTGCCGCCGACGCAAGGCTCGATCTGGTTTGACGGCGAGGACGTCACCCGCATGCCGGCGGCCGAGCGTTGTCAGCGCGGGATCGGCCGGACCTTCCAGGTGGTCAAGAGCTTCGAGACCATGACGGTGATCGATAACGTGATCGTTGGAGCGCTCGTGCGCAACACCGTGATGCGCGAGGCGCGCCGCAAGGCGCATGAGGTGCTGGAGTTCACCGGCCTTGCCGCGCGCGCCGACGTGCTCGCGAGCGATCTTGTGCCCGCCGAGAAGCGTCGGCTCGAGGTTGCCCGTGCGCTTGCGACAGAACCGAAGCTGCTGCTGCTCGACGAAGTCCTCACCGGCCTGACCCCGACCGAGGCGCAGACCGGCGTGGCGCTGGTGCGCAAGGTGCGCGATGCCGGCATCACCGTCTTGATGGTCGAGCATGTCATGGAGATCGTGATGCCGTTGGTCGACCGTGCCATCGTGCTCGACCTCGGCAAGGTTCTGGTAGAGGGCAAGCCTTTCGACGTCGTCCGCGATCCCAAGGTGATCAAGGCATATCTGGGAGATCGTCATGCTGTCGGTGCGTGAAGTCACGACCGCCTATCAGGGCCTTGTCGCGATCTCCGCGGTCTCGATCGAGGTTCAGAAGGGCGAGATCGTCTGCGTCGCCGGGGCCAACGGCGCGGGCAAGTCGACGCTGCTGAAATCCATCGCGGGCGCCGAACGTCCGCGCTCGGGCACTGTGACGTTCGACGGCAAGCGCCTCGACGGCATGGCACAGCATCACATCACCGCCACCGGCATTGCCTATGTGCCGGAGAACCGCCGCCTGTTTCCGCGCCTGTCGGTGCGCGACAATCTTCGTCTCGGCAGTTATCTCTACCGTGGCGAAGCCAACCGCGAAGAGCCGCTCGATCTCGTCTTCACGCTGTTTCCGCGTCTGTCCGAACGCCTGGAGCAACGTGCCGAAACGCTCTCCGGCGGTGAGCAGCAGATGCTCGCGATAGGCCGCGCGCTAATGACACGCCCGCGGCTTCTGATGCTGGACGAGCCCTCGCAGGGTATCATGCCGAAGCTCGTGGACGAGATCTTCCAGGCCGTGAAGCGCATCCGCGATGCCGGCATGACCGTGCTGATCGTCGAGCAGCGCATGGCCGAATGCCTCGAGATCGCCGACCGCGCCTACATCCTGCAAACCGGCCGCGTGCTGATGCAGGGCGCAGCAAGCGAGATCAAGGGCAACCCCGACGTGCGGAAGGCGTATCTGGGGCTGTAGCCATAACCGTCATTGCGAGGAGCGAAGCGACGAAGCAATCCAGAACCCCTCCGCGGAAAGACTCTGGATTGCTTCGCTGCGCTCGCAATGACGAAGATAGACCCGGGCTCAATGCCCGTGCACATGCTCGGGCAGCGTCACCCCGAACACCTTCACCAGATCCGTCACCTGCTCCGGCGAGAGATACCGCGGGTTCATCCCGCGCAGCAGCAGGTACAGCTTCGCCGTCTCCTCCAGCTCCTCCGTTGCGAACACCGCGGCCTCCAGCGTGTCGCCGGCGACGACCGGGCCGTGATTGGCCAGCAGCACGGATGAATATTTCCCCGCCAGTCCCTTGATCGCATCCGCGACCGCGGGATCGCCGGGCGTGTAATAGGGCACGAGGGCGGTGGCGCCGCATTTCATCAGGTAATAGGCCGTCATCGGCGGCAGCGCGGCGCGCGGGTCGATCTCGGGCAGCATCGATAGCGCGACCGAATGGGTGGAGTGTAGATGCACGATTGCGCGTGCGCTGCCACGCGTGTCGTAGAGCGCGGTGTGCAGCGGAACTTCCTTGGTCGGTGCATCGCCTGACACCAGCCGGCCCTGATCGTCCAGCCGCGACAGCTTTGCGGGATCGAGGAAGCCGAGCGAGGCATTGGTCGGCGTCACCAGCCAGCCGCCGCCGTCCAGCCGGACGCTGATATTGCCGGAGGAGCCCGGCGTCAGCCCGCGCTCGAACAGGGACCGTCCGAAGCGGCAGATGTCCTCACGCAGCAATGTCTCGTTGCTCATGGCCGTCATGTCTGCTTGTCTCACGCTTTGGCAGCGCGGCCAAGCCGTGTTATTCGAGGTGACGAGCTGCCGCAAAGGCGGGCCATCCGGGAAACGTTCGCAAGGGTCAGTTGCATGTCCTCCACGTCACAAAATCAGCGCATCGCCGTCGTCGGCCTCGGCTCGATGGGATATGGCATGGCGACGTCGCTGAAGCGCGCCGGCCATGCCGTCACGGGCTGCGATGTCTCGGCGGACGCGGTGACCCGTTTCGTGAAGGAAGGCGGTGCGGGGGCCAAGACGCCGGCCGAGGCGGCCAAGGACGCCGACATCGTCGTCAGCGTCGTCGTCAATGCCGCGCAGACGGAGGCGATCCTGTTCGGCAGGGATGGTGCCGCCGAGACCATGCCGAAGGGCAGCGTCTTCGTATCCTCGGCCACCATGGACCCAGACGTGGCGCGCCGCCTGGCCAAGCAGCTGGAGGAGACCGGGAGGCATTATCTGGACGCACCGATCTCCGGCGGCGCACAGCGCGCCGCGCAAGGCGAGCTGACGATCCTCGCATCCGGCAGCGCCGCCGCCTTCGCCAAAGCGCGCCCCGCGCTCGATGCCATGGCCGCCAAGCTCTACGAACTCGGCGATGCCGCAGGGCAGGGCGCTGCGTTCAAGATGATCAACCAGCTGCTCGCCGGTGTGCACATCGCCGCCGCCAGCGAAGCCATGGCTTTCGCCGCCAGGCAGGGCCTCGACATCCGCAAGGTCTATGAGGTGATCACGGCCTCCGCCGGCAATTCCTGGATGTTCGAGAACCGCATGCCGCACGTGCTCGACGGCGATTACACGCCGCGCAGCGCCGTCGAGATCTTCGTCAAGGACCTCGGCATCATCCAGGACATGGCGCGCAGTGCCCGGTTCCCGGTGCCGGTCTCCGCCGCCGCGCTCCAGATGTTCCTGATGACGTCAGCCGCGGGCATGGGCCGCGACGACGATGCTTCGGTGGCGCGAATGTATGCGCAGGTCACCGGCGTCAAGCTGCCCGGCGACAAGTCAAACTGAGAGGACTCCAATGCCCCGCTTCGCCGCCAACCTCTCGATGATGTTCACCGAGGTGCCGTTCCTCGATCGCTTCGATGCCGCCGCGCAAGCGGGCTTCACCGCCGTCGAGTTTCTCTTTCCCTATGAGCACCCGGCAGAAGCGATCGGCGAGCGGCTCAAGCGCAACGGCCTGACCCAGGCGCTGTTCAACCTGCCTCCGGGCGACTGGAATGCTGGTGAAAAGGGCTTTGCGGCGCTGCCGGCACGATTCGACGATCTCAAGGCGAGCCTGGAGACGGCGCTGCCCTACGCCAAGGCCACCGGCGTCAAGCGCCTGCATTTGATGGCGGGCATCGCCAACCGCGGCGAACGAGTCGCGATCGAGGCGTTCTACAAATCGGTGGCCTGGGCCGCGGAATTTTTCGCACCCCACGGCATCGACATCGTGATCGAGCCGATCAATGCGCGCAACGTGCCCGGCTACTTCCTCAACGATTTCGGCTTTGCGCGCAACCTGGTCCAGGAGCTGCGGCTTGCGAACCTGAAGCTTCAGTTCGACATCTATCACTGCCAGATCATCCATGGCGACGTCACCATGCGGCTGCGCGAGATGATGCCGATCATCGGCCACATTCAGATCGCCAGCATCCCCTCGCGCAACGAGCCCGACGGCGAGGAGCTGAACTATCCGTTCCTGTTCGAAGAGCTCGATCGGCTCGGCTATGACGGCTTCGTCGGTTGCGAATACAACCCGCGCGGCAAGACCACCGACGGTCTCGCCTGGTTCAAGCCTTACGCTGGGGTGAAGTCGTGACACTTGCGTTGGGCTGCATCGCCGACGACTACACCGGCGCCTCCGATCTCGCCAACACGCTGACGCGCGCGGGCCTGCGCACCGTGCAGACCATCGGCGTGCCCGCCGACGATCTCGCGCTGCCCGAGGTCGATGCCGTCGTGGTGTCGCTGAAGAGCCGCTCGATCGAAGCCGGCCTTGCGGTGTCGCGCTCGCGTGCGGCGGAGAAATGGTTGCGCGGTCGCGGCGCGGGCCACGTGTTGTTCAAGATCTGCTCGACCTTCGATTCCACTGCTTCCGGCAATATCGGCCCGGTGATGGACGCGTTGCGGGCCGATTGCGGCCAAGCTGTCGTGCTGGTGACGCCGGCCTTCCCGGAAACGGGTCGCACCGTCTACCAGGGCAACCTCTTCGTCGGTGCCGTGCCGCTCAACGAGAGCCCGCTGAAGGACCATCCGCTCAACCCGATGCACGATTCGAACCTGGTGCGCGTGCTGGCGCGCCAGAGCAGGACACAGATCGGCCTCGTCGATCTCGCCACAGTCACGCGCGGCGCGGAGGCCGTGCGGACGCGATTGGCCGAGCTCGCGGGCAAGGGCATCGGCGCCGCGATCATCGACGCTGTGTTCGACCGTGACCTCGAGACCATCGGTCTCGTTGCCGCCGAACATCGGCTGTCAGTCGGCGCCTCCGGCATCGGCCTCGGGCTCGCGCGCGCGCTGGCGTCGACCGGAAAGGTCAAGGCAACGGCAACCAGTGATGCAGGCGCGCCGGTCGGCGGGCCGGCGGCATGCCTTGCCGGGAGCTGCTCGCAGGCGACGCTTCAGCAGATCGCCAACGCCGAACGCATCATGCCGGTTCTTCATCTCGATCCGGACCGTATCATTACGGGGGACGGCGAAGCACAGCGCGCGATGGACTGGGCGAGGCCGCGGCTTGCGGAAGGTCCGGTGCTGATCGCATCGAGCTCGACACCGGATCAGGTCGCCGCGCTGCAGGCGCGCCACGGTCGCGACGCCGCCGGTCACGCCATCGAGCAGGCCATGGCCGATATTGCAGAAGGCCTCGTAAAATCAGGCGTGCGGCGACTGATCGTTGCCGGCGGCGAGACGTCCGGAGCCGTTGTCGATCGGTTGAAGATTCCCGGATTTCTCGTGGGAGTGGAAATTGCCGCGGGCGTTCCGGTGCTGCGCGCGGTCGGCGCCGAAAACGACATGCTTCTCGCTCTGAAGTCCGGAAATTTCGGCGGATCAGAGTTTTTCTCCGACGCACTTGGGCTCATGCGCTGAGTGCAGAGCACTCTTGGCTCCTCATTCATTTTTGACGGCTTGGGGCTCAGAGCCGCACATGGGCTCCGGGCTTGTAGTCGAGCGGGCCACCTTCCAATTTCCGATAGGCCGGTAAGAATGCGGAGCATTGCTCCGCAATTCCTCCGTAGGAGTGCGGAGTATGGCTAATGGTTTCATCATAGGTCGCGCGCATAAAGAAAGGGCCGAACGTCGTGCGCAGCTCGGGGAGCTGCGCGCTTGATGAGCAATTGGTGCACCGGCAAGCTTGGGGTATCTGATGTCCTGGATCAATAATCTGCGCATTTCCATCAAGGTTTCGGCGGTGTTTGTCGCGATCTGCCTGGTCGTCGCCGGCAGCACCGGGGCGATCTACAATTCCCTGAGCGTGATGAACTCGACGGCAAAAATGACCGTTCATACCTACGAGGTTCTTGAGCAGCTTTCCGGCCTCGTCAGCGCCATGGTCAATCAGGAAACCGGGGTCCGCGGCTATCTCGTGTCGGGCGATGCCGGCTTTCTCGGCCCCTACGAGGCCGGGCAGAAGCAATTTCAGGCGGCGGCAGCCAAGGTCGGTAGCCTGACCTCGGATAATGCGGCGCAGCAGAAGCGCCTCGATCAGGTCAAAACGTTCGCCAATGACTGGGCGACCAACATCGCACAGCGCGAAATCGCACTGATGAAGGATCCGGCAACTCAGGCAAAGGCCCGCGAACTCGAAACGTCCGGCGCGGGCAAGAAAGCCATGGATGGCTTGCGCGCCGTGGTGCAGGAAATGGACAAGGAAGAGCGGTCGCTGTTGTCGGTGCGGGCCGTGGCTGCCGAGGCTGCGTCAAGCAATGCAACTATGTCCATGCTGATCGGCGGCCTCGTCACCCTGCTGCTATCGCTTGTCGGCGCCTTCGGCGTTGCGTTTGCGGTCACCCGCCCAATCCAGCGCATCACGGCCGAGATGGAGATTCTTGCGAAGGGCGACACATCGGTTGTCGTATCGGGTACCGAACGCAAGGACGAGATCGGCGCGATGGCCCAGGCGGTTCAAGTGTTCAAGACCAATGCGATCGAGGTCGAGCGGCTGAAGACGGAACAGACTGAAACCGAGCGTCGCAATGTCGAGCAGCGCAAGCGTGACATGATCAGGCTTGCCGACGACTTCGAGAGCGCGGTCGGCGAGATCATCGGAACGGTGTCGTCTGCTTCGACCCAGCTGGAGGCATCGGCCACCACGCTCACGGGAACAGCCGAGCGCTCACAGAGACTGGCGACCACCGTCGCCGGAGCTTCGGAGGAAGCCTCGACCAACGTGCAGTCGGTAGCTTCGGCGACCGAGGAGATGGCCTCGTCAGTGGGCGAAATCAGCCGTCAGGTCCAGGAATCGGCCCGTATGGCGGGCGATGCCGTCGGTCAGGCCCGCGCCACCACCGAGCGCGTCAGCGAACTGTCCAAGGCGGCGGCCCGCATCGGCGACGTCGTCGAGCTGATCAACACCATCGCCGGCCAGACCAACCTGCTGGCGCTGAATGCCACGATCGAAGCCGCACGTGCCGGCGAAGCCGGTCGCGGCTTCGCCGTGGTGGCCTCCGAGGTGAAGGCGCTCGCCGAGCAGACCGCGAAGGCGACCGGCGAGATCGGCCAGCAGATCTCCGGCATCCAGGCGGCGACCAACGAATCGGTCGGCGCGATCAAGGAGATCTCCTCGACCATCGAGCGCCTGTCTGAAATCTCCTCGGCCATTGCCGCTGCCGTGGAAGAGCAGGGCGCGGCGACCCAGGAGATCGCCCGCAACGTGCAGCAGGCGGCGCAGGGCACGCAGCAGGTGTCGTCGAACATCACCGACGTGCAGCGCGGCGCGACCGAGACTGGTACCGCCTCCTCTCAGGTGCTGTCGGCGGCGCAGATGCTGTCCAACGACTCGAACCGGCTGAAGACCGAGGTCGGCAAGTTCCTGACTAACGTCCGCGCGGCCTGAGATCCTCGGTATCAATCGACCTGACGACGAGCGGCGCCGCAAGCGCCGCTCGTTTGCTTCGCGGGTGTCATGACGTCGGCTGCGCATGGCCTGACGTGTCGCCGCCCGTAGTCTTACGGCCACTGGGCTTCATCGATAGTTAAATTCGACTTGAGAGGGTCGAGCTTGGAAGGCGCCCGCGTTGGCGATTTGCGTCGATAGACGCGTCCAGAATTTTGCCAGGGGACTGCTATGCGCAAGAATCTTCCCGTTACCGAAATTGAGTATCCGGTAAGCGACGAGACGCTGATCGTCTCCCGCACCGACCTCAAGGGCAAGCTCGCTTACTTCAACGAAGACTTCCTCGCCGCCGCCGGTTTCACGTCGGCCGAGCTGATGGGCCAGCCCCACAACATCGTCCGTCACCCCGACATGCCACCGGAGGCGTTCGACAATCTCTGGGACACGCTGAAGGCCGGCAAACCCTGGCTCGGCGCGGTGAAGAACCGTCGCAAGAATGGCGATTTCTATTGGGTGCTCGCGACTGCTTCCCCGATCCGGGAGAACGGCCAGGTCAAAGGCTATACCTCCATCCGCACCAGGTTGCCGGCCGACCAGCGCAAGCTCGCCGAAGAGGTCTACGCTGCGATCCGTGAGAAGAAGCCGCATGGCTATCGCATCGATGCCGGCATCATCCGCCGCCGCTCACTGCTCGATCGCTTCAGCGTCTTCACCGGCACGCTGAAGGCGCGCCTCGTCACGATGATGACGCTGCAGGCGCTGTTCATACTGGGGCTCGGCATCGGCGGCGCACTCTCCACCGGCGGCTCGACCAGCCTGGTTCTGTCGCTGCTGGCGGTGGTCGGCGCCGCAATTGCCGGATTCGCCGGTCTTGCGACCATGCGTGCGATCCGGGGCCCGATGCAGCATCTCAACGACACCCTGGTCAACCTCGTGCAGGACAAGCTCGACAACCGCATCGCCATCGAGCGCGACGACGAGATCGGCGAGGCGCTGCGCAACCTCCAGACCGTGCAGACCATCATCCGCTTCAGCCGCGACGAGGTGCAGGCGGTGCAGCGCCGTGCCGAGACGCAGCGCAAGGCCGACATGACCAAGCTCGCCGACGGCTTCGAGGCCGCGATCGGCGAGATTGTCGAGACCGTCTCATCGGCCGCGACCGAGCTCGAGGCCTCGGCTTCGACGCTGTCCACGACCGCGGGCCGGGCGCAGGAACTGGCCTCGGTCGTCGCATCGGGCTCCGAAGCAGCCTCCAGCAACGTCCACTCGGTGGCATCGGCGGCCGAGGAGATGTCGTCCTCGGTCCGCGAGATCGGCCGCCAGGTGCAGGATTCCACCCGGATCGCCGGCGAAGCCGTCAGCCAGGCCCATGCCACCACAGAACGTGTGAGCGAATTGACACGGGCCGCAGCGCGGATCGGCGACGTCGTCGAGCTCATCAACGCCATTGCCGGCCAGACCAACCTGTTGGCGCTCAATGCCACGATCGAAGCGGCGCGTGCGGGCGAGGCCGGCCGCGGCTTCGCGGTCGTGGCTTCCGAGGTCAAGGCGCTCGCCGAGCAGACTGCCAAGGCCACCGGAGAAATCGGCCAGCAGGTCGGCGGCATTCAGGCGGCGACGCAGGATTCGGTCAGCGCGATCGGCGAGATCAGCGGCACCATCGCGCGTCTGTCGGAGATCGCTTCGGCGATTGCGGCGGCCGTGGAGCAGCAGGGCGCGGCGACCCAGGAGATCGCGCGCAACGTGCAGCAGGCGGCCCAGGGCACGCAGCAGGTGTCGGCCAATGTCGGCGACGTCCAGCGCGGCGCCACCGAGACCGGCTCGGCGTCGTCGCAGGTGCTGTCGGCGGCGCAAATGCTGTCGCGCGATTCCAACCGCCTCAAGCTCGAGGTCGGAAAGTTCCTGGATTCGGTCCGCGCCGCGTGAGGCGCAGGGCCGCATGGCTGCGGTGTCGTTTTCGCAGCGCGGTAGCAGGGAAGTGAATGCGGAAAGGCCGCCGGAGGTTAGCGTTTCCGGCGGTGCTCAGGTAAAGGAGGAAAGGGGATCGCCGTGGGGGCGGATTCCTTATCCTCGCTCGACCTGGAATTGCCTGGCGCATGATTGCTCTGGTCCGTATTGCCCTGAGCCGGCCATATACCTTCGTCGTGCTCGCGCTCCTGCTGCTGATCATCGGACCGCTCGCGGCGCTGCGAACCCCGACTGACATCTTCCCGGACATCCGTATTCCCGTCATCGGCGTGGTTTGGCAGTACACCGGCCTGCCACCGGACCAGATGTCCGGCCGCATCACCACCCCGTTCCAGCGCGCATTGACGACCACGGTCAACGACATCGAGCATATCGTCGCCAATTCCTACAACGGCTTTGGCATCATCAAGATCTTCTTCCAGCCCAACGTCGACATCCGCACCGCGAACGCGCAGGTCACCGCGATCTCGCAGACGCTGCTCAAGCAGATGCCGCCGGGTGCGACGCCCCCCTTGATCCTGAACTACTCCGCGTCCACCGTGCCGATCATCCAGGTGGCACTGTCCGGCGACGGGCTGACCGAGCAGAACCTCGCCGATATCGGCATCAACCAGCTCCGCACGCCGCT
This sequence comes from Bradyrhizobium cedriense, assembly GCF_054602315.1. Lineage (NCBI taxonomy): Bacteria > Pseudomonadati > Pseudomonadota > Alphaproteobacteria > Hyphomicrobiales > Nitrobacteraceae > Bradyrhizobium > Bradyrhizobium cedriense. Next base: position 16,640 of record NZ_JBTSWB010000012.1, on the reverse strand, counting down.
TGTCACCGTGCCCGGCGCGGCGATCCCGTATCCCTTCGGCGGCAAGCAGCGCCAGGTCCAGATCGATCTCAATCCGACCGCTCTCCAGGCCCGCGGCCTTTCGGGCCAGGACGTTGCCAACGCGCTCGCCGCGCAGAACCTGATCACGCCGGTCGGCACCCAGAAGATCGGCCAGTTCGAATACAACATCCAGCTCAACAACTCGCCGCTCAGGATCGACGAGCTCGGCAATCTTCCGATCAAGACCGTCAACGGCGCGATGGTCTATGTGCGCGATGTCGCGACCGTCAGGGACGGCAATCCGCCGCAGACCAACATCGTCCATGTCGACGGCAACCGCTCGGTGCTGATGATGGTGCTGAAGGCGGGCGCGACCTCGACGCTCGACATCATCGCCGGCATCAAGCAGAAGGTGATCGAGGTCAAGGACCAGTTGCCGGATGCGCTGAAGATCGGCTTCATCGGCGATCAGTCGGTGTTCGTCCGCGGTGCGATCCAGGGGGTCGCCTTCGAGGGCGTGATCGCGGCGCTGCTCACCAGCGTCATGATCCTCCTGTTCCTCGGCAGCTGGCGCTCGACCATCATCATCGCTGTCTCCATCCCGCTCTCCGTGTTGGGAGCCATCATCATGCTGTCGGCGATCGGCGAGACGCTGAACATCATGACGCTCGGCGGCCTTGCGCTCGCGGTCGGCATCCTCGTCGATGACGCCACGGTCACGATCGAGAACATCAACTACCATCTTGAGCAGGGCAAGCCGGTCGAGCAGTCGATTCTCGACGGCGCCAACCAGATCGTGACGCCGGCCTTCGTCTCGCTGCTCTGCATCTGCATCGTATTCGTGCCGATGTTCTTCCTCACGGGCGTCGCGCGCTTCCTGTTCGTGCCGATGGCGGAAGCCGTGATGTTCGCGATGATCTGGTCGTTCATCCTGTCGCGCACGCTGGTGCCGACCATGGCGAACTACCTGCTCGAGGCGCACGTCCACCACGAGGGCGGGCCGCCGAAGTCACGCAATCCCTTCGTCTGGTTCCAGCGGGGCTTCGAGGCGCGGTTCGAGCGCATCCGCGGTGGATATCGCGGCCTGCTTGACCTCGCGCTGGCGCACCGCGCGGTATTCGTGATCGGCTTCCTCTGCGTCGTCGGCGCGTCCTTCGCGCTGGTGCCGTTCCTCGGCCGCAATTTCTTTCCCGCTGTCGATGCCGGCAACATCCTGATGCATGTCCGCACCCAGGTGGGCACCCGCGTCGAGGAGACCGCGAACCAGCTCGCCGACGTCCAGAAGGCGGTGCGCAAGCTGATTCCGGGTGAGATCGAAACCATGACCGACAACATCGGCATGCCGATCTCCGGCATCAACATGACCTACAACAACACCGGCGTGATCGGCCCGCAGGACGGCGACATTCAGATCAAGCTGAAGGAAGGCCACAAGCCGACGGAAGAGCACGTAAAGGTGCTGCGCGAGCAGCTGCCGCGCCTGTTTCCCGGCGTGAGCTTCGCGTTCCTGCCGGCCGACATCGTCAGCCAGATCCTGAATTTCGGCGCGCCGGCGCCGATCGACCTGCAGATCCGCGGTGCCAATGTCGGCGCGAACTTCGCCTATGCCAACAGCCTGCTGGCGAAGGTCCGCAAGATTCCCGGCGTTGCCGATGCGCGCATCCAGCAGTCGCCGAACAATCCGACCTTCAACATCGACGTCGACCGCACCCGCGCGCAATATGTCGGCCTGACGGAGCGCGACGTCACCAACAGCCTCGTGGTCAATCTCGCCGGCTCCTCGCAGGTGGCGCCGACCTACTACCTCAATCCCGACAACGGCGTGTCCTACTCGATCGTGATGCAGACGCCGCAATACCATATGGACTCGCTCAGCGCGTTGCAGACGCTGCCGATCACCGCGGCCGGCAATTCACAGTCGCCGATCCTCGGTGGCATCGCCGACATCAAGCGTTCGACATCCAGTGCCGTGGTGTCGCAATACGACATCCAGTCGATGGTTCAGATCTTTGCCGCGACCTCGGGCCGCGATCTCGGTGCGGTGGCCGCCGACATCCGAACGGTGATCGCCGACACGGCGAAGGAGGTGCCGAAGGGCTCGTCCGTGGTGCTGCTCGGTCAGGTGCAGACCATGAACAGCGCCTTCAGCGGCCTGCTGTTTGGCCTGCTCGGGGCCGTCGTGCTGATCTACCTCCTGATCGTCGTGAACTTCCAGTCCTGGTCCGATCCGTTCGTGATCATCACCGCACTGCCGGCCGCGCTCGCCGGCATCGTCTGGATGTTGTTCATGACCGAAACGACGCTGTCGGTACCGGCGCTCACCGGCGCCATCATGTGCATGGGCGTTGCCACCGCAAACAGCGTGCTCGTGATCTCCTTCGCCCGCGAGCGCTACGAGGAACTCGGCGATCCCATCGCCGCCGCGCTCGAAGCCGGGTTCGTCCGGTTCCGTCCCGTCCTGATGACTGCGCTCGCCATGATCATCGGCATGGCGCCGATGGCGCTGGGGCTCGGCGAGGGTGGCGAGCAGAACGCGCCGCTTGGCCGGGCCGTGATCGGCGGCCTGATCTTTGCAACATTCGCCACGCTGATGTTCGTTCCCGTGGTGTTCAGCATGGTCCACAAGAAACAAGGCGCCAAGGCCGCCGCCTCATTGGAGACTCCGCATGGCGCCCACTGAACCGCGTTCCCCGGTGTCGCACCGGAAACTGGGCGTTTTTGGCGTTGCGGCACTGATTGCGGCAGGCCTCGTCGTGGGCACCGGCATCAGGGCCCGCGAGGAGCAGGGCTCCAGGTTGAAGGAATGGACCGATGATCAGGCCGTTCCGAGCGTCGGTGTAACTCTGCCCAACGCCAAGGCTCTCGACGCCACCCTCGACCTGCCGGGCCGACTGGAAGCCTATTACCGCGCCCCGATCTTTGCACGCGTGTCGGGTTACCTGAAGAGCTGGAGCGCCGACATCGGCGCGCGCGTCAAGGCCGGCCAGGTCATTGCCGAGATCGAGGCGCCCGACCTCGACCAGCAGCTCTTGCAGGCCCGCGCCGATCTCGCCAGCCAGCAGGCCAGCGCCCGGCTGTCGGAAGCAACGCTGAACCGGCGCAAGACGCTGGTCGCCTCCAACTTCGTCTCGGCGCAGGAGATCGACGAGCGCACCGCCGATCTCTCCAACAAGAAGGCGGCCGTCAATTCGGGGCAGGCCAATGTCGAGCGGCTGGAAGCGCTCGCCGGCTACAAGAAGATCACCGCGCCGTTCGACGGCGTGGTCACTGCGCGCGACACCGACGTCGGCGCGCTGATCAATGCCGGTGGCGGCTCGGGCCCGGCGATGTTCGTGATCTCCGACATCACCAGGCTGCGCGTGTACGTCAACGTTCCCCAGAACTACGTGCCGGCGATCAAGATCGGGGCCAAGGCCCTCATTGTGCTGCCGGAATATCCGAACCGGACTTTCCAGGCGACGGTAGAGGCCTCCTCACAGGCGGTCGACGTTGCCTCCGGCACGACCCGCATGCAGCTCGGGCTCGACAATTCGAATGGCGAGCTGATGCCCGGCGGCTATGCCAGCGTGAAGCTGAGCCTCCAGCGTGATGCCGCGCCGCTCAGCATTCCGGCGAGCGCACTGATCTTCAACGGCAGCGGTTTGCGCGTCGCGACCGTCGGTGCGGACGACAAGGTGCTGTTCAAGCCTGTGACGATCGCGCGCGATCTCGGCCGCGAAATCGAGCTGGCCTCGGGGATCGCAGCGGATGACCGCGTCATCACGGCGCCGCCGGATGGCCTGTCGGATGGCGATGCGGTCCGCGTCGTCGGTGCCGGCGCCAAAGGCAAGCCGGCGACGGCATCCGAGAAGCAGGCGCCAAAGGGCTAGTTCTTCTTTACCTCGCCCCCTAGTGCGGGCAGAAGTCTTCGCGCAAAGCGCGTTGGGTAAGTGAGACTCTCCGCGAGAGAAACTCTCACCGTCCTTGTGGAAACTCCCGCTCACGCCGACCCTCTCCTCCAAGCGGGAGACGGAGGCGACTAGGCCACACGCCACTCCGGCACGCCATCCGCGGCCATCGCGATCTCGCCGAGCGAACCCACCGGGGTGCGGTCCATGTCGAGCAGGCGCGCCAGCGTTGCCGCATCGCTCGCCGGGATCCGCGCCAGCGTACGGCGATCGTCTTCCGTCCGCAGCATCACTACGCCGTGCTCGACGTCGCCGCTGCGGCCATAGAGCACCGTAAAGCTCTCCACCTTGCCCTTGCCTCCAGCCTCGGCGACGAACGCCAGCACCGCGCGCTTGTTGCGGTCGGCCTCGCCTTGCACGCTGGTCTCCTGCGCCAGCGCTTCGCGCGGCGGCGCCTTTGAGACCACCAGCGCATGATGCTTGGTGACGAAGCCGCCCTGGCCGTAGAGCAGGCCGAGTTTTGCGCCATCGCGCACACGCCGCACCATCGCGCAAGCCGCGTGCGTCATGTAGGTGTTGAGAGGCGCGCCGAAGAAGGTGAGCCCGCCGGTCACGGTCGGCTGCACGTCGGCGGAAAGGCCCAGCGTCCGCCGCGCCATCTTGGGCACGCAGGGGAAGCAGCTATAGAGCTCGATTGCGTCGAACTGTTTGCCGTCGCCGCCGGCGAGGTCCATCACGGCTTTCAGCACCGCGTTCTGCGGATGGCTCTCGTAGAACTGGTCGCGCAGGAGATAATCGCGCGGCTCTTCGGCCGAGGCTCCGCCGAGCGGGTAGACCAGTCGGTCCTCGGAAATCCCGGCCGCTCGCGCTTTGGCAAGGCTGGTGAGCAGCAGCGCCCCTCCCATATTGACGCTCGGGTTGGCAACCATGAGCTTGTTGTACGGCCACGCGATCAGGCGGTTGTCGGCGGTCGGCGTCGTGATCTCTTCAGGCGCATAGCGCCGCTTCAGCCAGGCATTCGGATTTTGCGCGGCGGCTTCCGAATAGCGCGACCACAGCACACCGGACTCGGCCATCGCCTCGCGCGGTGTCTGGCCCCAATGCGCGGAGGAGGCCGCTTCATAGAACGGATAGACCGTGACGGGACGAAACACGCCGAGCTTCACCGCCAGCGGCTTCTGGAACGCCGCGCCGCGCTTGGGCTCCTCGACGTCATGGGCGAATGGCGTCCACGGCAGCTTCGCGCCGGCGCGCTCCGCCTTGGTCGCGGTCGACTGCGCCTCTGCGCCGCACACGGCCGCCACGGTGCACTCGCCGCGTGCGATGCGCTTTGCGGCCTCGTGGATGTAGCGGATCGGGCTCTCGCCGCCGACCGGGCCGTAATAGCAGTGCGCGGGCGTGATCCCGAGCCGTTGCGCCAGAAGCTTCTCCGGATCGCGATAACGCCAGCTCAGGAAGTTGACGACGTCCAGCGACTGCACCTCGCCGAGCAGCTTTGCGCCGGCGTCCGTTTCCGCGCGTCGCAACGCCTGCTCCAGCAGATCGAGCGGTTCGAGGCCTTCCGTGATCTCCTTGGGGCGATCGACGATCTCGCCGATGCCGACGATGACGGGGATGTGGTCAGGGGAAACTGTCGTCATTGTCCTTGCTTCTTCGCTCTCTCAAAAGGTCTCCGACCTCATCCTGAGGAGCCTGCGAAGCAGGCGTCTCGAAGGATGGGCCGCGGGCTCTCATGGTTCGAGACGGCGCTTGCGCGCCTCCTCACCACGAGGGTCTACACCTGCTCCGCCACCAGCGCATTCATGTGCTCGACGGCTTCGGCAAAATCTTCCTTGAACTCCTGAACCACGGCGCCCGCCGATTTCACGCTGTCGATCAGCCCGACGCCCTGGCCGACGAAGTAACTCACGAGATCGCGCGCTTTGGCGTTGCCGGCTGCCGCCGCGCGGTCGATCGAATTGAAGGCGTCGCGGCTGATGATGCTTTGCAGCGGCATCGGCAGCGCGCCGGGGCTCTCCGGCGCGCGGTCCCAGGCATCGGTCCAGACCGAGCGGAGTTGCCGGGCCGGCTTGCCGGTGCGGCCCTTCGAGCGAACGGCGTCGCGGGAGGAGGCCGCGATCATCTTCTCGCGAAAGATCTCCGTGGTCTCCGCTTCGACGGTGGCGAGCCACACCGAGCCGGTCCAGGCGCCCGCCGCGCCCATCGCCATGCAGGCGGCCATCTGCCGTCCCGTCATGATGCCGCCGGCCGCCAGCACCGGCACGTCGCGGATGTTCTTGATCGCCTTGATCACCTCCGGCACCAGCACCATGGTCGAGACCTCGCCGCAATGACCGCCGGCCTCGGTGCCCTGCACCACGAGGATGTCGACGCCGGCCGCGACCTGGCGCAGCGCGTGCTCCTTTGCGCCGACCAGGGCCGCAACGGGGACGCGATGTTTCTTGCCCATCTCGATCATCGCCTTTGGCGGCACGCCGAGCGCATTGGCGATCAGGCGGATCGGGTGGTTGAATGAAACCTCGAGCAGTTCGAGCGCGGTCTTGGCGTCGAACGGCTGCGGCTGGTCAGCCGCAACCTCCGTGGTGGTGAGTTCTATATCGTACTTCTTCAGCAAGTCGCGCGTGTAATTGCGGTGCTCTTGCGGCACGCGCGCTTCCAGGCTTTTCCAGCTGACGTCCATCTCGCCGGCCGTGGAGATGTTTTCCGGGATGAGCACGTCGATGCCGTAGGGCCTTCCGTCCACGTGATCGTCGATCCACTTCAACTCGCGTTCGAGCGTATCCGGCGTGTGCACGGTCGCGCCCAGCACGCCGAAGCCGCCGGCGCGGCTGACGGCGGCGACGACATCGCGGCAATGGCTGAAGGCGAGCAGTGGGAACTCGATTCCCAGCATGTCGCAGATCGGCGATTTCATGGCCCTCTCCCGGCGGCAGCGTCGCGCGCTTGTTGTTTTCGCTGGCGAAGCAAAGTGACGCGAGCCGATCGATGACATGCCGGATTCGACGAGGCATCTTGTGTGTAGGCGTCGCGCTCCTCGCACAGGCCGCGGCGTCCCAGGTGACGCCGTCATTCCGGGGCTCGCATCAGCGAGAACCCGGAATCCATTTTTCAGAGCATTCCTGGCAGCGTGATGGATTCCGGGCTCGCCCTGCGGGCGCCCCGGAATGACGGGGAGGGAGCTTGTCATGACGAAACGGTGAGATGCCCCGCCCGGCAATGCATTTCATAGGGCTTGCCATCGGCCAATCGCGGTCTAATTAATGCAGGCGCATCTTTCTGCCGGAGCCTTTCGCATGACCGACACCCCCGCCTACGTGCCGCCCAAAGTCTGGACCTGGAACAAGGAGAATGGCGGGCAGTTCGCCAGCATCAACCGCCCGATCGCCGGCCCCACCCACGACAAGGAGCTGCCGGTCGGCAGGCATCCGCTCCAGCTTTATTCGCTGGCGACGCCGAACGGGGTGAAGGTCACGGTCATGCTGGAGGAGCTCCTGGCGCTCGGCCACAAGGGTGCCGAATACGATGCCTGGCTGATCAAGATCGGCAACGGCGATCAGTTCGGTAGCGGCTTCGTGGAGATCAACCCGAACTCGAAGATCCCGGCGCTGATGGACCGCTCAGGCCCCGAGCCGATCCGGGTGTTCGAGTCCGGCTCAATCCTGTTTTACCTGGCCGAGAAGTTCGGCGCCTTCCTGCCGAAGGACATCAAGGCCCGCACCGAGGCGATGTCCTGGCTGTTCTGGCAGATGGGCAGCGCCCCCTATCTCGGCGGGGGCTTTGGCCATTTCTATGCCTATGCACCGTTCAAGATCGAGTACGCCATCGATCGTTTCGCAATGGAAGTCAAACGCCAGCTCGATGTGCTCGACCGCCGCCTCGCCGACAACGAGTATCTGGCTGGCAGCGAATATACCATCGCCGACATGGCGGTGTGGCCCTGGTATGGCGCGCTCGCCAAGGGTCTGGTCTATGGCGCCGGGGAATTCCTCTCGGTGCAGGACTACAAGAACGTGCAGCGCTGGACCGACGAGATCGCCAAGCGTCCGGCCGTGAAGCGCGGCCGCATGGTCAACCGCATCTCCGGCGATCCCGCCAGCCAGCTCCACGAACGCCATGACGCCAGCGATTTCGAAACAAAGACGCAGGACAAGCTCGCGCCGGCGACGTAAGGCGGCGCGCTCTTTCTTCACGTCGCTCCGCTTGCGGCAGGGCTCTCATATGCGATAGCCCTGCCGCAAGCGGGACGAGGGAGCGCACCTTCGCCGTGGCGTGGGCCTCACTTCCCCTTCACACCCTCCGCCGCGGGAAATACCACGCGGTCGTCGGTGCGGCAGTAGCGGTCGGCGAACATGCGGCCGATCGGGTGATACCGGTCCATGTGTACCCGCATCGCCTTGTCGTCCCAAAGTTCGTCGCGGATGTGAAAGTGGATGCCCTCGCCCATGATCAGGCGGCGGTCATTGTTGACGTCGATCATCTTCCACAGCTTGCACTCCATCGCCCACGGCGCGTCGGCGATCCGAGGCACGGCGATCTTGGCCGAGGGGGCGAGCTTCAGCCCGAGATAGTCGGGCTCGCCGATCTCGGGCGGAAAATCGCCGCTGCTCTCGTGCATCGCTTTCGCCAGCGGCTCGTCGGCGAGGTTGACCACGAACTCGCCGGTGCGCTGGATGTTGAGGAAAGTGTCCTTGTCCTGACCGTTCGGCTTGCGGTTCGCCGCGAACATGCACAGCGGCGGATCCTCGCAGAAGGCGTTGAAGAAGCTGAACGGTGCGGCGTTGACCACGCCGGTCGGCCCGAGCGAGGTCACCCACGCGATCGGCCGCGGCAATATGAACGAGGTCAGCACCTTGTAACGCTCGCGTGGAGTCAAATCGCTGGCGGCGTAGTCCATGATGGCTCCTGGCAAGTCGTCATTGCCGGGCTTGACCCGGCAATCCATCAATCCTGAAGAATGTTTCCTTCGATGGATGCGCGGGTCAAGCCCGCGCATGACGACTCGAGATCACGCCATGCTCAGCTCGTGGCGCCCGACCACCATCCAGTGCACCTCGTCCGGACCGTCCGCAAAGCGCAGGTGGCGGACGTCCTGGTACATCTCGGCGAGCGGGGTCCAGTGCGAGATGCCGGTGGCGCCGTGCATCTGGATCGCCTGGTCGATGATCTTGCAGGCGCGCTCCGGCACCATGGCCTTGACCATGGAAACCCAGACGCGGGCCTCCTTGTTGCCGAGCACGTCCATCGCCTTCGCGGCCTTCAGCACCATCAGCCGCATCGCCTCGATCTCGCAGCGCGCCTGCGCGATGATCTGCATGTTGCCGCCGAGATGGGCGATCTTCTTGCCGAAGGCTTCGCGGGTGAGGCCACGCTGCACCATGAGATCGAGCGCCTTCTCGGCCTTGCCGATGGTGCGCATGCAGTGATGGATGCGGCCCGGCCCAAGGCGGAGCTGCGAGATCTCGAAGCCGCGGCCTTCGCCGAGCAGGATGTTCTCCTTGGGGACACGGACGTTGTTGAAGCGCATGTGCATGTGGCCGCGCGGGGCGTGGTCCTGACCGAACACGTACATGGGCCCGAGCACCTCGACGCCGGGCGTGTCGCGCGGCACCAGGATCTGCGACTGCTGCTTGCTCGGCGCTGCATCCGGATTGGTCTTCACCATGACGATGAGGATCTTGCAGCGGGGGTCGCCGACACCTGAGATGTAGTATTTCTCGCCGTTGATGACCCATTCGTCGCCGACGAGCTTGGCCGTGGTCGAGATGTTCTTGGCGTCGGAGGACGCGACGTTCGGCTCGGTCATGACATAGGCCGAGCGGATCTCGCCGTTGAGCAGCGGCTTCAGCCACTTTTCCTTCTGCTCCTTGGTGCCGACGCGCTCCAGCACTTCCATGTTGCCGGTGTCGGGCGCCGAGCAGTTCATGGTCTCGGACGCCAGCGGGCTCTTGCCCAGCTCGGCCGCGATATAGGCGTAGTCGAGATTCTTCAGGCCCTGGCCGGTCTCGTCATCGGGCAGGAAGAAGTTCCAGAGGCCTTCCTGCTTGGCCTTGTTCTTGGCCTTCTCCAGGACCTCGAGCTGCTTCGGCGTGAAGCTCCAGCGATCCTCCTTGCCTTCGCCGGCCTTGGCGAACTCGATCGACATCGGCTCGACCGTGTCGCGGATGAACTTCTTGACGTGATCATAGAGCGGACGGACCTGGTCCGACATGCGCAGGTCGTTGAGTTCGTCACCGGGACTGAGGGTGTAGTTGGTCGTGCGGGGAATGTAGGCGTGTTTTGTCATTGTTCCTCCCGTGTCGCTGAGAACGTGCTGGACGCGAGAATAGTCGCAGCGTTGCGAAAGTGCGAGCGCGCATTTTCACGCGCAGGCATGCCATGCGGTGGAATTCGCGAGAGCGTTTGAAATGTTGTTTGAACGGCGTAGGGGGTTCGGCGCGTCCGCGCTGCAATCCCAACTGTCATGCCCCGGTCAGGCCGGGGCATGACAGCGATGGCTTGGCTAGCTCGGCATCCGGTGCATCGCGCAGATCTTGTTGCCGTCGAGGTCGCGCAGGTAGGCCAGATAGAGCTTGCCGCCCGGGCCCTGGCGAACGCCGGGCGGGTCCTCGATCGACTTGCCACCGGCAGCTAGTCCGGCTTCGTGCCATTTGTCGACCTGCTCCGGCGAGCTGCAGGCAAAGCCAATCGTGCCCCCGTTCGCGCAGGTCGCCGGCTCGCCGTTGATCGGCTTCGACACCGAGAACACGCCGGTCTTGGTGATGTAGAAGATCCGGTGACCGTCGACCTTGGCTGGCCGCACATCGATCGTGTCGAGCAGCTTGTCGTAGAACGCCTTGGCCTTATCGAGGTCGTTGGTGCCGATCATGACGTGTGAGAACATTTGCCCATTCCCTCAGAGTTTGTGGCCCGGATGGAGCGTAGCGAAATCCGGGTCTGTTTTGCTTTGGCCGTCCCGGGTCGCGCCTCGCTCCATCCGGGGGACTCGGAAGATCAGAACGCTGTATAGCCGCCGTCGATCACGAACGTATCGGCGGTGTGATACGACGACGCCCTGCTCATCAGATATACCGCGATGCCGCCGAAATCGGATGCTTCGCCGAAGCGCCGCATCGGAATGCGCGGCATGACGTTGGCGACGAACTTGTCGTTGGCCATCAGCCCCGCGGTCATGTCACTCTTGATCCAGCCTGGCAGGATTGCGTTGGCGGTGACGCCGTGACGCGCCAGCTCGACACCGAGCGCGCGGACCAGCGCGTTGATGGCGGCCTTGGTTGCGGCGTAATGTTCGTTGCGCGCCGTGCCGAAGATCGAGGCCAGGCTCGAGGTCGCGACGAGGCGGCCGAACGGATCGCCGGCATTGGCGCGATCCGTCATGTGCTTCGCGGCGGCCTGGAAGGCGTGGAACACGCCGTCCAAATTGGTCGCGAACATCGTGCGCCATTCCTCCTCGGTGCGCTCGATGAAGGAGCGCCGGCCGCCGCCGCCGATGCCGGCATTGGCGAAGCAGCCGTCGACCCGACCGAAGCTGTCGAGCGTCGCCTTCATCGCGGCATTGACCGAGGCCGGATCGGTGACGTCGCAGACGCGGGTGTCGACCTTGCCGGAGAGGCCCGCCATGCTCGCGGCGGCGGCCTTGTTCTTGTCGGCATTGCGGCCCCAGATCGAGACGTTGCAGCCCTGGACCGCGAGCGCCTGCGCGATGCCGAGCCCGATGCCGCCATTGCCGCCGGTGATCACGGCCACGCGGCCGGTGAGGTCGAAAAGGTTCATGGCGCGTTTCCCGTATCTGGCAAGACTTCCTGGCGTCAGGCGCATCAGCCGCTGCGCACAAGATTGCTTGCTATGCTCCGATCACCATGGACAAGGTCGCGACAAAAATCAAATATGCCCCCGGCAAAAAGTAATTCCGGTCTGCGAAACTGTCGCAGGCCGCAACCGACGAGGAAACCATGCAGTTCAAACACGTCACGCTCGATTTCGATGGCGCGGTCGCGATCCTCAGGCTCGACCATCAGGAGGTGATGAACGCGGTCTCGGTGGACATGTTGGGCGGTCTCGCCGAGGCGCTCGATGCGATCGAGGAGAAGAAGGACGAGGTGCGCTGCGTGGTTCTGACCGGCGCGGGCCGTGCGTTCTGCACCGGTGCAAATCTCCAGGGCCGCAACGACCAGTCGAAGAAGACCAAGGCAGGCCTGACGCTGGAAACCGGCTTCCACCCGTTCCTGCGCCGCATCCGCAATCTGCACTGTCCGATCGTCACCGCGGTCAACGGTCCCGCCGCCGGCGCCGGCATGAGCTTCGCGCTGCTCGGCGACATGATCCTGTGCGCGCGCTCGTCCTATTTCCTGCAGGCATTCCGCCGCATCGGGCTCGTGCCGGATTGCGGCTCGACCTGGTTGTTGCCGCGCCTCATCGGCCGGGCGCGCTCGATCGAATTGTCGCTGATGGGGGAGCGGCTGCCGGCGGAGAAGGCGCTGGAATGGGGGCTCGTCAACCGCGTCTACGACGACGGCGTGCTGATGGAGGAGGCGATGAAGCTCGCGCGCGAACTCGCCAGCGGCCCGACGGTCGCACTGTCCCTGATCCGCAAGCTCTATTGGGACAGTCCGGAAAATTCCTTCGAGGATCAGCTCAATCTCGAGTTCCAGTGCCAACTCCGTGCCGGCGACACCCAGGATTTTCGCGAGGGCGTCGGCGCCTTCCTGGAAAAGCGTCCCGCGCAGTTCAAAGGCAAATGATCGAGGCGGAGCTTTCGCGCAGCGTCAAGCGCTGGTGCCCGGACGCGACCGGCGTCACCGGAGCGGCAAAGCTGTCCGGCGGCGCCAGCCAGGAAACCTGGCGCTTCGACATTATGCATCCCGATGGGTCGATCGGCGCGATCCTGCGCCGCTCGCCGAAGGGCTATGGCGCGGCGCCGACGCGCGCGGCGGGTCTTGCCGCGGAAGCGCAGCTGATGCAGCTCGCCTATGAGGCGGGCGTACCGTCGCCGCGCGTGATGCATGTGCTCGTGCCGGAGGACGATCTCGGCACCGGCTTCATCATGCAGCGGGTCGAGGGCGAGACCATCGCACGCAAGATCCTGCGCGATGACGAATACGCCACGGCACGGCCGATTCTGGCACGGCAGATCGGCGGCATTCTCGCGGGGCTGCACAGGTTGCCGCAGAACAGCCTGCCCGAACTGCGACATATGACGGCGGCCAAGGAGATCGGCGAGTTCGAGCGCGACTATCGCAGCCTGAACTGGCCCAAGCCCGTGTTCGAGCTGGCGCTGCGCTGGCTGCGCGACCACGATCCGGGTCCCGCGGCCGAGACGACGCTGGTGCATGGCGATTTCCGTAACGGCAATCTCATCATCGGTGCCGACGGCGTCCGCGCCGTGCTCGACTGGGAGCTCGCTCATCTCGGCGATCCCATGGAGGATCTCGGCTGGGTCTGCGTCAATTCGTGGCGTTTCGGCGAGATCGACAAGCCCGTCGGCGGCTTTGGTTCTCGTGAGGACCTGTTCGCGGGCTACGAGGCGGCGGGTCGCAAGGTTGATCCGGCGCGCGTGAAATTCTGGGAAGTGATGGGCACGCTGCGCTGGGGCATCATGTGCGGCGGCATGATGCAGCGCTTCCGCGAGGGGCCGGACCATTCCATGGAGCGCGCCATGATCGGCCGCCGCGCCTCCGAGACCGAAATCGATCTGTTGCGGCTGCTCGCGCCGCGCGGGAGTTGAGCCATGCAGGACGAACCGACACCGATCGAGCTGACGAACGCGGTCGCCGACTTCCTCCGCAACGACATCACGCCGCTGATCTCCGGTCACCAGGCCTTCAAGCTGCGCGTCGCGGTCAACATCCTCGACCTCGTGACGCGGCAACTGACGCGGGAGGAACGGAGCGATGCTGCGGAGGTGGAGCGCCTGCGCGCGCTGCTCGGCATGGACGGCTCGGTGACGGAGCTCAATCGCGCGCTCGCCGAGCGCATCGGGAAAGGCGAGCTTGATCTGGCAACGCCGGGGCTAGCCGAACACCTCTGGGCGACCACGATGGACAAGCTCGCCGTCGATCAGCCGAACTACGCGTCCTACAAGCGGGAGTTGTCGCGAGGCGGACAGGTGTAGCAAGATTCTCTGCTGTCATTCCGGGGCGTCGCGGAGCGACGAGCCCGGAATCCATCGAGCGGCAGATCGCGTTGATTAATGGATTCCGGGCTCGCGCCCAAGAGGGCGCGCCCCGGAATGACGGTGGTGGAGAGATGCGTTATTTCCCCACCCATTTCGGCGGCCGCTTCTCCGAAAACGCCTTCGGGCCTTCGATGTAGTCCTGCGAGGCGACCATCGCCTTCACCGCCGGATATTCCCGCTGCTCCTCGATGGCCTGCTCCAGCGACACGCCAAGTCCCTTCTGGATCGCCTGTTTCGAGGCCCGGATCGACATCGGCGAATTCTTGGCGATCATCTCCGCCCAGCGCAGCGCGGCCGTCAGGGCTTCGCCCTGCGGCACCACCTCGTTGACGAAGCCGAGCTCCTGGCCTTCCTTGGCGCTGACATGGCGCGCGGTGAGGATCATGCCCATGGCGCGCTTCAGCCCGATCTGGCGCGGCAGGCGGTGCAGGCCGCCGGCGAGCGCGGCGAGGCCGACGCGCGGCTCGGGCAGTGCGAAGGTTGCGTTCTCCGATGCGATGATCAGGTCGCAGGCGAGCGCGATCTCGAAGCCGCCGCCCATCGCCACGCCGTTCACCGCAGCGATGATCGGCTTGTCGCAGTCGAACCGTGAGGTGAGGCCGGCAAAGCCGCCCTTGTCCCAGCCGCGCTTGCCGCCCGCCGCCTGCCACTTCAGGTCGTTGCCGGCGCAGAACGCCTTGTCGCCGGCGCCGGTGACGATCGCGATCCACTGCTCGGCGTCCCCAGAGAAATCGTCGAACACCTTCTGAAGTTCGAAATGCGCATCGGTATGCAGCGCGTTGTAGACCTCGGGCCGCGACAGCGTGACGATCGTGATCGGTCCCTTGCGTTCCACCTTGGAAAACTTCAGCTCCATCGCGCGCTCCCGCATTTTCTCGTGAAGGAATATTGGAGACATACTACCGCGCGATGGCGGCAGGGCACCATCGAATTGCGCAATGCGCCTTGCGCGCGCCACACGCCTCGGCTTGCTTGACTTGCGCGCGCTCTTCTCACCTTAATCACGCGAAGCAAAGACGCGACTAGCGCCTTAACGCAAAACGACAAAATCAATCCGGGAGAGAACCTTTGGATTTCTCATTGCCAGCCGACCTCGTCGCCTATCTCGGAGAGCTCGATCGTTTCATCGAACGCGAGATCAAGCCGCTGGAAGAGGCCGACGACAACATCCGCTTCTTCGACCACCGTCGCGAATGGGCGCGTACCGATTTCGAGAATGGCGGCCTGCCGCGTCACGAATGGGAAGCGCTGCTGCGCAAGGCCAAGGATCTCGCCGACGCCGCCGGACATCTGCGCTTTCCGGTGCCGAAGCAATATGGCGGCAGGGACGGCTCCAACCTCTGGATGGCAGTGATCCGCGAGCACTTCGCCGCCAAGGGGCTTGGACTGCACAATGACCTCCAGAACGAGCACTCGATCGTCGGCAATTTCCCCGTGGTCACGATGCTCGACCGCTACGGCCGCGACGACCAGAAGGCGATGATCGACGGTTCGATCAGGGGCAAGTATCGCATCACCTTTGGCCTGACCGAGCCGCATCACGGCTCGGATGCGACCCACATGGAGACGCGCGCGGTGCCGGCGACCCGCGACAACGTCAAGGGCTGGATCATCAACGGCGAGAAGATGTGGACGACGGGCATGCACGTCGCCACGCATTGCGCGCTGTTCGCGCGCACCGGCGGCAATGACGGCGATGCCCGCGGCATCACTTGCTTCCTGGTTCCCGCGAAGAGCCCTGGCGTCAAGGTTGAAGAATACATGTGGACCTTCAACATGCCGACCGACCATCCGCGCGTCAGCTTCACCGACGTTTTCGTACCGGAGGATGCGCTGTTCGGCGAAGTCGGTCGCGGCCTCTCGCTGGCGCAGTGCTTCGTCCATCAGAATCGCATTCGTCAGGCCGCAAGCTCGCTGGGCGCTGCCGTCTACTGCATCAACGAAAGTGTCAAATACGCGCGCGAGCGAAAGCCATTCGGCAGGGCGCTCGCCGAGAACCAGGCGATCCAGTTCCCGCTGGTCGAGCTAGCGACGCAAGCCGAAATGTTGCGCCTGTTGATCCGCAAGACCGCCTGGGAGATGGACCAACTCACCGAGGAGCAGGTCGAACGCACGCTCTCCGACCGCGTCTCGATGTGCAACTACTGGGCAAACCGCCTCTGCTGCGAGTCCGCCGACCGTGCCATGCAGGTGCACGGCGGCATGGGCTATTCACG
This sequence comes from Bradyrhizobium cedriense, assembly GCF_054602315.1. Taxonomy (NCBI): domain Bacteria; kingdom Pseudomonadati; phylum Pseudomonadota; class Alphaproteobacteria; order Hyphomicrobiales; family Nitrobacteraceae; genus Bradyrhizobium; species Bradyrhizobium cedriense. The sequence goes on along the minus strand of NZ_JBTSWB010000012.1, from coordinate 366 downwards.
CCACAAGCCGTTCGAGCACATCTACCGCCACCACCGGAGATACCGCATCACCGAAGGCAGCGAGGAGATCCAGATGCGGAAGGTAGCGGGGTTCCTGTTCGGCTATATGGGGCCAGGCAAGCACTGAGGGGATTGTCGCGAGCGAAGCGATCCAAAGTCTTTCCAGAGAGACAGTCTGGATTGCTTCGTCGCAAGGGCTCCTCGCAATGACGGAGGAGAGAGGCGCGCATCTGCCTCCACCGTCATATGTGGACGGCCCCTATTGGCAAGCACTTTTTGAAATATCGAACGACTTGGTCGGCTTCAGTCATATGTCCGGCCTGTTGGTGCGGGTTTACGACCGCTGGCCCTGATGAAATCCGATTG
>NZ_JBTSWB010000011.1:0-208444 GCF_054602315.1 Bradyrhizobium cedriense | reverse complement strand
CGGCCGCCTTCTTCGATTCGATCTTGTCGCCCATCGCCGCGATCGCGCCCGGGTTCGGGCCGATGAAGACGATGCCGGCGGCTTCCAGCGCGCGCGGGAACGCCTCGCGTTCGGACAGGAAGCCGTAACCGGGATGCACCGCCTGTGCGCCGGTCTTGCGGCAGGCTTCGACGATCTTTTCGATCACCAGATAGCTCTCGGCCGCTGCCGGCGGGCCGATCAGCACGGCCTCGTCGGCCATCTCGACATGGAGGGCATCGCGGTCGGCCTCGGAATAGACCGCAACCGTCTGAATTCCCATCTTGCGGGCGGTCTTGATGACCCGGCAGGCGATTTCGCCGCGATTGGCGATCAGAATGCGTTTGAACATGCTTTTCTTGAGTCTCGACCTTGGGCGGGACCCTTCCCCTGGCCGTTGCGACCTGTGGGACGGGCCGTGTGGCCCCCGTGGTACATCAAAATTGGCCGGAGGCAACGGTCTAAATCCGGGGCTCCTGGCGTACCAGCGCAAGACCGAAATGGACCCGATGAGCCCTAGGGACGCCGTGCGGCTGCTTGAGGCTGCCCGGCCTTGGCCACATCCCGGATCAGGTCGTGAATGAACCCCAGCTTGGCGATCACCACGGGCGACAGGATGAATGGATAGAGGTCGCGCACGCCCATGGCGCGGTTGACGCTGTTCATGGCGAAGGTGAAGGGCAGCCATGCATTGACCAGCGCCTCGACATCCCTTGCCTCGTAAGGGTTGAAGCGGATGCGCGCGGTCAACTCCCCGTCGCGGTCGACTTTCGGGCGCACCTCCATGCCGAACTCGGCGGCCATTTCCAGGGTGTCGACGATGTGGAGGTAGTGCGCCCAGGTCTCGGCGAAGTCTTCCCAGGGATGCGTGGTGGCGTATGCCGAGACGTAGCTTTGCTGCCAGTCGGCCGGCGGGCCTTCGGCATAGTGCCGCTGCAAGGCCTGACCGTAGTCGGCCGCGTCGTCGCCGAAAATGGCGCGACACTGGTCGAGCTTGCCGCCGTCGCGCACCAGCGCATCCCAAAAATAGTGCCCGACCTCGTGGCGGAAGTGTCCGAGCAGCGTCCTGTAGGGCTCGCCCAGCTCCAGCCTGCGCCGCTCGCGCTCGATATCGTCGGCCTCGGTCAGCGCGATCGTGATCAGACCGTTGTCGTGGCCGGTCATCACCTTCTGTCCGCTGTGCGGGTCGTCGGCGAGGAAATTGAAGATCAGGCCATGTCCGGGATTATCCTGCCGGGTCTGGAGCGGCAGCTTCCAGCGGATCAGGGAATAAAATAGACGGTGCTTGGCCACCTCCAGCTCGCGCCATCCGGCGAGCTGTACCGGATCAGAGAGGTTCGGCACCGTCCCATTGTGGCGGCAGGCGCGGCAATAGCCGGTGGTATCGCCCGCGTCCGTCAGCCAATTGCAGGCGTCGTACTCGGCATTTCGGCACAGCATCCGGCCTTCGCCATTGTCGGCCAGCGTCCGCCAGTCCTCTCCGGCTGGCTCGATCGCCGACATTGTCTCCTTTTCCGGCATGAAGGCGACCCGATGTCCGCAGCGTTCGCAGGCGCGGTTCTCGAAGTACAGGATATTACCGCAGGCCTGACAGACAAAGAGCTTCAAGATTTAGCCTCTTCGGAAAGGGAGCTTTATGAAAGAGTGCGCGTCTCGCGAAGACTCCTCGATCGGCCGATCGTTCCAGTGTCCGGAACAAATTGCCCGGCCGAACGTTGCCACCGCGTCGTCTCCGCGTTCAAGCACGCGCCCTATTTCCCGATACTTTACCCTTTAAACAATGGCCATCACGCTCCGTCTGTGTGAATATCGGTCCGGCACGTGCGCACCTGCATGACAACGGCCGATGTCTTGAACGAACCCTTGCCCGAGACCGTCGCCGCCGAAAGGCTGCGCCAGCACCTCGAAGACGTCGCGCGCGAGCGCGACAACGCCTATCGCGCGTTGCAGGAGCGCGAGGCCGAGCTCGCGCGCATTCAGCGCATCGGCAAGGTCGGCGGCGTCGAGGTCGATTTCCGCGAAGGCTTCAAGAACCGTCGCTCGCCGGAATATCTGATGATCCACGGCCTGCCGCCGGAAGCTGCCGAGGAATCGCACGAAGAGTGGGTCAATCGCATCCATCCCGACGATCGCGACGCGACTGTCAGGCGTTTCTTCGATGCTCTCGCCGGAACGAACGAAGACTACACCGCCGAATACCGCATCATCCGCCCCAGCGACGGCGAGACCCGCTGGATCCGCGTGGTCGCCAAGATCGAGCGCGACAAGGACGGCCGGGCCATTCGCCTCGTCGGCGCCCATATCGACATCACCGACCAGGCTCTGGCTCGCGAAACACTGCGCGAAAGCGAAGAGCGCTTCCGGCTGATCGCCGACAGCGCACCGGTGCCGATCTGGGTGACCAAGCTCGACCGCAAGCGGTCCTTCGCCAACCGCGCCTATGTCGACTTCGTCGGCCTGCCCTACGAGCAGGCGATCGATTTCGACTGGCGCAAGGTGTTGCATCCCGACGACCTGCCGCGCGTGCTCCAGCAATCCGTCGATGGTGAAGCGTCCCTCAAGCCATTCGTGCTGGAAGCGCGCTACAGGAACGCGATCGGCGAATGGCGGTGGCTTCGATCGGAATCGCAGCCGCGCTGGGATCCGACCGGAAAGCATATCGGCTTCATCGGCGTCGCCCACGACATTACCGTGGCCAAGCAGGCCGAGATCGAGCTGCGCGGGCTCAACGAGACGCTGGAAGAGCGCATTGCCGAACGCACCGCCGAGCTGGAGGCGAACGAGGCGCGGCTGCGCGCGATCCTGGAAACCAGCAATCAGTATCAGGGCCTGGTCAATCTCAGGGGCGAGCTGCTCTACGCCAACAAGACCGCACTGGACGACATCAAGGCCGACTCGTCGGATGTCATTGGAAAGCCGTTTTGGGACACGCCCTGGTTCAGCGCAACGGAGGGCATGAGTGCGCTGGTGCGCGATGCTTTCCACACCGTGCTCGAGGGTAAAGCGGTCCGGCTGGAGATGCGGCTGCGCCTCCCCGTCGGCGAGCGCGATTTCGACTTCGGCATGCGCCCCGTGCTCGACCGCCACGGCAACATCACGGGCGCCGTGCCCGAGGCCGTCGACGTCACCGAGCGCCGTCGCGGCGAAGAAGCGCTGCGGCAGTCGCAGAAGATGGAGGCGATCGGCCAGCTCACCGGCGGCGTCGCGCACGACTTCAACAATCTCCTCACCATCATCCGGTCGGCGACCGATTTCCTGCGCCGCCGCGAGCTGCCCGAGGAGCGCCGCCGCCGCTATGTCGACGCCATCTCCGACACGGTCGAGCGCGCTTCCAAGCTGACGGCGCAGCTTCTAGCGTTCGCGCGGCGGCAGCCGCTGAAGCCACAGATATTCAATGTCGGCAGCCAGGTCGAAGGCGTGGCGCAGCTGGTCCGGCCGCTCGTCGGCGGCCGCATCGAAATCGCCGTGGACGTTCAGGAAGCCGATTGCTTCACCGTGGCCGACATCGCCCAGTTCGAGACCGCCCTGATCAACCTCGCCATCAACGCCCGCGACGCCATGGAGGACGAAGGCCGCCTCACCATCGCCGTCCGCAAGGTCTCCGGGATTCCGAGCCTGCGCGCGCAATCGGCGCGCGGCGGCGACTATGTCGCGATCTCCGTTTCCGACACTGGCAGCGGCATCGCTCCGGAACATCTCGACTCGATCTTCGAGCCGTTCTTCACCACCAAGGAGGTCGGCAAGGGCACCGGCCTCGGTCTCAGCCAGGCCTTCGGCTTCGCAAAGCAGTCCGAAGGCGACATCGCAGTGACGAGCGCGCCAGGCAAAGGCGCGACCTTCACCATCTATCTGCCGCAGGCGCAAAGCCCGGCCACGGAGAAGGAAGCCGCGGCGCTCACCAGCGAGGCCGCGACCACCGGGCGCGGCTATCGCGTGCTGGTGGTCGAGGACAACGACGATGTCGGCCGGTTCTCGACCGAGCTTCTGGAAGACCTCGGCTACGTCGTCCGCCGCGTCGCCAACGCCAACGCGGCGCTCGCGATCCTCGGTGAGAACGAATTTGCCGTCGACCTCGTCTTCTCCGACGTGATCATGCCCGGCATGAACGGCGTCGAGCTCGCCGGCATCATCCGCGAGCGCTATCCGGGCCTGCCCGTGGTGCTCACCAGCGGCTACAGCAACGTGCTCGCCGAAAGCGCCCATCGCGGCTTCGAGCTGATCCAGAAGCCGTATTCGGTGGAATCGCTGTCGCGCATCCTGCGCAAGGCGATCACGGAGAAGCTGTCGGTGGCGCGGTGAGTACGCCACCTGACGGAGCAAAGCTGCCGTGAGATCGGTTTTCGCCGGGGGCGCTTCCCAGCCTCGATCGAGGATGCATGTCGAGCCAAGACCCTGATCAGGCGAGGCGCGCCGGCCGTGCGCTGGACGCGGCCAATTTCTTCCTCGCCGACGTCCGCGATGGGCTCGGCCCCTATCTGGCGGTCTATCTGCTCACCGAGCAGCACTGGAACGAGGCTCGCATCGGCCTCGTGATGTCGATTGCGACGATCGCCGGCATCGTGGCGCAGACGCCGGCCGGTGCGCTGGTCGACGCCACGCGGGCGAAACGGCTGGTCATGGCAACCGCTGCGATTCTGGTGACGGTGGCCTCGCTCTCACTGCCGTTGTTTCCAGACTTCCTGCCGGTCGTAGTCTCGCAGGGCATCGCGCAAGCCGCTGCCGCGGTCTTCCCGCCAGCAATCGCCGCCGTTTCGCTCGGCATCTTCGGGCATGCCGCGTTTACCCGACGCATCGGCCGCAACGAAACCTTCAACCACGCCGGCAACGCGGTCGCAGCGGGCATCGCCGGCCTCTCCGCGTTTTGGTTCGGACCGACCGTCGTGTTCTACCTTCTCGGGGCCATGGCAATCGCGAGCCTCGTCAGCGTCCTGACGATCCCTGAACGGGCCATCGACCACGGTCTCGCGCGCGGACTGCACCGGTCTCGCATCGATAGCGCACCCGAACACCCATCCGGCCTCGGCGTACTCCTGACCTGTCGCCCACTTCTGGTCTTCGCGATCTGTGTCGTCTTGTTTCACCTGTCCAACGCAGCGATGCTGCCGTTGGTCGGGCAGAAGCTTGCGCTCCAGGACAAGAACATGGGTACCAGCCTGATGTCGGCCTGCATCGTTGCGGCGCAAGTGGTCATGGTGCCGTTCGCGATGCTGGTCGGCGCGCGGGCCGACAGCTGGGGCCACAAGCGCTTCTTCCTCGCGGCATTGCTGATCCTGCCGATCCGCGGTGCGCTCTATACGCTCGGCGACAATCCGTTCTGGCTGGTCGGCGTGCAGCTTCTGGACGGTGTCGGTGCCGGCATTTTCGGGGCAATCTTTCCCGTCATCGTCGCCGACCTCATGCGCAACACCGGCCGCTTCAACGTCGCGCAGGGCGCCGTCATCACCGCCCAGAGCATTGGCGCAGCGCTGTCGACGACGCTGGCGGGCCTCGTCGTCGTCGGCGCCGGTTACAATGCTGCGTTCATCTCGCTCGGCGCCGTGGCGGCGATCGGCGCGGTCATCTGCCTCCTTGCTCTGCCAGAGACGCGGCAAAGCGACGATGGCGATCAGCGCCCGCAGGGGAAGACAGCGGCGTCGGCTTCGGCTATCGCTGCCGAATGATCCCCTTGCATTCGAGGATTGACCTTGCCGTCTGACGCCATCTGGGCCTGGAGCATCATCGTCGTCGCAACCGCAGGCGTCATCATCCGTCCGTTTCGCCTGCCCGAGGCGATCTGGGCCTTGATCGGCGCCGGCGCGCTGGTGCTGTTTGGCTTGCTGCCGTGGCCGGACGCGCTGACGGGCATCGAGAAAGGCGTCGACGTCTATCTTTTCCTGATCGGCATGATGCTGATCGCAGAGCTGGCGCGCCTCGAGGGCCTGTTCGACTATCTGGCCGCGCTCGCGGTGGAATATGCACGTGGCTCGCCGCAGCGGCTGTTCCTGCTGATCTACGTCGTCGGCACGCTCGTGACCGTGCTGCTCTCCAACGATGCCACCGCCATCGTGTTGACGCCGGCCGTCTATGCCGCGACGCGCGCGGCCGGCGCAAAGCCGCTGCCCTATCTGTTCGTCTGCGCCTTCATTGCCAACGCCGCGAGCTTCGTCCTGCCGATCTCCAATCCCGCCAATCTCGTCGTGTTCGGCGCACGCATGCCCGAGCTCGCCGAATGGCTTCGCCTGTTCGCCCTGCCCTCGGCGGCCTCGATCCTGCTCACTTACATGGTGCTGCGCCTGACCCAGCACCGCGCACTGAAGGAAGAGACGATCGCGCGGAGCGTGCCGCACCCGAAGCTTGGACGCGGCGGCAAGCTCACGGCAATAGGCATCGTGGCGGTCGGCGTCGTGCTGGTCTCGGCGTCCGCATTGGACAAGCAACTGGGCCTGCCGACCTTCGTCTGCGGCGTGGTGACGGCTGCTCTCGTCTTGCTGATCGGCCGGCAATCGCCTTTGCCCGTGCTGCGGGGTGTGTCCTGGAGCGTACTGCCGCTGGTCGGCGGCCTCTTCGTCATGGTGGAAGCGCTGGTGAAGACCGGCGTGATCGCGCAGCTCAGCGCGCTGCTGCAGGAGGCAATCGGACAATCCGTGACGAAGGCCGCCTGGAGCGTCGGTATCGCCACCGCGCTCGCCGACAACATCGCCAACAATCTGCCTGTCGGCCTCGTCGCCGGCTCGGTCGCCGCCAGCGATCATCTGCCCGCTCCGGTCGTCAGCGCCATCCTGATCGGCGTCGATCTCGGCCCCAATCTGTCGGTAACCGGTTCGCTCGCCACCATCCTCTGGCTGGTCGCGCTTCGGCGCGAGAAGATCGAGGTCGGCGCCTGGCCGTTCCTCAAGCTCGGTCTGCTGGTGACGCCGCCTGCCTTGATCGGTGCACTGGCGGCTGCGATCAGGTAGCGGCACAAGCGCGTCGTCCGCACAAGTGCAGCCGTTTGCGGTGCATCAATGCCGGCGGTGCGGCGGCGGATAGAGTTCACTGGCCGCGTGCTTCGGACAGGCCGCGGCAAGGAAGGTTGATCATGCAGATTCGATCAAAGTCGCTGCCGCAGGGCTTCTCGCTGCGTCGCGGAATTCAGAGCTTCTTTGCGCCCGGCAAAGGCCGTACGGAGACGTCCCATCCCGTTCTCGTCCTTTCCGTCGTGGTGCTGCTGGCCTTGCTCGCCATCCTGGAGATCGACCTGCACACGGCCCAGCTTCAGGCCATCGGCCTGCTCGGCCATGGCACCGGGATCGATCCCGTCTTCCTGAGCCCGTAGAGCCCGATCGCGGACACAAGGCCGCGACCGGGAGCGCGCATCGTCAGTCGTTCTCGTAGCCGTAGACTTCCGGCAGGATGAAGATCGCGGCAAGCAATCCGATCACCGGGAAGATCGCGACGAACAGCGTGGCGTTGGCCTGCCCGATCGCGGCGAACAGCGACGGGAACAGGAAGATCGCCAGGAACGACGGCAGCTTCACGAACATATAGGCGAAGCCGCTGGCGGTGCCGCGGTATTGCGGACGGGCGACCATCGTCGGGATCGTCATGCAGTTCGAGGCATCCCAATAATGGCCCCAGAGCATGCCGGCCGCGGCGAACGGCAACAGCATCTTGTTGTCGGTGTAGAGCGCGAAAGCCGCGATCAGGAGCGACACCAGCACGATCGAGAAGCCCGCGATCGAGATGCCGCGATGGCCTATCTTCGGCGTCAGCAGGGGTCCGACCCAGCCCGACAGGGCCGCGAAGGAGAACAGCGCCATCGTCACCAGGTTGTTGCCGAGGATCGAGGAGACGCCGACCATGGCGAACATCACCGGCAGGTAGAATGCGAAGGTCGAGAACTCGCTCGCCTGTGCGAAACAGGCGATCCAGCCGTAGATCGTCGCGCGCCAGCGGATCGGATCCTTCTTGAGGTCGGCGAGGAAAGCACGCGTGCTGGTCTTCGGCACCTGGACGTCCCGGTCCGGCAGCATGTCGAGATTGTCGTTGAACATCTCGCGCGCGACCTGCTTGGCCTCGCGGTAACGCCCCTTCTGTACCAGCCACACCGCCGTCTCCGGCACGTCGTGCCGCATGATGAGGATGATCAGCGCCGGCACCGCGCCGAGACCGAGCGTCACGCGCCACAGCATCTCGTGGTTCATGTCGATCAGGAGGAAGATCACGATGACGCCGATGGTCAGGACCTCGCCGACGGCGAACATGAACTGCCAGCGGTTGCCCATGACCTCGCGTTCGCCCTTGGCCATGGATTCCATGATGTAGGTGTAGCCGGTCGAGATGTCGGAGCCGAGCGGAATGCCGAGCAGGAAGCGGATCACGACCAGCCACGCAACATTCGGCACGAAAGCCTGCGCCAGTGCCAGCACGATGAACATCACCATCGTCACCAGGAACATGACGCGGCGGCCGATCTTGTCGGACAGCCAGCCACCGAGCAGCGCGCCGATCATGGCGCCGCCCTGCGTGCCTGCCGCGGCAAGGCCGAGCATCAGCGGATCCGGATTGTACTGCTCCTTGATGAAGATCAGCACGAAGGCGATCGAATAGAGGTCCCAGGCCTCGACCAGGATCGAGGCCATCATCAGCCAGCCGACCTTGTTGCCCTTGGGGCTGTAGTTCGTGATGAGGTAGCGGACCGCTGCCTCGCTCGCGGTAGGTTGTGGCATCGCCATCGTTGACATTTTCTTGGGTCCTCTCTTCGAAACTCTCTACGTGTCGAGCAGCGGCTCGATACTGCAATCGAGCAGCCGCGGATCGATCCCCGCCTCCATGCCGGTGAACATCTGGTCCATGTAGTCGATCAGGGCGTCGCTCGCCTTCACGGCGTCCTCGACGTGGCGGCCGGCGATGGCACTGAGAATGGCGAGGTGACGATCAATCGTCCCTGACAGATCCGCCTGCCCCGGCATGAAGCGGTGATGGATGTAGCCGATGCGGCGGTACAGCGTGTGCAGTGGCCGCAGCGTGTGCACCAGGAACGGCTCGCCGGCCGCGTCCAGCACCAGCGCGTCGATGCGGCGGTCGATACTGTTGAACTCGTCGAGGGTCAGGTTGGCGCGGCGTTCACGCAAGACACGTTCGATGTGCAGCGCCTGATTGCGATGCGAGAGGCTGGCGCGATCGGCCGCGAGCCGGACGACGAAGCGCTCCATGTCGCGGCGCAGGGCCAGCAGCATGCGCTCTCGCGCGAGATCGATCGGCGCGATGTGCAGGCCGTGACGAGGCCGGATGATGATGAGGGTATCGGCGGACAGACGATTGACGGCGTGATGCACCGGTGTGCGCCCGAAGCCGGTGATGTGCTGCAATTCCAGCATCGTCATGAATTGTCCGGGCTTGAGCTCGCAGTGAACAAGGAGCTCTTCGATCTTCTGATAGGCCAGCTCGAAGAAATTGAGCCGGTTGTGCCGCGAGGGCTTGCCCTCGCCGTCGTCGTCGTTTCTCACCACCTCGAGCGCGCGCTTGCGCTTTGCCATGTCGTTCCCTCCCGTTGGCCCGCGCTCTCGTTGCTGGATGGCGCCCTCCTATTTGGTCGAGCCTTAAAACATGTTGTGATATATTACAAGCCAGCGTAAGACTCCCACGCGAACTGCAACATGCTGCAGCGCAAAATGAGACGACGGACGCACGACGTCTGTGAGGGGAGGACAATTGCCGTGAAGATCACGTCGATCGAGACGCTGCGTACCGAGGAATTTTCCAACGTCATCTGGGTCCGCGTCCACACCGACACCGGTGTGATCGGGCTCGGCGAAACGTTCTACGGCGCGGGCGCGGTCGAGGCCCAGATCCACGACACCTTTGCCGCCCGCCTGCTCGGCCGCAATCCCCTGCACATCGAAGCCATCCATCGCGACATGCTGAACCTGCCGATGGCGCAGTCCTCAACCGGTGTCGAATATCGCGCCGCCTCCGCGATCGACATCGCACTGTGGGATCTGTTCGGCAAGGTCTGCGGCCAGCCGGTGCACCAGATGCTCGGCGGCCTCTGCCGCGACAAGCAGCGCATCTACAACACTTGCGCCGGCACTCAATATGTCCGCTCGACCAATATCAGCCCGGTCGCGAACTGGAATCTCGGCGCCTCCAAGGGGCCTTACGAGGATCTCGACGGCTTCATGCATCGCGCCGATGCGCTCGCCGAAAGCCTCCTTGAAAGCGGCATCTCCGCCATGAAGATCTGGCCATTCGATCCGGCCGCGCAGGAGAACAAGGGTCTCTACATCACCGCCGCGCAGATGAAGCAGGCGATCGAGCCTTTCGAGAAGATCCGCAAGGCGGTCGGCGACCAGATGGAGATCATGGTCGAGCTCCACTCGCTGTGGAACCTGCCGACGGCCAAGCAGATCGCGCGCGCGCTCGAGCCCTACAAGCCGACCTGGTACGAAGACCCGATCCGGATGAACTCACCGCAGGCGCTGGCCGAGTATGCGCGCTCGACCGACGTCTGGGTCTGCGCCAGCGAGACGCTGGGCTCACGCTTCCCCTACAAGGACATGCTCGACAGAGACGCCATGCACGTGGTGATGGCGGACCTGTGCTGGACCGGCGGCCTCACCGAGGGCCGCAAGATCGCGGCGATGGCCGAGACCTATCACCGGCCCTTTGCGCCGCACGACTGCATCGGCCCGATCGGCTTCATCGCCGCCATCCACATGTCGTTCAGCCAGCCCAACACGCTGATCCAGGAATCGGTGCGCGCTTTCTACAATGGCTGGTACAATGAGCTCGTCACCACGATGCCGGTGATCAAGGATGGTTTCGTCTATCCGATGGAAGGGCCCGGCCTCGGCGTCGACCTGCTGCCCGCCGTTTTTGACCGCTCCGATCTCGCCGTGCGCCGTTCCAACGTCTAAGGATTTCTCGAGATGAGCACTTCCCTTTTCGATCTTTCCGGCCGCACCGCACTCGTGACCGGCTCCTCCCGCGGCCTCGGCCGCGCCATCGCCGAAGGTATGGCGAAGGCCGGCGCCAAGATCATCGTCAACGGCGTCGATCCCAAGCGCGTCGAGCAAGCCGTCGCCGAGTTCCGTGCCTTCGGTCATCAGGCCGAAGGCGCAGCCTTTGACGTCACCGACGAGCCCGCGATCGTCGCCGCCTTCGAGCGCTTCGACCGCGAAGGAATCGAGGTCGACATTCTCGTCAACAACGCCGGCATCCAGCACCGCAAGCCGCTGGTCGAGTTCACCACCGACGAATGGCGCAAGGTGATCGAGACCGACCTCACCAGCGCCTTCGTGATCGGCCGCGAGGCGGGCAAGCGCATGATCCCGCGCAAGCACGGCAAGATCATCAATATCGGCTCGCTCGGCAGCGAGCTTGCGCGCCCCACCATCGCGCCCTACACGGCGGCAAAAGGCGGTATCAAGAACCTGACCCGCTCGATGGCGGTGGAATGGGCCCAGCACGGCATCCAGGCCAATGCGATCGGCCCCGGCTACATGCTCACCGACATGAACGAGGCGCTGGTCAACAACGCCGACTTCAACAATTGGCTGATGGGCCGCATCCCCAGCAAGCGCTGGGGCAAGCCGGACGAGCTGGTGGGCGCGGCAATCTTCCTGGCGTCGGACGCCTCGACCTATGTCAACGGCCAGATCATCTATGTCGATGGCGGCATGATCGCCGCGATGTGACCGCGAACCAGGAGCAGCCCATGCGCGCCGTCGTCATCCACGCACCGAAAGACCTGCGGATCGACCTCTATCCCGATCCGGCGCCGGGTCCGGGCGAAGTCCGCGTCAAGATCGCCAATGGCGGCATCTGCGGCTCCGATTTGCACTACTACCACCACGGTGGTTTCGGCGTCGTGCGCATCCAGCAGCCGATGGCGCTGGGACACGAGATCGCCGGCGTGGTCGCGTCCGTCGGCGACGGCGTCAGCAGCGTGAAGCCAGGCACGCGCGTTGCCGTCAATCCGAGCAAGCCGTGCGGAGTGTGCCTGCATTGCCGGGAGGGCATGCGTAACCAGTGCCTCGACATGCGTTTCCTCGGCAGCGCAATGCGCTTTCCCCACGTGCAGGGCGGCTTTCGCGAATTCATCACCGTCGATGCGACGCAGGCCGTGCCGATCGCCGACGAACTCTCGCTCGCGGAGGCCGCGGTCGCCGAACCGCTGGCGGTTTGCCTGCATGCCGGCAAGCAGGCCGGACCCCTCCTCGGCAAGCGCGTCCTGATCACCGGCTGCGGCCCGATCGGTGCATTGATGATCCTCGTCTCGCGCTTCGGAGGTGCCGCCGAGATCGTGGTGACCGATGTCGCGGACGCACCGCTCGCAGTCGCCGGAAAGCTCGGCGCTACCCACGCCATCAACGTCGCCACGGACGCCGCCGCACTCGATCCCTGGCGCGCCGGCAAGGGCGTATTCGACACGCTGTTCGAAGCCTCGGGCAATCAGGCTGCGCTGCGCACCGCGCTCGACGTGCTCAGGCCGGGCGCGACTCTGGTGCAGCTCGGCCTCGGCGGCGAGATGACGCTGCCGATCAACTCCATCGTCGCCAAGGAATTGCAGCTCCGCGGCACCTTCCGCTTCGATCCCGAATTCGAGCTCGCGGTACGCCTGATGGGCGAAGGCCTGATCGACGTGAAGCCGCTGATCACGGCCGCGATGCCGTTCGAGAATGCGGTCGCCGCCTTCGAGCTCGCCAGCGACCGCTCGCAATCGCTGAAGGTGCAGCTGACGTTCTGAACCGCGCTATCGGCTCTCGATCAGCCGGTCGCTGACCAGCCGCACGGCGCCGCGCTTCCAGGAATAGTCCGCGCCCATGCGCAGGCCGCTGTCACCACGCATCAGCACTGCGCCAGTCCTGGCATCGCGCACCTGGAAGCCGAGCGTGTATTCGGTTCGGCTCACCCGCCGTACCACGCCGATCAGCGACTGGTCCGCGCCGAGCTCTTTCGCGATCGCCGCCTCGCAACCGCCGCAGTCGCGCAAGGCACGCCCCTTCCCCGCCTTGCTGCCGACATCGACGATGCGGTAGCGGCCGGACTGGCCCAGCGCCTCGCGCACGCTGCCGGTGACCTCGGCCATGTATGACTTGTCTGACGCCGCCGATGCGCCGGCCGAGGCGGCGGTCGTATCCTCGAGCTCGAAGTCGAACACGGCGAGCGCGACCGGCGCGGGCGTCGCGAGCGCAGCCATGATCTCGCGGGACACGAAGATCTCCGCGCGCTCCCATGCCTCATCATTGTCGCCGCGGAAGCTGTAGAGCTTGTCCATCACGAGCTTCTTGGCGCCGATTTCGATCACGGCGACCTTGGCCCATTGCACCAGCGTGCTCGTCTTCTGGATGCCGCCGATGACTTTGAACGCCGCGCCGTCCTGGGCGGACGGAACCAGCCGATAGCGGGGGTCCGCTCCGATGTCCCTTCGAAGCGCGGCCATGAACGCCGCCAGCCGCCGCTCGTGGGCCGCGGTTTGGTCGGCCGGCTCAGCCGAGGTATCGGTATAGCTGAAATCGTCCATGGCAACGCCAATGGCAGCCTCGGCATCGGCCGACGAATAAGAGATGACGAAGAGAAGGAAAGCGAGAGGCAACCGGCAGCGGCGCATGAACGGACCTCGTGGGATGGAACGGCTCCTCAATCTGGATGGGGCAACTTAGGCCGTACAACCGTGTCCATCCCGACGAATTCCGGGAAAATTTCACGGTTGCACTGCGGCAAGGCGGGAACGCTTCCCGCCGCTGGCGTTCTGCCGTTTAATGCGCAAGCGACAAACCCGCTCGCACCAGGTGCCGCCGATGTGGAACCGCCCGAGGTTCGATCTCAAGGTCCGTCTGACGTTGCGCGTCGCCGCCATCTCGGCCGTCTGCTTCGCCGCGATCTCCGCCTACTTCCTGATCGCGGCCGACCGCGCGGTACATGCGCGGACCGACGGTATCGCCGCCATCGTGGCGAAGTCGCTGGAGCTGCAGCAGGGCAAGGTCCAATGGGTGGCAGGCCCGCGCGCCGACTTTCCGAACCTCGACCCGGTCGCGGCGTATGTGATGACGCCGGGCCTGTGTCTGGCGTTTCGCGGCGCGAGCGGCGAGATGCAGCAACGCTTCTGTAGCGGCGCGCCGAACCCGGCGAGCCCGCCGCCGCAGGCCTTCGCGGCGTTCTATCGCAGCCTGTTCGATCCCGGCCGCGAGGCGGCACGGCCGGTGATCGCGCGCGGGGCGAAGCTTGGCGAAGCCGTGGTCTGGGTTGATCCCGCCGTCCAGACCGCCGAGGCCTGGCACGAGGCCGGCCGCCTGATGATCGCGCTTGCGATCGCATTGCCGCTGTTGTGTGCGCTGGTCTACGCCGCATTGGCGCGCGCACTGCGTTCCACCCGCATGATCGGAAACGGCCTGGAGCGGATCGCCGCCGGCGACCTCACCGCGCGGCTGCCGCCGTTCGACCTCGCCGAGCTCTCCGCCATCCGCGACGTCTTCAACCACCTCGCCGAAAGCCTCGACACCGCGCTCGCCGAGCGCAGCGAGCTGACGCGGAAGCTGATCGCGCTCCAGGACGAGGAGCGCCGCCATCTCGCGCGCGAGCTGCATGACGAGTTCGGCCAGTCGCTCGCCGCCATCCGCGCGCTCGCCGCGTCCGCTCGCCAGACGGCGGCGCAGGACTGTCCCGGATTGCTGGGAGAGTGCGACGGCATTGCCCGGACCGCGACCGGCATGATGGAGACGCTGCGCGGCGCGCTGTTCCGGCTGCGGCCGCCCGATGTCGAGGAGCTCGGCCTGGTCGCGAGTCTCGAAGGACTGGTGTCTGGGTGGAACGGCCGCAGCCGCGGCCAGACCCGGTTCGAGATCCGGTTCGATGGCGCCTTCGAGCGCGTGCCCGCCTCCGTCAGCGCCAACCTCTATCGCATCGTGCAGGAGGCGCTCACCAACGCGACCAAGCATTCCGACGCAACGAAGGTCGGCGTGCATTTGACGATGGCCGAAAGCGAGATCGCACTCGCGGTCGAGGACGACGGCCGGCCGAACGATGCCGCCGTCAAATCCGGCATGGGCCTGCTCGGCATGCGCGAGCGCGTCGCCGCGCTGCGCGGCCGGCTGAGTTTCGAGACCGGCCCCCACGGCTCCGCGCTGCGCGTGTTCATTCCGCTCGCGGCCGCCGATCGGCACGCGCTGGAGCACGCGGCATGAGCGCGGCCGACGCCACCATCCTGCTGGTCGACGACCATTCCGTCGTCCGCGAGGGCTATCGCTCCGTGCTCCAGAAGCAGCCCGGCTTGCGCGTCGTCGCCGAGGCGGCCGACGGCGCGGAAGCCTACCGGCTGTACAAATCCGAGGCGCCCGACCTCGTCATCATGGACCTCAGCATGCCCGGCATCGGCGGCATCGAGGCCGTCAGGCGGATCAGGCAGTGGGACAAGGCGGCCCGAATCCTCGTCTTCACCATGCACGAGAATGCAAGCTTTGCCGTGCAGGCGATCCGGGCCGGTGCGAGAGGTTACGTCACCAAGACCAGCCCGCCCGAGACGCTGGTGCAGGCGGTGAAGGACGTGCTCGCCGGCAAGATCGCCATCAGCCCCGACATCGACCACGAGCTTGCGCTCAGCCGCATCAGCGGCGAGAGCTCGGCCGCCGACGTGCTGACGCCGCGCGAATTCGAGGTGCTGCGGCTGCTGCTCGCCGAGAACACGACGGAGGAGATCGCCGAGACGCTGCATGTCAGCCCGAAGACGGTGGCGAACCTGCATTCCCTGATCAAGGACAAGCTCGGCGTCGGCTCCGACATCGAGCTGGTCCGGCTGGCGCTGCGCCAGGGGATATTGACCGAGGTCGATCTCGGCGAGGCCTGAGCTGCCTGGCCGCGGATCATTCGCGCGCAACCACCTGGTCCAGCCACGCGCAGTTGAGTGGCGGCACACGCGGATCGGCGACGCGGACGCCCCGGGCGGCCGCATCGAGCCGCATGTCGCGCAGGCGCTTGCGCTGCTCTTCCGGCATATGGAGCCGCTCGTGACCCCACAGCGAGGGCCCGTCGAAGGTCTCGTGCGGCTGCCAGGTCTGGGGATCGATCACGCGCCCGCCCCAACCATATTCGATGAAGAAGCCGGAGGGCGTATTCACATAGAACGACGTCATGTGGTCGTTGGTGTGCCGGCCCAGCGTATAGGCGATGCGCCCCTCCTCCATCTGCGCGAGGTCATAGCCCTGTCCGACATCGTCGAGACTGCCGAGCTCGACCATGAAGTGATGCATCGCCTTCCGCCCGGAGCCGACCATCGCAAAGGAGTGGTGGCGGCCATTGACGTGAAAGAAATAGAGCCCGTACGGCTTCAGCCCGAAGTCGGAGACGTGAAAGCCGAGCACGTCGCGATAGAACGGCAACAGAGGCTCGACATCCTCCACATTGAGCACGACATGCCCCATGCCGAGCGCTCCGGTGCGGAAGCCCGAGATCGGTCGTCCCGGCTTGAAGGGCTCGCTCGCAAGCTCCGGCTTGCAAAACGCCTCCAAGCGGTTGCCGGCGGGGTCCGCAAACGCGATGAGCTCGGCGACATGCCGCTCGTCAGCGAGCGCGCGCGAGCCTCGGACCACCTTGATGCCATGGCTTTCCAGCCGTCCTGCCAACTGGTCCAATTCGGCGGTCGAAGGAACCTCCCAGCCCATCATCGCAAGGCCGGCATCGCTGCTGCCGTCGACGATCAGGCGCTGCCTGCGGTCGTCCATACGATAGGCTCGCATCTTGCCGCCGCGGTCGACCTGCTGCATGCCGAGCAGCCCGGTCGCCATCCGGCCCCATTGGTCGAGCTGGGATGAATTGATCCCGATATAGCCGAGCGCGGTGATTTCCATCGACATCCTCCCGAGGGCATCGTGCCCGCCGCAGCGCGGTGAACTTGATACCGGCCGCGCACGATCCTACGGTGCCGTCATGCTATCGCTTCGCGGTCGCAAGGACGATAATCGCGGGGCCATCGGCTACAAGGGAGGAAATACGAAGTGTCCAAGGAGCGGACGCGGAACGGCCAGCCGCGGCAGTCGGAGGGTGTCCGCGCCTTCAAGCGAGGGCTGGACGTGCTGCAGGAGGTCAACCGCTCCGGCGGCATCCGCGCCGGCGACGTTGCCCGCGCGCTCGACCTGCCTCGCCCTACGGTCTACCGCCTGCTCGAAACGCTGGAGGAACTCGGCTACATCGCGCGGAGTGCCAGCGACGACCGCTTTCGCGTGACCAGACGAGCGCTGAGCCTCGGAGACGGCTACGATCCCGGCGTGGTGATCTGTCAGGCGGCGGCGCCCTTTCTCGCCGAGCTCGGCAAAAGCCTGGTCTGGCCGGTGGATCTCTCGACGTACGAGAATGCAGCCATGGTGGTGCAGGAAACCACGCATTCGCGCAGCCCCCTCTCGATCGATCGCGGCATGATCGGCAAGCGCCTGCCGATGCTGCGAACGTCCGCGGGCCGGGCCTATCTCGCCGCCTGCGCCGCGCGCGAACGCGATCTCATCGTCGGTCATCTCCGCCGCATCGACGAGGCCGACGACCGGCCCTTCCTGGATCGAGCCCGTCTCGACCGCATGATCGCGGAAACGCAGGAGCGCGGCTACGCGATCCGCAGCGAGGGCGAGTACAATCCGAAGACGGCTTCGATTGCCGTGCCCATCGTGCGGAACGGCGCCGTATTCGGCTGCATATCCATCATCTGGATCCGCTCGGCGCTCGACCTGGACGAGGCAATTGCCGCTTTCGTCGCGCCGTTGCACGAGGCGGCTGCGGCCATTCAGGTGGTCGACTAACGTGCGACGAGATTTGGCTGGATCGTCATCGCGCCCTTAGATTGTTGCCTGAGCATGATCTTTCGGAAAACTGCTACGCACTTTCCGGATCATTCTTCAACATGGCCGTTCGGGTCCGGATATGCCTCAGCCCACCCGGACCGGCAACGAGGCAAGGCCCCGCAGCACGTTGTTCAGCGCCAATACGGGCGTGCCGATCTCGAATCGCACAACCCGCTGCGCCAACACTTCGAGCAACGCTGTCATCTCCAGCCGGGCCAGATGCAGCCCGGCGCACATATGCGCGCCGTTGCCGAAGCCGAGGTGGTCGCTGGCGCGGCGACGCACGTCGAAGCGTTCCGGATCATGCCATTTTCGCTCGTCGCGGTTGGCCGAGGCATAGAGCAACAGGACGCGGCTGCCGGCTGGAATGGTTGCATCACCTATCTTTGCCGCGGCCGTGAGATGGCGCGTAAAGCCCCGGATCGGCGACTCCACCCGCAGCGCCTCGTTGATGGCGCCGGGTATGAGCGCAGGATCTTCGCGAACGAGATCCCACTGCTCGGGATTGCGGCCGAACAGCATGATCAGGTTCGCGGTTGCGAAGATCGTGGTGTCGAGGCTCGGCCCGAGATAATCGCGCATCAGCACCGGGCAACGCTCTGCTTCGACCTCCCCGCGATCGGCGGCTGCGAAGATGCGGTCGCCCCAGCTGCCGGGCCGCAACCGCTCACGGATCGCAGGGCCGCCGAGATAGCTGCGCATTTCATGGACATCGGACAAGGCGGCACAGCCGCGCGGGTTCATCGTACCCAGCACGTTGAAGGTGGCCGAAGCCCAGCGCAGCATGCTGCCGCGGCCGTAGTCTTCAAGTCCCACGAGCTTGGAGACAATGGTGAGCGGCAGGTGCTGCGCGAGGTCGGTGACGGCGTCGAATTCACGGCGATCCACGAGGTCATCGACCAACCGCCGCGCTTCGGCCCTGATCTGCGGGCCGATCTCCTCGAGCGCGCGCGGCAGCAGCGGCGCGGCGATGATCGCGCGAAGCCGGTCGTGCAATGGCGCGTCGCTCGCGAGCGTCGTGCCGCGCGACATCTCGTTGACGTGGTCGTTGGCGGCCACGCCCTGCGCCGACGAGAACAGTCCCGGAGCGCGCAAGGCCGCCCGTACGTCATCGAAACGGGCGAGCGCAAACAGCCCGTTCCGCGGCAGCCAAACCACAGCGCCGAGATCGCGCATCGCACGGTAATGCGGATAGGGATCGTTGAGGACGTCGTCCTCATAGAGATCGACATCGTAGACCGGGCAGCCCGCTTCCGGTGAGATCATCTTCCGTCTCCCGATCAGCGCACTGCCACCCATTGGCCTTTTTCAAGCTTGCCGAGGATCAAGGCACTCTGGTCCAGGCCGGTGTGGTCGTCGGGACCGTAATTGTACATGCCGCGGGAGCCCGCGATGCCCTTCAATCCTTCAATGGCGCTGCGCAGGCCTTCACGAAATTCGGCGGTCCCCGGCTCTGCCGTCTTCAGTGCCGTGGGCGCCGCGCGTTCGATCAGGAGAAGCGCGTCGTAGGCGGAGCCCGCGAAGATATTTCGGCTGTCGGGCCCGAACTTGGTCTCGTAACGCTGGATGAAATCAAGCGCTGATTTCTTGGCGGAGTATTCGTCCGGGAAAGACGCGGCCCCGACCGCCGGGCTGAGCGGGACGAAGATGCCGTCGCCTTGCGTCCCCGTCAGCTTTCGGAAATCGCCGAAGGTCGCGCCGAGGGTCCCGTAGATTTGCCCGGAATAGCCCTTTTCGCGCAGTTGCAGCAGCGGCAGCGCTGCCGGCGCACCCGAAGCGGCGATCAGCACGGCATCGGGACCCGCTGCGATGATTTTCAGGATCTGTCCGACGACAGTCGTATCCGTCCGCGCATATTTCTCGTCTGCGACGATCTCGATTCCGGATTTCGCGGACAAGTCGGCGCTGACTTTGCTCCAGGCGTCGCCATACGAATCGCCAAATCCGATCAGCGCGAGCTTCTTGACACCGGTCTTCTTCATGTTTGCGAACAGAGGTACCGCCTCGTGATCATCATTGGTCGTGGTCTTGAAGATCCAGCGCCGCCGCGCGTCGACCGGTGCGACCAGCGCATTCACCGGCGCGAGCGTGATCACAGGCACCTTGTACTCGACGGCCGGGTCGATCACCGCGAAGGAGCCGGGCGTCGTGGTGGGGCCGACCAGAATATCGATCCTGCTTTCCTGATAGAGCTTGCGCAGTGCCGCGACGGCTGCCGTGCTGTCGGAGGCCTCGTCGAGGAACAGATAATTGACTTTCCTGCCCATGATCTCGGCCGGACCAAAGGCCGCCCCGTTTCGCTCGGCGATGCCGATCGCAGCCGCAGGCCCCGTGGCCGAAAGGATGATCCCGACATTCAGGTCGGCGGCAAGGAGTGGCGCCCCAAACAATTGCAGCGCAAGGCACGCGCCAAGCAAAGATCGCAGCATCGTCGTTTCCTCCTTGGACCGCCTGCCGGCGACCTGAATCTTATTTCCTTTGACTCCTCCCTAAGCAACGGAAGCTCCGGCGCGTAGCGATATCGACGAGGTGTCCGGCTGGCGGACAGCTGAGTCTCATGACTGGTGGTGCGGCGCCGGGCTACCCGCTCGCGCCCCCGGGCGTCCGCTGTGTGGACACTTGGCGCGGAAGCGTTGATGCGATGGCCTGTCTGGGGAAGAGAGAGACGATGCAAGATAAATCCGACCAAGACCATTTCGACGTCGTGATCGTCGGCCGCGGCCCGGTCGGCGCGACACTCGCGAACCTGCTCGGCCTGTGCGGCGTACGGACTCTGGTGCTGGAGCGCGAGGCGCGGACCTATCATCTCCCGCGCGCGGTGCATTTCGACGACGAATGCATGCGCGTGTTCCAGACCATCGGCCTTGCCGACGCGATCCTGCCGCACGTCATTCTCAGCCCCGGCATGCTCTTTCTGGATGCCGACGGCCGCATGCTGCTGGACTGGTCACGGCCGCAGACGTTGACGCCGATGGGCTGGAATCTCAGCTACCGCTTTCACCAGCCTGACCTCGAGGACGTACTGATCGGAGGTCTCGCCCGCTGGCCACACGTCACCCTGCGCAACCGCTGCGACGTGTTTGCGCTCGACCAGGACGAGCATGGCGTGCGCGTCCGCTACGAAGACCTGTCGAACGGAAAACTCACCGAAGTCCGCGCCGGCTATGTGATCGGCTGCGACGGTGCCCGCTCGCTGGTACGCCGCTTCATCGGCTCAGGGATGGAGGATCTCGGCTTCCACGAGCGCTGGCTGGTGATCGACGTTCTGCTCAAGCGCGACCGCGACGATCTCGGCGACTACAGCCTTCAGCATTGCGACCCCCGCCGCCCGGCGACCTACGTGCGCGGCACCGGCACGCGGCGGCGTTGGGAGATCACGGTGCTTCCCGATGAAGACTCCCAGGACGTCGCACAGCCGGCGACGGTCTGGGAGCTGCTGTCGCGCTGGATCACCTCTGACGACGCCGAAATCGAGCGCGCCGCGGTCTACACGTTTCATTCCGTCATCGCACAACAATGGCGGAGCGATCGACTGCTGCTCGCGGGTGATTCCGCACACCAGACGCCACCCTTTCTCGGCCAGGGCATGTGCGCCGGCATTCGCGATGCCGCCAATCTGGCCTGGAAGCTCGCCGCGGTGATCCGCGGCGGCGCCCCGCCCCACCTGCTCGACACCTATCAGAGCGAGCGCCAGCCGCATGTACGCGAGTTCATCGAGCTCGCCATTCGCCTCGGCGGCGTCATCAACACCAAGGCGATCGAGGCGGGCCTTGCCGCCGGCCAAGCGCGCGACAATGCGCCGGTCAAGCTGGAGGTGAAAAAGCCCCTGCTCGGCCCCGGGCTTGCGCTCGGCGATGTGCCTCTCGCCGGACATCTCGCGCCGCAGTTCGTGCTGCGAGACGGCAGCCGCGGCGACGACCGGATCGGCTACAGCCATGTACTCGTCGTCGACAGCGCAGCCACGATTCCCTCGCGTCTCGTTCTTTCGCAAGCAGGAGTCAGAATCCTGACCAGCGACGATGCCGACGGCGTCGGCGACTGGCTCCGTGAGCACGGCCTCACGGCCGCCCTCGTTCGCCCCGACCGCTATATCCGCGGCACCGCCCGTAACGATGCCGAGCTCGACCGGCTCGTCGCCGCCCTTACGCCTCCGACCAACGTGCCGTCCGCGGCCTGACCGAAAATCTCGAGGACATCTCATGAAGCTTCTCTCTTTCATCGCCGGCGGACGCGCCTCCTTCGGAGCCCTCAAGGCCAATGGCGTCGTCGATCTCGGCGCGCGCCTGGCGCCCTGCACCACGCTGCGGCAATTGCTTGAAGCGGGTCGCGTTGCCGAGGCGACCGAGCTGGTGGCGTCCACCGCGCCCGACCATCCGCTCGACAGCATTACCTTCGCCCCCGTCATTCCCGATCCCGGCAAGATCATCTGCGTCGGTCTGAACTACCGCGACCATGTCGCCGAGACCGGCCGCACCGTGACCGAGAAGCCGGCTCTGTTCGTTCGCTTCCCATGCAGCCAGGTCGGCCATCTCCAGCCCATCGTGAAGCCGAAGGTCAGCGACGATTTCGATTATGAAGGCGAGCTCGCCCTCGTCATCGGCAAGGAAGGCCGCCACATCCCCGCCAGCCGCGCGCTCGGCTATATCGCAGGCTATTCCTGCTACAATGAAGGAAGCGTGCGCGACTGGCAGCGCCACACCAGCCAGTTCCTCTCGGGCAAGTCCTTTGCGGAGAGCGGCAGTTTCGGTCCGTGGCTGGTGACGGCGGACGAGATCCCCGATCCGTCGAGGCTCACCTTGCAGACCCGCCTCAACGGCAAGGTGGTGCAGGACACCACCACGGATCTCCTGATCACCGCCGTTCCTGAACTGATCGCCTACATCTCCACCATCTGCCCGCTCGTGCCCGGTGACGTCATTGTCACGGGCACGCCGGGCGGCGTCGGCGCCAAGCGCACGCCGCCGCTGTGGATGCGCCCCGGCGACACCGTCGAGGTCGAGATCTCGGGCATCGGCACCTTGCGCAACACGGTGGTCGCCGAACCGGCCTGACCGTCAAGACCGATCAATCAACGATAATCTCAGGAAACGCCATGGGCACGACCCGCACCACCTCCGCCGCCACCCTGCTGATTGCACTCACGCTCGCGGGCTCCGCTGCGCGGGCGGAAATCAAGGGCGACGCCATCCGCATCGGCGTCCTCACCGACATGAACGGCGTGTTCGCGACCGCGATGGGCCCGGGCTCGGTCGAGGCGGCGCGGATGGCGGCGGAGGAGTTCGGCGGCAGGATCAACGGCAAGCCGATCGAGATCCTGCAGGCCGATCACCAGAACAAGCCGGACCTTGCGGCGTCCCTCGCGCGAAAGTGGTTCAGCGACGGGGTCCAGGCCATCGCCGATGGCGGCAGCTCCGGCGCGGCGCTGGCGGTGCAGGAGCTGGTGCGCGGCAACGGCAAGATATTCCTCATCTCCGGAGCTGGCGCAAACCAGCTCACCGACGAAGCCTGCGCGCCGACCAGTGTGCAATGGACCCAGGACGCCTTCTCCACGGCGACTGCGGTGGTCTCCGGCATCATGCAGACCAGCAAGGAGCCGTGGTTCTTCATCACCGGCGATTACGCCTTCGGCCATTCGATCGAGGCGACCGCCCGCGACCGCATCGCCGCGCTCGGCGGCAAGGTCGCCGGCAGCGTCAAAGCGCAACTCGGCACGCCCGACTACAGCTCGTTCCTGCTCCAGGCGCAGTCGTCGGGCGCCAAGATCCTCGCGATCAACGTCGCCGGCGATAATGCCACCGCGATCAAGCAGGCCGAGGAATTCGGCCTGGCCGCGCAAGGCATGAAGATCGTGCCGATGTCGTTCCAGAACGTCGACATCGAATCGGTCGGGCTGAAGGCGACGCGCGGTGATCTCATCGTCACCTCGTTCTTCGAGGACGTCTCGCCCGCCGCCCGCAAGTTCTCGGATGCATTCTATGGGCGGCGCAAGGCGATGCCCTCGCAGATCCAGGCCGGCGTTTACTCCGCCGTGCGCCATTATCTGCAAGCGATCAAGGACACCGATTCCGACGACAGCGCGACCGTGATGGCGAAGATGAAGGCGACCCCGGTGTCGGATGCCTACACGCACAACGGCCGCATCCGCGAGGACCAGCGCATGGTGCACGATCTCTATCTGGTTCAGGTCAAGACGCCGGAGGAATCGAAAGGCCCATGGGATTTCGTCAAGCTGGTCGCGACGATCCCGCCCGACCAGGCCTTTCGTCCGCTCGACCGCAGCAAGTGCAGCCTGGTCGGCAAGTAATGTTTTTCAAAGTGTGTCCCGCTTCGCGTCAAGAAAGCGCGTCAAGCAATCCAGAGCGCCGTTCCGATCGTCAGGCCAGATAACGCGTGAGATAGCCTTCCATGGCGTAGAGCGCACAGAGCGCCAGGCTCGACCAGACGGCGGCGCTGAAATACAGGAACATCCAGGTCAGCTCGCCCCTCCAATGCGCGATGTCGTGGGTCACGACCCAGCGCGTCGAGACGTCGTGCAGGCCTTCCAGAAACCCGAGGAACCTGTTGCCTTCTTCATGCCCTGCGCGCCAGCGGCTGAGATACATCGGCACGTCGACGGTGATGAGGAAGGCGAGAAAGCAGGCGATCCCGACGACGCCTGACATCAGCGCCCAGCGCACCACGCCCTGGAATTCCGGCATCAGGCGGCACAGCGCAATGCCGGCGAGGAAGAAGGTCACCGCCCACAGCGAATTCTCGATCGCGTTGTAGAGATAGTTGGTGGTCACCACCGCGTACCAGGAGAAGCACTCGGCGATGATGATCACCGGGACGATCACCCACGCGATGTTCACCACCGTTTCGGCGCCGGTCATGATGCCGAGCTGATGCAGGATGATGGCCCATTGCGCCGCGAAGCAGACCTCGGCGACGGTCGCGACCGACCGTCCGACGACGACGCTCGATAGCCAGGTGTCGAACAGGCAGATGCGCTGCACGTCAGCGCGCGGCAGCACCGAGCGGAAGGCACAGCCGAACACATAGCCGGCGCACAGCAGGAACATCAGCCCGATGTCCGAGCCGCCACCGAGGCTGCCCGCGACCGTCGGATAGAATTCCCGATAGAGCATGAACCAGACGAGGATGTTGGCGCTGCTCACAAGCGTAAGGGATCCCCACCACCACGCGAGGGGATTTGACCGCGCCTGCCACTGCAACATGAGCCGCTCCGCAAAATAATCGATCTGACATGTCGTCGTAATAATCTTGTCACAGGACGGCATGCAATCACGACAAAAATCTGTGTTCTCGGTCGTTTGAAGAGCTGCCTCTCAGGGACAAGTCACAGGATATTGCGAATCTATTGGACATACGAGCTCCGCCTGTCTGATAATTAGGAATGGCCCCGACTAGCTCATCCAAGCCACGACATCCTCTTTCCTCCGCCGCCGCAGTGCTGGCGGAGAGCGCCGACGATGCGGCCTTCGCCACGACGCTGGCAAAAGGGCTCGTCGTGCTGGAGGCGTTCAAGGCTGGGAGCACGCTGCTGGGCAACATGGAGCTGTCGACGCTGACGGGCATCCCTCGGCCGACGGTGGCGAGACTGACCCATACGCTGGCCGAGCTTGGCTACCTCCGTTACGACGCCGAGCGGGCGAAGTACCGCGTCGCCGCGCGGGCGCTGCGGATGGCGCATCCTCTGCTCGCCGGAATGCAATTCCGCCAGCTGGCGCGGCCCATGATGCAGGAGCTGGCGCACAGCGTCCGCGGCACGGTCTCGATCGGCCTGCTCGACGCTACCTCGATGATCTATGTGGAGACCGCGCGCTCCGGCGATGTCGGACCGCACGCGCCCGACATCGGCATGCCCATTCCCGTCGTGATGACCGCCATGGGCCGCGCCGCGGCGTCGACCTTGCCGCCGGTCGATGCAGACCGGCTGGAACGGAACATCGCTGCCGAAGACGCTGAGCTGTGGTCAGTGATGCGCGACAAATACCGCGCCGGGATCGCGCAATGTAGAAATCGCGGTTTCTGCACATGCTGGGGCGAGTACATGGCTTCCATCCATGCCGTCGCCGCGCCGCTGTTTCATGCAAGCGAATCGAAGCAGTCGTTCTCGATCAACTGCGGCATCCCCGCCTTCCGGCTCCAGCCAGGGCAGCTCGAGGGCGAGATCGGTCCGCGCATCGCGGCGCTAGCCGACAGCATCCGCGCCATCGTCGGGCAGGTCGAACTCGCGGCGCCGACGCGCAAAACCAAGAAAATCACAAGCGCCGGAACATGACATGGCTGGGCCGCTCGAAGGATTGAAGGTTCTCGACATCGCGACGATCATCGCCGCGCCGTTCGCTGCCACGCTTCTGGCCGACTACGGCGCGGACGTGCTCAAGATCGAGATGCCCGGGCCCGGCGACGGCGTCCGGTCCTTTCCGCCGTTCAAGAATGGCAAGCCGCTCTGGTGGAAGGCCGCCAACCGCAACAAGAAGTTTGCCACGCTCGATTTGCGCACGCCGGAAGGACTTGCGCTGTTCAAGCAGCTGCTTCCGCGCTTCGACGTGCTGATCGAGAATTTTCGTCCGGGAACGCTGGATCGCTGGGGCCTTTCTAAGGAGGTGCTGTGGTCGATCCAGCCGCGCCTCGTGATCCTGCGCGCCACCGCCTTCGGGCAGGACGGCCCCTATCGCGAGCGCCCCGGCTTCGCCCGCATCTTCGAGGCCATGGGCGGCCTCACCTACATCACGGGCGAGCGCGACGGCGAGCCGACCCATCCGGGCTACCCGATCGGGGATTCGATCGGCGGCCTGTTCGGCGCCGTCGGCGTGCTCGCGGCGCTGTGGAAGCGGGCGCGCGACCCGCATGCGCCGGGCGAGGAGATTGATCTCGCGTTGACAGAAGCCGTGTTCCGCCTGCTCGACGTCCTCGCTATCGAGCACGACCAACTCGGCACTGTTCGAGAGCGGATCGGCAACGCCAACGGCTATTCGGCGCCGGCTGCCGTGTTTCGCACCAGCGACGATCACTGGGTGACGCTCGCAGGTTCGACCAACGCCCTCTTTGCCGCGAATTGCCGAGCAATCGGCCGGCCCGACCTTCTCGACGATCCGCGATTTGCCACCAATGGCCAGCGCGTCAAGCACGCCGCCGAGCTCAACGACGTCTTCGCGGCCTGGTGTGCCGCGCATCCCCTCGACGAGGTCCTCGCGAGATTCAACGCCGCGCAGGGAACGCTCGCCCCGATCTATTCGATCGATCAGATCGCCGGCGACCCGCAAGTGCAGGCGCGCGAGGTGATCACCCGCGTTGCCGACCGGGATTTCGGCACGGTTGCCATGACCAATGCCGTTCCTCGCTTCACCGTCGACCCCGCGCGATTGCGCCACGCCGCGGGCGACGTCGGCCAGGACAATGACGAGGTCTTCCGGAACTGGCTCGGCCTTTCGGACCACGAGATCGAACAGCTCACCCAGCGAAAGGTGATCTGACGTCGAAGATCAACAACACAAGAAGACCAACAACAAGAGGGAGGACGAAAACGGTGGCATCATTCAAGGTCACACGCCGAACCCTGCTGGGCACAATCGCAGGCGGCGTCGCAGCAGGATCAGGCTTGGCAGCGCATGCCGAGGACGCCTGGCCGTCGCGCATGGTGCGGCTGATCTCGCCCTACGGCCCCGGCGGCTCTAACGACATCTCGCTGCGCTTGCTGGCCGAGGAGTTCGGCCGCAGCCTGCGCCAGCAGTTCATCGTCGAGAACAAGCCGGGTGCCGGAACGCGCATCGCCAACGATATGGTCGCCCATGCGCCGGGCGACGGCTATACGATCCTGTACGTCGCGGCGCCTTATGCGACCGCCGAGGCGCTGTTCGGCAAGCTGACCTATGACCGCAAGGATCTGCAGCCGGTCGCGATGGCCGTGATCGCGCCGCTGTTCCTCATCATCAGTGCCGACGCGCCGTTCAAGACGCTGCCCGAGTTGATCGCCTACGGCAAATCAAAACCGGACGGGCTGACCTTCGCCTCTCCCGGCGCCGGCTCGCAGCCGCACCTTGCCGGAGAGCTCCTGTTCCGCGATGCCGGCGTCAAGGGGCTGAACATCCCGTTCCGGGGCGATGCGGCCTCCTACACCGAGCTGCTCGCCGGCCGTGTCGATGCGACGCTGACGGCGCTGCCGACCGCCCTGCCCTACATCCAGAGCGGCAAATTCACCGTGCTCGGTGTCGCCTCGGCCGAGCGCAGCGCGCTCTACCCGCAGGCACCGACGCTGCGCGAGCAGGGCTTTCCCAACGTGGCCGCTGCCGGCTGGTACGGCTTCATGGTGCCGTCCACGACGCCGCGCGCGGTCGTCGACAAGCTCCAGGCCGAAGTTCTGCGCGCGCTCGCTGAACCCGCGATCAAGGACAAGCTGACCGCCCAGGGTCTCGAAGTGCGCGCCGGCACCGCGGCCGAGTTCGGCCGGTTCATCGATAACGAGACACAGAAGTGGACCAAGCTGATCCGCGAAGCCGGGCTCAAGGGCGAATAACAAGCAGGAGGGACAGGAAACATGAAAAGCATTCTTCTCAAACGCATCGCAGCTTCCGCGCTGCTTCTGGCGCTCTCGAGCGCGGCAGCGCAGGCCCAGAAGAAGTACGATCCCGGCGCATCCGATACCGCGATCAAGGTCGGTCAGACCGTGCCGCTCAGTGGTCCGGCCTCGGCTTACGCCGTGATCGGCAAGACCCAGGCCGCCTATATGAGGATGATCAACGATCAGGGCGGCGTGAACGGCCGCAAGGTCGAGCTGATCCAGTATGACGACGCCTACTCGCCGCCGAAAACGGTGGAGCAGACCCGCCGTCTGGTCGAAAGCGACGAAGTGCTGCTGACGTTCCAGATCATCGGCACGGCACCGAACGTCGCCGTACAGAAATATCTCAACACCAAGAAAATCCCGCAGCTCTTCGCCGCAACCGGCGCGGCGCGCTTCACCGACCCGAAGAACTTCCCCTGGACCATGGGCTTCAACCCGTCCTACCTCGTCGAGGGCCGCATCTACGCGCAGTACCTGCTGAAGAATCACCCGAACGCGAAGATCGGCGTGCTCTACCAGAACGACGACCTCGGCAAGGACTATCTCGCCGGCCTCAAGGCCGGCCTCGGCGACAAGGCCGCGAAGATGGTCGTGGCCGAGACGTCCTACGAGATCACCGAGCCGACGATCGACTCGCAGATCCTGCGCCTGAGGGATGCGGGCGCCGACGTGCTGTTCAGCGCTACCACGCCGAAGCAGGCGGCACAGGGGATCAAGAAGGTCGCCGAGATCGGCTGGAAGCCGCTGCACATCATCGACATCAACGCCTCCTCGGTCAGCGCCGTGCTGAAGCCGGCAGGCCTCGACAACTCCAAGGGCATCGTGAGCGTCGGTTACGTCAAGGACGCCGCCGATCCCGAGTGGAAGGACGATGCCGGCATGAAACGATATCTCGCCTTCATGGCGAAGTACTACCCGGAGGGCGACAGAGACTCGAACCTGAACGTCTACGGCTACATCACCGCGCAGCTGCTGGTGCAGGTGCTGAAGCAGTGCGGCGACGATCTCACCCGCGACAACGTCATGCGACAGGCAGCCAACCTCAAGAACGTCGAGCTCGACCTGACGCTCCCCGGAATTTCGGTCACGACCACGCCGACCGACTATCGGGTCAACAAGCAGTTTCAGATGGTACAGTTCGACGGCCAGCGCTGGCAGAAGCTCGGCGACATCGTGACGGACGAGGTCAGGGAGTGAGACGGCGAAAGGCCGCCTGGCCGGCGCTCAACGCCCTTCGGCGCGACGGCCGCCGCGGCGGATCAAGTCGTCGCTATCGTCGACATGCTCCTGATATTCGGAGATCGCACGGTTTGCCATGCGGATCCGGTTCGTCTGCCCCTCCTCGACCATCATGGTGATGCGCTGCGCCAGGAAGACGCAGGCCTCGAACTCGTCGCGGATGGCGCCCGTGCGCGCGAGAAACTCCCAGGCGATCTCGTAGGCCTGCTCCGCGGCGGGATTACGGTAGTCGTTGAAGATGATGTGGGTCATCACCGAAAAAAGCCCGAGAGCCATGATCGTTCCTGTCGGTCAACGCGCCCAAGCCGAAGGCGCGAAAAAACCACCGGCCGCTTCGGCGCGCCGGTGGTTCGATATCAGCCGAGAGGCGTGCGAAGCTACGCGGCCTGGCGCTGATGCGTCAGGTACTCCATCGTGACCTTCTCGACATTGGAGTCGATCCAGGCGGCCATGCGTTGCTCCTCCTTCAACGAGGTCTCGAGCGGTTCCTTGGCCTCCGGCATGCCGGCGGCGCTGCAGAGCGCGAGGAGCGACTTGTAGGCGGCGATCTCGAAATTCTCGAACGCGTTGTTCGCGAAAGTGTTCTTGAGAATCTCGTCGCCGGCAGCCGAATGCGCCATGGCCATCATGTTGGCCATCACCGATTGCGCCGTATCCTTCAAGGTCGACGTGCTCTCACCGCAGGCTTCCAGGCATTTTTCCAGCCGGCGCAGTTGCTCGTTGGTCTCCTGAAGGTGAGCGCTGACCTTCGCCTTGACCTCCGGATAGTCGTCCAGCCGCTCCGACTGGCGCTCCATCAACTCTCGCGCCTGCACTTCCATCGCATGCGCGTTGCGTAATCCCACCACGAACGTATCGCGGGCTGCATTGGCCATTTCCTGTCCTCCGTTTTGACTGGCTTCGTTCGCGCAACAGGGAAGCACGAGCGATTGTTCCTAGGAGGGCCGCGCTGATTGCCGCAGGAGACCTGAGTATCTCAACGAGTGTTCCGGCCGAAGGACCCGGCGCTAACCTGCGATAGCAGGACGCAAAAGATACGAGGCGGCAGGAACGTGACGCCCGCCGGGCGGTTCGATTCACAGCACATGGCGATACCGGGAGTTGCGGCTTCGCCCCAGCGACAACGTGATCTGATGACGGACGGCACCTTAGCAGCGGGCAAGTTCTCTTCCTCGAGTCCCGGACAAGGACCGCCAGACAACTCCTCCGACGCGTACTTCATGCAGATCCGCGACGACCTCGCGGACAAGGGCTTCTTCACCGCCACCGCGGAGGAATTGATCACCTGGGCGCGAACCGGATCGCTGATGTGGATGACGTTCGGGCTCGCCTGCTGCGCGGTGGAGATGATACAGATGTCGATGCCGCGTTATGACGCCGAGCGTTTCGGCTTCGCGCCGCGGGCCTCGCCGCGGCAATCGGACGTGATGATCGTGGCAGGCACCTTGACCAACAAGATGGCTCCGGCCTTCCGCAAGATCTACGACCAGATGCCCGAGCCGCGCTACGTGATCTCGATGGGATCCTGCGCCAACGGCGGTGGCTACTATCATTACTCCTATTCCGTCGTGCGCGGCTGCGATCGCGTGGTGCCGGTCGACATCTACGTCCCCGGCTGCCCGCCGACCGCGGAAGCGCTGCTCTACGGGGTGCTGCTGCTCCAGCAGAAGATCCGGCGGATCGGAACGATCGAAAGATGAGGCTCCAGACTGGCCAGGCCGAAGCGGCATGACACAAATTCCTCTCTCCTTCGCAGCAGAAGCGGAACACCCCGAATCCGATATCGAGCGCAACGACAACACGCGGCAGATCGTCGCCGACGTCGCCTACCGACAACTCGCCATCGTCAACGTGACCTTCGTCGGCTTCGAGGGCGCTGGCGACGGCAATTGGGTGCTGGTGGATGCCGGCATTCCCGGCTCCGCTCAGGCCATCCGCTCCGCGGCCGGCGCGCGGTTCGGCGGACACGGCCGTCCGGCCTGCATCATCATGACGCATGCTCATTTCGATCACGTCGGTGCGCTCGAGACGCTGGCGAGCGCATGGGACGTGCCGGTCTATGCGCATCATGCCGAACATCCCTATCTCGAAGGCACCCGATCTTACCCGCCGGCCGATCCCAACGTCGGTGGCGGCCTGCTCGCCCGGCTATCCCCGCTGTTTCCGACAAGCCCGGTCAACGTCGCATCCCACCTCTATGACCTTCCGTCAGACCACAGCGTGCCCTTCATGCAGGACTGGCGATGGATACCAACCCCCGGCCACACGCCCGGTCACGTCTCGTTCTGGCGTGAGCGCGACCGCGTTCTGATCGCCGGCGATGCCTTCATCACCACGCGGCAAGAGTCCGTCTACGCGGCAATGACCCAAACGCCGGAGATGCATGGGCCCCCCATGTATTTCACGCCGGATTGGGCGAGCGCGAAAAGATCGGTGCGCGAACTTGCCGCGCTTGCTCCCGAGATCGTCGTGACCGGCCATGGTGCGGCGATGCAGGGACCAGAGATGCGCGTGGCGCTCGATGCTCTCGCCGAGCGGTTCGACGAGGTTGCCGTGCCTTTCCATCAACAAGCGTAGGAACGCTTGGCCTCATGCGCGATTGCACCGTCGTAAACCCTAACGAGAGAACCCCAAGGAGAAACGACATGCGTAAGACAATTCTCACGATCTTCACAGCCGCGATACTGGCCGGCGCTTCGGCCGGCGGAGCGTTCGCGCAAGGCGCGGGCGGTGGTGCCGGTGGCGGTGCTGGCGGCGGAGCAGGTGCAGGTGCAGGTGCAGGTGGTGCGGGCGGCGCAGGAGCGGGCGGCGCAGGAGCCGGCGGCGGCTCGGGTGACGGCGGCGGTTCCGGCGCAGGAGGTAGCGCTGGCGGTGGCGGCGGCATCACGCATGTGGAGCGTGGCGGACAAGGCGCCTCCAGTCCTCCGGGCATGCGCAACGAGACCACCCCACGATCGGACGGTACGACGCGGCGCTGAGGACAGCGGCGATCGCGTTCAGTTCGCGCTCGATCTTCTTCTGATGGTGCGCGCGAAAGCGGCCTCGGCGGATCCTCCCTCCGCCGGGGCCGCATTGGTATTCGCACGGCTGCCTGCGGTTCAGCCAGCCCGATACGTCTGCCTACTCCCTCATTCCGGGACCGCCTGGTGAGCGTCCCGGAATGACGGCGGTCTTCATCCCTTCATCCCCGCCACATACGCCGCCAGCTTGTCCATCGTCTGGTAGCCGTATTCGACGGCGCCGAAGCCGATCATGCCATCGCGCTGCTCGGTGCTCGAGGCCAGCTGGCGCAGCATCAGAACGGTCTTGCCGTTGCTCTGCTCGGCAAAGGTGACGGTGAAGCGGAACATGCCGGGATCATCGTCCTGGTCGGTGCCGTGATCCATCTCCATCAGAGAAGGCCGCTCGATGCGGCGGAACCGCATGCGGTTCGGGTAGACCGTGCCGTCGGGCCCGATCATGTTGAAGCGCCAGACGCCGCCGACCCGCACGTCGATCTCGAAGGTCTCGATCTTGAATCCCTTCGGCCCGAACCATTGCGGCAGATGCTTCGGGTCGGACCATGCCTCGAAAACCAGTTCGCGCGGCGCGTCGATCACGCGCGACATCACGATCTCGCGGTCGAGAGACCATTGCGACAGAGCGGGATTGACAGAACTCGTCATCGTCAGGAACCTTTCCGTTTGGTTGTTCGGGACGGCCGCCTGGCGCCCGCCCTCTCCTTCTTGAGCTTCATCACATAGGCCTCGAACCGGTCGAGCCGCGCCTCCCACACCGCGCGCTGCTGCTGGAGCCAATCCTCCGCGCCGAGAAGCGCATCCGGGCTGAGACGGCAGGTGCGCACGCGGCCGGTCTTCTCCGACAGAACGAGCCCGCTCGTCTCCAGCACGTGGATGTGTTTCATGAAGCTCGGGAGCGCCATGTCGAAGGGATCGGCGAGCTCGCCGACCGACGCCTCGCCCGCGCAGAGCCGCATCACGATCGCGCGCCGCGTGGGATCGGCGAGCGCTGCGAAAACATGGTCGAGACGGGACGATTGGTTAGCCATGAAGCTAACTATAGCGCCGCTGCCATACGGCGTCAATGATTGTTAGCTCGGAAGCTAAGTAATCTTGGAGGCGCAGTCGCCGCCTCAGACCGAGCGCGTCAATCCGCCATCGACGCGGATGTTCTGGCCGGTGATGTAGGCCGCCCCGTCGGAAGCCAGGAACGAAATCGTCGCCGCGATCTCTTCGACCTTGCCGTAGCGCTTCATCGGCACGCTGTCGCGACGCGCGTCCAGCTGCGGCAGGCTGTCGATCCAGCCCGGCAGGACGTTGTTCATGCGAACGTTGTCCGCGGCATACGTGTCGGTGAAGATCTTGGTGAAGGCGGCAAGACCCGCGCGGAACACCGCCGAGGTCGGGAACATCGCGCTCGGCTCGAACGCCCAGGCCGTCGAGATGTTGATGATGGCGCCACCCTTCTGCGCCTGCATCAGCGGCGTCACCAGCCGCGTCGGACGGATCACGTTCAGCAGATAGGTGTCGAGGCCGGTATGCCACTGCTCGTCGGTGATCTCGGTGATGGGCGCACGCGGCCCGTGCCCGGCACTGTTGACGAGCACGTCGACCCGTCCCCACTTCGCCATCGCGACATCAACGAGCCGCTTCAGATCGTCGTTCGACTGGTTCGAGCCGGTGACGCCGCAGCCGCCGAGCTCGGCTGCCAGGGCCTCGCCCTTGCCCGAGGACGATAGAATCGCGACGCGAAACCCATCCGCTGCCAGCCGCCGCGCGGCCCCAGCCCCCATGCCGCTGCCGCCGGCGGTAACGAGCGCAACCTTCTCTGCTGCCATGACCGATCATCCCTGTATTGAGGCGAGCCGCAGGCTCGGCCTATCATCAGGCCTTCTACAGCCAGACCTGTCGGCAGGTCCATGGTCGACGGCCTCCGTCAGGAGCGACTCGAGATGAGTGATTTGCATATCCGCAGTTTGCGCCGCGACGAGATCGCCCTCGCCGTCGATTGGGCCGCGGCCGAGGGCTGGAATCCGGGCCTGACGGACGCCGCCTGCTTCGCGATACCCGACGCGCAGGGCTTCTTCGTCGGCGAGATCGACGGCGAGCCGGTCGCGACCGTATCCTGCGTCAACTACGACGACCGCTTCGCCTTCCTCGGCTTCTACATCGTGCGCGAGCGCTTTCGCGGTGCGGGCCACGGCCTGCGCATATGGAACGCGGCGATCGCCCATGCGGGCGCGCGCGCGATCGGGCTCGACGGCGTCGTGGCGCAGCAGGACAATTACAAGAAGTCCGGCTTCAAGCTCGCTTACGCCAATATCCGCTACGGCGGCGTCGTGACCGTGCCAGCGAAGCCTATTGACGACGTCATCGGCCTCGACAAGATCCCGTTTGCAGCCGTCGAAGCCGATGACGCCACCGTCTTCCCGGCCCGGCGCAGCGCCTTCCTGCGCGCATGGATCAATACGTCAGGTCATGCCGGCCGCGCGCTCGTCCGCGACGGCAGGCTCGCCGCATGGGGCGTGATCCGTCCGTGCCGCACGGGACACAAGATCGGCCCACTCGTCGCCGACGATCGCGGAACGGCGGATGCGGTCTTGCGGGCCCTGTTCGAAAGCGTGGGCGGCGGCGAAATCTTCCTCGATGTCCCCGCCATCAATCGCGAGGCACTTGCGCTCGCGGTCTCTTTCGGCCTCAAGCCGGTGTTCGAAACGGCGCGGATGTACACGGGGCCGATCCCGGAGCTGCGGCTCGATCGCGTCTTCGGCGTCACCAGCTTCGAGCTGGGCTAGAGCATGCTCCGGAAAGGCGTGAAACGGTTTTCCGAGCAGATCATGCTCGACCAGCCGATTACGCGCTCAGTAGCAGCGCATGATGTTGACAGTGTGCTCGCTGCCGCCGCGGCCGGGCACCGTTACCTGCTCCGTCGGGCAACTCGGCACATAGGGCCGGTTGGACGGCACGACGTTCGGCGGATAGCGATGCGTCCAGTCCCAGGGGACATCATAGGTGTAGGTGTAACGCACGTCGCTCGGGAGCTGCTGGCCGGCATCGACGAAGGGCTGGCTGTAGCCGGCGCCATCGTAGAAGAATCCGCCGCCGCCCGGCCAATAGACCCACGGAGCGCCACGGCGGTGGAACCGGGCGCCTGGACCGATCGGCGGACGTGCGGTTGCCGGCGGTGCGCCGACAGAAACGACGCCGGGCGCTGTGGCGCCGGCGGGTCTGGCAGAGCTGTCACTGGCAGCGAGGAGAAGCGCGGCTGCGCTGAGCGAGGCAAACAACGCCCCGGATGATCTGGACATCATGATACGCACCAACTCGTTTGGCTTCGCGAATAACGGCTCCCCACCGCACGCTAGGCCGGGCTGTCGCCCGCCGGCAAACGTATTATTAATTGTTGGTTAAGGCACGGGATTAGCCGGAAAAAAGGGTGTGGCAGAACGCCCGGACTTCCCTCGTTCGATCATTTTGTTCCGGGGCAACGGCTCATATCCAGTTGATCGGATTTGATCGTGCTTCGTAAATGGGTTCCGGAACGCTCCCGCGCTGCGACCGTTGGCTCCCGACAAAAGAAAGGAGCATCTCCAATGCAGAACAAGTCGAAACTCCTTTGCCTGATTGCCGCATCGCTTGTGGCCGGCACCGCGGCCGCCTCGGCGCAGGGCTACGGCTGGAACGGACCGTCCGTTGGCTGGGACCGCACGGCGCCCGCCTATGAACCGGTTCAGCCGCGCGCATACTATCCTGACGCTCCCGGGCCGTATGGCGCACTCAACGGCAGCAACCATCCAACTCCGAGTTCAACGCAGGGTGATGTCGGCCCTGGCGGAAACAACAACGGCACGCTGACGGGCAGATATCGCTGGTAAGGATGCTTGACGTGAGGCCCACCGTCCGTAACGGGCGGTGGGCTTTCGTTCGTCGGCTGCCCTGCTGCTTACGCAGCCGCTCGAGCATGTCCTGCGGGTTTCCGCTGCGCTCCGCCCCCCGCTGCGCGCAATGAACGACATCCGTTCTCGTCCTGGACCTGGTGTAGCCGTCGGGCAAAACACCCGAGACATCGGTCAAGAGGCGCCGACGAAAATATTCCACTTTACCGAATTTCGGAAACGGCGTACTTATCGCCGCAACCCGGCCCGAGGAAGAGGGGCGTATCGCGATCGTCACGACACGCGGGCCGGGTGGCGGTGGACGCAGGTGACACCGGCGCGAAGGCATCGCAGGGCGGGCAACCGTGAGCGAAGGCGTCGCGCACACGACCGGTGTCATCGGCGTACGGCAAAATCGTGTGGTCCTGGCGCCCGGGGTCTGTGCGCCAAGTCTTGCGGTGATGTGTGCTTTCCAACCGGATACGCACATCAACCCTCCGCAAGGCGACGGGGGCAATAGTGCATCGCTCCCCGAGGAGAGCACGACATAAGCCGTTCCAACCACTGCGCAGGGAAGGCCGGGATGTCTCCGGTTGCCCTGTTACCCGCTGTGCATCGAAGCGCACGCAGTTTGCGTCCGGCATGGCGGTCGATGGGAGCCAACCGGCTCCCGGCCTTCCCTGCGCCCTTTTCACCGAGGGTGAGGCATCGACGCAAAGCTCGGGCGAGATGAGCCGCGAGGATGCGCCCGTGTGTCTTCAATGAAGATGTGAAACGAACAACGCCGCACCCCACGCTCGGTATGCACACCGCCCTCTTTGCAGACCTTCCGTGGTCGTAACAAAACAAGACGTGTGATGTCCGAGGTCATGCCCAACGGTCGTGCCGAAAACCGATGTTCGGCACTTCGAAGTGCGAACCCCGCCGAGGTGACCTACCTTGCTGAACTTCCAGCGCGTCCGCAGCCAGCGCTATTTCGATGCCGCCGGCCTCCCCGGCCGCACGCTGGGGCCCGAGCCCGACGGTGGCAAACAAAAAGCGGCGGAGAAATAACCCCGCCGCCTCACCGCGTCCTCATCAGGGGCGCGTCAATCTTACATGCCGATGTCGAAGACGTTCGGCAACTGGCCCGCCAGAGGCAGGGCGGTGGCACCCACGAAAGTCGCCA
Source organism: Bradyrhizobium cedriense (assembly GCF_054602315.1). Taxonomy (NCBI): domain Bacteria; kingdom Pseudomonadati; phylum Pseudomonadota; class Alphaproteobacteria; order Hyphomicrobiales; family Nitrobacteraceae; genus Bradyrhizobium; species Bradyrhizobium cedriense. The sequence goes on along the minus strand of NZ_JBTSWB010000011.1, from coordinate 170,789 downwards.
CCATCGCCATCAGGCGCCGATTGTTCTGGCGCTTGCCGCGCATCTGGCCGGCAATCCACTCCAGCATCTCGCTGTTGACCTTGGAGGCATAGGACGGCGCCCAGCTCTCGATCTCGGTGTCGGCCGAAAGCGCCACGCTACGCGGCGGCACCTTCAGGCCCGAGGCGCTGGCGGCATAATGGGCCACCGCCTTGGCGAGCAGGTCGTCGAACCGGCCGCCGTCGGTGCGCTCGGTCGCAGCCTCGTTGATCTCGAACAGGGCCTCGGCCTCGGCGCGGCTGACCGGCTGCTCGTTGACCGCAGTGGCCGTGAGAATGCGCATGCACCAGGCGGTGTCATCGGCATCGAGCGAGCGGGAGAAGTGGACTCTTCCCTTGGTAGTCGGGCCTTCGCCCGTGATCACGCCGTCGCGCACGATGGAGAGTGCGTGAGCCGCAGTATCGCGGCAGGAAGGTTCGAGAGACGGCGACTCAACAGACTTGGGAGCGGCGGCAGACATAGTTCACTTCCAGATTTCTTCTGACCGGCCAGCATTTTCATGCCGGCGTAAAGAGGTGGTTAACGATTCGATACGGGGATCGCGACTTTTCGAGATGGTTGCCAATTGGTCGCTGTAAGCACCAACCTGGTTCTAGGCGCTTCGGGCGAGCGTGATGGAGGTCATAAAGGGCATTATCGGGGCAAGCGAGCCCGTGCGGCCCCGGTGGAGATGTTTCGTCGCAGGCGCCGCTGTAACAAAAAAGTGCTAGGAGATCGGCTCTTCCGAGAAGGAATTCGTATTTTACTTGAAGCGGTTCAGTCGCCGTTCACATGACCTCTCTGAACCACTATACTGGCGGCGACGGGTCAGAGACGAATTCATAAGCAAATTCAATGCGATGAGGTAGAACCATGACACTTCCGATCGGCGCCACCGCCCCCGACTTCGAAGCCGACACCACCGAAGGGAAGATCAAGTTCCACGACTGGATCGGCAACAGCTGGGCGCTGCTGTTCTCGCATCCCAAGGACTTCACGCCGGTTTGCACGACCGAGCTCGGTGCGCTCGCAAGGTTGAAGCCGGAATTCGACAAGCGCGGCGTCAAGCTGATGGGACTTTCGGTCGATCCGGTCGACAACCATGCCAAATGGTCTGAAGACATCAAGGAGACCCAAGGCGCCGCGCCGAACTACCCGATGATCGGCGATACCGATTACAACGTCTCAAAGCTCTACGGCATGCTGCCGGCCGCGATCTCGGGCGATCCCCTCACCCGCACCGCCGCCGACAACCAGACCGTCCGCAACGTCTTCATCATCGGGCCCGACAAGAAGATCAAGCTGGTGCTGGTGTATCCGATGACCACCGGGCGAAACTTCCAGGAGATCCTGCGCGTCATCGACTCGCTCCAGCTCACCGCCAAGCATCGCGTCGCGACGCCGGCCGACTGGACCCAGGGCGACGACGTCATCATCGCCGGCTCGGTCTCCAATGACGAGGCGAAGACGATCTATCCACAGGGCTGGAAGGAGCCGAAGCCCTACATCCGCATCGTGCCGCAGCCGAAGTAACTTCGGTAATTGGGCGAGCGTCATCCCCTAGCTCATATTCCTCGGGATGATCTGCTGAAACTCTGCGCGTGTGTCTCGTATATTGAGGATCAGCTCAGCGAGATACACGCCCGATCATGCCAAGCCCGCCGCCTGTCATCGTCTGGTTTCGCGATGACCTTCGCCTGTCCGACCACCCCGCCCTGCACGCTGCTTCGAAGACTGCAGCGCCGGTGGTCTGCCTTTACGTCCTCGACGATGCGGTCGCGCGGGCGCCGGGCGCCGCGGCGCGCTGGTGGCTGGCGCAGTCGCTGCGGGCGCTCGGGGCCGACATCGCCGAGCGCGGCGGATCGCTGGTCCTGCGCAGGGGGCCGGCCGCCCGGGTCATCCCCGAGGTGGCGCGCGAGAGCGGCGCCCGCGCCGTCTACTGGAATGGGATCGCCCAGGCGTCGCATAGGTCGGTCGAGCGAGCGCTCGAATCGGCGCTGACAAAGCTCGGCACAGACTCGCAAATCCTTCCCGGCGATCTGCTCGTCCCACCCTCGGCAATCCGCAACAAGGAGGGCCGGGGCCTGCGCGTGTTCACGCCATTCTGGCGGCGCGTGCTGTCGCTCGGCGATCCCCCAAAGCCGTTGCCCGCGCCGAAGGCGCTGCGCCCAGCACCGAGGATCGCCAGCGATCGGCTGGAGAGCTGGAAGCTCGAGCCGAGCAAGCCCGATTGGGCGGGTGGCCTACGGCAGGCATGGATTCCCGGCGAAGCCTCCGCACGAGGGCGCCTGCGCGACTTCCTCAGGCACACAGCGCGGACCTATGTCGACGACCGCGACCGTCCGGACCGAGACGGTACCTCACGGCTGTCGCCGCACTTGAGGTTCGGCGAGCTCAGCCCGCGCCAGGTCTGGCACGCCGCACGGTTCGCCGCGGCCGAGGATCCCGCACGCGGGCCCGGCGTCGAAAAATTCCTGAGCGAGCTCGGCTGGCGCGAATTCTGCCGCCACCTTCTCCACGATCACCCCAACCTCGCCAGCGAAAACCTGCAGACCAACTTCGATGGCTTCCCGTGGACGCGCGATAGCAAGGCGTTCGCCGCCTGGCAGCGCGGGCGCACTGGCTATCCCATCGTCGATGCCGGCCTGCGCGAGCTCTGGCACAGCGGGGTGATGCACAACCGCGTCCGGATGGTGGTGGCCTCCTTCCTGGTCAAGCACCTCCTCGTCGACTGGCGCGAGGGGGAAGCCTGGTTCTGGGACACGCTGGTCGATGCGGACGCCGCGAGCAATCCCGCCAACTGGCAGTGGGTCGCCGGCTGCGGCGCCGACGCCGCGCCCTATTTCCGCGTGTTCAATCCGCAACTCCAGGGCGAGAAGTTCGATCCGGATGGAACCTACGTTCGACGCTGGGTGCCGGAGCTGAAGAACCTGCCGGCGAAGCTGATCCACCAGCCGTGGAAGGCGACGCCGATCGAGCTTGCGAGCGCGGGCATCACGATCGGCAAGACCTATCCGCCGCCGGTCGTCGATCATGCCAGGGGGCGCGAGCGCGCGCTCGCGGCCTACGCGAAGATCCGCAAAGGTTGAGCGTTGCTTTGACACAATTTCGAAACCGGCTATCGTCATCGCTCCGTTCAAACAATGGGGGACGACATGGACGACGAGAAGCCGATCACCGAGCAGGCGATGGACACGATCACCAATGCGGTGGAAGCGACCAAGGACGCCGCGGTCACCGCCGTCAAGCAGGTGAAGAAAGCAGCCAAGAAGGTCGCGAAGAAAGTCGCGCCGAAGAAAGCTGCCAAAAAGAAAACCGGGAAGGCTGTGAAGAAGTCCCCGAAGAAAGCGGCAAAGAAGTCGTCCAAGAAAAAAGCGAAAAAGGCCACGAAGAAGGCCGCCAAGAAAGCCACCAAGTCGAAGAAGGCCAAAAAGGCCAAGCGCTGAACGCAATGCTGAGAGACGTCTCCGGCTGCGGACGCACCCGGAGACGTCGGCAGCCGACCCTCGATTGGCCGCACGCCGGCCGGGGTGGTGCTTGCCGTCGGGATCGCGGAATTCACTGCGATGGACGCGCCGGTCCTCGGCGTTGAGGCGCCGCCGCTCTGTGCTGAAAAGAAACGGGTTGAAAGCTCCAGCCTCGCACGAAACGGTCAACACACGTCAGGGCTGTGTACGCTGCCAAGAGCGTTGATTGACCACGAAGACCGCCGCGGCACAGAGCGCCATGCCGGCAATGGCAACTGCGTCCAGCTTTTCCCCGAACAGAAGATAGGCCATCAGCGCCGTCACGGCCGGCACCAGATAGAACAGGCTCGCGACCGAGGTCGCTGCGGCGTGGCGGATCAGCCAATACAACAGCCCGATCGATCCGATCGAGAGGGCTACGGCAAGCCAGGCGAGCGCGAGCACGAACTCCCTCGTCCAGTGCACCACGCGGTCCTCGAACAGGAAGGCGCCGATCGCGAAGAAGACGGTGACGGCGAGATATTGCACGAGATTGCCGGCACGCCAGTCGATATGATTGCAGTAGCGGCGCTGATAGAGTGTGCCGAGCGTGATGCTGATCAGCGAGACCACCGACGCCAGCCAACCGAGCCCCGCTTCGCCGGTCATGGGACGATTGTGCAGGATCAGCACCACGCCGCCGAGGCCGAGGACGAGGCCGGCCCATTGCACCGGCGTCACCCGTTCGCCAAGCCAGCGATTGGCAATGGTCGAGGTCAGGATCGGCTGAAGGCCCGGAATCAACGCGGAAAGGCCGGCAGGAATCGAATGCGCGATCGCGATCGCGGTGCCGCCGAGATAGAAGCCGTGGACGAGGATGCCGGCGACCGCACTATGCGCGATGCCCGCACGATCCGGCCATTTGGGCCGCGCGATGCCCGCGATGATCGCCATCAGCCCGACCACGATCGCCATGCGGATGGCGAGATAGGTCAAGGGATCGGCGTTGTCGACGACGTATTTGGTGCCGATAAAGCCAGTGCTCCAGAGCAGGACGAACAGGACCGGCGCGGCACGGGGAGTCAGGGCTTCTTGATTATGATTCATTGCCCCCCTCTTGCCTGATGAGGAGCTTATGCGGCAATGCGAATTTCCGGACGGGCGATGCTGCGTTGCGACGGATGGCAGCTCAGCCGCTTACCATTCTTCCGGACAGGGATCGACGATCTTCCAGAGCTCGACCCCGTTCTTGATCTTCTTCATGTCGGTCGTGAGCCCGCCATTGCGGCGAATCCAGTCCTTCACCTTGTCCGGATAGTAGGACATGAGATCGGAGGTGCCTTCGGCGCTGGTGACCTTGATGCCGAAGGTGAACGCCTTGTCGTAATAGGCTTGGTGGAAACCGAGGCTGGCGCGCGGCGTCACGCAGATCTTGTTCATCGGCACGATGCCGAGCACGAGCGTGCAGGCTGAGTTGCAGATGCCGTCGATGATGACGCGCTCGCCCTTCTCGCGGACGCGCTTGTACTTGGCCTTGTATTCCTCGACATAGCCGCCATGGTCGCGGGTGATGTGCAACTCGGCGCGCGCCGGCGTGGCGGCGGCGACGGAGAGCAACAGCAGACTCAGAAGCGTGATGCGCATGGTGAGATGACGGCGATGGCCTTCAGGAATGCACCGACCTCGAAGGACCCGCAAGTGATCCCGGGGGACGGCGGCAGGATTCTTAACCCAATACTCTTTGGTCATACTTGTGTGGGGAATTCGTTAAGCATCCCGAAAAGGCCAAAAATGGGCAGCTTTCCACCGCCTGTCCGGCAATTCTGTCACACCGCCCGGAAATCCACGGAATTGGCCTTGATTTCTGGCCTCCAGGCCGATGCCGGGCCGGCCGAAATTGTTATAAGTGGCTGACCTATTCGAGCGGGTTCCGGAGAATCGAGATGAGCAAGTTGACGCTTGTAGCCGCGGTTGCGGCCCTGACGGCTGCAATTCTAGCCCCTGGCCTCGCGGAGGCGAACGGACATCGCCGGTACCATCGCGCCTACGCCAACCCGCTGCCCTACCCGATCAGCTATCTGCACAATTACGGACCCGGCATCACCCCCGGCACCTTCGCCTACTACGACGGCCCCTCGACCAACCACTGCTACCGCAGCGCGGCCGCTTATATCGGCCAGGACGGCCGGCGGCACCCCTGCTACTGAGGCGCCGCGGCCCCTGCGGGTGCCCTATTTCGCGGCACCCGACTGCAGCAATTGCTTCTCGATCTCATAGACCGGGAGCTTCACGAGGTCCTTGCCAACCTCCCCCTGAAGCGCCTTGCGCACCACATCCGAATAGTCGGCGCGGATCATGCCGAGCGCGCGCGGTGAGGCCACCATAGTCAGGGCCTTGGTCTCGCCGGAGCTGACGGCATCATCGAGCCGGCCGGCCAATCCCCGCAGGAAGGCGCGCTCGGCCTCATCGTGCCAATCGGTCTGCTCGACCGAGCTGCGCGCTCCGCCGGCCGCCGGCTGCATTCGTCCCGGGGCATCGCTGCCTTGCGCGCTGGTCGAGGGATTGGACTGCTCGTGCACCTCACGGGTGTGGAGGTTCGGAAACATTTCGTCGCCGAGGTTCTCCAGAATGAGCGCCTTGCGCCCGTCGCACACGACCAGCCAGTCACCCTTGTCGATTCTCATCTTGTCCATTGCAGACTCTCCTTGAAACTCATCGATGCCGCGTCCGCATCAGAGATGTTCTTCGAATTCCTCGAATGACTTGCCGAACTGCGCCATCGCCTCCTCCAGATAGTCGGCGAGCATCGGCGTACCGATCAGGTAGGAGGCCGTGCGCTGGTTGTGCACCTGCGCGGCTTGGGCGTGCAGTTCGCGCCAACTGGAGAGATCACCGTCGCCGCGACCGAGCCAGGTCAGCGTCACGAGATCGATCTGCTCGTCGACATTGAGAGAGCGGATGAAGCCCGCAAGCTCCGCACGGTCGGTGGTTTCACCGCGCCCGCCCCGGCCGTAGCTCATGTCGTCGTCGCCGGACTCCAGGATGACGCCACTGCCGGCTGCCTCGCTGTCGGACCGGCGCGATTTCGAGACGACGAAGAAGACCTTCTCCGGCGAGATCGACAGATTTGGAATGACTCGCATCCAGCTCACCTTGCCCCGCAGCAGGCACTACGCCGCTGTCGTGTCGGCAACATTAAGTGCCAAGGCACAATTGCGAATTGCGCAGGATCAACGTCCAAGGGACAGCATCGCCCTGTGGCCTACGCCAGCTGGCGGATGGACTGAGGACCGACCAGATCGCTGAAGATTTGTTCATCAGCATTACATTTTGGTTCCGCCACAATTTGACGGAACAGCTTCGATACCTTGCATCGCGTAAGCAGAGGAAGAAGACATCATGAATCTCAAGACTGGCCTCGTCGCCGCATCCTTGTTCGGCGCCCTCGCGGCATCGTCGGCGGCGTTCGCCATGCCCATCGCGCCCGCGCCTGCGACACCGCAGGTCTCCGGCGTCGAGCAGGTCCGCATGGTCTGCAACGCGTGGGGGCAGTGCTGGTGGCGCCCAAACTACTACGGGTATTACGGGCCACGGCCATATTACGGCCCACGGTACTATGGGCCACGGCGCTATTACGGCCCGCGCCATTATGGTTACCACGGCTATCGCCGCTGGTGATTTTGAAGGGGCCCTCAGGGCCCCTTCGCTTTTGCGAGATCATATCCCGCGCGGCCGCCGGTCTGGATCTGATCTGGATCAAAGTTGAAATGAGCCGATAGCGTCATTCTAAATATACGAGGCGACGAGTTCGTCCTTCGCCCGTCGCACCCGATCCGGCGGACTTCATGGCATGATGTCCGCAATACTACGGCCCGGAATCCGGTTTACTGAAGCGCGATGTTTCGCCATTGATGGTGCATCGACGTTTATTTGATTGCATTATTTCAGCAGCCGGCCAGTAGCATGTTGTTCGACGACCTCGCTCCATCCTCCGCGCTTCAACTGATCGGCTTTTCCGACGTCGATGCGTTTCGGCCGATCGAGACGATGGAGGATGCGAGAAGCATTCCGCTCGACATCCCGAACTTCGCGGCGGCCCGCGCCATCGTCTCCCTGCCGGCGTGCCGCATCATCATGATGAGATCATTCGCGCGCATCCTCGACACCGCCTATCGTATGCCGGGCGGGATGGTGATCCTGTCCATGACCGACGACCTTCAGGTCAATGTCAAGGGAATGGACCTCGACGCCCGCTTCTTCGTTGCGCTCCGCGGCAACGATGGGTGCCATTTCGTCGAGCCCCAGACCAATCATCATGCCATGATCATCTTCTCCCCCGAGCTGAGAGACCGGGGGTGGTTTGACCGCGCCGACCATTTGCGGGCTCATGTCGCGAACCGGCCCGCCCTGCTCCACGCCCGACAACTCCTGTTCGATATCCTGCGCACCGCGTCAGTGCAGCCGTGCCTGTTCGAAACCACCGAGGTTGCGGCCCATCTCCAGGAAGGCCTGCTGCTCGCGCTCGACGATTTGTTTCGGATCGATCAGATGTCGGACCGGAGCGCCTCGATCCAGAGCCAGCGAGCGATCAACCTCGTGCAGCGCATCGACGATTTCGTCGCGACCTATCCGACCGCTCCGATCTATACGGCCGATCTCGCCGGCGAGTTTGGCGTCTCGATCCGGACGCTCGGCGGTGCCGTCAGCAAGGTGCGCGGCATGAGCCTGCACCAGTACATTCGCCTGAAAAGGCTGTGGGCGACCCGCGCCCGCCTCCTCAAGGGCGGCGGTGCCACCGTCGCCACTTGCGCGCGCGCCCACGGTTTCCATCATCTCGGTGAATTTGCCGCAGCCTACCGCGCGACATTCCACGAGGCGCCGTCCGACACGCTGGCGCGCGGGCGACAGAGCCGTATCGGGGCAGCCTGACAGACGCGCAGGCCCTCCCGGCCAGCGCACGTTGAGAACATATCTGGAACAACTGAGGACTGGCGCGCTCGGAAGGATTCGAACCTCCGACCCTCGGAATCGAAATCCGATGCTCTATCCAGCTGAGCTACGAGCGCCCGGCCCGGGGACCGGGCCGCAACCGACATACACCGGACCGGGGCTGGTGAGCCAGCACCGGACGGCGTTCGGACGCGTTCGAATTAGCAGAGAGGCAGGCCAATAAAAAGCCCTTCCCGCCTCGATCGAGGCGGTTCACCGCCCGCTCTCACCAGGTCGTGTTGAAGAGACCGAAATGCGGCTGCTGCGCCACCAGCATCATCGGCCGACCAGAGGACGGCGCCGGATGCGTCCTGGCGACCTTGCGCTTGGGCTGAGCTTGTGTGGTCTGAGCCTGGGCCGGAGAAGCTTGCGGGACCTGGGCCTGGGCTTGCTGGGCCTGAGTCTGCAGCCGACCGTCGGCCCTCCTGACTGCGGCGGTCTCGGCCTTCGGGGCCGGCGTGAACTGTGCGAACGTCTCGCGTACCCGCGTCTTGGCCGACATCTCGGCGAAAGCGGGCGACACGCCCTCCTGTACCGGCGGCTGGGGAGCCTCAACAGCGGCGGTCTTCACCGTGGGTGCGGCGATCGTCGGCTGGTTGGTGTCGAGCACGACTCTCTCAGGCAGGTGACGATCGGACCGGATTCGGATCAGGGGTTGGTCGTTGCTTGCGGTCGCGACGGCTTGCTCTACGGGCGCCGCCGGGAAAACGAAATCCGCCGCGAACAGCAGTGCGAGCAAAGCTCCACCGACGAAAATGAAATACCTAAAGATGGGCATTGGCCGCACTCCGCCCCCCGCATCCCCGCGTGGGCACTCCGCCTCAACAGGCGATCTCTCAATTGGTTCCTTGCCCAGCCTTTCGGTTCAAATGGCGATGCATGGTTTTTTACCAAGGACCGCAAAGAGTAACTTTTCCGCTACCGGAACACGCCGCATTTAGGCGCGGCGTGCTGCAACCAGTGAACATTTTGCCTGGTCGGCATTCACGTTGACGAAGCCGACGGGAATACGCACAAAAGTCTTGCGGCTCTTCATGCTGACGGGGTCCGCCAGCACGCGGCTGCGATTGGTGAGATGACTGCCGTCGCGCCGCATAAAGGCGCAGACGACCTCGACGTCCTTTACGGCATAGTCATTGTCGTTACGCAGCGTGAACGTCACCAGGGCTTTGGAGCCGAGGCCGCCACGGCGCCAGGTCTGCGATGAAATCCTGAGACGATCGAGTTCTGCCGTCGCCGGTACTTGAGCTTCCGACGCCGGCGACCCTGCTACGGACGCATCGCCCGAGGGAGCCGCCTCGACGGCCGCCAGTTCCGGCCTCACGGGCTCAGCACTGTTGCCTTTGGAAAGAGGCAGCAGCATCCAGATGCCGCAGCCGACGACGATAGCCGCCATCAACCATAGAACGCTTCGCCCAAACGATACGCTCGCGATCGTCACGGCCCGGGCCAATCGTTCGCCGGTCCCGGCGAAGCGCCTCAATCCGATCCGCTCGAGCCTGGCATTCATGGTTGCACCGATCGCGACCGACGCACCACCAACGACGGACTCGGCCACTGCTTACCTTAATCCCGCAGAGGAACTAAGGTTCCCGCACGCGATGCGAGTCGGCAAGGACGGTAGCGACCACCGGCCGAGGCCGCTAACATGCGCCGCAACATCGAAAGACCCGTTGGGAGACTATGAAATGCCGATCGCCGTCACTTGGGATCACGTCCATCTGCGCAGCCCCGATCCAGAGGCCACGGCGGCCTGGCTGCGGGACATCCTTGGTGGCGAGATCGTGCGCGTCCCCGGACGGATCGACGTGAACCTCGGCGGAGCCAGGATCTTCATCGCACCGCTCGAGGGCGACAGCGCCGTCAACCCGCCGCCCCCGCATCCGCATCAGGGGCTCGACCATATTGGTCTGACTGTGAAGGACATCGACGCCGTCGCCGCCGAGATCAAGGGCAAGGGAGTCACGTTCACGCGGGAGCCGACGACCATCCGGCCCGGCGTGCGCATCTGCTTCATCCGTGGCCCCGAAGGCATCTCCATCGAGCTGCTCGAGCGCGACAGCAAATACACCTGACGCAGCGCCGGCAGCTTCGGACTGCGACGGGATGGCTGACGCCCCGTGAGGCTAAGTCATGCTACCGGGCATAAAGCAGCGGATACTGACGCCCATGTAGCCGTAGATCGGCCAGACCATGGTGCGGCCCACCCGGTTCGACTCCGAGATCACGGCCTCCTCGGGCACGTCGAGCCAGACGAGTTCCTGCTGCTGGCCGTCGAGCGCGTAGCCATAGCGCGGGACGCGCACGCGATAGTGCCCGTCCTTGCTGTCCCAGTCGGAATCCGAGAGCGCCGAACCGTCGGCATCGGAGCAGCAAGGTCCCTTGCCGCTACGCAGACTGTCGAACCATGCCTTCAATTCGGCATTGGTGTTGACGAACTGGCCGCGGTCGCGCGCGTGCCCTGAAGGGGCCAGGAGCGCAACCAAGGCAACGGCAAACGCCAGCCTTGGTGGGTTTCTTCGGCGTATCGCACTGCCGATCCGCCGTTGTTCGCAATTCGTGGGACGCGCACCGTACAGACGCGGCTCATCGCCGCCGGAATTGATCCAGTTGGTCACGTTCGTCTTGCTCCAGCACCCCGCGGCCAGTGCAACAATGATCATGCATTTCGCGGGCCAACTCGGATTCGCAACAGCGGGCCTCGCCTTGTCATCAAGCCGTCATGACGGTGTCACGTGCAAGCCGGGACAACTACGGCTCGCCGCTGCACTCTCCCGCGAATGGCCGGCAAACTGCCGCGTTGCGCCAGGGGATGGCCTTTGGCATAAAAGCCGGACCGGTTACGCCATTGGGCGATGGCGGCCGACCTGCGGGACGTTATGAAGAACGGCCTCTACTCAATTCACGTGACCCTGCTCGATGGTCGAGTCGGCAAGGGCAGCGGCGTGATTCTTTTCCGCGACGGCAAGATTCTCGGCGGCGATGCCTACCTCTATTACACCGGCAGCTACACGGTGAAGGACAACCACACCTTCAAAGGCGAGGTGCTGGTGCAACGGCACACGTCGCCGCGGGGCGATGACAATCCGCTGTTCGGCGGCCCCGCCCCGGTCGGCATCGGCGTCAGCGGCACTTTCACGGAGACGCGCGGGGAGATGACAGGGACCGCGCTGGTCGGCAAGGCCAGCCAGATTTTTGGCGCGACGCTGCAAAAGTTGGCCGACGTCGATTAGCTATTCGGCCGCCTGTTCGAGCGGCGCTACGCGCGGCAGGATCATCTGGATCCGCGTGCCGCCGCCAGGCTCGGAATCGAGGTCGAGCCGTCCGCCGAGCCGGTTGGTCACGATGCTGTAGACGATGTGCAGGCCGAGACCGGTGCCGCCCTGGTCGCGCCGCGTCGTGAAGAACGGATCGAAGGCACGGCGGCGGACGTCCAACGACATGCCGCAGCCATTGTCGGAGAAGATGATCTCGACATTGTCCTTGCCGGACTCGCGCGCCTGGATCTCGATGGTCCCCGGCCGGCCGTCCGGGAAGGCGTGCGCCACCGAATTGAGAAACAGGTTGGTCAACACCTGGCCGTACGGACCGGGATAGCTGTTCATGGTCAGATCCGGCTGGCACTCGACGTTGAGCGTCAGATTGTGCTTTCGCAGGCCCGGTCGCAGGCTCATCACCACCTGCTCGGTGAGGTCGCCCAGGTCGAATGTGCGCTGGTCCGAATAGTTGCGGTCGGCGGCGACCTGCTTGAACGACTGGATCAACTCGGCGGCGCGATTGAGGTTGGAGACGAGCTGCGAGGACGCATCGCGACTGGTGCTGAGAAATTCGTTGAGCGTGGAGCGGCGCAACTCGCCGCGCTCGACTTCCGCGGTGAACATCGCGGTCTTGCGCTCCAGCGCGGAAGCGACCGTCAGGCTGATGCCGACGGGATTGTTCACCTCGTGGGCGACACCGGCGACCAGGCGCCCGAGCGCTGCGAGCTTCTCCGCCTCGATCAGCGAGGCCTGGGTCTCGCGCAGATTGCGCAGCGCGGTCTCGGCGGATTCCTTGGCCTTGCGCATCTCCTGCTCGCCGCGCTTGCGCTCGCCGATGTCGAGCGCGACGGTCACGATCCGCTCGATCTCGCCATCGGCATCGAGCAGCGGCAGCTTGTTGACCAGCCATTGCCGCATGTTGCCTGCAGCGTCCTTGTACTCCTCCTCGTAGAAGCCGAGGCCTCGACGGAGCTTGAGCACTTTCTTGTCACTCTCGTCGGACTTGGCCGCGCCGTAGCGCGACATCAGGTCCGCGGTGGTGCGGCCGATCGCGTCCCCGGGCTCGATGTTGAAGATGCCGGCCATGTAGCGGTTCATCAGCACGTAGCGCAGGTCTCGGTCCTTGACGTTGATGACCGCGGGGACGGTGTCGATGACCTGCTGGAGCAGGCGCCGGCCTTCAGCGATGGCGTCTTCCGCGCGCTTCTGGTCGGTGATGTCGCGCAGCGTACCCTCGTAGCGAACGATGTTGCCCTGCTCGTCGCGCACGCCCGTGGCGCTGTCGGAGAGCCAGAGGATGTTGCCGTCACGCTGGCGCACCTGGTACTCGAACTCCCTCACCATGCCGTCGCGCGCCATCAGCCTCTGATACTCGACGCGGGCTTCGGGATGGACGTAGATGGTGTGGGCAATGTCGTTGATACTGTCGATCAGATGCTGCGGGCTGTCATAGCCCATCATCCGCGCCAGGGCGGGATTGGCGTTGAGGAGGTCGCCGGCCGGCGTCGTCACATAGATGCCGTCGACCGAGCCCTCGAACAGTTTCCGGTAGCTCTCTTCGGCGAGGCGCTGTTCGGTGAGTGCGTGTACCGCCGCCTCGCGCGCCGTGTCGGCCTCCTCCAGCGCGCGGCGGAACACTTCGGCGGCCCGCGCGATGTCGCCGATCTCGTTGTCGAGCTCGGCGGACGGGATCGACGTGTCTTTTCGTCCGGCCGCAAGGGCGCGGATGGATCGCGCGATCTGGGCGAGCGGACGGACCGTCCTGCGCACCACGAACAGCGCGGCGGCGATGCCGATCAGCACGCCGACCGTACCGAGCACGATGCTCTGCCACCGCGCCTCGGTCAGCGTGCGGGCGAAATCGCGCGAGAGCACGTGGCCGCGCCGGGAGCTGACCTCGCGCAGCAATTCCGTGACGCGGCCGATCAACCGGCCTTCGGTTCCCAACACTTCGCGATCGATGTCGGCGATCTGCCGCTCGCGGACGGCCACTGCCATGATGGCCTCGGCATAATCGTTCACCGCCGACTTCAACTTGGTATCGCCAATGTCGAGCGCCCGCATCCCCTGCGCCGCTTGCTCTGCCGCGGACGGGTTGCGCGCCAGCAGCCCAAGCGCGATCCGGCTCTGCGCCTCAGACAGGCGGGACGCCAGCTCGCGATCCGCGGTGCCTGCGACGACTGCGTCGAACTGTTCGCGCAGCGGCGGCAGGCCGGCGAGCAGTTGGGCGCGGCGGTCGATAAGGGCGGATATCCGCTCGAGGCCGGTGCGGTAGGTCGCAAGCCGCTCGGTGACTCCGTCGATCATGTCCTGTTGCTCGGGCGCGAGCTCGATGCGGGTCTTCTTCAGGATGTCGCTGAGCGTCGAGGCCGCCTCTCCGACCTGCTGGAACTGGATGCCGGCGCCGGGATCGGTGACGAAGTCGCGGGCGGCAAGCCGCAGCTCGTTCATGCGGCGGTCGATATCCTCGGCAAGGTCCCCGACGCTCTGGAGCCGCTGCAGCTCGGCGAAGGTGGTATCGATGTGCCGGATCGCGATCACGCTCGCGGTCGACGTGACGATGATCACCGCCAGCACCAACAGAAAGCTGCCGAAGGTGAGCTGGCCGATGGAGAGCGAGAATGTTCGCCTTTTCTCAGGGGGCGGCGTCAATTCGGCGGACATTGATGGTTTGAGGACCGGGCTGCTGGAGCCCCAATATACGACGTATTGCCGCCCGGGGGGAACATGCCTCGGGACGCGGAACATCCTTAATATCGGCGCCGGCCGCCCTCTTCAGCCTCCGCCTTACGATGGTTTGACGCTGGGGGTCCTGCGGGCCGGGATGGTCATGGCAGCGACGCCCAGGACGACGCAGGCCAGGCCGATCCAGGCGGTCCGGCCCAGGGTCTCGCCCAGGAAGACGATGCTGATGGCGGCCCCGATGGGGACGCGCAGGTAAGCCTGCGCGGTGGTGCCGACCGAGCCCAGTGTCTGGATCAGGCGGAAATAGATCGCGAACGCTGCTGCGGTCGAGAACACCGCGAGCGCCAGCAGCGCCAATACGGAAGCCAGCGAGGGCGACAGCGTCCAGGGCTGCTCGAGCAGCAGCGAAGCGGGGATCAGGACCGCGGCACCCGCCAGCAACGAGCCGGCCGCCGGCGCCATGGGATCGAGGTCCTTGAAGCTGCGGCCGAAGATCGCGGCGCAGGCGTAGCATAAGGTGGCGGCGACGATCGCGGCCTCGGCGACGAGGCCGCTGCCGATGTCATGGAAGGCATCGACGCCGATGATCAGCAGGATGCCCGCCATACCCGCCACCACCCCGAACAGCTTTCGCGGCATCGTCGCCTCGTGCCGGGTGACGACCGCCGTGAGCAGGAAGGTGAAGACCGGTCCGGCCGAGTTGAGGATGGTGGCAAGCGCGGCATCGACGTGACGCTCGCCCCAGGCGATCAGGGTCCATGGAATGACGCTGTTGAGCACGGCCTGGAAGGCGAAGCGCCGCCAGGTCGATCCATCGGTCGGCATGCTGATGCCGCGCGCGCGCATGACGACGAGCAGCAGCACCCCGGCGATCGCGGTGCGCGCTGCGATCAGCGTGATCGGCGGGATGGTGGCGACGCCGAGCTTGATGAAGGTGTAGGAGCCGCCCCAAAGCGTTGCGAGCATGACCAGCAACGTCAGCTCGACGGCGATGTTGGTGTTCTGCCGGTTGTCCATGGCGCATTCCGTCCTTCTCGGTGGACGGAACCTAGCGCGTTCGCACTCGCCAATACTTCGTTGCCTATCGAAGTGTACTAGCCGACCGCTCCGACCTCGAACACCTCGCCGTCATATCCGGCCTCGGGGGGAATGCGGAGTTGGCGCCCGGTTTCGGTCTTGGTCATGACCGGCATGACCGTGACGATCGACATCCCGCGGGCGTGCTCCAGCGCGGCGCTCACGTTTGGCTGCTTCGCAAGCCGGATCAGATTGCGCGTGGTCGGAAACGGCAGCTTGAAGCGGCCGCTCTCACCACCCTCCACCGCTTCGCGCGGCGAGACCCAGATCGAATCGGTGGACTCGCGGCCATCATGGGCGCCGAGTTGATCGGGCGGAGCTGCCGCGAGGAAGAACCAGGTGTCGAAGCGCTTGGGCATTCCCTCCGGCGTGATCCAGTGTGCGTAAGGCACGAGGGTCTCCAGCGCGAGCTGGAGGCCATTGTCGGCGAGAATGTCGAGAAAGCTGATCTTGTGCTCGTTGAGAGCGACCCGATGTGCGTCAGCGATCTCGCCGGCGCGCTTGGCATCGACCGGCGCGCCCGTCTCCTTCGATCGCGCCAGCAGGATGCCGCTCTCTTCAAAAGTCTCGCGGATCGCGGCGATACGAAATCCGCGGTCCGCTTCGCTGAGCCCCTCACCGCCGGAATACAGGTCCGAACGCTTGACGACCTCCTTGTCGCCGGCATCGACGCTGCCGCCGGGAAACACCAGCGCGCCCGAGTTGAACTCGATCTGATGATGGCGAACCATCATGAAGACCTCGATGTCCTCTGCTGCGCCGTCGCGCAGCAGGAGGATCGTCGACGCGGGGCGCGATGCTGATGTCTCGGCCATTCGACTAGCCCGCGGCGCTGGATTGCGGGCCGAGGTTGGCGCGCTTGTCGACGCGGGCGACGCGCGACAGCAGATACTCGACCTCGGCCTTCGCCGCCGCCGTGATGATGGCGCCGGGCTTGCGCTGGGCGCTGGAGGCGATGACGCCGCGCTTCTGCAGCACGTATTTGCGCACGGCGAGTCCGGCGCCGGGCTGCTGCTCGTAGCGGATCAGCGGCAGATGCGCATCGAACAGATCATGCGCGGCATCGCGCTTGCCTTGCTTCGAGAGGCGCACGACATCGATCAGGAGCTCGGGGAAGGCATAGCCGGTCATGGCGCCGTCGGCGCCGCGCTCCATCTCGAAATCCAGGAAGAGCCCGCCATTGCCGCAGAGGATCGAGAGCGGCCGCAGCGAGCCGTCCTTCTGGAAGCTGCGCAGGGCCGAGATCTTCTCCAGGCCCGGCCAGTCCTCGTGCTTGAGCATCACGCAGTTCGGATTGTCCATGACGATCTTGCGGATCACGGCAGGCGTGAACACCACCGAGAGGGTCAGCGGATAGTCCTGGAGCACCCAGGGCACGTCGGGGCCGATCGCCTCGGCCGCCTGCTTGAAATAGCCGACGATCTGATCGTCGGTGCGCAAGCTGGGCGGCGGCGCGATCATCACGCCGGCCGCGCCCGCATCCATCGAGGCCTTGGCGAGCGAACGCATGGTGGCAAAGCCCGGCGCGGAGACGCCGACGATGACCTGCATCTTCTTGGCCCGCTTGACGAAGCGCACCGCAACCTGCTCGGCCTCGGCCGCGTCGAGCTTCGGGGCCTCGCCCATGATGCCCAGGACCGTGACGCCGTCGCAGCCGACCTCCTCGTAGAAGTCGGTCAGGCGGTCGATCGAGCGCTCGTCGATCCGGCCGTCGTCATGGAACGGCGTCGGCGCGATCGCGAAAGTGCCCTTGGCGTCGGCGGTGAGTTTCATAGGTCTTCGTCTCTCTCTGTTGTCATTCCGGGGGTTCGGCTCGCAGAGCCGAACTCGGAATCTCGAGGTTCCGGGTTCACGCTTCGCGTGCCCCGGAACGACACATCAGCCTAAAACCGCCGCGCCCCCATCTTGATCTGCTCTTCGGAGAAGAAGATCTCCTTGGCATTGTCGACGATGTCCTGGGCCTTCCAGCCCGAATGCGGCGGTTTCCAGCCTTCCATTTCCATCATCCGCATTTCGCGCACGCCGCGGGGCCCGGACACGCCCAGCACCTTGCCGGTCTGGTCGCCCGACAAGTCGCTGACCATGTATAGCACGGCCGGCGCGATGCCGTCCGGCCCCAGCGCCGCGCCCGGGTTCTCCTTATAGCGGGGCAGGTCTGCGGTCATGCGGGTCAGGGCGCCCGGGGCCAGCGTCCAGACCCGGATGTTGTACTTGCGCCCCTCGATGGCCAGCACGTTGGACAGGCCCCAGATGCCGCCCTTGGCCGCACCGTAGTTGCTTTGGCCGAAATTGCCGATCAGCCCGGAGGTCGAGGAGGTGTTGACGATGACGCCGCCGCCATTTTCCCGCATCCAGCGAAACACCGGCAGGGTGCAACAAAAGGTGCCCTTCAGGTGCACCTTGATGACCTTGTCCCAGTCGGCTTCCGAAGCCTTGGCGAAGGTCTGGTCGCGCAGAATGCCCGCGTTGTTGACGAGGATGTCGGCACGGCCGAAGTGCTTGACGGCGTCGTCGAAAACCGACTGGCCGCCTTCCATGGTGGAGATGTCGGCGCCGTTCGCGACCGCCTTGCCGCCCTCGGCCTTGATCGCGTCGACCACCTGCTGCGCCATGGACTTGTCGGCGCCGGAGCCGTCGCGAGGCCCGCCGAGATCGTTGACGACGACCGAGGCCCCTTCCCGCGCGAACAGTCTTGCGTAGGCCTCACCGAGCCCCCCGCCCGCGCCGGTGATCAGCGCAACCTTGCCGTCGAGCAGTCCCATGGTCGCTTCTCCCTGTTTTTGTTTTGTCGCTCCGTCATGGCCGGGCTTGTCCCGGCCATCCACGAACTTACCCGTCAACTACGCGAAAGAACGTGGATGCCCGGGACAAGCCCGGGCATGACGAAATAGCTCAACGCAGCGCAAGCGGCCCGCCTAACCCAGCACCGTCCTGCCGTTCTTGATTACGGTGACGCCGCGCGATTTCACCTTGGCTTCGAACGAGATGACGTTGCCGTCCTTCCAGAGGTCCATGGTCACGGTCTCGCCGGGATAGACGGGCGAGGAGAACCTCGCGCCGTGCTGGCGGAAGGCGCTCGCATCGTAGTCGGCATAGGTCTGCAGCACGCCGCGGCAGGTGATGCCGTAGGTGCACATGCCGTGCAGGATCGGGCGCGGGAAGCCGGCCTTCTTCGCGAACTCCGGGTCGGAGTGCAGCGGGTTGCGGTCGCCGCAGAGGCGATAGACCAGCGCCTGGTCGGGACGCGTGGTGATATCGATGGTCTTGTCGGGGGAGCGCGACGGGATCTTGTGCGGATCGGGCTGGGGCAGGTTCGGCCCGCCGAAGCCGCCATCGCCGCGGGCGAAGCGGGAGGCGACGAGCGTCGCCAGCTTCTCACCCTTCTCGTTCTTCAGCACGGTCTGGTGGCTAATCACGACGCCCTTGTCCTTGCCCTTGTCGTAGACCTCGAGCACGGAGGAATCGGCAGTGATGTTGGCCGCGACTGGCAGCGGCTGGTGGAAGGTGATGTCGCGCTCGCCATCGACCACCATGACGCGGTTGAGGTTCATCTCGCCCGGGCCTGCGCCCCATGCCGCTACTGAGGCAAATGTCGGCACCACCTTGAGCGGCCGCGGCGTCAGCGTGCCCTCGTTGACGAACGCGAGCTCCTTCTCGTCCATGGGGTCGGCGCCGAGGCCGATGCCGTAGGCATAGAGCATGACTTCGCGGTCAGTGTAGCTGTATTTCTGGCCAATATTCTTCAGGCCTTTGAGCTCTTCGTATCTGGCCGACATTTTTCTGGTTTCCTCCCGGTCTCTCCGCGAGCAGCGGCGCTCGTTAATGCGCCCTCTCCCCTTGTGGGAGAGGGCCGCACCGCTCTTGCAACAAACTCACTCGGGTGAGGGGCTGGCTCCTCAGCAAAAGCCTCTCTGTGGAGAGAAACCCCTCATCCGGCGCTTCGCGCCACCTTCTCCCACAAGGGGAGAAGGAAGAAAGCAGTCAAGCCGGCGTGAAGAACGGCAGCGGCGCGCCGTCGGTCGGCTTGAACACCACTTTCACCTTCTGGCCGATCTTCAGCTTCTCGAGATCGCAGTCGACGAAATTGGTCTGCACCGACGGCCCCTCCTTCAGCGTGACATAGCCGATCGCGTAAGGGCCGGTCGGCGACTTCCGCATCAGGCTCCAGGTGTAGATCGTGCCCTCGCCCGACGCCTCCTCCCACACCGTCTTGTCGGAATAGCAGAACGGACAGATCGAGCGCGGGAAGTAGTGTGCTTCGCCGCAGGCGGTGCAGCGCTTGATCATTAACTTGCCCTGCTTCGCCGCGTCCCAGAACGCCGCGGTCTCGGGGTTCGTGACGGGTGCCGGATATTTCTTTGCTTCGCTCATCACACGCGCTCCAGAATGGCGGTCGAGGCGGCGTGGCGAACGCCCAAAAGGCCGCCGGTGCCGTGAGCGATCGCGAGATCGCAGTTCTTGACCTGCACCTTCGGATGCGCCTCGCCGCGCAGCTGCCGCACAGCCTCGAGGATCTTGGTCATGCCGCCACGGTTGACCGGATGGTTGCTGCAGAGGCCGCCGCCATCGGTATTGAACGGCAGCTTGCCGACGCCCGAGATGAGGTTGCCGTCGGCGACGAACTTGCCGCCCTCGCCCTTCTTGCAGAAGCCGAGGTCTTCCAGCTGCATCAGGACGGTGATGGTGAAGCTGTCGTAGATCGAGGCGTATTTGATGTCCTTCGGCGTGATGCCGGCTTCCTCGAACGCGCGTGGGCCGGACCAGATTCCTGCGGAGTAAGTGAGGTCGAGGTCCTTGCCCCCGCGCGGACCCTTCATCGCCTCGCCATGGCCGATCAGTCGGACCAGCGGCTTCTTCAGGCTCTTGGCGATCTCAGGCGTCGTCACGATCAGCGCGCCGCCGCCGTCGGAGACGACGCAGCAATCCATGCGATGCAGGGGATCGGAGATCATCGGGGAGTTAAGAACGTCCTCGACGGTGACGACGTCCTTCAGCATCGCATGCGGGTTGTACTGCGCATGGTGCGACGCCGCGACCTTGATCCAGGCGAGTTGCTCCGAGGTGGTGCCATAGTCGTGCATGTGGCGCATGGCACACATGCCGTAGGCATTGTGCGTGGTCGCGCCGTAGCCGGTCTCGAAATCGGCTTCGGCGCCCTGCGCCCGCGGCGGCATCGCGCCGGTGCGCGGCTTGCCGGCCAGCGTGATCAGCGCGATCGAGCACTTGCCCGCGGCGATCGCCTCGGCGGCGTGACCGAGATGGATGATGTAGGAACAGCCGCCGGTCTCGGTCGAATCGACGTGACGGAGCTTTTTCGTGTTCAGGCCGAGATAATCGACCATCGGCCAGGCACCGCCGGGCGCGTCGCCCGCGCAGAAATAGCCGTCGATATCGTCCTTGCTGATCCCGGCATCCTCGATCGCACCCTTCGCGACCTCGGCGTGGAGCTGAGCGGTGGATTTGTCCGGCGCATGCCGGGTCGGGTGTTCGTAGATCCCGGCAATGTAGGCCTTGCCCTTGATGGTCAAACTTCAGGTCTCCGCTCGCGTTTCTTGTTGCTCCGGTTTTCTGAACCGCGGTGGCCTGCTTGGCAAGCGCGGAAATATTCCGCCCCGCGAGAGGGCGGCGGGTCGGCGCAAGTGGGGATGGTTCAGGGGCGCTCGTCTGCCTCGACATCGTCATTGCTTCGCTGCGCTCGCTATGACGGCGGACTGACGCCGACGATCGCGACATCCAAAATTCTAAAGGTGTTTTGCCCGACGCCGCAACCGATGATCAATTTCGCGAAAACAACCCCATGCACAGTAGAACGGTGCTTGATTTCAAAGAGGAAATCGCAAGGTCGACTGTAGCCCGGATGAGCGGAGCGACATCCGGGATTCCATGAGCAACGTCCCGGGTATCGCTGCGCTCACCCGGGCTACAGACAAATCAATGCCCTACTCCGCCCTACTCCGCCGCGATCTGCCGCGGCGCCGGCGGCGGGTTCGCCAGATCTGCGGCGAGCTGGGCGTAGCGGGCCTTGGCGTCGTGCACTGCCTTCTCCTTCACCGGGCCGTAGCCGCGGATGCGATCGGGCAGTGACAGCAGTTCGACGGCGGTGTCGATCGTAACCGGCGACAGCAGGCCGAGCACGGTGGCGACGTCCTTCTCGTAGCCGGCGATCAGATCGCGCTCGAGCTTGCGGTCGGCGCTGCGGCCGAAAATGTCGAATGGCGTGCCGCGCAGGAACTTGAATTTCGCCAGCACGCGGAAGACGCTCAGCATCCAAGGGCCAAAGGCGCGCTTCTTCGGGCGCCCCAACGCATCGACGCCTCGGCTGAGGATCGGCGGCGCCAGGTTGAAGTTGAACTTGAAGTCGCCCTCGAACTGATCGCGGAGCTGCTGCTCAAAGGCGCCGTTGGTGTAGAGGCGCGCAACTTCGTACTCGTCCTTGTAGGCGAGGAGCTTGGCGTAGTTGACCGCGACCGCCCGCGGCAGCGCATCGCCATAACCGCCCTGCTTGGCGGCATCGCGAACCTGGTCGACCAGCTTGCGATAACGTCTTGCCAGCCGACCGTTCTGATAGGCGGTCAGGTGCTTGACGCGATGTTCGATGACCTCATCGAGCGTCATCGCGTCAAGGGTCTTGGGCGCGACCACCTCGTCCGTTCCCTTCAGCATCGCGGCAAGGCGCGCGGGGTCTGCGACTGCGAGACGGCCGAGGCGGAAGGCTTCCTTGTTCATCTTGATCGAGACGCCGTTGATCTCGATGGCCTGCTCGATCGATTCCGCCGACAGCGGGAACAGCCCCTTCTGATAGGCGTACCCCATCATCATCATGTTGGTCGCGATGGCATCACCGAGCAGCTGCTCTGCCGGCCTGGTGAAATCGAAGAACACGGAGTCCTTGTGCAGCGCCGTTTCCAACAGCCCATTCAGCTTGCGGGTCTGGAAGTTGAAGTCGCGGTTGAGGACGAAGTCGGCGGTGGGAATGACATGACTGTTGATGATGCCGCGGGTGCGGCTGGTGTCGCAGAGCGAGATCGTGTCCTTGGCGACGGCAACCACCTCGTCAGCGGCAAGCACGAGATCGGCCGTGCCGGTGACGATGCGCGAGCAGGTCACTTCCGCCGGATGATCGGACAGGCGGACATGGCTGAGCACCGCCCCGCCCTTCTGCGCAAGGCCTGACATGTCGAGGATCATCGAGGCCTTGCCCTCGATATGGGCGGCCATGCCGAGCAGCGCGCCGATGGTGAGAACGCCGGTGCCGCCGACACCGCCAACCGCGATGTTGTAGGGCTTGTCGAGCGTCGGGCGCGCGGCCGGCTCGGGCAGCGCGCCGATATCGGCGAGCTCAGCCGGCGCGCGGTGGCGCGGCTTGCCGCCGTCCACGGTGACGAAGGACGGACAGAAGCCCTTCACGCAGGAATAGTCCTTGTTGCAGGACGACTGGTTGATGGCGCGCTTGCGGCCGAACTCGGTCTCCAGCGGCTCCACCGAGATGCAGTTCGACTGCACCGAGCAGTCGCCGCAGCCTTCGCAGACCGCAGGGTTGATCATGACGCGGCGCGCCGGATCCTCCAGCAGCCCGCGCTTGCGGCGTCGGCGCTTTTCGGCCGCGCAGGTCTGTACGAAGACGATCGCCGAGGTGCCCTTGTACTCGCGGCACATCTTCATGACGCTGTCGAGCTCGTCGCGGTGATACTTCTTCACGCCGGGCGCGATGGTGTCGTCCGGATAGGCGTCGGGCGCTTCGGAGACGAGATAGATCTCACGGATGCCTTCGGCATGAAGCTGGAAGGTGATCTGCTGCGGCGAGAGATCGCCGTCGTGGCGCTGGCCGCCGGTCATGGCGACGGCGTCGTTGTAGAGAATCTTGTAGGTGATGTTGGTCTTGGAGGCGACCGCCTGGCGGATCGCGAGCAGCCCGGAGTGGAAATAGGTGCCGTCGCCGAGATTGGCAAAGATGTGGTTCTCGTTGGTGAAGGGCGCGATACCGACCCACGGCACGCCCTCGCCGCCCATATGCGTGAACGTCTCGGTCGAGCGGTCCATCCACAGCGCCATGAAGTGACAGCCAATGCCTGCGAGCGCGCGGCTGCCTTCGGGGACTTTCGTGGACGTGTTGTGGGGACAGCCGGAGCAGAAATACGGGGTACGGGAGACAGGCGCGACCGCCTGCATCTGGGTGGCCTGGCGGCCGTTGAACCAATCGGCCTTGACGCGGAGCATCTCCGCGATTTCAGGGTTGAGGTTAAGTCGGAGAAGTCGCTCGGTGAGCGAGGTCGCAAGCGAAGCGACGCTGAGCTCGGCGGAGAAGGTCAGGAAGCGCTTGTCGTGCTCGTCCATCTTGCCGACGATGCGCGGGCGAACGTCGTCGCGCCAGTTGAACAGCTCCTGCTTGACCTGGTTCTCGACGATCTCGCGGCGTTCCTCGATAATGAATATCTCTTCGAGGCCGACAGCGAACTGCCGCACGCCTTCCGGCTCCAGCGGCCAGGGCATGCCGATCTTGTAGAGACGAAGGCCGATCTTGGCGGCGACCTCCTCGGTGATGCCGAGCTCGCGCAGCGCCTGCCGCACGTCCTCATAGCTCTTGCCCGACGCCATAATGCCGAAGCGGGCGTTCGGCGAATCCATGGTGACGCGGTTGACCTTGTTGGCACGCGCGAAGGCGATCGCCGCAAAACCCTTGTAGTCCTGCAGGCGTCGATCCTGCTCGAAGCGGTCGTCGGGCCAGCGCAGGTTGAGGCCTCCGGGCGGCAGCTCGAAATCGGTGGGGATGATGAAAGGCTTCATCTCGTCGGTGAGATCGATCTCGGCGGTGGTCTCCACCGTCTCGGTGATCACCTTCATGCCGACCCAGCAGCCGGAATAGCGCGACATCGCGATGCCGAGCAGCCCCATCTCGATCATCTCGTGGATGCTCGAGGGATAGAGATACGGCATCAGCGCCGAGATGAAGGCATGGTCGGACTGATGCGGAACGGTCGAGGATTTTGCGCCGTGGTCATCGCCGGCCAGGCACAGCACGCCGCCGTTCTTGGCCGAGCCCGCCGCATTGCCGTGGCGGAACACGTCGCCGCAGCGGTCAACGCCGGGCCCCTTGCCGTACCAGATGCCGACGACCCCGTCATATTTGGCGCCGGGCGAGAGGTTGAGCTGCTGTGAGCCCCAGACGGCGGTCGCCGCCAGATCCTCGTTCACGCCGGGTTGGAACTTGATGTTGTATTGCTCGAGATGCTTGCGGGCTGCAAAGAGCTGCTGGTCATAACCTCCGAGCGGCGAACCGCGATAGCCGGAGATGAAGCCCGCGGTGTTGAGGCCGTTGGCGCGGTCGCGCCGGATCTGGGCCATCGGCAGGCGGACCAGGGCCTGGATGCCCGTGGTGAAGACGTGTCCGGTTTCCTGGGTGTATTTTTGATCGAGACTGATCGGACCCTGGTTGATGCCCATGCTGTCCTCGTTTCGCCCTGCTCAGGCCGTTGTTATGAAAGGGTCGCTTAAGCCGTTGCCCGCCCGTTGTTTTTAGCTAGGGCGCGCCGACCACCGCCGCCACTCTATGTCGGATATTTCATGATCCGCACCACAAATCTGGGCCGAAGGGCGCGCCGGGTAAAAATCGCAATTTCGTGGCCTGAAACACGCCGGGCATTTTCAATTTGTGTCACCATACCCCCGCCGTTGCGAAATGAATGGCCGCCCCCAGGGTGCCGAATGACGGCGATTGGTCGCAGGAGACGCCTCGATGCGGACGATTCTGACTGTGATCGCGTTGTGCAGTGCGGTTGCGAGCACGGCCCTCGCCGGGCCATCGCCCGAGCTGATCGCCTATGGCAAGGCACTCGTCGAGGCCGGCGACTGCGCGGGCTGCCACACCGCCGATCCGGCGAAGCCGTTCGCGGGCGGAAAGCGCATCGACACGCCGTTCGGCGCGCTCTATGCGCCGAACCTGACCCCGGACCGCGACACCGGCATTGGCGCCTGGACCGACGCCGATTTCGTCCGCGCGGTGCGCACCGGCATCGCGCCCGACGGCTCGAACTATTACCCGGCCTTCCCCTATCCCTACTTCACGCGGATGACGAAGGACGACGTGCTCGCGATCCGCGCCTATCTCGGAACGCTGGCGCCCTTGGCGAGCCGCAACAAGCCGCCGGAGCTGCGTTGGCCATTCGGCTATCGCGGCCTGATACGGCTGTGGAACGCCATGTACTTCAAGCCCGGCCTGTTCGAGCCGGACCAGAGCAAGAGCACGGCCTGGAACAGAGGCGGCTACCTCGTCACCGGGCTCGGTCATTGCGGCGCCTGCCACACGCCCAAGAACTATTTCGGCGCCGACAGGGACGCGCAGGCCTTGTCCGGCAACGAGATCGGCGGCTGGTACGCCCCAAGGCTCGACGGCGCCGTCCGCACCGGGCTGAAATCGTGGAGCGTCGAGGACATCGCCGAGTATCTGCAAAGCGGGCGCAACGCCAGGAGCCATGCCGGCGGGCCTATGGCGGAGGTCGTCGTCAACTCGACCTCGAAAATGAACGATACCGATGTGCGCGCAATCGCCGTTTACTTGAAGAGCTTGCCGCCGGCGCGGCGCGAGACGATCGTGACGCCGCCGGACGATGCCGAGATGAAGGCCGGCCAGGCGGTCTACGCAAAGCTCTGCATCGCGTGCCATGAGGCGGACGGGTCCGGCGCGCCGCGGATTTATCCGCCGCTGCCCGGCAACGCGCTGCTGCAATCGATCAATCCGTCCTCCACCTTGCGCATCATCCTCGACGGCGCCCACACCGTGACGACACCGCGCGCGCCCAACACCGGCGAAATGCCGGGCTATGCCAACCAACTGTCCGACCAGGAGATCGCGGCGGTGACGAATTACATCCGCAATTCCTGGGGCAATGCGGGCCTGCTGGTGACCCCGGCCCAGGTGGCGAAGGCGAGAAAGCGAGAAGCGAATGGGGAATAGTGAGTGGGGAATGGCCCAGACTATTCGCCATTCGCGCGCGCCAGCGCTCACCGCTCCTCGTCGCCCGTGAACACGAATTTCGGCATCTCCCATCGGTAGCGCACAGCGAGCAGGCGCAAGCTGAGGCCGAGCACGAAGGTCAAGATCGTCCAGAGCTCGGCATTGAGATTGAGGCCGAACGCGGTGGCGTAGAACAACCCCGTCACGACCGAGACGCTGGCATAGAGCTCGGAGCGAAACAGCAGCGGCACGTCGTTGCAGAGCACATCGCGCAACACACCGCCGGCGCAGCCCGTCACCATGCCCGAGACGATCACGATCGGCAGCGAGGCATCCATCTGCCAGCCGACGTTGCAGCCGATCATGGTGAAGACGACGAGGCCGATCGCATCGAGCACGATGAAGGCGAGGTACAGCCGATGCACGAAGCGCGCGATCAGGATCGTCAGCAGCGCCGCCCCACCCGGCAGTGCAAGGTAAATCGGGTTGGCCACCCACACCAGCGGATAGTGACCGAGAAACAGATCGCGCAGCGTACCGCCGCCAAGCGCGGTGATGCAGGCGAGAAGACAAACGCCGACGTAATCCATGCTGCGCCGCCCCGCGGCCAGTGCGGCCGTCATGCCCTCCGCCGTCAAGGCGACGAGGGCCAGAAAGTGCAGCACGCTATCGGTCGGCGGAAGGCTCCACATCGGCTTCGTTCCCTCGTCGCGGCCATGGAACTCGCGTCCAGTTCCCGAGTGAACAGGTTCCCGATTCCCGGCACGAGAGCAACATGCGGCGAAAGCATTGGGTGGCGCGGAACGGAATCTCGCACCTGAGGGTTGTCCCGCCGTCATAACCCGAGGAGATCAATCGATGGCCGACGACCGTTTTCCCAACGATCCGTACCGCCCGAACCTCGCCGACGATGAGTATGCTCGCGCGGCGCGCCGGGATGCCGACCTGCAGGCCGATCCCGAGCTTGGCGAGGGCCCCGCCTCCAGCGGCAAGGTTGCGCTGTTTGCAGTGGCGATTGCCCTGGTGCTGGGCGCGGTATTCTATGGCCTGAACAACACAAGTACGACGAACCAGGCCAGCAATGCGCCGGCAACGCAGACTGCTCAGCAGGCCCCGTCTACCAATCCGGCCGCGCCTCCCGCCGTGCGCGACGTGACGCCGCGTAACAACACCGAGCCGGGCGTGACCACGGGCGCGGCGCCGAGCAGGCCCGCCCCTTCTACGGACTCGCCTGCTGCAAAGCCGGCACCTGATGCGCAGACGCCGTCTGACGCCAAGTAACAGTTCGCAACGAGATGTGAGAGCGGCGGGACGATGTCCCGTCGCTCTTCGTTTGCCTCGACAGTGGCTATTGACTGAAGATCTTGTTGAGCTCGCCGCCGGGATAGCCGCTTGCGAGCTCTGTGAACGTTCCCTTCTCCGCCATCTCCTTCGCGGCGCGCATGAAGCCGCCCCAGGCGGCGCGGGCGAGCGAACCGCCCACGCTGATCCGGCGCACGCCGAGATCACGGGCTTCCTGCAGCGACAGGCCTGAACCGCCGATCAGCAGGTTGAACGGCTTCGGGTGCACCGCCTTCACGACCGCAGCGATGTCCTCGCGGCTCTTCAGGCCCGGCGCGTAGAGACAGTCTGCGCCGGCATCGGCATAAGCGGTCAGTCGGTCGATGACGAGCTTGAGGTCGGTGACGCCCCACAAGTAAGCCTCGCAGCGGCCGACCAGCAGCGTGCCGCTGTCGCCGATGGCCTTGCGCGAGGCCTTAATGCGCTCGACTGCGAGGGCGCCGTCGTAGAGCGGCTTGTCCTTGTCGCCGGTGGAATCCTCGATCGAGAGGCCCGCGACTCCGGTGCGCACACCGCGCTCGACATTGTCCGCGACCCTGTCCGGCTCGACGGCAAAGCCGCCCTCGAAATCGGCATTCACGGGAATGTCGACGGCCGAGCTCAATGCTGCCAGATGCTGACAGACGTCCTCGACGTTGACGTGGTTGTCGGCCTTGCCGATGGTCCAGGCAAATCCCGCACTCGACGACGCGATCGCCTTGAAACCGAGATGCTGCAATGCCTTCGCGCTGCCGACATCGACCGGATTGGGCAGGATGAAGCAGCCGCTTTCGTGCATCTTCCTGAATGTCGCGCGCTTGTCAGCAGTTGTCACATGCATGTTCCGCTCCCTTGTTGGCCGCGCAGAGATAGGCGCGCAATCGTACGCGCGCTAGTGCGCATCGTGTACCGCGCGGCTGTCCTTCGGGGCCTGCTCGCGGTCGGTCATGCTGTAGTCGCGGATGACGCTGGCGATGCGCAGATGATAGTCCGCGAAGATTTTTGCGCGGCCTTTTGCCTGGGTGCGGCGATGCTCCATCGTGTTGCGCCAGGCCTGCACGGCTGCTTCATCCCGCCAGAACGACACGGACAAAATCTTGCCCTTCTCCGTCAGGCTCTCGAAGCGCTCGACCGAGATGAAGCCATCAATGGTTTGCAGCAGCGGCTTGAGGTCGGCCGCGAGATCGAAATAATCCTGGCGGTGTTCCGGCCTAGGCCAGACTTCGAAGATTACGGCGATCATGGGCGTCTCCTGCTGACGATGTCGTGGCCTACAATACCACTTTGCGGAGGAACGTGCGCTCCTCCGCAAGGATGAATTTCTCGGCCTCCGCAAAGTTGAAGTTTGCGGTGCCGTCGAGATCGACGCGCAGCCGTTTGCGATAGGACTCGTACGCTGCAAGGCTCTCGAACGAAATCAAGGCGAACGCGATGTTGTTAGTGCCCTCGTGGGGCATGAAGTAGCCGATCAACTCGCCGCCACATCTCGGGATGATGGTGAGCCAGCGCTTCGAATATTCCTCGAATTGCGGGCGTTTGAAGGGATCGAGCTGATAGCGGATGAAGACGGTGACGGACATGACGGGCTCCTGTGCTTGAAGCAACACGCTACGCCTTGCCCGCCCGCAATGCTTCGGCTACCATCGAAGCATGAAATCGGGCCCCGACATCGCCTTGGTCGCCTCGCTGGTCGGCGACCCCGCACGCGCCAACATGCTCACTGCGCTGATGAACGGCCGCGCGCTCACCGCGAGCGAGCTGGCGCAGGAGGCCGGCATCACACCGCAGACCGCCAGCTCGCATCTTTCGAAGCTCGAGGCCGGCGGTCTGATCGAGCCGGAGAAGCAGGGTCGCCACCGCTATTATCGGCTCACCGACGACGACGTCGCCGGCGTGCTCGAGGGGCTCGCGGGCCTTGCTGCGCGCACCGGCCACATGCGCGTGCGCACCGGACCGAAGGATCCGGCGATGCGGCGCGCGCGGATCTGCTACGATCATCTCGCCGGCGATCTCGGCGTGCAGATGCTCGACACCATGCGCGCCCGGCAGTTGATCAGGCAGAAGAAGCAGGACATCGAGCTCACGGCCGAGGGCGAGCGCTTCCTGGCCAAACATCTGCAGATCTCGTCCGACATGCTCACCCATCCGCGCCGCCCGGTGTGCAAGGCCTGCCTCGACTGGAGCGAACGGCGGCACCATCTCGCCGGCACGCTGGGCGCGGCGTTGATGCAGCGCTTCGCCGAGCTGAAATGGGCCGCGCGCGATGCCACGCCCGGCAGCCGCGTCGTGAATTTCACCCGTACCGGCGAGAAGCAGTTCGCCGCGCTGTTCGGGAATGCGAACGACTGATCACGTGGGACGGATGAGATCGCACGTTTGCGTGTGAATGCGCGCTCTCGTCGTGGCCGGGCTTGACCCGGCCGTTGACGTCTTTATGCGCATTGTCATTCCGGGATGGTCCGAAAGACCAGACCCGGAATCTCGAGATTCCGGGTTCGCGCTGGGCGCGCCCCGGAATGACTGCTCCAATTACGAGACCCTCCATGAACCGCCTCCTCCTGGCCGCGCTCGTCGCCGCCCTTCTCGTCTCTCCGTTCACCTTCGCCATCGCCGCGGACACCGCGCCCCGCGAGCCCTATGGCATCGCGCTGGAAGGCTTTGCCTATCCCTACCCCGTGCACTTCCTGCCGCTCGTCAACGACGGCGAGCAGCTCAGCATGGCCTATATGGACGTGGCCCCTGCGCAACCGAATGGCCGCACCGTGGTGCTGCTGCACGGACGCAATTTCCCGTCGAGCTATTGGGCACCGGTGATCAAGATGCTCAGCGAGGCCGGCTTTCGCATCGTGGTGCCGGACCAGATCGGATTCGGCAAATCCTCCAAGCCGCAGGGCGAACTGCATTTCGACACGCTGGCGCGCAACACCATCGCGCTGCTCGACCATCTCAAAGTCGACAAGGCCGAGATCATCGCCCATTCGCTCGGCGGCATGTTGGGAGTGCGCATTGCGCGCGCCTACCCCGATCGCGTCGCCCATCTCGTTCTGACGGCGCCGATCGGGCTCGAAGACTACCGCCTCTACGTGCCCCCTACGCCGACCGAGAAGATGATCGAGACCGAGGACAAGCTCACGGCGGAGGGCTACCGGAAGCAGCTCCAGACCAATTATGCGATCAAGCTGCCGGCCGAAGCGATCACGCCGTTCATCGATGCCCGCTTCAACATCAAGGGCAGCCCGGACTATCCGCGCTGGCTGCGTGCCTTCGTCAGCTCCGGCCAGATGATTTACCGAGAGCCGGTCGCGCACGAGATCCCGCTCATCACGCTGCCCACGCTGTTCATCATGGGGGCGGACGACCACAATGCGCCGGGCCGGCCACTCGCGCCCGAGGCGGTGCGGGCCAAGATGGGGCAGAACGCCGAGCTCGCGAAGGCGCTCGCCGCGAAGATGCCCAATGCGCGGGCGGAAGTGATCCCGGACACCGGGCACCTCGTCTTCCTGGAGGCGCCCGAGAAGTACAAGGAACTGGTGCTTAGTTTTCTCGGCCGCTAGCAACACTTGCGTGTCGTCTGAGGCAGGATGCCCGGAACGTTCATGCCGCATTCAGGTCATGATTGGCAGGTTTGGATCACGACGTGTCGGCACGCCGCAGATTTAACGTGTCGAATCGTTAACGTGTCGAATCGCGTCTCTTGATTCATTGTTCGCCAGAAGCGCCATGTCCCTAAGCCTGCCTCCAAGGACCAGAAGGAAGACCAGATGAAATACCTGTTTGCCGCCGTCATGCTCGCCAGTGCAGTCGTCGGTTTCAGCGAGGCGGCCAGCGCCGCCGGCGGTTGCGGCCCGGGTTGGTATCGCGGCCCCTATGGCAGCTGCCGTCCGATGCGCGGCCCGGTCGTCGTTCGCCGCGCTCCGGTGGTGGTCGCCCCGGCGCCGATCGTCGTTGTGCCTCGCGCGCGCGTGTGCCCCTACGGCTTCCGCTGGTACGCCGGCCGCTGCCGCCCGTTCTGATCTCGTCCATCTGCTTTGAGAGTGGCCGCGCGGCGGAAGCCTGCGCGGCCATTTTTTTCGGTTTGCGGCCGACGAGTTGGGCCGCCGCCGGACCGAAGCGCCTGCGAATCGAAACGGGGATCGCCAGCAGCGACCCCCGTCCAATCCGCGAACCGGCGCGACCTCACCAGTGATGGCGGCGGTGCCAGCGCCGGCGATGCCGACGCAAATGACGGCGGCGCCAGCCCCAGTGGCGATGATGATGGCCATGCCAGTGGACCTGCTCGGGCGTCAGCTTGGCGGATTCCTCGCTGGTGGTGACCGCGGGATGAGCGTCGGAATTGCCTTGCGGCGTGCGGGTGGGATCGGCGACGGGCTGCGGCGACAACGGCGCGGCCTGCGCGGCAGTCGCGGCGAAGGCGGCGGCGCCCGCCGTCAGTCCCAATGCAAGTTTCAAAAAGTTCCGGCGCTCCATCTTTCTTCCTTCTTGGATCATCGTGTCTGTGATGCAGAGGAAGTATCGCGCTGATGGCATGAACCGAAGCTGAATCGCGCGTTCAGATTCATTGCGCAGCAGGCTGTGTCACGCCTATTTCGCAATCTCCTGCGCCAGCACCAGCGTCTCGCGCGAGCGCTTGACGTCGGGCCAATCACGATCGAAGTCGGCGACGAGCTTTTCTAGCGCGTCACCTGTCAGCATCGCATTCAGCTTTGCCTCGTCCTCGAACCGATACATCGCCTGGTGCAGTGAAGGATCGTCCAGGCTCCAGAACCGCCAGGCTTTGCTGACGCCGAACGCCTTCATCGCATCGGGCAGATGTTCCGTCTCGTACCATCGGTCGAAGGCGGCGCGCTTGCTGGCGTCTGTGACGGTGGCGCGGACGACGAAGAAAGCTGCTGGCATTGGTTTTCCTCCTGTTGTTTGCAGAAAGGATAGCCGCTTCAGCCCTCGGCGACAAAAAATTCGGCACCCGTGTCGGAACGCGCGCCCTTCGCGCGTCCTTGGCTCGAACGGCGACATGGAGACGCAGAATGGCCGACCTCACGCTGACCACCTTCGACTGGGTTCCCGAAGCGCCCAGAGGGTTCGTGCGCGACCTCCGTGTGCGCTGGGCCCTCGAAGAAGCGGCCGTGCCTTACCGCGTCGTCGGCGTGCCGTTCGACGACCGGGGCGCGGCACATCTCGCGCGCCAGCCGTTCGGCCAGGTGCCATGGCTGACCGATGGCGAGCTCTCGATCTTCGAGAGCGGCGCGATCCTGCTGCATCTGGGCGAACGCAGCACACAGCTGATGCCGCAAGACCCGCGCGGCCGCTCCGAGACGACTGAATGGGTGTTCGCCGCGCTCAATTCGGTGGAGATGGCGAGCCTGCCCTGGGCTATGTCGAAATTCATGGGACATCCGAGCGACACCCAGGCGTGGAAATTCGTAGACGACTTCCTCAAGCTGCGCCTGAAGCATCTCGAGCCGGTGCTCGCCAGCCGCGAATGGCTGGCCGGCTCCTTCTCGGTTGCCGACATCCTGATGTCGGATGTGCTGCGTGTCGTCGATGGTTTCGGCGGCTTGGCGGACAGCCCTGCCTGCCGCGCCTACGTCTCGCGCGCCATCGGCCGCCCGGCGTTTGCCAAGGCACACGCCGACCAGATCGCGCATTTCGCGGCGGCGGATAAAGGCCGCTGAGCGTGATGTACCTCACACAATGAAATCCCGGCGCGGCATATAAACGCCGCCACCGGAAGGAAGCCGTTCGACAGGTGACACATGGCCCGCATCGAGTATCTCAAGCAACAGGTTGCCCGCGCCGAGCGGCTGGCGAAAGCCATCCTCGACCGGCAGACAGCCGAGCGGCTTCAGGCCTTGGCCGCCGAGTGCCGCGCGGAGCTTTCGGAGCTGACGGTCAAGCGCGCCGCATGATGCGTGGTTGCGCCGAGAAAGCAGCGCATCACACCAGCTTCAGCGGAGCATCGGCGACCACCCTGAGGTCAATACGTCCGATCAGAGCCGAACGCCGCGCCTCCGCAGCACTGATGGCCTCGTCCGTCTGCCGCAGCGTGCTGACGTTGGAGCCGAGCGAGACGATCCCGCCCAGCACCAGCGCGATCGAGCCGAGCGCCGCGGTCTGACCGAAGCCGAACAGCCCGAGGATCGTAACCAACAGCAGCGCTGCCCCGCCACCGATGGCGATCTTCGACGCCAGAATGTACTTGCGGCATCGCTCGGCGATCTCGGCGAGCGCCTCGATCCGCGCTTCGATGTCGGAAATCTCGTCGGTTGGATCGTCTTCGGTCATTGGCTTTGTGAGCTAGCACTAGCAGATCGAGGAACTTCGATTGTAGAGCACCCTGGCCTAGGACATCGGCACGATGCACGCAGGGATAGGCCCAATCGACATAGACGGCTCGCGCGAAGAACCACCAGCGTTGGCAGATGGATTGGAGTCGTTTGCAGGGCTCGGCAAGACCCTCACGCGAACAGTCACCCGGTCCCGCCTTCGATCGGTGATCGCTTCGTATCGGAGACTATCCGGCCCGCTGTAACCAGGCCGAGCCAAGTAGAAAACGCTTATGCCGCGGATCCAGCGCCCGACACAAGCTCGATCGCTTCCAGAGTCGCCCGCCACCTCGAAATCCTCAATCCGATAACAGACGATCCCATGTTCCGGTGTCTGCATAAGCAAGAGCCGGGGAAGCTCGATCGGCGTACACGTATTGTCGGCGTCAGCGTAGCCTTCGATAACGGTCTCTTCCGACGACCGGGCGGTAACGGTCATCCGGTTGTCTTGCGCGAAGCACGATATGTCGGTCGCCAGGACTGCGAACAACACGCCCAATATCAGGTTGCACGAGCCATTGGCGCTCCGACACAATCGTCGATGCCAACTTGCCATGACGTCTCCATCCCTCACAACGGCAAATTGTCGTGCTTCTTCGCCGGCATTTCCGTCTTCTTGTCCTTCAGCATCGCCAGCGCACGGGCAATCCGCTTTCGCGTCGAGTGCGGCATGATGACGTCGTCGATGTAGCCGCGCTCGGCGGCGATGAAGGGGGACAAGAAGCGGTCTTCGTATTCCTTGGTGCGGGCGGCGATCTTGTCGGGGTCGCCAATGTCGCTGCGGAAGATGATCTCGACCGCGCCCTTGGCGCCCATCACGGCGATCTGGGCGGTCGGCCAGGCATAGTTCATGTCGGCGCCGATTTCCTTCGACGCCATGACGTCGAAGGCGCCGCCATAGGCCTTGCGGGTGATCACGGTCACGAGCGGCACCGTGCATTGCGAGTACGCGAACAGCAGTTTCGCGCCGTGCTTGATCAGGCCGCCATATTCCTGCGCGGTGCCCGGCAGGAAGCCCGGCACGTCGACGAAGGTGACGATCGGGATGTTGAAGGCATCGCAGAAACGAACGAAGCGTGCCGCTTTGCGCGAGGCATCAGAGTCGAGCACGCCGGCCAGCACCATCGGCTGGTTGGCGACGAAGCCGACGGTGCGCCCTGCGATACGACCGAAACCGGTGACGATGTTCTTGGCGAAGGCTTCCGCAATCTCGAAAAAGTCCCCCTCGTCCACCACCTTCAGGATCAGCTCCTTCATGTCGTAGGGCTTGTTCGGATTGTCGGGGATCAGCGTGTCCAGGGACATGTCGACGCGGCCGATGTCGTCGAAGCTCGGCCATTCCGGCACGCCGTCGGTGTTGTTGGACGGCAGGAAGTCGATCAGGCGCCGCATCTGCAGCAGCGTCTCGACGTCGTTCTCGAAGGCGCCGTCGGCGATTGAGGAGCGCGTGGCGTGCACCGAGGCGCCGCCCAGCTCTTCGGCGGTGACGACCTCGTTGGTGACGGTCTTCACCACGTCGGGACCGGTGACGAACATGTAGCTGGTATTCTTCACCATGAAGATGAAGTCGGTCATCGCGGGCGAATAGACGTCGCCGCCGGCACAGGGGCCCATGATGACGGAGATCTGCGGGATCACGCCCGAGGCCAGCACGTTGCGGCGGAAGACGTAGGAGTAGCCGGCGAGCGCGGCGACGCCTTCCTGGATGCGGGCACCGCCCGCGTCATAGAGGCCGATGATGGGCGCCCTCGCCTTCATCGCCATGTCCTGGAGCTTCGTGATCTTCAGCGCGTGCGTTTCCGAGAGCGAGCCGCCGAACACTGTAAAATCCTTGGCGAAGACGAACGTCTTGCGGCCGTTGACGGTGCCCCAACCCGTGACGACGCCGTCGCCGGGGATCTTGTTCTTCTCCATGCCGAACTCGGTGGAGCGGTGCTCGACGAACATGTCGAATTCCTCGAACGACCCCTTGTCGAGCAGGAGCTCGATGCGCTCGCGCGCGGTCAGCTTGCCGCGGGCGTGCTGCGCCTCGATGCGCTTCTCACCCCCGCCGAGCTTTGCGCCGGCACGACGATCTTCAAGGGCGTCCAGGATATGTTTCATTTGCTCCCGCCAGTTCTTTGCCTTAGGTGATGCCGGGTTCTAACACGGCATTTTGCGGGCCGGGAAGCGGCTTTCCGCGCGGCAGGGCTGCCCTGCCGCAGCGTGAAAGCGCAAGGAATTACAGAGTTTTGCCTGGGGGACGAGCATGACCGAAGGAGCCGCCGCGACCGGCGCGGCGACAGGCGGCGTCAACATCCTGCTGCGGTTGGAGGGCCTGACCCTGTTTGCGGGGATGGTGATGCTTTACTGGGCCTGGGATGGCTCCTGGTTGGTGTTCGCCGTGCTCTTCTTCGCTCCGGATTTGAGCTTTCTGGGCTATCTTGCCGACGCCAAATTCGGCGCGCTGGTCTACAACGCCAGCCACAGCTATATGGCGCCGGTGTCGCTGCTGACGCTGGGCTTCGGCCTCGCCTCGCCGCTTACGCAATCCATCGCCTTGATCTGGCTCGCCCATATCGGCATCGACCGGGCACTGGGCTACGGCCTGAAATATTCCGCCGGATTCGGCTTCACGCATCTGGGGGCGATCGGCCGGCAGAAGGACGCCTGACCGGCGCTCGATCGCGCAAAACCTGGTGTTCCGGCCTGGTTGACCGGACCAGCCGATCAGGCTTGCTTCCGGCTCGCAATCAGGCGCCGAATGTTGCGTGAGCCCAGTCAGTGCGGCGGTGGTCATGACGCCTTGGCCTCGACGGGCGCTTTACAAGCCAGGTTAGGCGGATACGGGCGCTGGAGTTAGATCGCGCCGATCTCGGCGAGACATGATTGCGTCAGCGGCATGCGGGCCTCGACGTGGCGCGGCTCGCGGCAATCCATGTTGAGCGCGAACACGGTATGCGCCTCGCCCTTCTCGGCCCAGCCGACCATCCAGCCGAGCGACGGCTCGCCGCGCTCGGCTCCCAGCAGCCCGGACTTCGCGCGAATGACGGTGTCTCCGACCTTGGTCACCGGCAGGATGTCAGCGACCAGATCCTGGCTGCGCTTGCTGATCGGCAGCGCACGGCGGCGCAGCCGGTCGACGAAATCGATCTGCTCGACGGGGTCGATGCGCAAATTCCCGGTGAGCCAGAACTGGTCGATGCCGCCGCCGATGCCGCGATTGCCGTAATCGAACTCGTCGACATATTTCTGCATGCGCTCCTGGCCGATGCGGCGCGCGATCTCCTGATAAACCGGCACCGCGCTCACCGCGATTGCGCTGCGCAGCGTGTGGTCCTTGTTCCAGGCCTCGATCGAGCGCTTGACGCCATCCCAGGGAAACACGTCCTTGTCGGGGTCAGCCACGACACCGGTTTCCAGCGCGATCAGCGAGTTCGGAATCTTGAAGGTCGAGGCCGGCAGCTTGCCCTCGCCCGAGCGCTCCTTGTCGCTGGCGACGACCAGGTAGTCCTCGACCTTGTAGCCGACGAAGGTGCCCGATGTGCCAAGATCGGCGAAGCGCTTGGCGAGGCTATCGCGGATCTCGTTGCGCGGCGGCGCGACGTGGGCGAACGCACGTGACGGCAGGATGGCGGCTGCGAGCAGCCCGAGAGTGGAACGGCGGGTGAGCAAGCGTGATGTCCGTTGAGCAGTGAAGGCGACGCGACCATGCAGCCGCTACGTGGTGAAACGATGACAGGTCGTGCCTACCGTCCCCGGCCCGATAGTCGCAGCACGAACACCAGCACCTCGGCGACGGCCTTGTAGAGATCGGGCGGGATCTCCTCACCGAGCTCGACCTTGGATAGCGCGCCGGCCAGAACCTCGTTCTCCTCGATCGGGATGTCGTGGGCCTTGGCGATCTCCACGATCTTTTCGCCGATCGTGCCCTTGCCCTTGGCAACGACGACAGGCGCATTGGTGCCCTTCTCGTAATGCAGCGCGATCGCGAGCTTGGAAGGATCGCTCATGTGGCACGATCCAGGAAATGTCCGGCGCGGACAGGCGCCGGTTGCGGCGGCGTGCCGTCGCGCACGATGATGTCACCGGGCTTGAGCTCGGCCCTCGTCAATGCCTGACTGAGCTCACCGATGCCGGCACGGAGTTGCTGCGCCGTCGCCGGTCGCTCCGCCCACATCCGCACGAAGGTCTTGTCGCCGTTTAGTGTGATCAGAGCATGCACGGGGCCGGCCGGTTCGACATTGAGCGAGAAGCGCGCACGCCAGGCACGCGTGGCGGGATCGGCGGATTCATTGCCGCCATCGCGCGAGATCTCGAACTGCGCCATCGCGGTGCCCTGCGGGGTGGCAAACGGAATCTCGAAATTCCATTGCGGCACGGCCGGGTCGACGCGGTGGCCGGAAGCGTCAGTGCGATCGGGGAGCGAGGCAACCTGGAGCAGGGTCTGCCGGGCGATTGCGGCGTCGGTGTCGTCGCGCAGGCGGTGCACGGTGGCGGCAAGCGGCGTATCCGGCGTCAGCGATGGCAAGGCGACAGCCTGGGACGCCGGCAATGCGCCGCGGAACGGCGGTGGCATGGTTGCCTGGGTGACCGCCTCGAAGAGGTGGCCATCCGGCACGGCCTTGTTGGAGCCGGGCACGTTGCCGATCATGCGCGGCAGGCTTTGCGTGATCTCCTGCAAGAGGCTGGCGGCAAGGCCTGCCGTCATCGTTCGCGGCATCGCGGCCTGCGGAGCGGCGGCATCAGCCAGGACGGCGGCTGCTTGCGTGGTGCCGCGCGGCATCTGCTGCGATTGAACGATCTCAGCATCGGTGGACGGCACAGCGGCCGGCACGGCCCCGCCTGCGGGCTGAACCGGTGTGGCTGTCCCCGTAGCGCTGGCCGGAAGCGCGGCGCCTTGCGCCTGGGGTGCGGCGGCGTCGAGCGAGGCCAGCGTCTGGCGCAGTACGAGCAGCGCCGCTTTCAAGTCGGGGGTCGCGCCGGATGACGGCGGCGTCGTGCCCGCGGCGAGCGAAGCCTCGAGAAACAGGCCGGATTTCTGCAAGGCGGATTCGATATCGCTGCCGTCGAGCCCGGTATTGAGCGGCGTCCGTTGCGCCAGCACATCGAGCACGGCCTGCTTCAGCCCCGCCGGCAAATCGCTGCCGGTGACGACCGCGGCGAGATTGGCGAACAGCGGTGCCTGGCTGCCCTGCTTGGTCACAGCCTCGGCGGACGCCATTGTGACGGCAACCTGCTCCGATGGCGTCAGCGCGTTGCGCGCAGCGCTCGCCGACGGCGCAAGCGGTGGGCTGTCCACCAGCGAGGCAGCAGCCGGCGTGAGCGTGATCTGATCGGCTGCCGCTCCACCTGCCCCGCCCATGACGGCGAGCCGGATGGTGCCGTCGTTCTGCGAGACCGCGAGCTGGAGATTTTGCCCGGGCGACAGCGCCACTTCCGACATCACGTCCATCGAGAGATTTGCGATCGCGATCCGTACCAGATTGTCCGCGAGCACGCTGACCACTCTGGCGTCGACGACA
This sequence comes from Bradyrhizobium cedriense, assembly GCF_054602315.1. Taxonomy (NCBI): domain Bacteria; kingdom Pseudomonadati; phylum Pseudomonadota; class Alphaproteobacteria; order Hyphomicrobiales; family Nitrobacteraceae; genus Bradyrhizobium; species Bradyrhizobium cedriense. Next base: position 131,219 of record NZ_JBTSWB010000011.1, on the reverse strand, counting down.
CTGCCGGCCTGAAGCACGAGATCGGGCGTCGCCGCATCAGCCGGAGGGCTGGCGGCACTGACGGGAACGATCGAGCTTATCGGCGTCGGCATCGTGAGGCGGCCCAGGGAAAGCTGGCCCCACCCTAAGGCCGCCGTCGTAAACCTCTCGTTAAGGACCTTGGGCCGCGGGCGGCTTTACCGCGGCCAAGACCGCCACGGCGGCCTCGAAATCGCGCGCGCGGATGGCCCGGCGGCTAGAGGCCTCCTCGTCCACACCCCATTGCTCGATGTTCCAGTCCTCGTCGACATGGGCCGCGGCCCAGACCTGGTCGGCGTCCCGCGCGCCATGGATCAGGGCCAGCGCCAGCAGCGCCGAACCCGTCAGGGTGGTGACGATATGGAGCGCCGCCACCGACCAGGCATCCTGCGGTAGCGCGGCGCGCGCGGCCTGAACGGCCGCGTCCGGCTGTTTCACATGCATGATGCCCTCAGACAGGATGAAGCGCGCTCCCAGCGTCTCCGCCGCCCAGAACAGCACGGGATCCCAATGGGCGGTTTCGCGCGCGACCAGTCCCTCAGGATGGCCGGCACGATAGAACAGCAGGTCGGACTCCAAGTATTTCGCCAGATCGTCGCTGACCTGATCGACGCGGTCGACCACGCCCTCGACCACGCTGTTGGCGATCCGCGTCAGCGGCATGGTCATGGGGTCGATCGCCTCGCCCTGGGCTGCCCATTCGGAGGCGACCGCATCGGCAAGTCCGCGCGCAGGAATCACGACCTGGCGCCCGGAGGGCGTGCGGATCGGCTTGCCGTCGAGGGTGACGGCAAAGCCGCCCTCGGTCTCGGCGACGGCGGCCTCCTTGTAGAAGCGCTTGCGCATGGGCGCGCGCGCGGATTGGCGCGCTGCTTCACGCGGATCGGGCGGGGCTTTCCCCGCAGCGTCATCGAACAATTCGCGCATATCGGCTTTTCGGCTCCGGTCGCTGCATAGCAGGGTTTTAAGATAGAGGCGGCGACCGATAAAGCGAGCAGCGGGCATGCGGGAACTTGCGGGCGTCGCCGCGCGTGAGGCCCGAAGCCCCTCAGTTCGCGCAGCTACGCGCATAAGTGCCGCGGTCCGCGGGGCCGAGCCCGGCGCCTGCGGCATCGTCGAGGCACCTCGTGACGCGGTCGCTGAACGAGTTGCGCGGGATCGGCTTATAGTTGTAGCGCGGCGGCGCGTCGAACTGCGGAACCTTCGGCACCTCGATCCGCGGGGGCGGCGGAGGGGGCGGCAGCGGAACGAGCTGAGGGGCGCCCGGCAGCAAGTATTGGGCGTGCGCGAGCTGCCCCGTGAGCAGCACAGCCAACAGCACAAGATGGATCGGAAGCCTTGTCATGGGCAGACATGTCGTGCGTCCGCCGCCCCCATTCAACATCGCTAGTCTTCAGGCGCATTCTCGATCGGGTCAAATCTGGTTGCATCCAGCCCGAGCAGGTTCCAGGACTGCTGCATGTGCGGCGGCAACGGCGCGGTGGCGTCGATCACCCCGCCGCGCGGATGCGGAATGACGATGCGCCGTGCCAGGAGGTGCAGCCGGTTTTGCAGGCCGCCCGGCAGCTGCCAGTTCTCGATGTTGAAATATTTGGGATCGCCGACGATGGGATGGCCGATATGGGCCATGTGAGCGCGCAGCTGGTGGGTGCGGCCGGTCACCGGCTTCAGCGACACCCAGGTCAGCTTGTTGCCGGCGGTCTCGACCACCGCATAATAGGTCACCGCATGGCTCGCGCCCTCGTCGCCATGCTGGGCGATGCGCATGATGGTGTCGTCCTCGCTCTCTTCCTTCGCGAGGAAGGTCGAGATGCGGCCCTGCTTGGGCTTGGGCAGGCCCGGCACCAGAGCCCAATATACCTTTCGCGCCGAGCGCGAGCGGAACGCGCCGGTCAGATGCGAGGCGGCGAAGCGAGTCTTGGCGACCAGAAGACAGCCCGACGTCTCCCTGTCGATGCGGTGCACGAGACGCGGCTTCTGACCCTTGGCGTCGCGCATCACCTCAAGCATCTGGTCGATGTGCCGCGTCATGCCCGACCCGCCCTGCACGGCGAGGCCCGCCGGCTTGTTCAACACGAGAACGTCGTCGTCTTCCCAGATCGTCATCTCCTTCAGCGCCTTGAGCGTCTTCTGCGCAGCCTCCGAGAGCTCGCCGACGACCTTCGGCGCGTCGAGCTTCAGCGGCGGAATGCGGACGCTCTGCCCCTCCTCCAGCCGGTCCTTGCTGTCGACGCGCTTGCCGTCCACGCGCAGCTCGCCTTTGCGGACGACGCGCTGAATGTGGGAGAACGACAGGCCGGGAAAGCGCGCTTCGAGGAAACGATCGACACGCATGTTGTTCTCGTCGGCCGTGACGGTGACGGTCTGCACCTTGGTCGGCAGCAGCGCTTCGACGGGTTTTGCCGGCGCGGCTCTCTCCAGCTCGAGCTTGGGCGCGCGCCGCTCGGCACGCTCGCCTGCAAAGCGCGGCGGCTTCGCGCCCGGCTTGCCGCCTGGGCGCGGCCCGGCCTTCTTCGCGCTGTGCGCCTTGAACGGACGCGCCTCTTTGCGCTCGTCGCGCGAACGTGGTTTGGGATCGGTTCTTTTGATGCGGCGGCTCATGGTTGCCTGCGTACCCTAAAAGCCGGCTGCCGTCACGGCGAAATGGCCGTTTCTAGCGCTTCCCGCTCCGCTCCTTGCGCAGCTTGGCCCAGTAATCCAGCCGTTTCCTGATCTCGCGCTCGAAGCCGCGCTCGGGCGGGTCGTAGAAGGTCTGCCGGCCCAGGGCTTCCGGAAAGTAGTCCTGGCCGGAGAAGGCATCCGGCGTGTCGTGGTCGTATTCGTAGGCTGCGCCGTAGCCTTCCGACTTCATCAGCTTCGTCGGGGAATTGAGGATGTGCTTTGGCGGCAGCAGCGATCCCGCCTGCTTGGCGACCTGCATCGCCGAACCGAAGGCAGCGTAGACCGCATTCGATTTCGGCGCGGTGGCGAGATAGACCACGGCCTGCGCGATCGCGAGCTCGCCCTCGGGATGGCCGAGGAAGTCGAAGGCGTCTTTTGCCGCATTGGCGATAACGAGGGCCTGCGGATCGGCAAGGCCGATGTCCTCGACTGCCATGCGCACGACGCGGCGGGCCAGGAACAGCGGGTCCTCGCCGGCGTCGAGCATACGGGCAAGATAATACAGCGCGGCATCGGGATCGGAGCCGCGCACCGACTTGTGCAGCGCCGAGATCAGGTTGTAATGGCCGTCGGCCGATTTGTCGTAGATCGGCGCGCGGCGTTGCAGGATGTCCTGCAACTGGGCGGCATTGAAAATCTCGTCCGCCCGCGCCGAACGCCAGACTTCTTCGGCAAGCGTCAGCGATGCGCGGCCGTCGCCGTCGGCCATGCGCACCAGCACCGCGCGCGCCTCCGCATCCAGCGGCAGCTTCTTGCCCTCGACCGCCTCGGCATGCGCGAACAGTTTTTCGATCGCCGCAGCATCGAGCGAGCGAAACACCAGCACGCGCGCGCGAGAGAGCAACGCCGCATTGAGCTCGAAGGACGGGTTCTCCGTGGTGGCGCCGACCATGACCACCGTGCCGTCTTCCATCACGGGCAGAAACGAATCCTGCTGCGCGCGATTGAAGCGGTGCACCTCGTCGACGAAGAGCAGCGTGCCCTTGCCCATCTCGCGGCGGGCCCGCGCGGCATCGAAGGCCTTCTTCAGGTCGGCGACGCCGGAGAACACTGCGGAGATCTGTTCGAAATGCAGATCGGTGGCATCCGCCAGCAGCCGCGCGACCGTGGTCTTCCCGGTGCCCGGCGGGCCCCAGAACACCAGCGACCCGAGCGTGCGCGTTTCCAGCATGCGCGTCAGCGCACCGTCGGGGCCGAGGATATGGTCCTGGCCGACGACCTCCGAGAGCGCGCGAGGACGCAACCGATCCGGCAGCGGATGCGGCGCCTCGTTGTCGAGCCCCGCCGCGGCAAAGAGAGTCGGCGTCTGCTGTGGTCGCTTCGGACTCATCCGCCCAGCGTGACGTTGATCTGCTGGCCGCCGCGCACCAGCGTGATGCGCCAGATCCGCGGCCGCTCACCTGCGGCTTTCTCGAGGTCAACGGTCTTGCTGATCTTCTGGTTGTTGACGGCCAGGATGATGTCGCCTTTCTGGAATCCGACGTTGGCGGCCGCGGTATCGCTGCCGATATCGGTGATCACGACGCCTTCGGTGTCGGCGTCCAGACGCAGCTCGTCGGCGACGGCGGGCGTGATGGTCGAGACCTTCGCGCCCTGGAACGGCGAACGAGCGGTGACGACGAGCTCGCTGCGCCCGGTATCGGGTGCGGTCTCCAGCGCCACGGTCAGCTTGATCGGCTTGCTGCCGCGCTGCACGTCGATCTGCGCGGTGCCGCCCAGCGGGCGGGTTGCGAAGCGGTAGTCGAAGGCGTTGGGATCATCGACGATCTGGCCGTCGATGCCGGTGATGAGGTCGGAGGATTTCAGACCGGCCTTCGCTGCCGGGCCATTCGGGACCACGCTCGCGACCAACGCACCGGTCGGCGAGCGCAGGCCGAGGCTTTCGGCGATCTCGGGCGTCACCGCTTGCAACTTTGCCCCCAGCCACGGCCGCTTCACCGCCTTGCCGCCGCTCTTGGCGGAGGCGACGACGACGCGCACCATGTTGGCGGGAATCGCAAAGCCGATGCCTTGCGAGCCGCCGGAGCGCGAATAGATCGCGGTGTTGATGCCGGCGAGCTTGCCGCTCATATCGACCAGCGCGCCACCGGAATTGCCGGGATTGATCGCCGCGTCGGTTTGAATGAAGAACTGATAGTCGGTGATTCCGACTTGCGTGCGGGCCAGCGCCGAGATGATGCCGTGGGTCACGGTCTGGCCGACACCGAAGGGATTGCCGATCGCGAGCACGACGTCGCCGACCAACAGCTCATCGGAGTTTGTGAAATCGAGGGTCGGGAATTTCTCCTTGGGGTCTTTCACGCGCAGCACGGCGAGATCGGTGCGCGAATCCTTCAGCAGGATCTCGGCCTCGAACTCGCGCTTGTCCGACAGTGACACTTTCACCTGGTCCGCACCTTCGATGACGTGGACGTTGGTGACGACGAGGCCCGAGGCATCGACAATGACGCCGGAGCCGAGCGAGCGCTGCATCTGCTCGGGTTGCTGGCCCGGCACGCCGAAGAAGCGGCGGAAGATCGGATCGTCCAGCAGCGGATTGCGGTTCTGCACCACCTTGGCGGCATAGACGTTGACGACCGCCGGCTGCACCCGTTGCACGATCGGCGCATAGGACAGCCGCAACTCGGCCGGCGATGACGGCACACGGCGGTCCTGCGCTGAGGCCGGATTGAAGTGGGCCGAAAAAGCCATGCACAATGCCGTAGCGGCGGCGGTCCGGGTCGATCGAAACATTCCTACCTCTCGGAAAAGACGCCGGAATATAGGCGCGTTCGTCCCTCAATAGAAGGGCGCCGGACAGCAATATTCGGGCCCTTTTCCGCGGCGTCCGACATGCAAGCGGAGCGTGCGATTCGGCAATTTGCCGGAGCGATGGATTGGCATGACGCATGTCATCTTGCATGGTGGACGGCGAGCGGATTCGGTTGTGGCGAATTGGCTTCAGCGGGAACCGTGCAATGGGGGCGCAGCGTCGCGGAGCAGTCACCGATCACGCCTAGGCTCCGCCAGCGACTTGGGGAAGTTCGTCAAACGATGGAGTCATGACGTGAGCAGGACAAGACTTGCAGCCACGGCGATCGGTCTCGCCGGTGCGATGGCGGCCTCGCAGGCCCAGGGCCAATCGGCAAGCAGCAGCGAGCAGGAGATCGCGCTGCTGAAACAGCAATTGAAGATGCTGGAGCAGAAGCTCGACAGGCTCCAGAGCCAGACCGTGGCAAATGCAGCAGCCGCGGCAAAAACCCGGGCCGAAGCGAAGGCCGAGGCGCGCTCGGAGGCCAAGGCAGCCGTTGCCAATGCGAACGCTGCGATCCCGCTCAAGGGACCGGCGCCGGCATCCGGCGTCGTTGTGACGATGCCGAACAACCGGCCGACCATCTGCACCGCCGACCAGGCCAACTGCGTCGCCATCACCAGTCGCCTGCATTGGGATGTCGGCGGCTACGACTATCGTCCCAACACCGCGGCGACCGTGCCGCAGAGGCTCGACAGCGGCCAGAACGTTCGCCGCGCGCGCATCGGCGTCACCGGCAAGTTCTTCCACGACTGGAACTTCGCGCTGGTTTACGATTTCGGCGGCTCGTCCGACGGATTTGGCGGCGCCGCGCCGGGATCGCTGCCGGGCGGCGGCCTCTCCGGGGTCGAGAACGCCTATCTCAGCTACACCGGCCTGAAGCCGTTCGGCGGCAAGATGGCGATCGAGGCCGGCATCATGGATCTGCCGTACACACTCGACGAAGCGACGAGCTCGAACGACATCATGTTCATGGAGCGCGCTTCGCCCGGTGTGGTCGCGACCAACATCGCTGCCGGCGACTTCCGCTCCGCAGCCGGCGCGCGCTGGTTCAACGACCAGCTCTGGATCGGCGGCTATGTCACGGGACCGTCGACCGGCGCGATCCATTCCGCTTCGAGCGCGACGCCGCCCGGCACGAGCGAGCAATATGGGGCGGTGGCGCGCGTGGCCGGCAATCCCATCAGCGGCAAGGACTACTCGGTGCATATCGGCGCCAATGCGCAATGGCTGATCCAGCCACCACGCAACCTGATCGCCAACGCCCAGACGGTCACGCTCAGCGACCGTCCGGAATTGCGTCTCGATCCGACGACCCTGATCTCGACCGGCGCCATCGCCAACGTCTCGGGAGCGCAGGTCTACAGCGTCGAGGCGGCAGCGACCTACGGGCCGTTCATCGTCCAGGGCGAGTACTTCTGGTACAATGTCGACCGCACGGCCAACACCGCCGTGCCGCTGGTCGGCGCACCGAGCCTGAAATTCCAGGGCGGCTATGCGCAGGCGGGCTACGTGCTGACGGGCGAAGGCCGGACCTACAATGCGGCCAATGCCGCCTATCACGGCGTCAAGCCGGCGCATCCGTTCTCGCTCGATGGTGGCGGCTGGGGTGCGTGGGAGATCGCGGGACGCTTCTCGACGATCGACCTCAACGACCAGCTCGCAACCGCTAACGGCGTCGCCGGCGGCCGGCAGACCGTCTACACGCTCGCGCTCAACTGGTACGTCAACGGCAATGTCCGCTTCATGCTGGACTACCTGCACGGAACGGTGTCGCGGCAGGCCTCTCCGGTCTCGACCGCCGACGTCGGCTCGAAGTTCGACGCCGTCGCGATGCGCACCCAATTCGCGTTCTGAGGCTCTCAGCCGTCGTCCCGGGGCGCGCGACGGCGCGAACCCGGGACCCATGACCACAGGGTGGAGTTTGGCGAAGACCCGGAGTTACCGGCCCGCGCCACACTTCTCCTAGTGATCTACGCGGCGCGCTTCGGCTTCTTCACGACCACCGGCGGCGGCGCGCAGGACAGTCGCTCCTGATGGCTCTCGCCCCAGGCCTTGAGAATATCGATCACCGGCTTGAGGCTCTCGCCGAGTTCGGACAGACAGTATTCAACGCGCGGCGGCACCTCGGCATAGACCTTGCGGATGACGAGCTTGTCTTCCTCGAGCGCACGCAGCTGTTTCGTGAGCATGCGCTGGGTGATGCCGGGCATCAGGCGGCGCAATTCGCCGAACCGCTGGGTGCCGCTCTGGAGGTGGTAGAGGATCACGCCCTTCCATTTGCCGTCGATCAGGTCCAGCGTCGCCTCGACCGAGCAGCCGGGACGACGGGCAAAATTACGCCGCTTCATCCGTGTTTTCCCAATAGTATCCAAACAGGGACTATATCCCCAAATTTACAGTACTTGCCAATTTGAAGCCAGGGCGACAGTTAGAGCGGCAGGCGAACAGCCCATCTGATGGAGACAAGCCATGAAGGCCGTCGGCTACAAAAAATCGCTTCCGATCGAGGACGCGGATTCACTGATCGATTTCGAGACCGCGAAGCCCGAGCCCAAGGGGCGCGACATGCGCGTCGCCGTGAAGGCGATCTCGGCCAATCCGGTCGATTACAAGGTGCGCAAGCGCGCCGCCCCACCCGAGGGTGAGACGAAGATCTTGGGCTATGACGCGGCCGGCGTGGTCGATGCCGTCGGCCCCGACGTGACGCTGTTCAAACCAGGCGACGAGGTGTTTTACGCCGGCTCGATCCTGCGCCAGGGCACCAACTCGGAATACCATTTGGTCGACGAGCGCATCGTCGGCAGCAAGCCGAAGAGCCTGTCATTCGCGCAGGCCGCCGCCCTTCCCCTCACTTCCATCACCGCCTGGGAATTGCTGTTCGACCGGCTCGGCGCGGTCCCCGGCAAGAGCGTCGATCCGCGCACGCTCCTGATCACGGGCGGTGCCGGCGGCGTCGGCTCCATCCTGATCCAACTGGCCCGCCGTCTCACCGGGCTAACGGTGCTGGCGACCGCGACGCGGCCGGAATCGCAAAAATGGTGCCTCGATCTCGGCGCGCATGCGGTGGTCGACCACGGCAAGCCGATGAAGGAGCAGATCGAGAAATTGAAGCTGCCGCCGGTCGCGCTGGTGGCAAGCCTGACCTTCACGGACCAGCACTACAAGGCGATCGCGGAGTTCATGGCGCCGCAGGGGAAGTTCGGCCTGATCGACGATCCCCCGGAGTTCACCATGAGCACGTTCAAGGGCAAAGCGATCTCGGTGCACTGGGAATCGATGTTCACGCGCTCCTCGTTCCAGACGCCCGACATGATCGCGCAGCATCATCTGCTGGGCGACGTCGCCGACCTCATCGACAAGGGCGTGTTGCGCACCACGCTCGACCAGACCTTCGGCACGATCAACGCCGCCAACCTCAAGCGCGCGCATGCGCTGCTCGAAAGCGGCAAGTCGCGCGGCAAGATCGTGCTGGAGGGGTGGTAGGAGGCGGACTTCGTAAGGTGGGTTCGAAGGCGTAACCCACCTTACGACTTCAGCTCGGATGGACTCGTCGCCCGCTCGACAAAGCCTTTCGCCAGCGCATGATAGATGCCCTCTTCGCAGATCATGCGGGAGGTCGCGTGCGCGATCAGCGCGGATGCCATCAACGGCACGACCATGCCGTGATTGTCGGTCATCTCTGTCACGATCACGAAGGCGGTAATGGGCGCCTGCACGACGCCGGCGAAATACGAAACCATGCCCAGCAGCATGATCGCGCCGAGAGGCGCATCGTGGAAGAACGAGGCAATGTTGCTGCCGATGCCGGCGCCGACGGCGAGCGAGGGCGAGAAGATGCCACCCGGTATGCCGCTGATGGCGGCAAAGGTCGTCGCCAGCAGCTTGAGCACGCCGAAATCCTGCGGCAATGGCGAGCCGTGTTCCAGCGCCGCCTTCACCTGCTCATAGCCGGTGCCGTAGATCGTATCGCCGGATACCAGGCCGCAGATCGCGACGGCAAGACCGCAAGCGAACGCGAACCACAGTGGATGCCCCTTGATCGCAGTTCCGAGCGGGCTGCTGAAACCGCGCGCCGTCGCGATCACGATGCGGCTGAACAGGCCGCCTGCGAGGCCACCGGCCACCCCACAGAGGGGAATGGCGAGCCAATCCGCTCCACGCGCCAGCGTCATCGCGCTGCTGCCAAAATAGGCGTAATTGCCGGCGAGCGCGAGCGAGGTCAGGCCAGCTGCGATGACGGCCGCAATGATGAGGCTGGACGTGCGGGTCTCAAAAGCACGACTCATCTCCTCGATGCCGAAGACTATGCCGGCTAGCGGCGTGTTGAAGGCTGCGGCTACTCCGGCGGCGGCGCCGGCCAGGATCAACCCGGGCTGACGGCGCGGCGAGACACGGCCGAGCGCGAACATGATCGAAGCACCGACCTGCACCGTCGGACCTTCCCGCCCGACGGAGCCGCCGCACAACAGACCGAACAGAGTGAGGAGCACCTTCCCGATCGCGATACGGATCGAGACCAGGCTCTCCCGCGCACTCTGATCGGTCAGATGCCGCGCCGCGATCGCCTGCGGGATGCCGCTACCTTGCGCGTTCGGGAATAGACGAATAGTCAGATAGGCTGACAACATGAAGCCGAGTGGCGTCACCGCCAGCACGGCATAGCGCGACTTCCCGAGCAGCAGTGCAAAGGCGTGCTGGGCGAGGTCGGCAACTTGCGCCAGCGCCACCGCTGCTGCGCCCACTCCGATCCCGCCAAGCAGGAAGATCCCTCGCCGCTGCCATCGCACGGACGTGAGCCGCAATAGACGTTTTTGACGGATCGAGGGGGACCAGAGCATCGAGGCTCTGTTTTAGTCCGTCACGTGCGGAATTGAAGAGCCGAGTGGGCAGATCAGCTAGGCTGGAACCACCCCCTCGACGAAGATCAGGCGCCGCTCCAACGCTGTCTGCCGCAGCTTGAGCGCCTCGGTATGTTCCGGCGAGGCGCACCATTCCTTCAGCCGAGCCATCGACAGGAATTCGACGATGACGATGGTTTTTGGCGGAAGATTTCCTTCGGCGAGCTCGGGCTGCCTCCGCGGAGGAGATAGCGGCCGTCATATTGCGCGATCGTTTTCGCGGCGAGCAAGCGATGGGCCTCGAAGCCATCGGGATCACGCATCTCGACTTCGGTAATCACGTAGGCCGCCATGCCTGACCTCAGACAATCGTGTTGACGATGCCGCCTTCGGCCCGTAGCGCCGCCCCGTTGGTGGCCGACGCCTGCTTCGAGGCGACATAGACCACCATGTTGGCGATCTCCTCGACGCTGGCAAAGCGCTGGATCAGCGAGCTCGGCCGATGCTGCTTGACGAAGTTCGCAGCAGCCTCGTCCACCGACTGTCCATTCTGCCTGGCGAGATCCTTGACGAACGTCTCGACGCCCTCGGACATAGTCGGTCCCGGCAGCACCGAGTTGACGGTCACGCCGCTGCCGCGCGTGAGCTGCGCGAGACCGCGCGCGACCGAGAGCTGGGCCGTCTTGGTCATGCCGTAGTGGATCATCTCGACGGGAATGTTGAGACCCGACTCCGAGGAGATGAAGACGACGCGGCCCCAGTTGCGCTTGAGCATGCCTTTCATGTACGCGCGCGACAGCCGCACGCCGCTCATCACGTTGACCTCGAAGAAACGGGTCCAGTCCTCATCCGGGATCTCGAAGAAGTCCTTCGGCTCGAAGATGCCGGCATTGTTGATGAGGATGTCGACGTCCGGCAGCGCCGCAACGAGTGCCTTGCAGCCTGCCGCGGTCGAGACGTCAGCCGCGATACCGCGGACCTTCGCCCCTGTCCCTTCCAGCTTGCGGACGGCCGCATCGACCTTGTCCTGGCCGCGGCCGTTGATCACGACACTGGCCCCGGAGGCGGCGAGGCCCTTGGCAATGGCATGGCCGATGCCGGCGGTCGAGCCGGTGACGAGGGCGGTCTTTCCGGAAAGGTCGATGTTCATGCGATGTCTCCATGGATGATGACGGAGATATCGGGGTCACCCTAAGGAGTGCAATCGGCGCTCACTCACGCGTGAGTGACGAAGGGTTCGTAGGGTGCTTTAGCCAAGGCATAACCCACCCTACGTACTGGCCGGGAAAACAAAACGGCGCCCGAAGGCGCCGTTCTCTTCAATCAGCTTCCAAGGTCGGCTTACGCCGCCTCGGCTTCCTTCTCCTGTACCGGACCGGAATCCTGGCCCTTGGCGTCGACGTCGCGATCGACGAACTCGATCACGGCCATTGCGGCGTTGTCGCCGTAGCGGAAGCCAGCCTTGATGATGCGGGTGTAGCCGCCCTGGCGGTCCTTGTAGCGGGGCGCGAGAACGTCGAACAGCTTCTTGACCTGATCCTTGTCGCGCATCTCGGAGATGGCCTGACGACGCATGGACAGGCCGCCCTTCTTGCCGAGAGTGATCAACTTCTCGACGATCGGGCGCAGTTCCTTTGCCTTCGGAAGCGTGGTGACGATCTGCTCGTGCTTGATCAGCGCGGCGCACATGTTGGCGAACATCGCGCGGCGATGCTCGGCGGTACGATTGAGCTTGCGATGAACCTTGCCGTGACGCATGTGTGTAGTCCTTACAAAATTATTGCCGCGACGGTTCGTCGGACATGTTGCTCAGGTGGGCTGCCTGCGTTCGCCCTGTTCGGTCATTCCGGGGCGGCTCGCAGAGCCGAACCCGGAATCTCGAGATTCCGGATCGTCGCTTCGCGCCGTCCGGAATGACGAATGCTCAGTAGTGATCCTCGAAGCGCTTGGCGAGCTCGTCGATATTCTCCGGCGGCCAGCCCGGCACTTCCATGCCGAGATGCAGACCCATCTGGGCCAGCACTTCCTTGATCTCGTTCAGCGACTTGCGGCCGAAGTTCGGGGTGCGGAGCATTTCCGCTTCGCTCTTCTGCACGAGGTCGCCGATGTAGACGATGTTGTCGTTCTTCAAGCAGTTGGCCGAACGCACCGACAGCTCGAGCTCGTCCACCTTCTTGAGGAAGGCCGGGTTGAAGGCGAGGTCCGGGATGATCTCCTGGGCGACTTCCTTGCGCGGCTCTTCGAAGTTGACGAACACGTTGAGCTGATCCTGCAGGATGCGTGCAGCGTAAGCCACCGAATCATCTGGCGTCAGCGCGCCGTTGGTCTCGATCGTCATGGTCAGCTTGTCGTAGTCGAGGATCTGGCCCTCGCGGGTGTTCTCGACCTTGTAGGAGACTTTGCGGACCGGCGAGTACAGGCTGTCGACCGGAATCAGGCCGATCGGCGCATCCTCGGGACGGTTGCGCTCGGCGGGCACGTAGCCCTTGCCGGTAGCCACCGTGAACTCCATGCGGATCTCGGCGCCCTCGTCGAGCGTGCAGATCTGCAGGTCCGGGTTCAGCACGACGACGTCGCCGACGGTCTGGATGTCGCCGGCGGTGACGACGCCCGGGCCCTGCTTCTTCACGACCATGCGCTTGGGGCCCTCGCCCTGCATCTTGATCGAGATGTCCTTGATGTTCAGCACGATGTCGGTGACGTCCTCACGGACGCCCGCGATCGAGGAGAACTCGTGCAGCACGCCGTCGATGTGCACCGACTGCACCGCCGCGCCCTGGAGCGAGGAGAGCAGGATGCGGCGCAGCGCATTGCCGAGCGTCTGGCCGAAACCGCGCTCGAGCGGCTCGGCGACGATGGTCGCGAAACGCGAAGGATCGCTGCCGGGCGTGACCTGGAGCTTGTTCGGCCGAATCAGTTCTTGCCAATTTTTCTGGATCGTCACTGTTTCACCCATACAGGCCAGTCAATTTGACAGTTCAAATACTGGCGTTGGAGAAAGGCCGCAGAGTATTCCCGCGGCTTCTTACAAAAGTCATCGCGGGCGCTAATGCACCCGCGACTTGGTATCAAACGCGCCGACGCTTGCGGGGACGGCAACCGTTGTGCGGGATCGTGGTCACGTCGCGGATCGAGGTGACGGTGAAGCCCGCGGCCTGGAGCGCACGGAGCGCCGACTCGCGGCCCGAACCGGGACCGGCGACTTCGACTTCCAGCGTGCGCATGCCGTGCTCCTGCGCCTTCTTGGACACGTCCTCGGCGGCAACCTGCGCGGCATAGGGGGTCGATTTGCGGGAGCCCTTGAAGCCCATCGTGCCGGCGGAAGACCAGGCAATCGTATTGCCTTGCGCGTCGGTGATGGTGATGGTCGTGTTGTTGAACGACGAGTTCACGTGCGCGACGCCGGAGGCGATGTTCTTGCGCTCACGACGGCGAACGCGGGTGGCTTCCTTGCCCATTGAGTCCCTTTCCTGAAGATCTCAAACGCCGCCGTAATGCCAGCGGCTACACCTGTGGAAGCAAATAGCGATTAGCGAATGGCGAATAGGGATGATCCCTACTCGCCATTCGCCATTCCCTATTCGCCAGTTTACTTCTTCTTGCCGGCGATGGCCTTGGCCGGCCCCTTGCGCGTGCGCGCATTCGTGTGGGTGCGCTGGCCGCGCACCGGCAGACCGCGACGATGACGCAGGCCGCGGTAGCAGCCGAGGTCCATCAGACGCTTGATGTTGATGCCGACCTCGCGACGCAGATCGCCCTCGACGAGATAATCGCGGTCGATCACTTCGCGGATCTGGAGGACTTCGGCGTCGCTGAGCTGATTGACGCGACGATCCACGGGGATCTTCACCTTCTCCAGGATCTCAGCGGCGATCTTCTGACCGATGCCATGGATGTACTGGAGCGCGATCAGCACGCGCTTGTTGGTGGGAATGTTCACGCCGGCAATACGGGCCACGGCCTTCTCTCCTGTCGCCGATCCTCGTCAGGATCGGGCTTTAAGTGCTTGTGTTCTCGGGCAGGTGTTCACAAACGCGAACACGACGCCCACCCCCGGTCTTCCTGGGGCCCGGCATCGTCTGAAACTATCCGACTTGGATGCGGGGCTTATTAGGGGATTCCGGGGGCTTTCGTCAACCGCTGCTAGCGTTTGGCTCGCCTTTTCGTGACCTTTTTTGCGGTCTTCTTGGCACCTTTTTTGACGCCTTTCTTGGCAGCCTTTTTTGCCACCTTCTTGACGGTCCTCTTAGTCGCCTTCTTGCCGACCTTCACGGCCTTCTTCGAAGTCTTTTTGCCAGCTTTTGACGGTTTTGCGGCCTTTTTGGCTGCTTTAGCCGGCCGTTGGGCTGATTTCTTGGCCCGCTTCTTGACCGCGGTCGCTTTCTTGGCCGGCGACGCCTTGGCCGCGCTCCGGGCAGGAGCCTTGGGTTCCACCGCCCCCAGCGCCAGAAGCTGGCGGTGGATGGCGCGGGTAACCTCGTCAATGGCCATCATGCCGTCGATGGTCGAGAGCTTCCGACGCTCGGAATAGTAGTGAATCAGCGGTTCCGTCTGGCTACGGTAGCTGGCTAGCCGCTTGGTCAGGACCTCAGGCGTGTCGTCGACCCGGACCTCCTCTCCGCGCTCCCGCATCTGGGCAACGCGGGTCTCGACGCGACTCAGGAGTGCGCTCTCGTTGACGCGGAGTTCGATGACGGCGTCGAGCTTGAGGTGCTTGCGCTTGAGCAGCTCATCCAGCGCCTCGGCCTGCGGAACGGTACGGGGGAAGCCATCGAGGATGAAACCGTTCCGGGCATCCGGCTGGTCGATGCGGTCGGAGATGATTCCCACCACGACGTCGTCAGGCACGAGGCCGCCGCTGGCCATGATCTCCTTGGCCTTGAGCCCGACCGGCGTTCCCGCGGCAACCGCCGCGCGCAACATCTCGCCGGTCGAGAGCTGCACGATACCATACCGCTGCACCAGCAGTTGCGCCTGGGTCCCCTTGCCCGACCCCGGCGGTCCCAGAAGTATAATTCTCATCGGCGTACGCCCCCCGGATTGGTGAGCGATACGTCGCGCACCTGTGCCTTGATATCAAGGGCGGTGCAAACCACAACCAGCGCAGCACCACCATTGACGACCATACTATAAGGCAGACCGATCCCGTAAAGGTCGAACAGCTCCGGAATCAACTGCAACGCCGTCAGGTAGACGGCTCCGACGACTGTCGTCAATGACACGACGCGATCGAGATAGGCAGCGGTCGCCTCGCCGGGCGCGACACCAGAGATGATCCCGTTGCGTTGCGCCAGTGATTTGGCCGTGTAGTCGGGATCGATGACATAAGCGGTGTAGATGAAGGCCAGCACGAACACCGCGACTGACACCAGGACGAGGTGCGCCGGCTGCCCCAGCTGAAGATGGCGATAGGCCGCGGCGACCAAGGGGTGGTCGGCACCCATGACGGCGCCCGCAAGCGCGAGCGGCAAAAAGAAGATCCATGGAGCCACCGTAACCGGAATCAGGAACCCAGCACTGTTGAGCTTGATCGGCAGCACGGCGTCGCGCGCCGGCAGTTGCCGCCGCCCGACGCTGAGTGCGCCGAAATCGACACGAACGTTTCGGCGGGCGCCTTCGACGAGCACCATGACAGCCACAATCACAACCCAGAACACGGCATGGGCGAGCACGAGCTTGCTCGAGATCGCCTCGCTACGCAGCAGACCAACGATATCGGCGACATCGCTCGGAATGGCGACGATAAAGCCGACGCTCAAGATCAGTGCCAGACCGTTGCCGATCCCGTAACGGGTAATCTGCTCGCTGAGCCACACCAGCACGAAGACGCCGCCCACCATCGAGGCGGTCGCCGTCATCACGAACCAGCCGCCCGGATTTCCGACGAGGTTCGGAATGGTCGTCAGCGCCGAGGCGATGCCGTAGGCCTGAAATGTCGCAAGACCCAGCGTCAGTCCGAGCGTGACGTGCGCGATTCTACGTCGGCCGCGCTCGCCCGACCGCTCGAGCGAATTCAGGCCGCGCCACACCAACGACAGCATGCGGATGAGGATTGCCGCCGACAGATAGGGAATGAGGCCGAGCGCAAAAACCGAGAGCCGGGAGATGAAGTCGAGCTTCGGCGAGAAGCCCGCAATATTCACTCCCGCCAGCGGGATCTGTGTGCCGAGCCTGAAAAGGAGCAGTGCGCCGATCGTAACAGCGATCCGGCGCGCGAGCTCCCTGCTCATCTACGCCGGCCGCGCAGCTTCGACTTGCGGATCAGGCCTTCATACTGATGCGCCAGCAGATAGCCCTGCACCTGGGCCACCGTGTCCATGGTGACACTGACGACGATCAGCAGCGAGGTGCCGCCGAAATAGAACGGCACCGACGCATAGGAAATCAGGATCTCCGGGATCAAGCAGACGATCGCCAGATAGATCGCGCCGAGCACGGTGATGCGCGACAGCACGTAATCGATGTATTCGGCAGTGCGCTCTCCCGGACGGATGCCCGGAATGAAGCCGCCGTGCTTCTTCAGATTGTCCGCGGTCTCGGTCGGGTTGAACACGATCGCGGTGTAGAAGAAGGCGAAGAACACGATCAGCGCCAGATACATGATCAGGAACAGCGGACGGCCATGGCCGAGCTGGGTGTTGATCCACTGGAACCATTCCGGCCCGCTGCCCGCGTTGAAGTTCGCCACCGTGGTCGGCAGCAACAGCAGCGAGGACGCGAAGATCGGCGGGATGACGCCCGAGGTGTTGAGCTTGAGCGGCAGATGCGAGGACTGGCCCTCGAACATCTTGTTGCCGACCTGGCGCTTTGGATACTGGATCAGGAGGCGACGCTGCGCGCGCTCCATGAAAACGATGAAGGCGATCACGGCGACGGCCATGATGATGACGACCAGGATCAGACCGGTCGACATGGCGCCCTGACGGCCGAGTTCGAGCATGTTGGCGAGCGCGGCGGGCAGCTCGGCGACGATGCCGGCGAGGATGATCAGCGAGATGCCGTTGCCGATGCCGCGCGAGGTGATCTGCTCGCCCAGCCACATCAGGAACATGGTGCCGCCGGTCAGCGTGATCGCCGTGGACAGACGGAAGAACATGCCGGGCTCGCTTACGACGTTGCCGGCGCCTTCGAGGCCCACCGCGATGCCATAGGACTGGAATGCGGCGAGGATGACCGTCAGGTATCGCGTGTACTGATTCAGCGTCTTGCGGCCGGCCTCGCCTTCCTTCTTCAGCGCCTCGAGCTGCGGCGAGACGGTGGTGAGGAGCTGGATGATGATCGAGGCCGAGATGTACGGCATGATGTTCAGCGCGAAGATCGCCATGCGGTGGATGCCGCCGCCGGCGAACATGTTGAACATGCCGAGGATGCCGCCCGCCTGGGAGCGGAACACCTGCTCCCAGATGTTGGGATCGATGCCCGGCAGCGGGATGTAGGTCCCGAGCCGATAAACGAGCAGCGCACCCAGGGTGAACCAGATGCGCTTCTTCAGTTCGTCGGCCTTGGCAAACGCGCCGAAATTGAGATTGGCTGCCAGTTGTTCCGCTGCAGAGACCATCTTGGACTTTCTCCCGCCGCCTGTTGCGCCGTCATGCCCGCGGCCGGGCTAGTTTAGCGGACGCCGGACATTATCTGGGGCTCGGCTTCGATAAGTCCACGTCCCGCATGCGTAAAGGCCCGCGCACCGCGGGCCAATGACGCAGTTGTTACGCCGCCTCGCCTTCTTCCTTGGCAGGGGCGAGGATCTTCACCGAGCCGCCGGCCTTCTCGACCGCCGCGATCGCGGTCTTGGAGGCGCCGTGCACTTCGATGTTGAGCTTGGACTTGAGCTCGCCACGGCCGAGCAGCCGCAGGCCGCCCTTGGCGCGTCGCAGCACGCCGCCCTTCACCAAGGCCTCGACGTTCACGACGCTGCCAGCGTCGATCTTCTTGGCATCGACCGCTTCCTGGAGCCGGTCGAGATTGATCTCGGCGAACTCGACGCGGAAGATGTTGTTGAAGCCGCGCTTGGGCAGACGGCGATGCATCGGCATCTGACCGCCTTCGAAACCCTTGATGCGCACGCCCGAACGCGCAGTCTGGCCCTTGCCGCCGCGGCCGGACTGCTTGCCCTTGCCCGAACCGATGCCGCGGCCGACGCGCATGCGCTTCTTGCGCGAGCCGGCGTTGTCGGCGATATCGCTGAGCTTCATCGCCCTTCTCCTTGTGTCTTGCGCACGATCCTCACCGAAAACCGGGTGCCCGTTTCTCGGGATCCTGCGCCGTTTCTTACTTCTCGTCGACGATACGGACGAGATGGTGAACCTTCTCGATCATGCCGCGCACGGCCGGGGTGTCCGGCAATTCGCTGATGCGGCCGATCTTGTTGAGCTTGAGCCCGATCAGCGTCGAGCGCTGCGAATGATGGCGGCGGATCGCGCTGCCGGTCTGCTCGAGCTTGATCGTCTTTGCGGCCTTGGCCATCGTGGTCTACTCCGAAAAGCTTCCGTTAGTCGGCAGCCGCCTCGGCGTCACCACCGATACGGCGGGACTGGAGGGTGGACACCTTGATGTTGCGGCGGGCAGCGACCGATCGCGGCGAATCCTGATGCTTCAGCGCGTCGAAGGTGGCGCGAACCATGTTGTAGGGGTTCGACGAGCCGATCGACTTTGCCACCACGTCCTGGACGCCGAGGGTCTCGAACACCGCGCGCATCGGGCCGCCGGCGATGATGCCGGTGCCGGCCGGAGCGGCGCGCAGGTAGACACGGCCCGCACCATGGCGGCCGGCGATGTCGTGATGGAGCGTGCGGCCCTCGCGCAGCGACACGCGGGTCAGGTTACGCTTGGCGGATTCGGTCGCCTTGCGGATCGCCTCGGGCACTTCGCGCGCCTTGCCGTGACCGAAGCCGGCGCGGCCCTTCTGGTCGCCGATCACGACCAGCGCTGCGAAACCGAAGCGCTTGCCGCCCTTGACGACCTTGGCCACGCGGTTGATGTGGACGAGCTTGTCGACGAACTCGCTGTCGCGCTCCTCGCGCTCCCTGCGTTCACGTCCGCCGCCGCGTTGATCGCGTCCACCACGTTGTTCGCGTTCAGCTGCCATGGTTTTTCCAATCCTTCAGAGGCTTACGCCTCAATCCTCAAATTCCGTTAGAAGCTCAGCCCGCTCTCACGCGCCGCGTCGGCAAGAGCCTTGACGCGCCCGTGGTAGAGATAGCTGCCGCGATCGAACACGACTTCCTTGACGCCCTTTTCGGCAGCGCGCTCGGCCAGCAACTTGCCGACCGCCTTCGCCGCATCGATGTCGGCGCCGGTCTTGCCGCCGTCCCGCATTGCCTTCTCGAGCGAGGAGGCAGAGGCCAGCGTCTCGCCCTTCAGGTCGTCGATGACCTGGGCGTAGATGTGCTTGGACGAGCGGAATACCGACAGACGCGGACGGCCGCCGGCGGAGCGGCGCAGCTTCAGCCGCACACTCCGCTTGCGCCGGGCATTCGTAACCTTGGCTTTCGACATGACCGGCTCCGTTACTTCTTCTTGCCTTCCTTGCGGAAGATGAATTCGCCCACATACTTCACGCCCTTGCCCTTGTAGGGCTCCGGCGGACGATAAGCGCGAATTTCGGCTGCGACCTGACCGACGCGCTGGACGTCGCTGCCGGTCACCGTGATCTCGGTCGGCTTCGGCACCGTGATCGTGATCCCTTCGGGGATCGTATAGATCACGTCGTGGCTGTAGCCGAGCGCGAGCTGCAGGTTCTTGCCCTGCATCGCCGCGCGATAGCCGACGCCGGTGATCTCGAGCTTCTTCTCGAAGCCCTTGGTGACGCCTTCGACCAGATTCGCGACCTGAGCGCGAGCGGTGCCATACAGCGCCCGCGCGCGATTGGTCTCGGCACGCGGCTTGACCGTGACCTGGCCGTTCTCGAGTTTCACCTCGACGTCGTCATGAACGATGAACTGAAGCTGGCCCTTCGGCCCCTTCATCTTGACAGTCTGCCCATCGACGGTCGCGGTAACACCCGATGGTACCGGAACCGGCCTTTTGCCAACACGTGACATGGATCAAAAATCCTTCTCAGAACACCGTGAAGAGGACTTCACCGCCCACATTCGCGTCGCGCGCGCTGTGGTCGGCCATGATCCCCTTCGGCGTCGACAACACCGAAATGCCGAGCCCATTGTTGACCCGCGGCAGAGCCTTCACCGAGGCATACACCCGACGCCCAGGCTTGGAGACCCGTTCGATCTCGCGGATGACGGGCTCACCGTCGAAATACTTCAGCTCGATCTCGATCTCGCTGCGGCCCGAGGCATGCTCGACCGTGGCATAGCCACGGATGTAGCCTTCGCTCTTCAGCACCTCGAGCACGTTCTCGCGCATCTTCGAGCCGGGCGTGGAGACCTTGCTCTTGGAGCGCATCTGCGCGTTGCGGATGCGGGTGATCAGATCGCTGATTGGATCGTGCGTAGACATCTAAACGACCCTCCTTACCAGCTGGACTTCACGAGGCCCGGGACCATGCCCTTGGAGCCAAGGTCGCGCAGCGCGATACGGGACAGCTTGTTCTTGCGGTAGTTCGAGCGCGGGCGGCCCGACAGCTCGCAGCGCAGGCGGATGCGGGTCGCCGACGAGTTGCGCGGCATTTCCGCCAGCTTCAGGGTCGCGGCGAACCGCTCTTCCATCGGCAGCGTCTTGTCGGCGATGATCGCCTTCAAGCGCTCGCGCTTGGCGGCGGCGTTCTTCACCATCCGCTTGCGCCTGTTGTTCTTCTCGACTGAACTCTTCTTTGCCATGCTTGGCTCCTGGGTATCCGCGTTTGAGAGGCTTTAAGTCAGCGTCTCACTGCCGGAACGGGAAATTGAAAGCGGTCAACAAGGCCCTCGCCTCTTCGTCGGTCTTGGCCGTGGTGCAGACCGTGATGTCCATGCCGCGGGCTTCCGTGACCTTGTCGAAGTCGATCTCGGGGAAAATGATGTGCTCCTTGATGCCGAGCGAGTAGTTGCCGCGGCCGTCGAAGCTCTTCGGGTTCAGGCCGCGGAAGTCGCGGACGCGCGGCAGCGCGACCGTCACCAGGCGATCGATGAACTCGTACATGCGGGCCTTGCGCAGCGTGACCTTGCAGCCGATCGGCTGGTTCTCACGCAGCTTGAAGGTCGCGATCGCGATGCGCGAATAGGTCACGATCGCCTTCTGGCCGGCGATCTGGGTCAGTTCGGCGGCGGCGGTCTCGGCCTTCTTGCGGTCGTTGACGGAATCGCCCACGCCCATGTTCAGCACGACCTTGTCCAGACGCGGAACCTGCATGACGTTCTCGTAACCGAACTTCTCGGTCAGAGCCGTGCGGATATTCGCATCGTATTCCGCGCGCAGGCGCGGCGTGTAAGCGGCCTCAGCCATCGATCTCAGCTCCCGAGCTCTTGGCGATGCGGACCTTCTTGCCGTCCGCCAGAATCTTGAATCCGATGCGGGTCGGCTTTCCGTCCTTGCCGACATACGCGATGTTGGACAGTTGGATCGGCGCCTCTTTCGAGATGATGCCGCCCTCCTGGGCCTGCGTCTGCTTCTGGTGACGCTTGACCACGTTGATGCCGCGCACGAGCGCGGTGCCGGCGTCGGGACGAATTTCGAACACTTCACCGGTGCGGCCTTTGTCGCGGCCGGTCAGCACGACGACCTTGTCGCCCTTGCGGATCTTCGCAGCCATTACAACACCTCCGGCGCGAGCGAGATGATCTTCATGTGGTTCTTGGCGCGCAGCTCGCGGGGCACGGGCCCGAAGATACGGGTGCCAACCGGCTCGGACTGGTTGTTGATCAGGACGGCGGCGTTGCGGTCGAAGCGGATGACCGAACCGTCAGCGCGGCGGATGTCCTTGCGGACGCGCACCACGACGGCCTTCATCACGTCGCCCTTCTTCACCTTGCCACGCGGAATCGCTTCCTTGATCGACACGACGATGATGTCGCCGATCGTGGCGTAGCGGCGCTTGGAGCCCCCGAGCACCTTGATACACATGACACGGCGTGCGCCAGAATTGTCGGCCACGTCGAGGTTGGTCTGCATCTGAATCATTGATGCACCTCGTCCTCTTTCTCTTTGCGCCAGCCCAGCCGGCGCTCAACATTTCCCTGAAGTCAGTCGGCTAGAGCCAACAGATCAGGCGCTTTTCTTGTGTTCGCCCCGGATCACGACCCAGCGCTTCAACTTCGAAATCGGCTTCGATTCCTCGATCCACACCATGTCGCCCGGCTTGAACTGGTTGCTCTCGTCGTGCGCGTGGTAGTTCTTCGAACGGCGGATCGTCTTCTTGTAGATCGGGTGCGTGAAGCGGCGATCGACACGCACGACAATGGTCTTGGCTTGCTTGTCGCTGACGACCACGCCCTGCAAAGTACGTTTCGGCATCTTCGTAAGCCTCTTACTTCTTCTTCGCGCGCGTCTGCGCGGCGACGGTCTTGATCCGGGCGATGTCACGGCGGGCCTCGCGCAGGCGCGAGGTGTTCTCGAGCTGCCCGGTGGCGCGCTGGAAGCGCAGGTTGAAGCGCTCCTTCTTCAGATTCAGGATGGCGTCATCCTGCTGGTCGGGACTCATCGCGCGGATGTCTTCGATCTTCATCTGGGCCATGGCCATTACTCCGCAATGCGCTCGACGAAGCGCGTCTTGATCGGCAGCTTGGCTGCCGCCAGGGTCAGCGCCTCACGGGCCGTCTGGGTGTTGACGCCGTCGATCTCGAAAAGCACCCGGCCCGGCTTGACGCGCGCGACCCACAATTCCGGCGAACCCTTGCCGGAGCCCATGCGGACCTCAGCCGGCTTCTTCGACACCGGAACGTCGGGGAACACGCGGATCCAGACGCGGCCGGCGCGCTTCATGTGGCGGGTCAGCGCGCGGCGGGCGGCTTCGATCTGGCGTGCGGTGACGCGCTCAGGCTCGGTCGCCTTCAGGCCGAACTGGCCGAACGCCAACGTCGCGCCCGAAGACGCAACGCCGTGGATGCGGCCCTTGTGCGCCTTCCGGAACTTCGTTTTCTTAGGTTGCATCATGGCTTCAAGCCCTCAAATTCTTGGTGCAGCTCAGGCTGCAGCCGTGTCGCGGCGCTGACGGCCACCGCGATCGCCACTGCCGCCCGTCTCGCCCTCGGCCATTCTCTTGTCCTGGGCCATCGGATCATGCTCGAGGATCTCGCCCTTGAAGATCCAGACCTTGACGCCGCAGGTGCCGAAGGTCGTGAACGCAGTCGCAACGCCGTAGTCGATGTCGGCGCGCAGCGTGTGCAGCGGCACGCGACCTTCGCGGTACCACTCCATGCGCGCGATTTCCGCACCGCCCAGACGACCCGAGCAGTTGATGCGGATGCCTTCCGCGCCGAGACGCATCGCCGACTGCACGGCGCGCTTCATGGCGCGGCGGAAAGCCACGCGGCGCTCCAGCTGCTGCGCGATCGATTCCGCCACCAGCGTTGCATCGAGTTCCGGCTTGCGGATTTCGACGATGTTGATGACGACGTCGGACGAAGTGATGTCCGCGACCTTCTTGCGCAGCTTGTCGATGTCGGCGCCCTTCTTGCCGATCACCACGCCCGGACGAGCCGAGTGGATCGTGACACGGCACTTCTTGTGCGGACGCTCGATCACGATGCGGGCGACAGCCGCCTGCTTGAGCTCCTTGTGCAGGATCTCACGGATCTTGACGTCCTCGTGCAACAGCTTGCCGTATTCCTGCTTGCCGGCGAACCAGCGGGAATCCCAGGTCCGGTTGATGCCGAGACGCAGACCGATCGGATTGATCTTTTGACCCATCGTGTGCTCCTGCGTCCCTTAGGCCGCTGCTTCGGCTTCGACCTGACGAACGATGATCGTCAGCTGCGAAAATGGTTTGTAGACACGGCCCGAACGGCCGCGGCCGCGGGCGGCAAAGCGTTTCATCACGAGGCCGTTGCCGACGAAGGCCTGCGCCACGACGAGATCGTCGACGTCGAGGTCGTGGTTGTTCTCGGCGTTAGCGATAGCCGATTCCAGGCACTTCTTCACGTCGACAGCGATCCGCTTGCGCGAAAACTGCAGATCGGCGAGCGCAGAAGCCGCCTTCCGGCCGCGAATGAGCTGGGCGACCAGGTTGAGCTTCTGCGGGCTCACCCGCAGCATCCGGGCGACCGCCTTGGCCTCGTTCTCGGCGAGGCTCCGTTCGCGCTTAGGTTTGCTCATCGTTCAATCCTCAAGCCTTCTTGGCTTTCTTGTCGCCGGAGTGGCCATGGAAGGTCCGGGTCGGCGAGAACTCGCCGAACTTGTGACCAACCATTTCCTCGTTGACGGCCACCGGCACGTGCTTCTGACCGTTGTAGACGCCGAAGGTCAGGCCAACGAACTGCGGCAGAATCGTCGAGCGACGGCTCCAGATCTTGATGACGTCGTGACGGCCGGACGCGCGCGCGGCATCTGCCTTCTTGAGCAGAGAACCCTCGACGAACGGGCCTTTCCAGACTGAACGAACCATGTCCGGCGTTCCTTACTTCTTCCGCTTGTGGCGGCTTAGGAGAATGAATTTGTTGGTCGACTTGTTGGAGCGGGTCTTCTTGCCCTTGGTCGGCTTGCCCCACGGTGTGACCGGGTGGCGACCGCCCGAGGTCCGACCTTCACCACCGCCGTGCGGATGGTCGATCGGGTTCATCGAAACGCCGCGGTTATGCGGCTTGCGGCCCAGCCAACGGTTCCGGCCGGCCTTGCCGATCGAGGTGTTCATGTGATCCGGGTTCGACACCGCGCCGATCGTGCCGCGGCAACGGCCGTGCACGAGACGCTGCTCACCCGAGTTCAGGCGGATGATCACGTAGTCCTGGTCGCGGCCGACGAGCTGGGCGTAGGTGCCCGCGGAACGGGCGAGCTGGCCGCCCTTCCCGATCTTGAGCTCGATGTTATGGATGATGGTGCCGACCGGCATGTTGCCGAGCGGCATGACGTTGCCTGGCTTCACGTCGACGTAGTTGCCGGCAACCACGGTATCGCCGACGGCCAAGCGTTGCGGCGCCAGGATATAGGCCTGGGTGCCGTCCTCATACTTGACCAGCGCGATGAACGCGGTGCGGTTCGGATCGTATTCCAGCCGTTCGACCGTCGCGGGCGCATCGACCTTGTCGCGCTTGAAGTCGACGGTGCGCAGGGTCTGCTTGTGACCGCCGCCGCGGAAGCGCACGGTGATGCGACCAGTATTGTTGCGACCGCCCGAGGAGTGCTTGCCTTCGGTAAGCGCCTTGACCGGCTTGCCCTTGTACAGGGCCGAACGATCGACCATGACCAGCTGGCGCTGGCCCGGCGTCGTGGGATTGAATGTCTTCAGTGCCATCGTCGTACGACCTTACAGACCGGTGGTCACGTCGATCCGGTGGCCCTCTTCGAGGGTCACGATCGCGCGCTTGCTGTTCGACTGCGAACCGAGATTGCCGCGGAAGACCTTGGTCTTGCCTTTGCGGACCAGCGTGTTGACGCTCTTGACCTTGACGTCGAACAGCTTCTCGATCGCTTCCTTGATCTGCGGCTTGGTCGCCTTCGCGGCCACCTTGAACAGCACCTTGTTGTGCTCCGAGGCGATCGTCGCCTTCTCGGTCACGACCGGTGACAGGATCACGTCGTAGTGGCGAGGCTCGATGTTCTTCGTCATTTGAAGCGCGCCTCCAGCGCATCGATGGCGGCCTTGGTCAGAACGAGCTTCTGACGGCGCAGGATGTCATAGACGTTGATACCCTGGATCGGCAGCACGTCCATGTTCGGGATGTTGCGGGCCGCGGCGGCGAAGCCGTTGTTGAGCTCCGCGCCGTCGATGATCAGCGCGTTGGTCAAGCCCAGACCCGAGAAATGACCAAGCAGCGCCTTGGTCTTGGCGGCCTCCAGCGCGGCCTTCTCGATCACGACGAGATCGCCGTCCTTGGCCTTGGCCGAGAGCGCATGCTTGAGGGCGAGCGCGCGGACCTTCTTCGGCAAGTCGGTGGCGTGCGAGCGCACCACCGGACCGAAGGCACGGCCACCGCCACGGAACTGCGGCACGCGGGCCGAGCCGTGACGAGCACCGCCGGTGCCCTTCTGTTTGTACATCTTCTTGCCGGTGCGCCAGATCTCGGCGCGGCCCTTGGCCTTGTGCGTGCCGGCCTGGCGCTTGTTGAGCTGCCACTGCACGCAACGCGCGATGATGTCTTCGCGCGGCTCGAGGCCGAAAATGGCATCGGAAAGCTGGACCGAACCGGCTTCCTTACCTTCGAGGGTGGTGACCTTCAATTCCATCTCAAGCCTCCTGCGCAGCCGGAGCGGCTTCCGCGTCGCCAGCAACCTTGAACTTGCCGGGCTTCGGAGCTTCCTTCGGCAGCGGCTTCTTGACGGCGTCGCGCACACGGATCCAACCGCCCTTGGAGCCGGGAACGGCGCCTTCGACGAGGATCAGGCCGCGCTCGACATCGGTCTGGACGACGCGAAGGTTGAGCGTGGTGATGCGGTCGACACCCATGTGGCCGGGCATCTTCTTGTTCTTCCAGGTCTTGCCGGGATCCTGACGACCACCGGTCGAACCGATGGAGCGATGCGAGATCGACACACCGTGTGTGGCGCGCAGACCGCCGAAGTTCCAGCGCTTCATACCGCCCGCGAACCCCTTACCGACAGAGGTGCCGGTGACGTCGACGAACTGGCCGACGACGAAGTGGTCAGCCTGGATCTCGGCGCCGACCGGGATCATGGCATCCGCGGTGACGCGGAATTCCTCGACCCGGCGCTTCGGCTCGACCTTTGCGACCGCGAACTGGCCGCGCTCGGCCTTGGGCATGTAAACGGTCTTGCGGCTGCCAGAACCAAGCTGGAGCGCGACGTAACCGTTCTTCTCTTCGGTGCGGTGGCCTACGACCTGGCAATTGCCGAGCTTCAGCACGGTCACGGGAATATGTTCGCCGGCCTCCGTGAAGACCCGCGTCATCCCGACCTTTTGTGCGATCACTCCGGAGCGCATCGGCTTGCTTCCTGTTCTTTCTGTCCTTGCGGACTAGCTAATCTTCGTAGTGAGCAAGACCCGGTCCGAGAACCGGTGCCCACTTCTCGGGGTCTTGCTCAGAGCTTGATCTCGACGTCGACACCGGCGGCCAGGTCAAGCTTCATCAAAGCATCGACGGTCTGCGGGGTCGGATCGACGATGTCGAGCAGGCGCTTGTGAGTGCGCATCTCGAACTGTTCGCGGCTCTTCTTGTCGACGTGGGGCGAACGGTTGACGGTGAACTTCTCGATGCGCGTCGGCAGCGGAATGGGTCCGCGGACCTGCGCGCCGGTACGCTTCGCCGTGTTCACGATCTCGCGGGTCGACGTATCGAGGATACGATGGTCGAACGCCTTGAGACGGATACGAATGTTTTGGCCGTTCATTGCCGTGCTTTCTCTAGTGAGTGGCGAGTAGCGAGTAGCGAATAGAATCCCCTATCCGCCACTCCCCATTCCCTATTCGCTTGTTACTCGATGATCGAGGCGACGACGCCGGCGCCGACGGTGCGGCCGCCTTCGCGGATCGCGAAGCGGAGCTTCTCTTCCATCGCGATCGGCACGATCAGGTGCACTTCCATCGCGATGTTGTCGCCCGGCATCACCATCTCGGTGCCTTCCGGCAGGTGCACGACACCGGTCACGTCGGTGGTGCGGAAGTAGAACTGCGGACGGTAGTTGGTGAAGAACGGGGTGTGACGGCCGCCCTCTTCCTTGGTGAGGATGTAGGCCTCGGCCTTGAACTTGGTGTGCGGCTTGACCGAACCCGGCTTGGCCAGAACCTGGCCGCGCTCGACGTCCTCGCGCTTGGTGCCGCGGAGCAGCGCACCGATGTTGTCGCCCGCCTGCCCCTGATCGAGCAGCTTGCGGAACATTTCGACGCCGGTGACGGTGGTCTTCTGGGTCGCACGCAGACCGACGATCTCGATTTCCTCGCCGACCTTGACGATGCCGCGCTCGACACGGCCGGTCACGACGGTGCCGCGGCCCGAGATCGAGAACACGTCTTCAACCGGCATCAGGAATGGCTGGTCGATCGGGCGCTCCGGCTGCGGGATGTACTCGTCGACGTTGCGCATCAATTCGAGGATGGCGTCGTGGCCGAGCTTCTTGTCGGAATCTTCGAGAGCGGCGAGCGCCGAACCCTTGATGATCGGGATCTTGTCGCCGGGGAATTCGTACTTCGACAGCAACTCGCGGACCTCGAGCTCGACGAGTTCGAGCAGCTCCGGATCGTCGACCATGTCGCACTTGTTGAGGAACACGACGAGTGCGGGCACGCCGACCTGGCGGGCGAGCAGGATGTGCTCGCGGGTCTGCGGCATCGGGCCGTCAGCGGCCGACACGACCAGGATCGCGCCGTCCATCTGGGCGGCACCGGTGATCATGTTCTTCACGTAGTCGGCATGGCCGGGGCAGTCGACGTGGGCGTAGTGGCGGTTCTGCGTCTCATACTCGACGTGCGCGGTCGAGATGGTGATGCCGCGCGCCTTCTCTTCCGGCGCCTTGTCGATCTGGTCGTACGCGGTGAACGTCGCACCGCCGGTCTCGGCGAGGATCTTGGTGATCGCCGCGGTCAGCGACGTCTTACCATGGTCGACGTGACCGATGGTGCCGATGTTGCAGTGCGGCTTGTTACGTTCAAACTTTGCTTTGGCCATTTGACTCTCCGTTCAATCGTCAGCTTGAGACCGACGACAATCAGGCAAACTTCTTCTGGACTTCTGCCGACACGTTGGCCGGCGCTTCTGCGTAGTGGTCGAACTGCATGGTGAAGGTCGCGCGACCCTGGCTCATCGAGCGCAGATTGTTCACGTAACCGAACATGTTCATGAGCGGCACCATCGCGTTGATGACGTTGGCATTGCCGCGCATGTCCTGACCCTGGATCTGACCGCGCCGCGAATTCAGGTCGCCGATGACCGAACCGGTGTAGTCTTCCGGGGTCACCACTTCGACCTTCATGATCGGCTCGAGCAGGACGGACTTACCCTTCTGCAAGGCTTCGCGGAATGCCGCGCGCGATGCGATTTCGAAGGCCAGCGCCGACGAGTCGACGTCGTGATACTTGCCGTCGACGAGCTGAACCTTGACGTCGACCACGGGGAAGCCCGCAACGACACCAGAGCTCATCACGCTGTTGAGGCCCTTTTCGACGCCGGGGATGTATTCCTTCGGAACCGCACCGCCGACGATCTTGGACTCGAACTCGTAGCCCTTGCCGGGCTCGTTCGGCTCGACCACGATCGACACTTCCGCGAACTGACCGGTACCGCCGGTCTGCTTCTTGTGGGTGTACTTGACCTCGGCCTTCTTGGTGACGCGCTCACGGAACGCAACCTGCGGCGCGCCGATGTTGGCGTCGACCTTGTAGGTGCGCTTGAGGATGTCGACCTTGATGTCGAGATGGAGTTCGCCCATGCCCTTGAGGATGGTCTGGCCGGACTCCTGGTCGGTCGACACGCGGAAGGACGGATCCTCAGCGGCGAGCTTGGCCAGCGCCACGCCCAGCTTTTCCTGGTCGGCCTTGGACTTCGGCTCGATCGCGATCTCGATGACCGGCTCGGGGAATTCCATCTTCTCGAGGATCACCTGCTTGTCGGGATCGCACAGCGTGTCACCGGTGCGCGCTTCCTTCAGGCCCGCCAGCGCGACGATATCGCCGGCATAGGCTTCCTTGATGTCTTCGCGGTTGTTCGCATGCATCAGCAGCATGCGCCCGATGCGCTCCTTCTTCTCGCGCGTCGAGTTCACGACGCCGGTGCCGCTCTGCAGGACGCCCGAGTAGATGCGGCAGAAGGTAATGGTGCCGACGAACGGGTCGTCCATGATCTTGAACGCGAGCAGCGCGAGCGGCTCCTTGTCGTCGGCCTTGCGCACGACCTCGTTGCCGCGGTCGTCGGTGCCCTTGATCGCGGGCACGTCGATCGGCGACGGCAGATAGTCGACGACGGCGTCGAGCAGCGGCTGCACGCCCTTGTTCTTGAAGGCCGAGCCGCACAGCACGGGATAGAACGCACCAGTCAGCACTGCCTTGCGGATCAGCCGCTTCAGCGTCGCTTCGTCCGGCTCGATGCCGTCGAGGAAGGCGGCCAGCGCGTCGTCGTCGAGCTCGACGGCGGCCTCCACCATCTTCTCGCGGTATTCCTTTGCCTGATCGACGAGATCTTCCGGAATGTCGACGTAGTCGAACTTCGCACCGAGCGCCTCGTCGTTCCAGACGATGCCCTTCATCTTCACGAGATCGACGAGACCCTTGAAGTTGTTCTCGGCACCGATCGGAAGCTGGATCGCGATCGGCTTGGCACCGAGGCGGTCAACGATGTCGGACAGGCACTTGAAGAAGTCGGCGCCGGTCTTGTCCATCTTGTTGGCGAAGACGATGCGCGGAACCTTGTACTTGTCGCCCTGGCGCCAGACGGTCTCGGTCTGAGGCTCGACGCCCTGGTTCGAGTCGAGCACGCAGACGGCGCCGTCGAGCACACGCAGCGAACGCTCGACTTCGATGGTGAAGTCGACGTGGCCGGGGGTGTCGATGATATTCAGGCGCTTGCCGGCCCAGAACGCAGTGGTCGCAGCCGAGGTGATCGTGATGCCACGCTCCTGCTCCTGCTCCATCCAGTCCATCGTCGCGGCACCTTCGTGCACTTCGCCGATTTTGTGGCTCTTGCCGGTGTAATAGAGGATGCGCTCGGTCGTCGTGGTCTTGCCGGCGTCGATATGCGCCATGATACCGAAATTACGGTAGTCCTCGATGGCATGTTGGCGGGGCATGGGTGGTTCCTTGCGAGTCCGAGTGTGTCGCCGTTACCAGCGATAGTGCGAGAAGGCGCGGTTGGCTTCCGCCATCCGGTGCACGTCTTCACGCTTCTTGACGGCGTTCCCGCGGTTGTTCGATGCGTCCAGCAGCTCGGCCGAGAGCCGCTCGGTCATGGTCTTCTCGTTGCGATCGCGCGCGGCGGCGATCAGCCAGCGGATGCCCAGCGCCTGCCGGCGAGTCGAGCGAACCTCGACCGGAACCTGGTAGGTCGCACCGCCGACGCGGCGGGAGCGAACCTCGATCGTCGGCATGACGTTCTCAAGCGCCTGCTCGAACACGCCGAGCGGGCTCTGCTTGGTCTTGGCTTCGATGATTCCGAATGCACCATAGACGATGCCTTCGGCGACCGACTTCTTGCCGGCATACATCACCGAGTTCATGAACTTCGTGACGATGATGTTCCCGAACTTCGGATCGGGAAGGACTTCGCGCTTTTCAGCAGAATGGCGACGAGACATGGACGAGGTTCCCGCTTACTTCGGACGCTTGGCGCCGTACTTCGAACGACGCTGCTTACGGTTCTTGACGCCCTGGGTATCCAGAACGCCGCGGAGGATGTGGTAGCGCACGCCGGGCAAGTCCTTGACGCGGCCGCCGCGGATCATGACCACCGAGTGCTCCTGGAGGTTATGACCCTCGCCGGGGATGTAACCGATCACCTCGAAGCCATTGGTCAGACGGACCTTGGCAACCTTACGAAGCGCCGAGTTCGGCTTCTTCGGGGTCGTGGTGTAGACGCGCGTGCAAACACCACGCTTCTGCGGCGACTGCTGCAGCGCCGGCACCTTCTTGCGCGACTTCTGCACTTCCCGCGGTTGAGCGATCAGCTGGTTGATCGTCGGCATTCTGGCCTTCACCCTTTTTCTGCCGCGGCCCCTCGCGGGTCCGCTGTCTTGCCGCGGCCCGTCACCGGGTCCGCAATCCTGTTCGGGCTACCCGCCCGAGGGGGCCACCTTGCGCGAAATAACCCACGCAAAGCGAAATTGCGCCAACCACTCCATCAGCGAGCGGAAAGCGCTTCGACGCCACAGAGGACCGCAGCATCGAGACCGCTCGGCGTAGTGCCGCGGCCCGCACACTGAGGTCATGCATCCGAATTCGATCTCGAGAGAACGTGCTCAAGAGAACTAAAGTCGCACTGGCATTGCCTAGCTATGATCGACAGCGTTTGAGCGGCATTCGTCGAGGTTGGTGCCCGCCTTGGTGACCCTCGCGGATCAAATCCTTGGGGATCAAACGGGTGGCCCGTTCCGACGCTGGCGATGCTCACCGCCTGTCGTTAAGTGAGGCGCTTTCTATAAGCGAGAATCGGTCAAGTCAAGGTGAAACGACAGTCACAAAGCGCTTCAGGGGCCTGCAGAAATCCGATCTTGATCGGCTCATGGCCGCCTCCCCGAGCCTATGCGATATAGGAACGCGGCACTTGGTTCGCCAGGCCCAAACACCATTATACCCGGATTAAATATAGTTTTATTACTGCCCTCTGGGCTTTTTCCTGCCCCTGCACAGATCTGCCGGCGGGCGGCAGGCTTTTTCAACTCTCTGGCGTGCGCGCGGTGCCCGGTCGCCTGGAGAGATTTGGCAGTGAGGGTCGGTCTGCGAGGTGGAGAAAAGCCGGCGGCATCGCGTCGGCCAAACGTCTCGCGTCAGGGAGAATCGCTGCCGGCGGGCGCCCTTGGGCGACGAGAATCGGACAAAACGCTCCTTCGAAGCCGGGCGCGCCGCCGGTCACTCCTCCTCGTCGTCCTCATCGAGATCGTCTTCGTCCTCGGCGTATCTGTCACCTCCGGCATGAGCCGCAGCGCCATGGGGCTGGTGGATCTGGTCGTTCCACAGCTTGCGATAGGCGCCGTTCTTGGCAAGTAGCTCGGCATGGGAGCCGCGCTCGATCGCCCTGCCCCCTGAGATCACGATGATCTCGTCCATCTCGACCACCGAGGTCAGGCGGTGGGTCGACCAGATCATGGTGCGGCCCTTGGCGACCTTGAGCAGCGTGCGGTTGATCGCGGCTTCGGTGGTCTGGTCGAGCGCCGAGGTGGCTTCGTCCAGCAGCAGCACCGAGGGGTTGCGGATGATCGCGCGCGCGATCGCGATGCGCTGGCGCTGGCCGCCCGACAGGGTGTCGCCGCGCTCGCCGACCGGCGTGTCGTATCGCTGCGGCAGGCTCATGATGTAGCGGTGGATCTCGGCCTTCTTGGCCGCCTCCTCCACCTCCTCGTCGGTCGCCCCCTCCTTGCCGAGCCGGATGTTCTCGCGGATGGACATGTTGAACAGCATGTTCTCCTGGAACACCACCGCCATGCTCCGGCGCAGCGAATCCAGCGTCACCTTGCGGACATCGACACCGTCGATGGTGACGCGGCCTTCGTCGGGCACGTAGAGCCTCAGGATCAGGTTGAGCAGCGTGCTCTTGCCGGAGCCGCTCGGACCAACGATGGCGATGCGCTTGCCGGCGTTGAGCTTGAGGCTGAGATTGTCCAGCACCGGGGTTTGGCTGCCTTCGTACCGAAAGGTGACGTGATCGAAAGTAATGTCGTTGGTGATGCGCGGCAGATCGGGTGCGCCGGGGCGATCGGCGCCGCGGGTCGGCTCGTCGAGCAGTTCCTGGATGTGGCGGATCGCGGCGGCCGAGGAGATCGACACCGGGACATAGTGCATCACATGAGCGATGTTGTAGGAGACCTCCCAGAACGCGCTCTCGAAGGTGACGAAGGTGCCGATGGTGATCTGGCCCTTGGTCGCGAGATACGCGCCGATCGCGAGCACCACGAGGTGCAGGAGGAGCACCGAGATGGTGACCGTCCGCTCCACCATGGTCGAGAGGAACGCGGCCGAGGCGATCTTGTTGCGGGTCTCGTCGTTGCGCAAGGTGAAGAAGCCGAACATCCTGCGTTGCAGGCTGAACGCCTTGATCACAGCCTGGGCGGCCACGTTCTC
Organism: Bradyrhizobium cedriense; assembly: GCF_054602315.1. Lineage (NCBI taxonomy): Bacteria > Pseudomonadati > Pseudomonadota > Alphaproteobacteria > Hyphomicrobiales > Nitrobacteraceae > Bradyrhizobium > Bradyrhizobium cedriense. The sequence continues at coordinate 97,162 of NZ_JBTSWB010000011.1, read as the reverse complement.
CTGCACCATGCCGAGCAGCGCCGACTCATTGAGCTTCTGCTCGTAGTTGGCCTGCACTGCCTTGGGCGTCAGGATCCGCGGTCCGATCAGTGTGATCGGGAACACCAGCAGCGCGACGACGGCGAGCTGCCAGTTGAGGAACAGCATCAGGATGATGCCGGCGATCAGTTCCAGGAACGGCAGCGCGGCGCTGTTGGCAAACGTCTTGACCGAGCCTTCGAAGGCCGAGAGATCGACCGAGAAGCGCGACAGGATTTCGCCGCGCCTGGTGCGGCCGAAATAGGCCGCCGGCAGGTCCTGGACGTGCTCGAACAGGCGCTTGCGGACATCGGAGATGATGCAGGCAGCCAGCCGCGCGTCCCAGCGCTCGTACCAGACGGCAACGATCGAGGTGAAGATGCCGGCGACCGCGAGCACGCCGAGGATCTTGTAGAGGGCCTGGAAATCCTCCTCACCGAGCGCGTCGTCGATCAGGTACTTCAGGCTGAGCGGCATGATGACGTTGAATAGCGTCTCGACGAACACGCCGAACGCCACGTAGGACAACATCCGCTTGTAGTTGGTCAGATAGGGCCTGACGAACCCGACGATGGTGGCGAGCGCGCCGGCGGCTTCACGCGCGGTATAGACGACGAGGTCCTCGTCCTCATCGTCCTCGTCGAGCTCCAGCTCGTCATCCCCCTCGTCTTCGGCGTCCTCGTCGTCCTCGTGATCCGGCTTTGCCGCGGAGGCGAGCTTGTCGTTGAGCTCAACCGCATCTTCCGCAGCGAGCTTCTGTTTGTGGGGCGGGAGGGGCTTGTCGCCGGGCGAGAAAGGCTTGGACGCCATGAAACCAACCGATGCTGACGGCCGGCATGACCGCAGAGAATGCAGGAAATAGCGGCAACCGCTATTCCACCGATTCTATGCGATCAGGATGAATTCGGCAAAACAATTGGCGAATTCGATCCGCGCTCCGCGATTAGTCCTCCTCCTCGACCTTGTCGAAGAAGGAATAGCGCAAGCTGTCGGCGTCGGCGTACCACTGCCCCGGCCCCTTGTTGGCGGCGAGCGTCGCCTCCCAGAGCGCATCGGTGCAGTCCTTGCGGTGCATCGACAGGTCGAAGCCGTTGCCGAAGAACAGCTCGGACCATTCCCACCAGGTGCCGAGCTTCTTGACCCCACGCAAGAGGTCGTAGCGGTCGATCAGTGCCGGCGCCATGTCCGAGGTGACCGAACCGAACACGAGACCGGTCTTGACCACGCGGTTCAGCTCGCGGATCGCGCGGACCACCTGCTTCGGGGAAACGTGGCAGAGGCTGGTCTCGAATACGAAGTCGAACGCACCGTCCTTGAACGGCATGTCGGTGATCGACCCGAGCTTGTTGTACTTCTTCAGCGCTTTCGGCGTCTTGGCATGGATGACGCGGTTGTTCTCGATTCCCCACGCATCGATGCCGCGATCGCGCAGTGCGCCGACCAGCTCGCCGCTGGCCGAGCCCGCGACCAGCAGCTTGGCGCCCGTCGCCCTGCCCCACACGATTCCGATCAGCCTCGTGAGGTAATCGGGATCGGTGAAGTGCCGCCACGCCTCATGATAGGGACCGAGGCCTCGATAGTTCTCGAAATAGTCGCGATCGATCTTGTCCGACAGCGGCTTGTCGTCCTGTGCGCGCTCTCGGCGCAGGCGCATCATCTCGGTCAGGATGATGTCGGTCGCCGCATCGGAAGAATCGAGCAGGCCGTTCAGCGTCGAGTCGAACAGATAGTCGCCGACCACCACGATGCCGGGATGCTCCTTCGGCTCGGGCCGGTGATTGGTCATGACGTCGCGCACCGGCAGACCGCCAGGAATTGCGTTCACCGACGACAGCCAGCGGTGGATCTTGCCTTCCATGAAGTGCAAGCGCGCATCGCCGAGAGAAGCCGGCAGCGATTTCAGGGCAGCATCGATCAGCTCCTGGTCCGACAGATTGGCGAAAGCCAGCGCGTCGGAGCCCGGAATGAGCCAGTTCAGGACGCCGTGCTTGCCGACGTCGTGGCGCGCGCCCTCGTTGTAGACGCAGCATCCGCCGAACGCCTCCGACATGAACCAGGCGCCGGAAATCTTCTCGCCCCAGAACGGCGTGTCGAACAGGATCGAGACGCGCAAATAGTGCGCGGGACGGTCGAAGTACGAGACGTGCTTGACCATCGACTTGCGGAGCTGCTCGCCTTCCCAGCCGACGGTAGCGAGCCAGGAATGCGGCAGGCAGACCAGGACGAGATCGAAGTCGCGGGTCTCCGGTCCCTTGCCGTTCATCATCTTGAGCTGATAGCGGCCGGTCGGCGCCTTGCCGACGGTGAGTACGCGGTGATTGAGCTGGATGTCGGCATTGACCTCCGACTGCAGGCATTCGATCAGCTGCTCGTTGCCATTCTGGATGGAATAGAGGCCGATATAGCCGTCGACGTCCATCAGATAGTTCTTAAGCGCGTTGAGACCGTTGGTGTTGTGGCTCTCGGTCGCGATGTCGGAGCGCGCCATCACCTTGAAGAAACGCTTTGCCGTCTCGTCCTCGACCTCCTCGTCGAGCACCTGCTCGGCGGTCTTGTAGGCCCAGGGATTCTCGTTGTCGTGCGCACCGACACCTTCATAATACTCGATCGGAGACATCACCTCGGTACAGCGCTTGCGGAACGCCTCGATCGCGGCCGCGGTCTCGGCGCCATATCTGCGGCGCATGCCGGGCACGTCATTAAGGAGCTCGCCGCCGAAATGTACCTGCTCGGCGTCCATCGGAATGGTCTGGAGGCCGAAATGCTGGATCAGTTCGCGCAGCGGGTCCGGGCCCGTCATCGAGTAATCGTAGATCTCGGCAACGCCGGCTTCGTACATCGCGGGCGCCGAATCGAATTTACGCGTGACGATCTTGCCGCCGAGCCGGTCGGACGCCTCGAAAATGGTAACGCGACAGAGATCGCCGAGCTTACGCTTCAGATACCAAGCACTCATCAGCCCGCCGGGGCCGCCGCCTACGATTGCGAGATCAAGCATGGGAGTTCCGTGGTCTCCGGCCTGCCCCCTTCACGGGACCACCGGTCTTAAGCTCTCCTAGCAGAAGCGCTTTTGCGACTGAAGGAAAGATGAACAAGGGTTGATGCCGCACTGCAGCAAGCAATGGAAGCAGCAAAAAAGGCCGGCGAAAGCCGGCCTTTTCATTGTCCTCGGTATTCCTACGGATGAACCATCATTCCGCAGGCGGCAGCGCAGGAAGCTCGGCTTCCGGTGCCGGCGACACGACGGCCGCCTGCTTCTCGCGCTCGTCCAGGATCAGCTTGTCGCGCTTCATGGCGACTTCGCGGATCTTGGCCATGGAGGCGCCGGTGCCTGCCGGGATCAGCCGGCCGACGATGACGTTCTCCTTGAGACCTTCGAGCGGATCGATCTTGCCGTTGACCGCCGCTTCGGTGAGGACGCGCGTGGTCTCCTGGAACGATGCCGCCGAGAAGAAGGACCGGGTCTGGAGGCTCGCCTTGGTGATGCCGAGCAGAACCGGCGTTCCCGTAGCGGGCTTCTTGCCCTCTTCCTTGGCCTTCACGTTCAGCGCGTCGAACTCGATCTTGTCGACCTGCTCGCCGGAGATCATGTCCGTATCGCCCTGATCGGTGATTTCCACCTTCTGGAGCATCTGACGGACGATCACCTCAATGTGCTTGTCGTTGATGAGCACGCCCTGCAGCCGGTAGACCTCCTGGATCTCGTTGACCAGATAGGCCGCGAGCTCCTCGATGCCCTTCACCGCAAGGATGTCATGCGGCGCCGGGTTGCCTTCCACGATGAAGTCGCCCTTTTCGACGACGTCGCCGTCCTGAAGGTGGATGTGCTTGCCCTTCGGGATCAGGTACTCGCGCGCCTCGTCGGTCTTGTCCATCGGCTCGATCGAGATGCGACGCTTGTTCTTGTAGTCGCGCCCGAACCGGATGGTGCCCGCGATTTCGGCGATGATCGCCGCATCCTTCGGGCGCCGAGCCTCGAACAGTTCCGCCACCCGCGGCAGACCGCCGGTGATGTCACGCGTCTTGGCGCTTTCGGTCGAGACACGGGCGAGGATGTCGCCCGGCTGTACCTTGGCTCCGATGTCGACCGAAAGAATGGCATCGACCGACAGCATGTAGCGGGCATCGCCGCCACGGGCGAGCTTGAGCACCTTGCCGTCCTTGCCCTTCACCACGATGGCCGGACGCAGATCCGCGCCGCCGCGAGTCGAGCGCCAGTCGATGACCACGCGCTTGGCGATGCCGGTGGCTTCGTCGAGCGTTTCCGAGATCGACTGTCCCTCCACCAGATCTTCGAAGCCGATGGTGCCTTCCACTTCGGTGAGAAGCGGACGGGTGTAGGGGTCCCACTCGACGATGCGTTGGCCGCGCTTGACCATGTCGCCCTCGTCGACGTGCAGGCGCGATCCGTACTGGATACGGTGCGTCGCACGTTCGGTGCCGTCGGCATCGACGATCGCGACAACCATGTTGCGCACCATCGCGATCAGGTGACCTTCGCTGTTACGGGCGATGGCCTTGTTCCTGATCACGATCTTGCCGTCGAAATTGGCTTCGACGAACGACTGCTCGTTGAGCTGCGCCGCACCGCCAATGTGGAAGGTGCGCATGGTGAGCTGGGTGCCCGGCTCGCCGATCGACTGCGCCGCGATGACGCCGACTGCTTCGCCGTGGTTGACCGGCGTGCCGCGGGCGAGGTCGCGGCCGTAGCACTTGCCGCAGATGCCGTTGACGAGTTCGCAGGTCAGTGCCGAGCGGATCTTCACCTCCTGCACGCCACCCTGCTGAATGGCCTCCAGATGGCTCTCTTCCATCAGCGTATCGCGCTTGATGATCACCTTGCCCGAGCTGTCACGCACGTCTTCGCAGGCCGTGCGTCCGAGGATGCGCGAGCCGAGCGAAGCGACCACGGTGCCTGCATCGACGATGGCGCGCATCTTGATGCCGAGCTTGGTGCCGCAATCGCTCTGCGTGATGATGCAGTCCTGCGCCACGTCGACGAGACGACGGGTCAGGTAGCCGGAGTTCGCGGTCTTCAACGCCGTGTCCGCGAGGCCCTTGCGGGCGCCGTGGGTCGAGTTGAAGTACTCGAGCACCGAGAGGCCTTCCTTGAAGTTCGAGATGATCGGCGTCTCGATGATCTCGCCCGACGGCTTGGCCATCAGGCCGCGCATGCCGGCGAGCTGGCGCATCTGGGCCGGCGAACCGCGGGCACCGGAGTGAGCCATCATATAGATCGAGTTGATGTCGGCGTCGGCTCCGCTCGCCGTCTTCTTGGTGGCGGAGATCTCCTTCATCATCGCCTTGGCGATTTCTTCCGTGGCCTTCGACCAGGCGTCGACGACCTTGTTGTACTTCTCGCCATGGGTGATCAGACCGTCGTTGTACTGCTGCTCGAAATCCTTCGCCAGCGTACGGGTGGTGTCGACGATCTTCCACTTGCCGTGCGGCACGACCATGTCGTCCTTGCCGAACGAGATGCCGGCCTTGAACGCGTTGTAGAAGCCGAGCGCCATGATGCGGTCGCAGAAGATCACGGTCTCCTTCTGGCCACAGTGGCGGTAGACTTGGTCGATGACGCCGGAGATCTCGCGCTTGGTCATCAGCTTGTTGATGATCTCGTATGAGATGCGCGGGTTCTTCGGCAGCAGGTTGCCGAGCATGACGCGGCCGGCGGTGGTCTCGATCCACCGCCTGGAGACCTTGCCGGTCTCGTCCATGCCTTCCCACCGGTACTTGATCTTGGTGTGGAGGTGGATGACCTTCGCGTGCAGCGCGTGCTCGAGCTCGGCCATGTCGCCGAACACCTTGCCCTCGCCAGGCAGGCCTTCGCGCATGATCGAGACGTAGTAGAGACCGAGCACGATGTCCTGCGACGGCACGATGATCGGCTGGCCGTTCGCCGGATGCAGGATGTTGTTGGTCGACATCATCAGGACGCGCGCTTCCAGCTGCGCTTCGAGCGACAGCGGAACGTGCACGGCCATCTGGTCGCCGTCGAAGTCGGCGTTGAACGCGGAGCAGACCAGCGGATGGAGCTGGATCGCCTTGCCCTCGATCAGCACGGGCTCGAACGCCTGGATGCCGAGGCGATGCAGCGTCGGCGCGCGGTTGAGCAGCACGGGATGCTCGCGGATGACCTCGTCCAGGATGTCCCAGACCTCGGGACGCTCCTTCTCGACCAGCTTCTTGGCCTGCTTCACCGTGGTGGACAGGCCCTTGGCATCAAGCCGCGAGTAGATGAACGGCTTGAACAGCTCGAGCGCCATCTTCTTCGGAAGGCCGCACTGGTGCAGGCGCAGCTCGGGACCGACCACGATCACCGAACGGCCCGAATAGTCGACGCGCTTGCCGAGCAGGTTCTGACGGAACCGGCCCTGCTTGCCCTTGAGCATGTCGGCGAGCGACTTCAGCGGACGCTTGTTGGCGCCCGTGATGACCCGGCCGCGGCGGCCGTTGTCGAACAGCGCGTCGACGGCCTCCTGAAGCATGCGCTTCTCGTTGCGGATGATGATGTCGGGCGCGCGCAGCTCCATCAGCCGCTTCAAGCGGTTGTTGCGGTTGATGACGCGGCGGTAGAGGTCGTTGAGGTCCGAGGTCGCGAAGCGGCCGCCGTCGAGCGGCACCAGCGGACGCAGGTCCGGCGGAATCACCGGAACCACGGTCATGATCATCCATTCCGGCTTGTTGCCGGAGTGGCGGAACGCTTCGACGATCTTCAGGCGCTTGGCGAGCTTCTTGTGCTTGATGTCGGAGTCGGTCTCCTGCATCTCGAGGCGCAAGGTGGCTTCGAGCTTCTCGAGGTCCATGCCCTTGAGCAGCTCGCGGATCGCTTCGGCGCCGATCATGGCGGTGAAGGAATCCTGGCCGTACTCGTCCTGCGCCTTCAGATACTCGTCTTCCGACAGCAGCTGACGGTCCTTGAGCGCGGTGAGGCCCGGCTCCAGCACGACGTAATATTCGAAGTAGAGGATCCGCTCGAGATCCTTCAGCGTCATGTCGAGCAGAAGGCCGATGCGCGAGGGCAGCGACTTCAGGAACCAGATGTGGGCGACGGGAGCCGCCAGCTCGATATGACCCATGCGCTCGCGCCGGACGCGCGACAGCGTGACCTCGACCGAGCACTTCTCGCAGATGATGCCCTTGTACTTCATGCGCTTGTACTTGCCGCACAAGCACTCGTAGTCCTTGATCGGCCCGAAGATGCGGGCGCAGAACAGGCCGTCGCGCTCGGGCTTGAAGGTACGGTAGTTGATGGTCTCCGGCTTCTTGATCTCGCCGTAGGACCAGGACAGAATCTTCTCGGGGGACGCGATCGAGATCCGGATCTGGTCGAAGACCTGAGCCGGCGTCGTCGGGTTGAAGAGATTCATAATTTCTTGGTTCATCGTCTTCTCCTCGCGTGCCGGTCGCCTCCGGCCGCAAATTCGAAAATCATTTATCGGCGCGCCCTGCCCTCAAGGCATCGGGAAGAGCGCCAATGCCCGGCCGCGAAGGCCGGGCATGACAGGTCGAATTACTCGGCCGCTTCCGACGTCGGCGCCGGTCCAACCTTGGAGTTGTGCAGGTCGACGTTGAGGCCGAGCGAGCGCATTTCCTTGACCAGCACGTTGAACGATTCCGGAATACCGGCCTCGAACGTGTCGTCGCCGCGCACGATCGCCTCGTACACCTTGGTACGGCCGGCGACGTCGTCCGACTTCACCGTCAGCATCTCCTGGAGCGTGTACGCCGCGCCGTAAGCCTCGAGCGCCCACACCTCCATTTCGCCGAAGCGCTGGCCGCCGAACTGCGCCTTGCCGCCCAACGGCTGCTGGGTGACGAGCGAGTACGGACCGATCGAACGCGCATGGATCTTGTCGTCGACCAGATGGTGCAGCTTGAGCATGTAGATGTAGCCCACCGTCACCTTGCGATCGAACGGATCGCCGGTGCGGCCGTCATAGACGGTCGACTGACCCGAAGCGTCGAGACCGGCAAGCTTCAGCATCTCCTCGATGTCGGCTTCCTTGGCGCCGTCGAACACCGGCGTCGCGATCGGCACGCCGCGGCTGAGGTTATGGCCGAGTTCGAGCAGCTCGTTGTCGTTGAGCGACTTGATCGTCTCGTCCTCGCCGTAGACCTTCTTCAAGGTTTCCTTCAGCGGCTTGATGTCCTGCTTCGACAAATAGGCATCGACGGTCTGGCCGATACGTTTGCCGAGGCCGGCGCAGGCCCAGCCGAGATGGGTCTCGAGGATCTGCCCGACGTTCATGCGCGAGGGCACGCCGAGCGGATTGAGCACGATGTCGGCATGCGTGCCGTCTTCGAGGAACGGCATGTCCTCGATCGGCACGATCTTCGACACCACGCCCTTGTTGCCGTGGCGGCCGGCCATCTTGTCGCCGGGCTGGATCTTGCGCTTCACCGCGACGAAGACCTTGACCATCTTCATCACGCCGGGCGGCAATTCGTCGCCGCGTTGAAGCTTCTCGACCTTGTCGAGGAAGCGCTGTTCCAGCCCCTTCTTCGACTCGTCGTACTGCTTCCGCATGGCCTCGATCTCGGCCATCAGCTTGTCGTTGGGCGAGGCGAACAGCCACCACTGCGACTTCGGGTACTCCTCGAGCACCGAACGGGTGATCTTGGTGTCCTTCTTGAAGCCCTTCGGTCCGGCGATGCCCTGCCGCCCTTCGAGCAGCTCGGCAAGACGGTTGTACACGTTGCGGTCGAGGATCGCCTGCTCGTCGTCGCGGTCCTTGGCCAGACGCTCGATCTCTTCCCGTTCGATCGCCAGCGCACGCTCGTCCTTGTCGACGCCGTGACGGTTGAACACGCGCACTTCCACGATCGTCCCCTGCACGCCCGGAGGAACGCGCAGCGAGGTGTCGCGGACGTCGGAGGCCTTCTCGCCGAAGATGGCGCGCAGGAGCTTCTCCTCCGGCGTCATCGGGCTCTCGCCCTTCGGCGTGATCTTGCCGACCAGGATGTCGCCGGCGCGCACTTCCGCACCGATGTAGACGATACCGGCTTCGTCGAGGTTCTTCAGCGCTTCTTCCGAGACGTTCGGAATGTCGCGGGTGATTTCCTCAGGCCCGAGCTTGGTGTCGCGGGCCATCACCTCGAACTCCTCGATGTGGATCGAGGTGAAGACGTCTTCCTTCACGATCCGCTCGGAGAGCAGGATCGAGTCTTCGAAGTTGTAGCCGTTCCACGGCATGAACGCGACCAGCACGTTGCGGCCGAGCGCGAGCTCACCGAGATCGGTCGACGGACCGTCAGCGATGATGTCGCCCTTCTTGACGATGTCGCCGACTTTCACCAGCGGACGCTGGTTGATGCAGGTCGACTGGTTCGAGCGCTGGTACTTCATGAGACGGTAGATATCGACGCCCGACTTGGTCGGATCGAGATCTTCCGTGGCACGGATGACGACGCGGGTGGCGTCGATCTGGTCGATCACGCCAGAGCGGCGCGCGGCGATCGCGGCACCCGAGTCACGCGCAACCACGCCCTCCATGCCGGTGCCGACGAACGGTGCCTCGGCGCGAACCAGCGGCACCGCTTGGCGCTGCATGTTCGAGCCCATCAGCGCGCGGTTGGCGTCGTCGTTCTCGAGGAACGGGATCAGCGCCGCGGCGACCGAAACGAGCTGCTTCGGGGACACGTCCATGTAGTCGACCTTGTCGGGCGTCATCGGTACGACGTCGCGGGTGCCGCTGGAGCGGCAGACCACCAGGTCTTCGGTGAAGCGGCCCTTGGCGTCGATCGGCACGTTGGCCTGGGCCACCGAATAGCGCCCCTCTTCCATCGCCGACAGGTACACGACCTCGTCCGTCACGCGGCCGTCCTTGACCTTGCGGTACGGCGTCTCGACGAAGCCGTACTTGTTCACGCGCGCGAAGGTCGCGAGCGAGTTGATCAGGCCGATGTTCGGACCTTCCGGTGTCTCGATCGGGCAGATACGGCCGTAATGCGTCGGATGCACGTCGCGCACCTCGAAGCCGGCGCGCTCGCGGGTCAGACCGCCCGGTCCGAGCGCCGACAGGCGGCGCTTGTGGGTGATCTCGGACAGCGGGTTGGTCTGGTCCATGAACTGCGAGAGCTGCGAGGAGCCGAAGAACTCGCGCACGGCGGCGGCCGCCGGCTTGGCGTTGATCAGGTCCTGCGGCATGACCGTGTCGATATCGACCGAGGACATGCGTTCCTTGATCGCGCGCTCCATGCGCAGGAGGCCGATACGGTACTGGTTCTCCATGAGCTCGCCGACCGAGCGAACACGGCGGTTGCCGAGATGGTCGATGTCGTCGATCTCGCCCTTGCCGTCGCGCAGGTCCACCAGCGTCTTGATGACCGATAGGATGTCCTCCTTGCGCAGCGTGCGCTGGGTGTCGGGCGCATCGAGGTCGAGGCGCATGTTCATCTTGACGCGGCCGACCGCGGAGAGGTCATACCGTTCGGCATCGAAGAACAGCGACTGGAACATCGCCTGCGCCGATTCGAGCGTCGGCGGCTCGCCCGGACGCATCACGCGGTAGATGTCGAACAGCGCGTCCTCGCGCGTCATGTTCTTGTCGGCCGCGAGCGTGTTGCGGATGTAGGGGCCGACATTGACGTGGTCGATGTCGAGCAGCGGCAGCTCCTTGTAGCCGTGCTCGTTGAGCACCTTCATCGACTTGTCGGTGATTTCCTCACCGGCTTCGGCGTGGATCTCACCGGTCTTCGGGTTGACGAGATCCTCGGCGACGTAGTTGCCGACCAGTTCCTCATCGACCATGCGCAACGCCTTCAGCCCCTTCTCCTGGAGCTGGCGGGCGGCACGGACGGTAAGCTTCTTGCCGGCCTCGAGCACGACCTTGCCGGTGTCGGCGTCGATCAGGTCGTTGACCGTCGAGTAGCCGCGGAAGCGATTGGCGTCGAACGGAACGCGCCAGCCTTCCTTGGTCCGCTTGTAGAGAATTTTCTTGTAGAACGTGGACAGGATCGCCTCGCCGTCGAGGCCGAGGGCGAACATCAGCGACGTCACCGGAATCTTGCGGCGACGGTCGATACGCGCATAGACGATGTCCTTGGCGTCGAATTCGATGTCGAGCCAGGAGCCGCGATACGGGATGACACGGGCGGCGAACAGCAGCTTGCCCGAGGAATGGGTCTTGCCCTTGTCGTGGTCGAAGAAAACGCCGGGCGACCGGTGCATCTGCGAGACGATGACGCGCTCGGTGCCGTTGACGATGAAGGTGCCGTTCATCGTCATGAGCGGGATGTCGCCCATGTAGACATCCTGCTCCTTGATGTCCTTGACCGACTTGGCGCCGGTTTCCTCGTCGATATCGAACACGATGAGGCGCAGCGTCACCTTGAGGGGGGCAGCGAAGGTCATGCCGCGCTGGCGGCACTCATCGACGTCGTATTTCGGCTGCTCGAACTCGTAGCGGACGAATTCCAGCATCGAGGTACCCGAAAAGTCGGAGATCGGGAACACCGAGCGGAACACCGCCTGCAGACCCTCGTCGAGACGGCCGCCCGAGGGTTCGTCGACCATCAGGAACTGGTCATAGGACGCCTTCTGAACCTCGATGAGGTTCGGCATCTCGGCGACTTCCTTGATGTGTCCGAAGAACTTGCGAACACGTTTGCGACCGGTGAATGTCTGCTGCGCCATCGTGGCCTCTCATTTTCGTCGCCCGCTGGGGGCGCGCCGTCCGGAACGCGGCTGCCGCCGCTCTCCGGGTTGAATTTTCGAACCCGTCTTGGGGGCCAGAAACGCAGTTCAGGTGCGAATGTCCTGAATCTGTTCTTCAGACCTTCAAAACGCAAAACGACGCGCGGGGCGCAAGCGCGCGCCCGCCCGTCACAACGATCGTCTTCACGGACTGAAAAAGCCCGAAATAGCTTGCTCTCCCAACGGCTTACAGGGAAATCCGGATCCCTGCCCACCGCGCTTTCGTGCTGCCGACCCGATATGGGGCGACAATAGTGTAGATTCGAGGGTCAGCCCCTCAAATCCCCACACTTTTTCGTGTTCGGCCCGCGTCGGGACGTTCCGTCGCACGCCTTTTGCATCCGACCCACCCTCTTGAGGGGCCGACCGGGATCCCGGGCCTCGCCGACGCGCGGCCGGAATCCCGCCAGCAAGCGTTGCTTACTTGAGCTCGACCTTGGCGCCGGCCTTCTCGACCTGCGCCTTGATCTTCTCGGCTTCTTCCTTGTTCACGCCTTCCTTCAGCGGCTTCGGAGCACCCTCGACGAGGTCCTTTGCTTCCTTCAGGCCGAGACCGGTGATGGCGCGGACTTCCTTGATGACCTCGATCTTCTTGTCGCCGGCGCTGGCGAGAACGACCGTGAACTCGGTCTTCTCTTCCACCGGAGCGGCGGCAGCGCCACCACCGGCCGGGCCGGCCACGGCGACAGCCGCGGCAGCCGAAACGCCCCACTTCTCTTCGAGGAGCTTCGCGAGTTCGGCAGCTTCGAGCACGGTGAGGCTCGAGAGGTCGTCAACGATCTTCTGCAAGTCAGCCATTGTTCAGTTTCCTTGAGTGTAAGTCTGGTTCGGGTTTGAGTTTTGCGAAGGGCGTCAGGCCGCTTCGCCCTTTGAGGCATGAGCCTGGATGACGCGCGCGAGCTTGCCCGCAGGCGCGTTGGCGAGCTGGGCCAGCTTGGTCGCCGGGGCCACGATGAGGCCGACGATCTTGCCGCGCAGTTCGTCAAGCGACGGCAGCGAGGCAAGCGCCTTCACTCCGTCGACATTCAGGACGGTCTTGCCCATCGAGCCGCCGATGATGACGAACTTTTCGTTCGCCTTGGCGAATTCGATGGCGACCTTCGGCGCCGCTACCGGATCGTTGGAAGTCGCGATCACGGTCGGCCCCTTCAGCATGGGGCCAATGGCAACGACGTCGGTGCCTTCAAGAGCAATTTTGGCGAGACGGTTCTTCGAGACCTTCACCGAGGCGCCAGCCTGCTTCATCTGCGTGCGCAGCTTCTGCATCTGGGCGACGGTCAGGCCGGAATATTGAGCAACGATCGCGACGCTCGTGGTCTTGAAGACCTCGTTGAGCTGTTCGACCGCTTCCTTTTTTGCCGCTCGTTCCACAGCAAGCTCTTTCCGGTTGGCGGTCATCGCAAAAGCGGGACCGCCGGGTTGCACCCATCGTCCCGCCCAAACCTGAACCTCGGGGCCAAATCCCCCAGGACACGCCGGGCAAGACGACAATTCAAAGCCTGCCCTCCGGGAGCCCATGAGGCCCACGGCGTGTCGAGGTCCGAACCAGACCCGTTTCGCGAAACCAGCCGTTGAAGCTGGGTGCGAAGTGAAATCCGGTCTTCACCCGTCTATGCAGGCCATGCGATTAAGCCGTTGAGAAATCGAAATTTCTCGCAGGCGCCTGCAGTCTTGGACAGGACAAGGCCAGACGGCGTACCGCCCGACCTCTGCCCGCATTCCACCAACCGACGGATTTTCCTTCCTTTTCCGGCAAATCCTTACGGACGTCCTGAGAAGGAATGATCTCCCGCCTGTCGAGTTTTCGGAATGCGTGCACGAACGCGCCAGCCGAGGCCGGCACGTCCGGAAGCGGTTCTTTAGCCGCTCTCTGCCTGCTTGCCAAGAGCAAAATTCACACCAGTTCCAATCCGCTGCCGGCGGGGCTTGAATTGGCCAAGGACCGATTCAGGCAGATTTGACGGCATGAGGCAGCGGCTTGCCCTCGAAGAACGCCGTCAGGTTCGCCAGCACGCAGCTCTGCATGGCGACGTGCGATTCCAGCGTGTGACCACCAATATGCGGGGCGAACACCACGTTGGGCAGCGCAGTCAGAGCGTCAGGGGCGTGCGGTTCCTTCTCAAAGACGTCGAGGCCGGCGCCCGCGATGGTCTTATCAGTGAGCGCCGCGACCAGGGCTTTCTCGTCAATCACCGAGCCGCGGGAGATATTGACGACATATCCGTCCGCGCCAAGGCGCCTCAGGATATCGGCATTGACGACATGCTCGGTCTCGGCCCCTGCCCGGACCGCAATCATCAGGACGCTGCACCAGTCGGCGAGCGCCTCCAGCGTCGGGAAATATTGATAGGGCAGATCGTACCTGGTGCGGTTGAAATAGCCGACCTCGCTCTCGAAGGCGGCGCAGCGCGCCGCGATCTTGCGGCCGATCTCGCCCATGCCGTAGACCCCGATTCGGCGGCCGGGCATGCCGGCCTGGGGCCGCATCATCGGCGACTGTTTCGACGCCGACCAGTCGCCGCTGCGGACATACTGGTCGGCGACCAGAAGCCGCCGCGTCGCCGCGAGCATCAAGGTCATCGCAATATCGGCGACAGAGGCCGCATTGGCGCCCGGGCTGTGGCCGACCGCGATGTTGCGGCTGGCTGCCGCCTTCAAGTCGATTCCGTCATAGCCGGTGCCATAGCAGACGATGGCGCCGAGCTTTGGAAAGCGGTCCATCGCCTCCGCGCCGAGCGGGGTGCCGCCCGCCGTCAGCATCGCGCGGATGCCGCTCAGCTCATCGGCCGAAAACACTTCGTGCGCGGGCTTGCCACCGGTATCGAGCAACTCGAACCGTTCAGCGAAACGCGCCATCATCGTCTTGGGAAAGCGCGAGTAGATCAGGACCTTGTCAGCCATTGCTCTTGTTTCCGGTGAAAGCCGTCACAAACGACGAGGGGCGGAATCGGTTGCCCAATTCCGCCCCTCGCCTCATGCAATTTCCGAACCTCTAGCCGAGGCAAGCCTTAGCCGAGGATCGTACCCGGCTCGACCTTCACGCCCGGGCCCATGGTCGAGGACACCGCAACGCGCTGGATGTAGGTACCCTTGGAACCGGCCGGCTTCGCCTTGGAGACGGCGTCCGCGAGAGCCTTGATGTTCTCGACCAGCTTCTCTTCGGAGAACGAAGCCTTGCCGACGCCGGCCTGGAGGATGCCGGCCTTCTCGACGCGGAACTCGACCGAACCGCCCTTGGCACCCTTCACCGCACCGGTGACGTCCATGGTCACGGTGCCGATCTTCGGGTTCGGCATCAGGCCGCGCGGGCCGAGCACCTTACCCAGGCGGCCGACCAGCGGCATCATGTCCGGGGTGGCGATGCAGCGGTCGAAATCGATCGTGCCGTTCTGCACCTTCTCGACCAGATCCTCGGCGCCGACGACGTCGGCACCAGCCGCCTTGGCCTCGTCAGCCTTGGCGCCACGGGCGAAGACGCCGACGCGGAGCGTACGGCCGGTGCCGTTCGGCAGGGTCACGACGCCGCGGACCATCTGGTCGGCGTGGCGCGGATCGACGCCGAGATTGATTGCGACCTCGATGGTCTCGTCGAACTTCGCTTTCGCGCGCTCCTTGACCATCTTGATGGCGTCCGCGAGCGGGTAGAGCTTTTCGCGGTCAATGCCTTCGCGGGCCTTGTTCAAACGCTTTCCGATTGCCATAACCGCTTACCCCGCAACTTCCAGACCCATCGAACGGGCGGAGCCCTCGACCATCTTCATGGCCGATTCGATGGTATCGCAATTCAGGTCCTTCATCTTCTTCTCGGCGATCTCGCGCACCTGCGCCTTGGTCACCTTGCCGGCCTTGTCACGGCCCGGCGCCTTCGAACCGGACTGGATCTTCGCAGCCTGCTTGAGGAAGAAGGACATCGGGGGGGTCTTCATCTCGAACGTGAACGAACGATCGGCGTAGATCGTGATCACGACGGGAATCGGGGTGTTCTTCTCTTCCTTCTGGGTCTGGGCGTTGAACGCCTTGCAGAACTCCATGATGTTGAGACCGCGCTGACCAAGCGCGGGACCGATCGGGGGCGAAGGATTCGCCGCACCGGCCGGGACCTGAAGCTTCAGGTATCCGGTCACTTTCTTTGCCATGTATCACTCCTGTTGTGCCGGCATGCCGCCGGCGGTTTCAGGTTCGTGGTCTGGGTCGGATGCGGCTGGCAACCGCCCTCTCCCTCCCACGGCCTCACTTTGCGCGAAACCTCTCGGCTTCACGCGCTACCCGGTCAGACCTTCTCGACCTGACCGAATTCCAGTTCGACAGGTGTAGCGCGGCCGAAGATCGACACCGCGACCTTCACGCGCGAGCGCGCCTCGTCGATTTCCTCGACCACACCCGAGAACGAGGCGAACGGGCCGTCGGCCACGCGCACGTTCTCGCCAATCTCGAACGACACCGACGCCTTCGGCCGTTCCACGCCCTCCTGCACCTGATGCAGGATGCGCATGGCCTCGGATTCCGAAATCGGCATCGGCTTGTTTTCGGCGCCGAGGAAGCCCGTGACCTTCGGCGTGTTCTTGATCAGATGAAACGCCTCGTCGGTCAGCTTCATCTTCACCAGCACGTAGCCCGGGAAGAACTTGCGCTCGGCGTCGATCTTGCGGCCGCGGCGCACTTCCGTGACCTTCTCGGTCGGGACCAGCACCAGTTCGAACAACTCCTCGAGCCCGCGCTGCTTGGCTTGCTCGCGGATCGATTCGGCGACCTTCTTCTCGAAGTTCGAATAGGCGTGGACGATGTACCAGCGCTTGTCGGACACTTGAGCGGTTGCTGTTGCCATCAGTGAATGCCCAGAAGGAAGGTGATGAGGTAACGGATGATCTGGTCGGCGGCGAAGAAGAAGATCGAGGCCACGGCGACCATGACGAACACCATGATCGTGGTGATCGTGGTTTCGCGGCGGGTCGGCCAAGTGACCTTGGCAGTCTCCGAGCGCACTTCCTGCAAGAACTTGAACGGGCTGACTGCCATCGCTTGATGTCCAACGTCCGTCGACGGACGCGAATGAATTTCAGGGATCCGAACAGCCGCCGTTGGCCCAGCCCTCTGTCTCGAAGGATGAGCCGGAAACCGGGCTCGATTGTTCGGGGATTTCAAAGCCGCGCCGGAGATCCGCGTCTAACGGGCCGGCTGCGAGTGCGGGGTATCTACTGCGGATGCGGCCAAAGGTCAAGGTATAGGGGGCACGCGCGGGCAAGCCGCCCTGCCCCGGACGACCATGCAGAGGCCATGTGGATCAAGGGGTTATCCGCCGCCGGCAAGGCGCCATCTCGGGAGTCCATCGGCACCGGCACTCAGTCGGCCCGGTCGACCATGGAAATGCCCGGCAGCGGCACCACGAACTTTCCACCCTCGGCGAAATAGCGGGCGTGCTTGGCCCGGATCGGGTCGACGTAGCGCCAGGCGAAGACCACGACGAAGGCGGGTTTGCGCTCGTAAAGGGCGGCCGGGGGCAGAATCGGAATGTCGTAACCCGGGCCAGCCATCACGTTCCCCTTCTTGGGGTCGTCGTCCACCAGGAAATCGATCTTGTCCTCAAGGCCGAACTGTGGAAGCAGGGTCGTGGTACCCACCGAGACGCCATAGCCGGCGACGAGTTGACCGCGCGCGTGGGCAGCGTCGGCCATCGCGACGAGTTCGTCACGGATGGCGGCGATCCTCTTCACATAGGGCGCGTAATAGGCCGGCTGATCGACACCGAGCCGGTCCTCCTCGGCGACGAACTTCGCGACCTCCGCGGACGGCTTCTTCGCACCGCCGGCGCGCTGAACCGTCACGCGGATCGAGCCACCCTTGGTCCAGATGTGCTGGACGTCGATCACTTCCATCCCGAGCCGGGCGAAGAAGCGCGTCAGCGGCTTGATGTTAAAATACGACAGATGCTCGTGATAGACGGTGTCGAGCAGGTTCTTCTCGGTCACGTCGACGCCGTATTGCGTTTCGAAGACGAACAATCCGTCCGGTGCGAGCACGTCGCGAACCCCGATCACCAGCGGATCGAGATTGTCGACATTGGCGATCATATTGTTGGCGATCACGACGCTCGCCGCACCATGGCTCTGCAGGATGCGGCGCCCGATGGCATCGGTGAAGAAATCGCCGATGGTCTCGATCCCGGCTTCCGTTGCGCGCCGCGCGATGTCGACGGCGGGATCGACGCCCAGCACGCGCATGCCGCGCTCCTTGAAGAAGCCGAGCAGCGAGCCGTCGTTGCTGCCGAGTTCGACGACCAGCGAGCCCGGCGCGACGCCGAAGCGACTCACCACATCGTTCGCGTAGCCCGCGAAATGCTCCCGCAGGCCGAGCGAGAGCGAGGTGGTATAGACGTAGTTGCGGTACTGGATCTCCGGATTGCCGACATGGAGAATCTGGAGGTGACCGCAGTCCCTGCACAGATGCAGCGCCATCGGTACCGCAGCGCGGAAGACGGGATCGTCGACGCTGGCGTTCGGCACCTGGAAGTTCGGCGTGCCAATGGGCATGCCTGCCATCGGGACGACCAGCTCTTGCTTGTCCGAATGACAGAGGCGGCAGGTATGGCGGACGTAGAACAGGTTTTTCATCGTGAAACCGAAAAATGAGATACCCGAACGAGTGAGATAATCCCACCCTGTGAAGACCAGATCGGTGGTGGGCTCAAGCGGATCATGGGTGGCTCGAGACCTCCTTGCCCAACTCGTAGCCGGGGGCTTCCGTCGCCTTGGCCGCCTTGGCCGCCGCATACGAACCGCGTTCCGGACTCGCCAGCCAGATGACGCCGCCGACGAGCCCGATGATCACGCTGATGGCGCCCAGCAGGAGCGAAACCGACAGCGCTTCCTCGGACGACACACCCGCAAGACCGAGGCAGGCGACCATCGCCCCTTCGCGAACGCCCCAGCCACTGATCGAGATCGGGACGGCCGTCAACAGCACCACGGGCGGAATCAGGATGATTGCATCCAGGATCGAGAGCTGCGCTCCGACACCGCGCGCCAACGTGTAGCAGGCCGCCGCAGTCACGAGATGAATGAGGAGCGCCGATCCGAAAAGCAGCGCGCGGCGCTCGGACTGCAGGAGAAGAAACCTGACGAGCGTTCCGAACCGGACGAAGCTTGCGACCGCGCGAAGCGCGATGAGACGTTTGGGCAGACGGTCAAGCGTCAACAGGACCACGGTGCCGGCGACGCCCGCCAGCGTCAGTCCACTGATGGCCAGGATCGCGGGCTGATTGGACACGCGCGACAACAGAAACGGCAATCCGGCCACCATCAGCACGATCAGCCCGATCAATGCGGTGAAGCGGTCTGCTGCAACGCCCTTGACCGCCTCCGGCCACTGCACGCCACGCTGGCGCAGCAACCACATCCGCACCGCGTCCCCGCCGACCGACGACGGCAACACCTGATTGAACCAGAGGCTGATCATGAGGATCCGCCACCCCGCGAGCCAGTCCAACGACACGCCGAGCGCGCGCATGATCAGCTCCCATCGGCCGTTGAGCACGAAGGTCTGGAAGAAGATCAGCGCAAGCGCGACGACGAACAGGAAGGGATCGACCGAGACGAGATGATCTCGCAACTGGCGCAGGTCGAGACCACGCGCGATGTAGACCAGCACGGCGATCGACAGCAGCAGCTTCACCGAAAACAGGGCCGCATGCTTGAATCGCGACTGCATCAGATGCCCGCCTCAGGACGCCGGATATTCCGCACGACCGATGACGAGGTCGATTGCGGCCATCATCCAGAACTGGTGCGTGGTCTCGACGATGTTGTAGCTGCGGCTGTCGACCCAGAAATTGACGTCGCCGAGGTTACGCAGCGGATTGTCCGCGTTCATGCCCGACAGCGTGATCACGTCGAGCTTCATCGTGCGCGCCTGCGCAACTGCATTGAGTATGTTCTTCGAACGTCCGGACGAGCTGATCGCGACCAGGCAATCGCCGGCGCGGGCATTCAGCCGCACGGCGTGCGCGATCCAGTCTTCGAAGCCGTAATCGTTGGCAAGGCACGACATCATGCTCGCATCGCTGAAGCAGAGTGCAGGCACCGACGCATTCTTCGCCAGATCGATCGCCAGATGCGAGGCGATCCCGGCCGAGCCGCCATTACCGATGAAGATGACGCGACCGCCCTGCTCTCGCGTGCGCAACCAGGACGCGCGCGTGGCGGAGATCCTGGCGAAAATACCGTCGTCGATCGCCGTCGCGCGATGCAGGCGGCCCACGTAGTCGTCGAGGAACGCCTTGTGCTCGGGGTCGACGGACTGGTCAGGCATGGGCTGGCGGCTCGATTGCAACATGTCCGGGTGATACCGGCTATTACCAAGGATTGCAAAGGTATAATACTTGCAAAGTTTGCGAGCGGCTGGTAGTCGGCTTTCGGGTTTCACTCAACATTGGCGAGCCTGTTTCGCTGGGCATTCGCGTCACGGATGTTCCCCATGAAATGCATCGTAACTGGCGGCGCCGGTTTCATTGGAAGCCACCTCGTCGATCGCCTGCTCGATGACGGCCATGAGGTCATCGCGCTCGATAATTTCGTCATCGGACGCGCCGAAAATCTCGCCGCGCGCGCCGGTTCGAGTCAGTTGAAGGTCGTGCGTGCGGACGTCACCGACCTCGACGCGATCAAACCGTATTTCCACGGGGTCGATTGGGTCTTCCATCTCGCGGCACTGGCCGACATCGTTCCCTCGATCGAGTCGCCGATCCCCTACCATCGCGCCAATGTCGACGGCACGGTCAACGTTCTCGAGGCGGCGCGGCACGCGGGCGCCCGCCGCTTCGTCTATGCGGCCTCGTCATCCTGCTACGGTATTCCGGACGTCTATCCGACGCCGGAGAGCGCCGAGATCCGGCCGATGTATCCCTACGCGCTCACCAAAAATCTCGGCGAGCAGTGCGTCATGCACTGGTGCCAGGTCTACAAGTTGCCCGCCGTCGCGCTGCGGCTGTTCAACGTGTACGGACCGCGTCATCGAACCACGGGCACCTACGGCGCCGTGTTCGGCGTGTTCATGGCGCAGAAGCTCGCGGGAAAGCCCTTCACGGTGGTCGGCGATGGCGAGCAGACCCGCGACTTCACCTTCGTCAGCGATGTCGCCGATGCC
This sequence comes from Bradyrhizobium cedriense, assembly GCF_054602315.1. Taxonomy (NCBI): domain Bacteria; kingdom Pseudomonadati; phylum Pseudomonadota; class Alphaproteobacteria; order Hyphomicrobiales; family Nitrobacteraceae; genus Bradyrhizobium; species Bradyrhizobium cedriense. Next base: position 76,305 of record NZ_JBTSWB010000011.1, on the reverse strand, counting down.
TTCGTGACTGCCGCGCGCTCCGATGTCTCGCACGAGATATTCAACGTCGGTTCGGACAACACCTACAGCGTCAATCGGCTGGTGGAATTGCTCGGCGGCGACAAGCTCCACATTCCCAAGCGTCCTGGCGAGCCCGATTGCACCTACGCCGACATCACCAAGATCAAGCGGTGGCTGAGCTGGTCGCCGAAGGTGAAATTCGAGGACGGCGTTGCGACGATGTTGAAATCGATGGACCAGTACAAGGACGCTCCGCTGTGGACGGTGGACAAGATCGCCGACGCTACCAAGGACTGGTTCAAATATCTCGGCGACGACGAGGCCACGCCGAAGGCGAGCCGTTGAGCAGGTGCGTTCACGCCCGATATTTGCCGCTAGCCGATTATTTCCGGGCCGGCCACCTGAGGCCTACCGGCGCTTTGGATAATTCACATGAGTAATGCTGCGACAGACAAGCCGACCGGCCATCCGGCACCGCACGAGAAGATCAAGACGATCGAGGAGTTGGGCGAGATTGCGCGCGCCGCACAGGCAAAGGGCCTGACCGTCGCGCTGTGCCACGGCGTATTCGATCTGGTGCATCTCGGCCATGTCCGGCACATCCTAGCGGCGCGCAACGAAGCCGATGTGGTCATCGTGACCATCACCGCCGACCGTTACGTCAACAAGGGTCCTGGACGGCCGATCTTTCCGGAGAATATGCGGGCCGAGATGCTGGCCGCGCTCGGCACGGTCGACTGGGTCGGCATCAACCGGACTTCGAGCGCCGAGCCGGTCCTCGATGCAGTCCGCCCCGACATCTACGTGAAGGGCTCGGACTACGAGAATCCCGAGGATGACGTCACCGGCAAGATCGCCACCGAGCGCGAGGCCGTCGAGCGCCACGGCGGCCGTATCGTCTTTACGCGCGACGTGACCTTCAGCTCGTCGTCGTTGCTGAACCGCTACTTCGACATCTACGATCCCCCTCTGCGCGACTACCTCCAGAAGGTGCGCGAAGGCGGCGGCGCCGAACGCCTGCTGAAGCTGATCGACAAGATCCAGGACATGCACGTCGTGCTGGTCGGAGACACCATCATCGACGAGTACCAGTATGTCACGGCGCTTGGAAAGGCATCCAAGGAAAACATCGTCGCGACCCTGTTCAAGAACCGGGAGCAGTTCGCCGGCGGCGTGATCGCCGCGGCGAACCACGTCGCGAGCTTCTGCAAGTCGGTCGAGGTCGTCACGACGCTGGGCGGCGAGGACTATCCCGAAGCATTCCTGCGCGCTCATATCCGCCCGAACGTCAAGCTGACGCCGATCCGCGTCGAGAACCGCCCGACGACCCGCAAGCTGCGTTACGTCGAGCTCGGCTACCTGCACAAGTTGTTCGAAGTCTACACCATGAACGACACGCCGGTCAGCGATAGCCAGCGGAAGGAGATCGACGAGGTCACAGCGGATCGCGTGCGCGAGGCCGACGTGGTCATCATCACGGATTTCGGTCACGGCATGATCGCATCCAGCACGATCGAGACGTTGATCGCGAACTCCAGATTCCTGGCAGTCAACGCCCAGAGCAACAGCGGAAACCACGGCTATAACCTGATCACGAAGTATCCGCGGGCCGACTATATCTGCATCGACGCACCGGAAGCGCGCCTGGCCGCCACCGACAAGTTCAGCGACATCGCATCGGTGATCGAGGACGGCCTGCACCGCAAGATCGCCTGCGACAACATGATCATCACGCACGGCTCCTTCGGCTGCTACCCCTTCTCGTCGAAGACCGGCGTCGCGCGCGTACCCGCTTTCACCAAGACCGTCGTCGATACCGTCGGCGCGGGCGATGCCTTCCTGACGATTACGGCGCCGCTGGTGGCAGCCGGCGGCAATATCGAGGACGTCGCCTTCATCGGCAACGCCGCGGGCGCGATCAAGGTCGGCATCGTCGGCCACCGCAGCTCGGTCGAAAAGGCCCCGCTGGTCAAATTCGTCACCGCGCTGTTGAAATAGCGCAAGAGAGAAATTTCGGAGAGCACAGTGATTGATCAGAAATGGAATGTGATGGTCACCGGCGGCGCCGGCTATGTCGGCAGCGTGCTGGTTCCCCAGCTGCTTGCGGCGGGCCACAAGGTAACCGTGCTCGACTTGTTCATGTATGGCGAGGACGTCTTCAACGCCGTTCGCGACAATCCGAACCTGCGCCTGATCAAGGGGGACATCCGCGATGAGGCCGCGGTCAACGAGGCCCTGCGCGGCAACAATGCCGTGATCCACCTCGCCTGCATCTCGAACGACCCCTCCTTCGAATTGGATCCGACGCTCGGCAAATCCATCAACTACGATTGCTTCCGGCCGATGGTGCGCGCCGCAAAGAAGGCCGGCATCAAGCGCTTTATCTATGCGTCCTCGTCCAGCGTCTACGGCATCAAGGACGAGGCCGAGGTGACCGAGGAGCTGTCATGCGAGCCGCTCACGGACTACTCGAAGTTCAAAGCGATGTGCGAGACCGATCTTGCCGACGAAGCCGCATCCGGCTTCGTCACCTGCACAGTTCGTCCTGCCACCGTCTGCGGCTACGCACCGCGGCAGCGCCTCGACGTCGTCGTCAACATCCTGACCAATCTGGCGGTCAACACCGGCCGCATCCGCGTGTTCGGCGGAACGCAGAAGCGGCCCAATCTGCACATCGAGGACATGTCCGCGGCCTATCTGTTCCTGCTTCAGCAGGATGACGCGAAGATCGACGGCAAGACCTACAACATCGGCTACGAGAACCACTCGCTGATGAAGATCGCCGACATCGTCAAATCAGTGGTCGGAAGCAGCGTCGACGTGGCCGTCGAGCCCACCGACGATCTGCGCTCCTATCACGTGTCTTCGGAGAAGATCCGCCGCGAGCTCGGATTTGCGCCGACACACACGATCGAACAGGCCGTGTCCGGCCTCGTGGACGCCTTCAAGGCCGGCCGCCTGCCGAACTCGCTCAACGATCCCAGGTATTTCAACATCAAGATGATGCAGAACATCAGCCTCAAGTGAGCGGCGTGCGGATCGGCATCGATTTCGACAATACGATCATCTGCTACGACAAGGTCTTTGCCGCCGTCGCGCGCCAGCGTGGGCTGGTGCCGGAGAGCTGGGACGGGCTGAAGACCGACGTCCGTGACTATCTGCGATCCCGCGCCGGCGGCGAGCTTGCCTGGCAGGGACTGCAAGGCTTCGTCTACGGCAAGGGAATTGGCGGCGCCGAGATTTATCCTGGAGTCCGCGAGTTCCTCGCCGCCTGCCGCAAGGCCGGCGCGAACGTCTACGTCGTCAGTCACAAGACGCAGTTCGGACATCAGGACCCGGATCGCGTCGACTTGCGCGAGGCCGCGCGCGGCTGGCTGAGGGGGGCGGGTCTCATCGACGTCGCCGACACAGCGCTGGCCGTGGGCAACGTCTATTTCGAGGATACGCTGACAGCGAAGGTCGAGCGGCTCGCAAGCCTGCGGCTCGATGTCTTCATTGACGATCTCGTCGATGTCTTCGAGCAGCCGCATTTTCCGAAGACGACGCGATCGATCCTGTTCACCCAGTCGCGACCTCCCCATCCCGCGCATTGCGAGCCGATCGCGACCTGGGCCGATATCCGCCGCGGAGTGTTCGCGCAATGAGCGAGCCCGACATCAGCGTCCAGGATGCGATCTCGATCGGCAGCCGCCTCTCTGGAGCACGCGTCGCGGCCGCACAACCGGCGCGCTCCGGCGGCAACAACCGGGTGTTTCGGCTGGAAATGGCGCAGGGACCGCCCCTCGCCCTCAAGCACTATCCGTCCGACGGGCGTGATCGCCTGGGACAGGAATATGACGCGCTCTCCTTCCTGTCGCGACACGGCATCACATCGACGCCGCGCCCCATGGCGCAGGATCCGGCTGCGTTCTGCGCACTGTATCAATGGTTTGACGGTGAGGCCGCGGTCCTGCGCCCCCAGCCCGACGATGCCGACCAGTTGGCCGACTTCCTGATCGAACTGCAAAGGCTGCGGAATGCCGAGGGCGCGCGGGCTTTGCGGAACGCGTCAGCCAGCATCTTTTCGCCCGAGGAAGCCATCGCGCAGTACGAGCAGCGCCTGGACGGGTTGAGGCGCGCGTCGCAGGATCATCCGGACCTGTGTGCATTCATCGACGGCAGCCTGGTTCCCAGCACTGCCATCGCAATCCGGCAACTCCGCCGGCGCTATGCGGAACTGGGCCTGAATCCCGCGGCGGACCTCGCGCCCGCTCATCGCGCACTGAGCCCGTCGGATTTCGGACTGCACAACGCGCTGCGCGCCGAAGACGGCACATTGCAATTCATCGACTTCGAATATTTCGGCTGGGACGATCCGGTGAAGCTGGTGTCCGACACCGCGATCCATCCCGGCAGCGATCTGCCCGAGGCCGGCGCGAAGAGACTGATCGAGCGGCTCTCGCGCGCCTTCGAGGCCGGGGATGACGCGTTTGCGATCCGCCGTGACGTACTGTATCCTGTGTTCGGGGCGATTTGGTGCCTGATTGTCCTGAATGCCTTTTTGCCGGAAAGCCGCTCCCGGCGCGCCCTGGCTGCGCTAGGTGGCGATCTGACGGTCCGCCTTGCCGGCCAGCTCGACAAAGCCCGCCGGCTCCATCAAATGATTTGCCAACGTGATCCAGATCTCACCCCACGCTGAAGCCGCTCTCACCTGCACGCTGGACGAGCGCAGCCTTTATTTGCGCCGCCTGGTACTCGGTTCTGTCCGCTCTGCCGGACGCGGACATGTCGGTCCGGCTCTGTCGCTGATCGAGATGGTCCGCGTGCTCTACGATGAAGTGTTGCGGATCGATCCCAAGAACCCGCGCGATCCCAATCGCGATCGCGCGATCCTCAGCAAGGGACACGGCTGTCTGGCGCTCTATGCGCTCCTGGCCGATCGCGGCTTCTTCCCGCTGTCGGAACTGGAAGGCTTTTGCGGGCCCGACAGTATCCTCGGCGGACATCCCGAATACGGCATGGTGCCGGGCGTCGAGGCGTCGACCGGTGCGCTGGGCCACGGCCTGTCGATCGGTGTCGGCCTCGCGCTCGCCGCACGCATGCGCGAGCGCAGCTACCGGACCTTCGTGCTGCTTGGCGACGGCGAGATCAACGAGGGATCGGTGTGGGAAGCCGCCATGGGCGCGGCCAAGCACGGGCTCGACAACCTGGTCGCGATGATCGACTACAACAAGCTCCAGAGCTACGGGCCGACCGACTACGTCCTGCCGCTGGAGCCGCTTGCGGACAAGTGGCGCAGCTTCGGCTTCGCCGTGCAGGAGCTCAACGGCCACGACGTCGGCGCGCTGCGCACCGTCCTGAAGCAGGTCCCGGCCGTTTCGGGCAAACCCACCGCGATCATCTGCCATACCGTCAAGGGCAAGGGTTTGCCACCGGCGGAATCCAACGCCGATTGGCATCACAAGAACAAGCTGACCGACAGCGAGCTCGACGCCATCCGCGTCGCCGTCGGCGATTTTTGATCGGCTCCCCATGCGCAACACAGCCATGAACATGGTCCACAAGCTCGCCGCGCGCGACGAGCGGGTGCTTTACATCGGCTCCGATCCCGGCGCGGGCACCTTGCGTGCGATGAGCAAGGAGTTTCCCAAGCGCCACCTGATCGAGGGCATCTCGGAAGCACACATCATCGGCATGTCGGCCGGCCTCGCGATGGAAGGCTTCGTGCCCTACGTCAACACCATCGCAACCTTTCTCACCCGCCGCTGCTACGAACAGGTGGCCGTCGACCTCTGCCTGCACAATCTGCCGGTGCGGCTGATCGCCAATGGCGGCGGGCTCGTCTACGCGCCGCTCGGTCCCACGCACCAGGCGATCGAGGACATCGCCATCATGCGCGCGCTGCCGAACATGACGGTGATCTGCCCATGCGACGCTGACGAGGCGGCACGCATGATGGAGCAGACACTCGACTGGAAGGGTCCGATCTACATCCGGCTCGGAAAGGGCGGCGACGCCATCGTCTCCAAGGCCGAGCACGGCTTTGAGATCGGCAAGGCCATCCTGATGCGCCCGCAGGGCGACGTCCTCATGGTGACCACGGGCATCATGCTCCAGCGCGCCCTCGCTGCGGCCGACCTGCTGGCAGCGCAAGGCATTCGCGCCGGCATCCTGCACATGCACACCGTCAAGCCGCTCGACACCGAGGCGCTGCTGCAGGCCATCCGCGGCACCAGGCTCGTGGCGACGCTGGAGGAGCATGTGCCCGCCGGCGGCCTCGGCAGCGCCGTCGCGGAGGCGTTGATCGACAAGCTCGGCGCCGGCTTCCCTGCGATGCTGCGTCTGTCGCTGCCGGACCGCTTCATGCACAATTACGGCTCGCAGGACTCGCTCCTGAAGAAGCACGGCCTTTCCGCCGGTGCCATCGCGACCTCGATCGAGCATGCGCTCGCCGCCTCGCGCACCTCCCCTCAACTTCATTCCACCTGACGGGTCACATGTACGACGTTCGATATTCCTATCTGCTCGAGCAATTCGCCGACCCCGCTCCGATCCTGGCCGAGATCGGCCGGCTGGTTGCGACCGGTGACTTCACCCTCGGCAAGCCCGTCGCCGAATTCGAGAAGCGGTTTGCCGAACTGATCGGCGTGCGTCACGCCATCGGCGTCGGATCGGGCACTGACGCGCTCAAGCTGCCGCTCAAGGCGCTGGGCATCGGTCATGGCGACGAGGTCATCACCGCCGCCAACACTTTCATCGCCACCGTCGGCGCGATCGCGGAAACCGGCGCCACACCGGTGCTGGTCGACTGCGATGATTCCTTCTGCATGAATGTCGACCAGGTCGAAGCCGCGATCACCAAGAAGACCAAGGCGATCATGCCGGTTCAGCTCACCGGCGAGGTCACCGACATGGGCAAGCTGATGCCGATCGCGCAACGTCACAACCTTCCCGTGGTCGAGGATGCCTGCCAGGGCATCCTGTCCGAGTTTGCCGGGAAGCGCTCCGGCACCCACGGCATCGCGGCCGGCTTCTCCCTGCATCCGCTCAAGAACCTCAACGTCTGGGGCGATGCCGGCGTCGTCGTCACCAATGACGACGGGATGAACGAGCGTCTCCGTCTCATCCGCAACCACGGCATGAAGAACCGCGACGAGATCGCGATCCTCGGCTGCAATTCGCGGCTCGATTCCCTTCAGGCGGTGGTCGGCAACTGGCTGATCGGCCAGACCAGCGAGATCACGCGACGCCGGATCGAGAATGCGGCCCATTACGATGCGGGCCTCGCCGGCCTGCCCGGCCTGCGCATCCCGCCGCGCCGGCCCAACGTGAAGCACGTCTACCACCTCTACATGGTATTCGCCGAACGCCGCGACGAGCTCTACAAATACTGCCTGGAGAACGGCATCGAGGCCAAGATCCACTACCCGATCCCGCTGTATCAGCAGGAAGGCCTCAAGCATCTCGGCTACGCACCCGGCACCTTCCCGGTCACCGATCGCCACGCCAAGGAAGTCATCAGCTTCCCCGTCGACCAGCATCTGACGCGCGCACAGCAGGACCGCGTCATCGAGACCGTCAGGAAGTTCTGCCATGGACGCTGATACCGGCCGCCGGCGCATCGGTTACGTCAATCTTCCGGCGCAATTCGAGGAAGAACGCGCCGAGATCATGCAGGCGGTCGAGGGCGTCTTCCAGCGCGGCGATTTCATCGGCGGAGCGGCGGTTGCAAGGCTCGAGGAGGAATTGTCCGCCTATCTCGGCTCGCCGCATGTCGTGACGCTGAATTCCGGCACCGACGCGCTGATCCTCGCCATGCGTGCGCTCAACATCGGTCCCGGCGACGAGGTCATTACCCCGCCGAATTCGTTCGTGGCATCGACCGCCGCGATCATCGCGGTCGGCGCCACGCCGGTGTTTGCGGACGTGCTTCCGGACCAGAACATCGATCCGGCCGCGGTCGAGGCTGCCGTCACCCCGCGGACCAAGGCGATCATGCCGGTGCATCTGACCGGGCGCATGGCCGACATGACCCAGCTGATGGCGATCGCGAACAAGCACGCGCTCGCCGTAATCGAGGACAGCGCTCAGGCGATCGGCTCGACCTATGACGGCCGGATGAGCGGCACCATCGGCACGTTCGGCTGCTTCTCCGCTCACCCCTTGAAGAACCTGAACGCCGCGGGCGATGCCGGCTTCCTCGTCACCGCTGATGCCGAGCTCGCCGCGCGAATTCGCCGGCTGCGCAATCACGGCCTCATCAACCGCAGTGACGTCCAGGAATGGGGCATCGTCTCGCGGCTCGACACGCTTCAGGCCGAGGTGCTGCGCATTCGTCTGCGCCATCTGCCGTCGGTGATCGAACGCCGGCGGCGCAACGCCGCGCAATACCGCACCGAGCTCGCCGGCCTGCCGCTGTTCATTCCGCCCTGCCGCAACATCGAATTCAACACGTTCCACACCTTCGTCGTGCAGACCGACCGTCGCAACGATTTCCAGAAATATCTTGCCGACAAGGGCATCGAGACCGCGATCCACTATCCGGTCCCGATCCACCTGCAGCCGGCAGCGGCGCATCTGGGTCATGGCCGCGGCACGTTCCCGGTGACGGAACGGCAGGCAGACCAGATCCTCACCCTTCCCATCAACCAGTTCCTCTCGGTCTCCGATATCAGCTATATTTGCACGACCGCCCGGGAGTATTTTGCATGACGGATACGGACTTCCTGCACGCCGACGAGCAGGCCCTGGCGCAGCGCTTCATCGACGATGGCTTCGTCACCACGCCGGCCGACGATCGCGCCGGGCTCGACCGGATCCAGCGTCGTGCCGCCGAACTTGCGGCGGACTATCTCAAGCTGCCGCACAGCAACGATCCCTACGCGATGCTCGACACCATCCACACGCGGGTGAGCGTGGATGATCTGAACGGCCTCCGGCTGCACGTCTTCAACGGCCTCAACGCCGAACCGTGGTTCCGGCCGACCTACTTTCGCCTGGCGCGCTCGACGATCGAAACGATCGTCGGCAACGAGCTCTGCATGCAGCGCCGCGTCAATCTCAGCATCCAGCTCCCCGGCGACAGCTCGTCGCTGCTCGCCACCCACTCCGACGTCTGGTCGGGCGACTCGCCGTTCGAGGTCGTGGTGTGGGTGCCTCTGGTCGACGTGCGCCGCACCAAATCGATGTACCTGCTGCCGCCATCCCTGAACGGCGAGATGCAGGACCGAATGGCCAGCCTGCGCAGCGCCGAAGAGCTGTACAAGACGATCAAGCCGCACGCGACCTTCATCGAGATCCCCTACGGTCACGTGATGCTGTTCAACCAGACCCTGATGCACGGCAATCGCGTCAACGAGGAAGCCGGCACGCGTTGGAGCATGAACTGCCGCTTCAAGAGCATCATGTCACCCTACGCGGACAAACGCTTCGGCGAGTTCTTCGAGCCGATCCTGCTGCGGCCGGCGACGCGGGTCGGCATGCAATACAAGCTGCCGGGAGGTTTCCATGGCTGAGCGAGCCGGCCACCGCGGCTATATCGGCGCCCGGCCGCTGAACGGCAGCCGCACCCCGCAGCACGTCCAGAACATCGTGATCCGCGACTATGCGCGGCGGAAGAACCTGCATTATCTGCTGAGCGCCGCCGAGCACACCATGCCCGGCAGCTACATGGTGCTCGAGGACATCCTGGACGAGCTGCCGCGGCTGCGCGGCCTGATCCTCTACAGCATCTTCATGCTGCCGCCCGAGGAGGCGCGTCGGCGTCAGATCTACGACCGCGTGCTGCGCGAGGGCTGTGACCTCCACGCCGCGGTCGAGGAGATCACGCTGTCGTCGCAGAAGGACGTCCAGGCGGTCGAGGACATCCTGCTCGTCAATAAATTCGCGACCATCCTGTGACGATGGCGCGGAGCGGTTGACGATCATGGCCGAGATCAACCTGCTGCAGCCGATGCACGCGTCGACCAAGCGGAACTACGTGCAGCGGGTCATCGAGCACGACAAGGCGGAATCCGCCACCATCGCGCGGCAATGGGGACGCGACTATTGGGACGGCGACCGGCGCTACGGCTACGGCGGCTATCGCTATGACGGCCGGTGGCGTCCGCTGGCCCAGACCCTGATCGATCGCTACGGCATCAAGCCGGGCATGAGCGTGCTCGACGTCGGCTGCGGCAAGGGCTACCTGCTCTACGAGTTCACCCAGCTCGTCCCCGATCTAAGAGTCGCCGGCATCGACATCTCCGAATATGGTATCGCCAGCGCCAAGGAGGAGGTGCGGCCACGGTTGAAGGTTGGCAGCGCCGTCGAGCTCCCCTATCCTGATCAGAGCTTCGATCTCGTCGTATCGCTCGGCGTGCTGCACAATCTTCCGCTCGAGGACGTATTCCGCGCCGTATCGGAGATCGAGCGGGTCGGACGCGGAACCTCGAAATATCTGATGGTCGAATCCTTCCGCAACGAGCGCGAGAAGGCGAATCTGCTTTACTGGCAGCTCACCTGCCTGAGCTTCCACGGTCCTGAGACATGGGCCTGGATCTACGACAAATGCGGATACCGGGGTGACCATGGGTTCATCTTCTTCGAGTGAGGCAGGCCTGCGCCGGCCGACATCGTTACGCGCGCAAAATCCCGAAGTGTACTATTCGGACGACGCGATCGTCACGGCGGACGACGCCACGATCGCGGAGCTGAAGCGCATCGCCGCCACCAACCCGCGTCTGCGCAGCCGGCTATGCACGCATCCCGATCCCTCTTCCGGCCTGCACGAGATGCTCATCGTGCATCATCGCGAAGCCTATGTGCGGCCCCACATGCATTTTGGCAAACCTGAATCGTTTCACGTGATCGAGGGCACCGCGCAGGTCGTGATCTTCGAGGATGACGGCCGCATTCGCGACGTGCTCGAGATGGCGCCCTACGGCCAGGGCAAGCGCTGCTACTATCGGATGCCCGAAAAGGTCTTCCACTCGATCCTGATCACCTCGGAGTGGCTGGTGTTTCACGAGACCACCGCCGGCCCGTTCGATCCCTCCCGCACCGCATTTCCCGACTGGGCGCCCGACGGCAGCGACGCTGCGGCGGTCCAGACTTATGTCACGAGAACTGCTACGCTCGCCGCGGAGCATCTGGCGAGAAGATAACTCCGACTGCTATCGCTGCTCGACGATCCCGCCGTGAACGAACGAGGACGACAACAGCCGATGAAGCCGCCTGCAAAAGTACTGGTGACTCTGGCCAAGTTCGCAGTCTCGATCGGTATTCTCGTATTATTGTTGCGGGCGCAGGACTTGTCGTCCCTGAAAGCCGACCTTCTCGCGGTCCGGTTGGACATGCTGGCACTTGCGGTGCTGCTGCTGTTCGCTCAGACTTTTTTGCTTTGTCACCGCTGGATCCTGATCCTCCGCGCCATGAACGTGCCTCTCGACTGGCTGGCGGGCTGGCGCATCCTCATAGTGAGCAACTTCTTCAATCAGGTGCTGCCTGCGGGCGGTGACGCGGTCCGGATCTGGATGCTGCGCCGGCACGGCGTTCAATGGTCGCCAACGATCAGCAGCACCGTGGCCGATCGTCTCCTTGCGCTGCTGGCTCTTGCTGCCGTCATATTAGCAGGAATGCCGTTTCTGCTGACAAGGATCCGCGATCACTCGCTCCTGTTCGCGATCGTCATCACTCTCGTATTTGCGTGTTTCGGCCTGATAGCCCTGCTCGCGCTGGATCGCTGGCCGCCCCGCATCGTCGCTGCTCTGCCCGAACGGATCGTGCAATTTGCGATGCTGATCAGGGCTCCGCTGGCAGCTAAAGCGCGCGGAACGCTGATCACCGCAGCCATCATCATCCACCTGGTCACGGTCGCAGCCTGTTACATCCTTGCGGTCGGAATCGACGCGCCACTCTCCCCGGTTGATGCGTTCGTTCTTGTTCCGCTTGTCATTCTGTCCTCCGCAGTGCCGATCTCGATCGGAGGATGGGGCGTGCGAGAAGGCGCAATGGTTGCTGCCCTTGGCCTCGCTGGGATCGCATCAGACAAGGCGCTCGCGATATCGGTTCTGCTCGGACTCGGCGGCCTGATCGTGGGACTGTTCGGCGGCTTGGTTTGGCTGGCTGCACCGGAGCGCGCGAACTTCAGCACGGACCGCGCAAGGGCCGTCGCCGAACCAACTGACGCTGCATCGGTCTAGCGATGGGCGATAGCAGACAAGATCAAGCCAAGGGAGTTGCCAAGGTGCCCCCCATCCTCGAGGCGTGGCTGTGGCGCGTGCTCATATTCGTGCCGGCCGCCATCTCGATCTGGTGTCTGAATCGGCCCGACACTTACCGAACGCTGATCTTCGACGGCGGTTGGACAACGCGATTCTACGTTGTCGCCTGGATCGTCCTGACACCGTATCTTGGCTGGCTCATCATGGCGACCGGCCGCCTGACGTTCTCGCTCATCAAGCACGAACCCGCTCAGCGAGTGGACGAATTCTTCGTCGGTGCAGCCACACTCATATTGACGGGATTCGGGCTCGGCGTTCTGTCACTTCTATATCCGCAAATCGTGCTCGGATTGTCGATCGCAGTTCTCTTGTGGGATCTTCGGCGCGTGTGGAAGCCGCAGAAGCTCGCGCTGAGTCTCTCGCTGATCGCGACATCGCTGCTCGGTCTTTGGCTTCTGACAACGGTGTTTCTGGATCGCGCCGTGATGCCCGACGTCGTTTCCACCGACGTTCAGCAGCTCTACGCACCATATCTTGCGGAAGTTGCGAGAAATCACAGCATCTGGCTCGCGAACGACAATCCCATCTTTTCCGACTTCGAAATCGGCCATGGAAATGGATTGCACTTGTTGCTGGCGACGTTTCTGCCTCCCCATGTCGCCCAGATCATCTCATTTCTCTACTTCGTCGGAATCGGCGCGGTCATTTTCGAGCTCGCCCGCATCGTCGTGCCATTGCAGGCTCTTGGACGGCGGTGGCTGGACGCAACGATACCGATTGCTGTCGGCCTCGCCGTCCTCGGGCTTGCGTGGCCGAGAACATCGCCGAGCGTCAAGGCCGGCCTCCATGTCATGGAGTTCGGCAAGTATCACATTCAGACGGCGGCGTTCTTCGTCTACTTTCTGCTGGTGGTCATCCGATCATCTCAAAGCCGCGACAGGTTTGCTGCAGGCATTTGCGGCTTCGCCGTAGCCGCTTCCTATCCGCTGTACGCATCACTAGTGTTCCTGATTTCATCGTTGGGCGTATTCACCAAGGCACTTCAACAAGACCGATCCGGCCTCGTCACCAGCATCCTGCTGGGATTGGGGGCATTCACAGGATGCGTCCTGGCCTTCTCCTTCAACTATTTCTACCTCGGAATTCCCGCGACGAATCCATACTCGCTGTTTCGGCATGTCGTGTCTGTCGAGCGCTTTTCGAAGTTCGGCAGCCTCGACATCCTGGATTTTTTCGTGATGGCACAGTCGGTAGAGGTCAGCGACTTTTTCAATAAGGCGGGAGTTATCTATCTCTTCAGGCAAGCCAAGTCGGTTATCGCAGTCGCCCTCCTCATCATGCTGGCGATCTCCGTGGTCGCGTTTGCCGACTCGAAGCTCAATCCCGATCGACGAAGCGAATCGAAGCTGCCGCCACTGCCCAATCCTGCGGGACTTTTCATCGTTGTCGCCTACATCGCCGGCGTCCGGCTGCTGGATATGACACTGAATATCCCCAGCCTGATCAGGTTGTCCATTCATGTGAACGCGCTCTTCCCGCTCGCGACCGCCGGTATCGCTTGCTGGGGTCTCGTCCTGCTGGGGCGATTCAAACCCGCTTGGTTCGCGGGACGCTTCGCTCCCCATGCCGTACTCGCTGCGCTGCTGGTCACCTGCGCCTGGATGGTTGTCAGCTATCCCTGGCAGACCTTCAGGGAAGACAGAGCGATCGCTTTTGTGCAGGGGCGTCCACTCAATCAGATGCCTCGCGTCAGCCTGAATTGGCAACGTTGCGACGAACTACAGCAATCAACGGGTTCAGATCGTATTCTCGCTCTCAATGGCTACCGCGCCATGGTCCCCTGCTATTTTTCACCCCTGCTTACGCGGGGCAAGGTCATCCACACCTATCAGAGCGACGTTGCACGCGACTTCAGGAAGATTGCACTGGGGCCGGCGGATACGGCAGAGGCAGCTCTTCGGGAGCTAAACGTCAAGCTGTTCTATGTCCAGAAGCAGAACTGCGATTTCTGGCTCAACGGCTTTTCCGATCTTTTTCAAAAGGCCGAGTTGGAGAAGCGGTTCTCGTTGCATAGCGAGACCCCGAACTATTGGATGTTGACCTGGAAGGATGGCGGTCAAGCATTGAGTCCACAGGTCGAGGCTGGCATCTCGGCGTTGCGGACGAGATCAAAAGACATCTATCGGGAGGCCTATGGCATAGAACCGTTCGAGGTGGTCAAGCACCGTTCGGCCCCCAACGGCAAGCGAGCGGACATCGCGGTGCTCGAGCAGCTAACCACGTGCCACTAAAGCATGCGTTGCCACAATCGCACCGGTTCCCCGCCCCTTCGGTAACTGGAGTCCGTAAAACCGAATTTTCGCCCGGGCCCCAATGCGGGAGGAGAAGACGCTCAGAGGACTGCGGCCTTTCCGAGGGCCGCGGATGTTGTGAATAGCCTACCCTCTGCAACTTAAGAATTGTGGCGCAGGCTGTGGCCCTATATAGGCTTCAAATGCGCCATACATCGCCGGGGCGCCGATGTTCCCTGGCTTTTCCTGCAAAGAGTTGAAGCCGTGACCGACCATTGCCGCCTTTGCCATTCGACCAACCTGCGTCCGGTGATCGACCTCGGCATGATGCCGATTGCACATCGGCTTCGGCACAGCCGGAGCGAGCAGGAGGAGCGCTATCCGTTCGAGGTGCTGGCGTGCGGCGAGTGTGGCCTGCCGCAGATCGTCAAGCCGATCGATCCGGACATCCTGTATCGCCAGTTCAATTACAATTTCAGCAGCTGGAAGCCGGAGCCGCACCAAGCGGACGAACTCGACACCATCGCGAAGTTCTCCAAGCATCAATCCGTGTTCGAGATCGGATGCAACGATGGCCTGTTCATGGACAAGCTGCGCGAGCGCGGCGCGAAGGTCCTGGTCGGCGTGGAGCCCAACCCGGTGTCGGGCAAGATCGCGCGCGAGCGTGGCATCAAGGTCTATTCCGACATGATCAGCCCGGCGCTGTGTAATGACGCTGTCGCCGAGGCTGGCAAGTTCGACCTCGTCGTCTCGCGACAGGTGCTGGAGCACATCGTCGATTTCGAGAACTTCTTCGACTGCGTGAAGATCGCGCTGCGCGAGGACGGGCTGCTGTTCATCGACGTGCCTGATTTCGCGCCCGGCTCGACGGCGGGAGACCTCTCCGTCCTCTGGGAGGAGCACGTCAGCTATTTCACGGAGCCGACCCTGCTTGCGCTGCTGGCGCGCCACGGCTTCGAGGCGGTGTCCGTGAAGAAGTACAATTTCAGCGGTGGCAGCCTCGCGATCGCAGCCCGCCGTGCCGCAGGCGACGTGACGCCGCCACCTGCGCCGTCCGGCGTCGGCGAGAAATTCGGTCAACGCGCAAGGGAATATGGCGCGCGTCTTCGTCCGATCCTCGCCAAGGCCCGCGCCAATGGCGCCGAAATCGCCATCTACGGCGCCGGTTGCCGCGCCTGCACGTTCACAAATGCCCATGAGCTGGCCGATCTGGTCGACCTCTCGGTCGACGATCAGAAGGAGCGCCAAGGCTTGTTCCTGCCCGGCACCGGAATTCCGATCCGCTCGCCGGGAGACCTCGCCGGGAAGTCTGACCCGCTCGTCTGTCTTCTCGCCGTGAATCAGGAGAACGAAGCCAAGGTCAGCAGCCGGCTGCGCGAGAATGTGAAGCGTCCACTGCACATCGTTTCAATCTTCGCGCCGTCCGACATCTGGAGCGAGCTCGATCGTCTCGAGGCGACCGCAGGGTCGCGGCATGGCTGAGGACAAGCTCTTCAACTACTACGAACGTCAGGACGTTCTGCCGACGTTCGGAAATTTCAAGTCGTCCGCCGAGCTCGAAGCCTACGCCACTCAGCGGCGCGAACTGTTTTCGGACAAGCTGGTGCTGCCGCCGCGGCTGTTCCGCAATGCCGAGGTGCTCGAGTTCGGTCCTGATTCCGGCGAGAACGCTCTGGTGTTTGCGGGCTGGGGCGCGAACATGACGCTCGCCGAGCCGAACCGGCATGCGCATCCGAAGATCCAGGCCTATTTCGCGCATTTCGGCCTGACCGAACGTCTCCGCGAGCTCGCACTGGCCGACGTCGAGGGATTCCGCAGCGACCGCAGGTTCGACATCATCGATGCCGAAGGATTCATCTACACGGTGCAGCCGACCGAAACTTGGCTTGGCATCTTCCACCGGCTGCTCAATCCGGACGGTTACGCCGTCGTTTCGTACTACGAGCGCTATGGCGGCTTCTTCGAGCTCGCGCTCAAGGCGATACATGCGGCGGGAAAGGTATTGACGGGCCGTCCTGCGCTCGAAACGGCGAGGATGCTGTTCGATGCGAAATGGAGCAGCATCCCGCACACCCGCAGCTTCGAATCCTGGCTGATGGACGTTCTCGAGAATCCATTCGTCAGGCATCGGTACTTCCTCGACGCGGCGACTTTGTGCATGGCGGCGCATCAGCAGGGATTCGACGTCCATTCGACATGGCCGGCCTATCGCGACAGTCTGGACGTCTACTGGCACAAGAAAGTCTTGCCCGACGACGAGAAGCTGCGGCGCGCAACGCGCCATCTCGACCGCAGCCGCCTGAGCTTCCTCGGCGGACGAAAGCTCTACCTGGTCGGCAAGCCCGATGCCGTGGAGGCGATCTCGGCATTGATCGAGGAGCTGGTTCTCGACGTTGACGCGACGATCGACGATCCCTTCGGCGAGAGCCTGCCGCGCGTGATCGCGAGCCTTGCGTCCTTGCGCGAGACGATCCGGACGACGGGCATTCTCGCCGACGATGCGGCCGACATCGAATCCATCACGGCAACGCTCGACAGTTTCCATCGCATCTTTGGCGCGATCGGGCGACGGGATGCGTCCGCGGTCACTGCCCTCACCCAGACGGATACAGCGTTCATCAACACCTGGGGACAGCCGGCGCACTTCCTCGTCATCCGGAAGCGCATCAAGGGATCATAGCCAGTGAGGCCAGGCATTGGCATCATCGGAACGGGCATGGTCGGCCAGATGTGCCACCTTGCCAACTTCGCCGCCAATCCTGCCTGCCGCGTCGTTGCGATCGCCGATCTCCGGCCTGATCTGGCCGCCGCCGCGGCACGGAAGTTCGGCATCTCGCGGGTCTATGGCACGCATCGGGATCTGCTTGCCGACAGCGACGTGTCGGCCGTGGTCGTCGTGACGAAGCGGCGCGCGACCGGGCCGATCGTCCTGGACGCGTTGAACAGCGGCCGCCATGTGCTGTCGGAAAAGCCGATGGCCTACACGACGGTTCAGGCCAAGACGCTGGTCGAAGCCGCCAGGCGACAGGACCTCATCTACAGCATCGGCTATATGAAACGACACGACGCCGGCGTGGCACGCGCGCTGGCCGAGGTGGCACGTGTCCGCGCAGACCAGTCGCTCGGACGCATCGTCGCCGCGCGAGGCTGGTGCTTCGGCGGCGACACGGGCCGGGCGCAGGACAATTTCGTGATGACCGGCGAAGCGCGTCCCGACGGGCTCGAACTCTGGCAGGACGGTCCCGACTGGATGCCGCGCGCGATGCGCCCCGGCTACGACAATTTTCTGAATGTCTTCAGCCATATCATCAATCTGGCGCGTTACCTGCTCGGATCGTCGCCAGCGGTCGCCGAAAGCTCTGTCGAGACATCGGGAGCCGCACGCATCACCCTTGACTTCGACGGCATCGCTTGCACGCTTGATCTCGTGAACGGGTCCGAGGGCGCCTGGCGCGAGGGACTGACGATCGATTTTGAGCGTGGCGCGGTGACGTTGAAATTGCCCCCGCCCTTTGCCGAGCAAGCGGCGGAGGTCATCCTCGAGCACGATGGTCACAGCACGCGGCTGACGGGTGAAGTGAGCTGGGCATTTCGGCGCCAGGCCGACGCCTTCGTTTCCGATATCGCCGAACGACGCAAGCCCCTGGCTTCCGGCGAGGACTCGGTAACCGACATCGCGCTTGCAGAGGCGGTCTGGAAGCGGCGAATTAGCGACGAGGCGTGACACTCTTGCTTGCGGCCTCGAGCGGCAAGACGCCCGCAATCGGGCCCACCTTGATCGTGACCTGCGCAAGCTGAGCCAGAAGCTCTGCAACATCGCAGCGCGCCAGCAACCGGCACACGTAGTACTTCCGGACCAAGGTCTGGTTCGGCGCGGCTCCAGGGCCCGGCTGCAACGAGATCGTCGCCTGCGGCCCTGAGGGGTCGAAGTGACGGAATGCACTTCCCGGAGCTTTCCGTGCCTCGTCCATCCCACGGAGGATGTCGGGCCGCTCGGCACGCAGGGCAAATCCGAAGAATGGTTGATTGCCCCAGGCGAGGCGAAGCATGCCGGTGACTTCGGCGAGGCCGAACGGCACATGCCGAGACGGGTAGTCGAAGAAGCCGTCATCGAGCGCATAAACCGTTGCCGCCGGCTGCACACGGCCGGCAAGGTCGCGTGCCAGGGCCTGCTGCTTCAGGGTTCTCGCCTGCATGAAGACGTAGTCGCTCCACAGCATGCCGATCGACACGATCAAGCCCACTCCGAACATGACCGCAAAGGCGGCGCGTGGGGCGGTCCAACGTTCGGCCAGTCGCTTGAACCCGAGCAGTGTCAGCGCCAACGGCACGCCGAACATCAGCAGATGACGGCTCTCGTAGAAATGCGTGGAAGACGGCCGCAGGCCGGCGATCAGATAGGGCGATGACAATGCGAGGAACAAGACCACGGCGAGTGCGATCGGGACGGTGATCGCGCCTCTGGACGCGCTCGACCTCGTGTCCGAGCGCAGCAGCAGCAAGACGATGCCGGCGAGGACCGCAGCCGCGATGAAGAGCGTTGGGACCTGAATCCCAGCTCGAATCGCGTGGCTCACCACGTCCCAGTAGCCCGTGAGGAAGAAAGCCCACCATCCCCTGGCCAATTCGCCGAGCGTCGGCAGGTGGGCGTCATAGTGCTGTGCGTAGACGCCGATCCGCTTGAACCAGATATTGAGCGCGCCCCAATAGATCAGAGGAAGCAACATCAATTCCGGATAGCGCAGGGTACAGCGCCAAGCTGCGAGCCAGGTGCGGCGAGCCAAGCCCTGCGTCGCGTCACCGCCCCGCCATATCGCAAGGAACAGGCCGAGCACCACGAAGGCATAGAGCACAATTGTCGAGTTGAGCGCGAAGCTCAGCAGGAACACCAGCGCGGCGGCTATGCGAAGCAACACACGCCGCAGGCCGCGTGCGCCGAACGCGAGCGTCAACAGCCATGTACCGATGAACAGAAGTCCGAGGCTGAAAACGTAGACCGCGTTGGCCTTGCCTGCCCAAAGCTGATAGCCGGGATAGGTCCAGACGATCAGCGCGAAGCCGACCGCCTCGGCGCGGTCGAGCAGATCGAGACGTGTCGCCGTCAGCATCAGACACACCGCGCCGAAGACAATTCCGGCGAGCGCCAGCGATACCATCACGACAACCGGCGCCCCCGTCCAGTTCGCGAACGTGTCGTAGCTGTAAAAGATCGGATGGCCGGCGCCATTCAGCAGGAAATCGATGTCGACGAGATAGTCAGGACGCGGCTTGAGCACCAGCCAGTCGTCCATGAAGAGGCCGTCATTCACGAGCATCGGCGCGTGCGCAATCAGCAACACGGCGATCAGAATGGCTATCGCGCGCAGCAAGGGGGGGAAGCTCGGACGGGAAAGGGCGGACATCGCCGGCAAGGATTTGCACGCCCACATGACGACCGCAAGTGCGGGGCTTCGGGCTCCCTTGACCGCAAAAATGCGACCTCCTATAGACCTTCACTGGGCCTGAGAGGCATCCGGGACGTTTGCCGCAATGAACATGCTACCGGGCCCGGCGCAAGCCGCTGCGATTGGTCTCAGCATCGCTTTTCCACTGCTGTTGCTGTGTTACGCGCGTATTGCCGCTACCGGCGGATCCGGCCGCCGCTTCCGGCTGGGCTGCGTCAGCGTCATCGTGCTCTTCGCGATCGTCTGTATCGCGCTTCCAGGACAACGCCGCCTCGACGACGTGCTTGGCGGTTTGCTGCTGTTGGGAACGGCGATGATGTTCTGCTACATCCTGTTCAGCCTGCTGGCGTGGGGCTTCACGCTGACGCTACTCACGGCACTGGTGCAGGCCGAACGTCCCCTCACCCTCGAGCAATGGGCCGAGGCCTACATGCAGGGCGGAGATCTCGGCATGTTCACGCACAACCGCCTGAAGCTCCTGGTCGGCGCGGGGATGGTGATCACGGCGGGCGGCGGGCTCGCCCCGACGGCCAAGGGGGTGGCGGTCGCGCGTCTCGTCAAACTTGTTCGTCTGTCGACGGGCCTTGGGTGAGCGGCACGATGTCCTTCGCTGTCGGATTCGCCGCCGTGATCGCCTTCGCCCTGCTTGCGCCTGCCCTGCAGTTCCTGGCCCGCGCTCGCGCATGGTCGCTCGGCCCCGTGACCCTGCTCGCGATCGCCGCGGTCGTTTCACATGGTCTCGGCGTGATGCTCGGAATCTTCGTTGTCCCGCGATTTCAGTATTGGGATGCCGCGTCGATTTTCGGGTTTTGCGTCATGGCTTACGTTTTCGCCTTTGGCGCAGTGTATAAATCCGTTTCGCTGGACATCCTGCTCGGCCTCGTCGACCGGCCCGGTCGGAGGGCGCCGCTTTCGGAGATCGTCGAACGGCAGGTTCCAGATCTGTTCCGGGGACGAATTGGGAACCTGGTCGATGGCGGCCTGGTCGAACTCGTCGATTCGCATTTCGTGGCGACCGCGGCGGGCCGGAATTTAGCCGGCCGCATTGGACGGCTGCGCCGCGCTTTCGGCATCGGCGATACCAGCCTCTATGATTTTTCCGAATAGTTGCGCGAAACACACACATTGCCGGTTTCGTGTGGACCATATCTGCGAGCCACATTGTTGGGCCGGCTCAGATGACCTAGAGTCGCACCAGGGTTCCACCAGTAAGAGTGGCCGACAACAGGCGGCATGAGATGACACCTTCCAGGGCGGCAAAGAGGCTTACGATCGTCATCCCTGCGCTGAATGAGCAGGACAAGATCGCCGACACCATCGACGGCGTGCTGCCGCTCGCCCGCGAGCTGCTCGACGATTTCGAGATAATCCTGATCGACGACGGCAGCACCGACGCCACCGGCGCGATCATGGACGAGTTCGCGGCCGGCGAGCCGCGCATCGTCGTGCATCACAACGCCGAACGGCGAGGTGTCGGCGCCGGCTTCGAATACGCGCTGTCGCGCGCGAAATTTGATGCGATCACGCTGATTCCCGGCGATCACGCCTTCCAGAACGACGGTATTGCCCGGATGTTCAAGGCGGCGGGCGCCGCCGACATCGTCATCACCTACCGCGACAACCAGTCGGACCGCTCGGTCAATCGCTCCATCCAGTCGCATTCGCTGCGGTTCATCCTGAACTGCCTGTTCGGCTTCTGGCTTTCCGACTACCACAGCATGATCGTCTACCCCGTGAAATGGCTGCGCCAGATCGCGGTCAAGGCCGATGGCTACGGCTATCAGATCTGCGCGTTGATCTCGCTGCTCCAGCTCGGCCTCACCTATGTCCAGGTGCCCGTGAGCTTGAACGCGGAGCTGAAGGGCTCCTCACGTGCGCTGCGGCTGCGCACCTATTTCGAGCTCGGCGGGACCATCGTCTCGCTGCTGCGCCGCGTTCCCATCCGAAACGTCGATCTCAGACAAATTCCCGCCGACGCGGAACGAACCGCCGCGCTCTGACGCCTCGCGGGCCTCAGCGCAAGGTGTCCGGCGGTTTGGGCCGGGTTTCTTGGCGATCGTACCTGGATCGTACTTGGGACGTCTCGTCCCTATCCTGCCAGCATTTGATCTAAGTGGTTGAATTTGCTGGCAGGAGTGGCAGGGCTCGAACCTGCGACCCCCGGTTTTGGAGACCGGTGCTCTACCAATTGAGCTACACTCCTACGAACCCGCGTCACCGCGGATCAGGCGCGCTTTCAAGCACAAGGGACGGCCGCTTTGCAAGGGTGAACCGCGCCGGCTTCGCTTGTTTGTGCGGGGGTTTCTGGCCACAGTCCGTTGGCGACAACGAGAAACAACCGGGAGTGCCCATGACCGCGACAGCGACCGCCACAGCCGCCCCACAGGCCACCACCGCGCTTCAGACCCCGCCTGTGCCGGAAGCGCGCCCCGAGACGCTCGGGTTGTCGCGTCCCCGTCTCCAAGCCATGTCGGACGCCTTCAAGCGCGAGATCGACAAGGGAACCGTTCCAGGGGTCACCGTGCTGGTGGCCCGGCGCGGCCAGATCGGCTGGTTCGAGGCGCTCGGCAGGCAAAGCCCGGCGGGCGCGGCGCCGATGGCCCGCGATTCGATCTTCCGCATCTTCTCGATGACCAAGCCGATCGTCTCGGTCGGCATCATGGCGCTGGTCGAGGATGGCCAGCTCCTGCTCAGCGACGCCGTCGCAAAATTCATCCCGGAGTTCGCGAACCAGAAGGTCGGCCTTATCAGGGACGGCAAGTTGGAGCTGGTGCCGCCGACGCGGCCCATGACCGTGCAGGACCTGCTCCGCCACACCTCCGGGCTCACCTACGAGCACCAGGGCGATGGCCCCGTGCACAAGCTCTACCAGGAGTCCCGCGTCCGCAGCCGCAAGATCAGCAACGCCGAGCACGCCGCGCTGGTGGCGAGCTTTCCGCTGGTCTGCCAGCCCGGCGCGGAGTTCAACTACAGCCGCTCCACCGACATTCTGGGCCGCATCATCGAGGTCGTCAGCGGAAAGACACTCGGCGCCTTCCTCGCCGATCGCGTGCTCGCGCCGCTCCAGATGGCCGAGACCGGCTTCTCGACATCCGAGGCCAATGCCGGCCGGCTCGCCGAGCCGTTCGCGGCCGATCCCTGGACCGGCGACAAGGTGGCGCTGTTCAACATGCTCGAGCAGCCGGTGATGGAGTCCGGCGGCGGCGGCCTGGTCTCGACCACGATGGACTATGCCCGCTTCTGCCTGATGCTGCGCAACGGCGGCACGCTCGACGGCAACAGGATCATCGGCCGCAAGACGCTGGACCTGATGGCCGCCGATCATCTCGGGCCGGACGTTGCGATCAACGGCACCCTGCTCTCGCCTGGCCACCGCTTCGGTCTCGGCTTCGCTGTGCGCAAGGAGGCCGGCATCGCGCCCTTCCCCGGCAGCGTCGGCCAGTATTTCTGGAGCGGCATTGCCGGCACGTTCTTCTGGATCGACCCGAAGGAGGATCTGTTCGCGGTGTTCATGAGCCAGGGCCCCGGACAGCGCGACTACACGCGGACGCTGGTGCGGGACCTGGTTTACGCTGCGGTGGAGTAGACGGCGTCGATTAGACGCGGAGCTGCATCCACATTCTCGCTGTCATGCCCCGGCTTGACCGGGGCATCCAGTACTCCGCGGCGGATGTGGAAGAGCGAACTCCCTAACGCCGGCCTCTGGGATACTGGATCGCCCGCCTTCGCGGGCGATGACTCCTGAGTGTGGAGAGGCTGCGTGCCCCTTCCCACCCGCCGCCTCAGCTGATCGTCGCGCCGCCGTCGATCACCATGGTCTGGCCGGTCATGAAATCGCCGGCCCTTGATCCCAGGAACACCGCGGCGCCCGCGATCTCGTCGGGGATGCCGATGCGCTCCAGCGGCGAGCGAGAGGTCGAGGCTTTCAAATTCTCCGGATTGTCCCACAGCGCCTTGGCGAAATCGGTCTTGATCAGGCCGGGCGCGATGCAGTTCACGCGGATGTTGTGCTTGCCGTATTCGCAAGCGAGATTGCGCGCGAGCTGCATGTCGGCGGCCTTCGAGATCGCGTAGGCGCCGAGGATGGTCGAGCCCTTGAGCCCGCCGATCGAGGAGACGATGATGATGGAGCCGTCCTTGCGCTCGATCATCTGCGGCACCACCATCGAGATCAGCCAGTTGTTGGCGACGATGTTGTTGTCGAGGATCTTCCTGAACTGATCGTCGGAGATGCCGGCTAGCGGACCGTAATACGGGTTCGAGGCGGCGTTGCACACCAGCACGTCGATCTTGCCGAAAGCGCGGTTGCTCTCGTCGATGAGGTTTTGCAGGTTCTCTTTCGACGAGATGTTGGCGGCAACCGCGATCGCGGTACCTTTGCCGAACTTGTCGTTGATGCCCTTGGCGACCTGCTCGCAGACGTCGGCCTTGCGGGAGGAGATCACCACCTTGGCGCCGTGCTCGGCCATGCGCTCGGCGATCGCGAGCCCGATGCCGCGCGTCGAGCCGGTGATGACGGCGACTTTCCCCTTCATGTCGAACAAGGTCATGCTTCTCTCCCAGATTGATCTTGCTATTCAATGTCATTCCGGGGCGATGCGAAGCATCGAACCCGGAATCTCGAGGTTCCGGGTCCGGTCCTCGCGGACCGTCCCGGAATGACAGCCTAACTCACGCCAGCTTCTTGACTTCCGGTCCCGCTGGCTGATGCATCGCCGCGTGCGCCGCGTCCGCGATCCATGGCTGCTGGTTCACCATCGGCAACCGCCAGACGGTGCGCTCGGGACTTGCGAAATGATCGAGCCGCGTCACCGAGCAATTGTCGATGTCGAACGACAGCCCCCGCTCCGGCTGGCCCTCGAGCGCGAGCCCCAGCGCCGCCTTGATCGTGCCGCCATGCGCGACTGCGACGATGTCCTGCCCTGCCGCCTCGTTGGTGATCCGCTCGATGGTGCGGCGCGTGCGGTTGTAGAGGTCCATGAAACTCTCGCCGCCGGGCGCGGGCTCGTTGATGTCGGCGAACCAACTGGAGCCGACGGGGCGGCTCGCGATGAACTGGGCACGGTTCATGCCCTGCCAGCGGCCGAGATTCTGCTCGGCGAGGTCCGCTTCCCACGTCATCGACGCAGGCTTTGGAAAGCCGGCCGCCCAGATCGCCTCGGCGGTCTGGTGCGTCCGCATCAGATTGCTCGAATACCACACCGCCTTGCGTGGCAGCACCTTGGCAACGGCATTGAACACGTAGGTGTCGCTGGTGTCGCAGGCGATGTCGGACTGACCGTAGATGTTGCCACCGTCGTTGCGCACCGGCGCGTGCCGGACCCACCACCATCGCGTGACGACCACGTTTGGCTTGTCTGCGCCTGCCATCGAAACCCTTCCATCCCGTGTCATGTCGCTGTACGTCAGTAGCGAACGTGTCTCAAGACACTTTACCGTTTGAAATCTTGTTTGAAATTCCGTCGCGCGGCAAGGGCCGCGCGCATGCCAAAGGGAGAAGCGCATGGGCCGCCTGCAAGGCAAATCCGTCATCATCACCGGTGCCGGCAGCGGCATCGGCCGCGCGGCTGCGCTGCTGTTCACCCGGGAAGGCGCCAAGCTGATCGCGGTCGACCGCAGCGAGGCGGTGAAGGAGACCGTCGAGGAAGTGAAGAAAGCCGGCGGCACTGCGGAAGCCATGGTGGCGGACGCGGGCTCCGAGACCGACGTGATCGCCGTCATCGACAAGGCAGTGAAGACGCATGGCCGGCTCGACGTGATCTGGGCCAATGCCGGCATCTCGGGCGGGCTCGTTCCGCTCGCCGAACAGACGGTGGAGCATTGGCAGGAGATCTTGCGCATCAACCTGATCGGACCGTTTCTCGCGGTGAAATACGCAATGCCGCACATGGTGAAGCAGCAGTCCGGCGCGATCGTGCTGACCGCGTCCGTTGCGGGCCTCAAAGCCGGCGCCAGCGGTCATCCCTATGCGGCGAGCAAGGCAGGCGTGATCAGCCTGGTACAGACCACGGCCTATTCGCTCACCGGCACCGGCGTCCGCATCAACGCGGTCTGCCCCGGCCTGATCGAAACAGGCATGACCAAGCCGATCTTCGACCGCGCCAAGGAGCGCGGCACCCAGGACAAGATCGGCCAGCTCAACCCGCTCAAGCGCCCCGGCCAGCCGCATGAGCTCGCCGCGATGGGGTTGTTCCTGGCAAGCGACGAAGCTTCGTATGTGAACGGCCAGGCGTTCCCGGTGGACGGCGGCCTCACCGCCTCGATGCCGTATGCGGGCAAGCCGGTTTAGCAGCGGTCTCATGTCCCGGACGCGCTGCAACGCCCTTCGCGTTGCTGCGCAGAGACGGGACCCAGCAAGCCACGGCGCCCGTTGATGCATGGGCCCCGGCTCTGCGGCGCATCGTCGAAGGGACGCTGCGCCGCGTCCGGGGCACGAGAGCTTTGTTGAATGACTGGCATGGGATCGCATCCTCGCGGCGCATTTCACCCGAGTTTTGCTTGATCTCTTCGCCCTCCATTTGAACGAGGGCGCAGGGAAGACCGGGCGCCGGCTGGCACCCGCGGTCCACTGTGCGAATTCTGCGTAACAAAAAGCTGCACAGCGGCATACAGGTGTAGCCAGGACAGCCCGGCCTTCCCTGCGCAGTGGCTTTACGGCTTATGTCGTGCTCTCCCCGGGGAGCGTTGCGCTATTGCCCCCGTCGCCTTGCGGATGACTGATGAGCGGACCCGGTTGGACCGCGACATCACCACAAGACTTGGCGCACAGACCCCGGGCGCCAGGACCACACGATTTTGCCGTACGCAGATGGCACCGGTCGTGTGCGCGACGGCCTTGCTCACGGTTGCAAAACCCTTCGCGCCGATGTCACCTGCGTCCACCGCCGCCCGGCCCGCGTTCGTGACGATCGCGATACGCCCCTCTTCCTTGGGCCGGGTTGCCGCGACACATACGCCGTTTCCGAAATTCGGTAAAGTGGAATATTTTCGCCGGCGATTCTTGACCGATGTCTCGGGTGTTTTGCCCGTCGTCAACGCAAGGTGTTGTAGCTTCAACGCGTCATTCCCCGGCGCAACGAAGGCGCGAACCCGAAATCCATTTCGCTGCGCGCGATGCAAGCCGATGGATTCCGGGGTCGACGCTGCGCATCGCCCTGGAATGACGGTTGCGATGTTGATTTGCCCGACCGGGCGCCACATTGGTATGGTTCCTGCAAGCGTTTCAGCCTCCATTCCCTCGACAGAACGAGACAATGCCAAGCTCAAGACCCGACCGGATCCGAAAACTCCTCGCCGACCTCGTCGGTTTCGACACCATCAGCGACCGCACCAACCTGCCCCTGATCGCGCATATCGAAACCTACCTCGCCGCGTTCGGCGTCAACAGTGAGCGCATCGTCGATGCGACCGGGCAAAAGGCCTCGCTATGGGTCACGATCGGGCCCGAAGACCGCCCGGGCTACGTGCTGTCGGGACATACCGACGTCGTGCCTGTGGTGGGCCAGGAGTGGAGCCACGATCCGTTCAGGCTGATCGAGCGCGACGGCAAGCTCTACGGCCGCGGCACCACCGACATGAAGGGGTTCGTGGCGGTGTGTCTCGCGATGGTGCCGGAGATGGTCAAAGCCGAGCTCAAGACGCCGATTCATCTGGCGATCTCCTATGACGAGGAGATCGGCTGCGTCGGCGTGCGGCCGATGCTGGGCGAAGTCGCCAAGAAGAGGATCAGACCGCTCGGCTGCTTCGTCGGCGAACCGACCCAAATGCAGGTCATCATCGGCCACAAGGGCAAGCACGGCGTGCGCGCGACGTTCAAGGGCCTCGCAAGACATTCATCGATCGCACCCGACGGCGTCAACGCCATCGAGTATGCCGCCGAGCTGATCACCGAGATCCGCCGCCGTGCCGTACAGCTCGCCGCTGCGCGATCATCGGACAGCCTCTATGACGTTCCGCATTCGACGCTGCTCACCAGCATCGTGCATGGCGGCGCGGCGCTGAACATCGTACCCGACGCCTGCACGGTGGAATTCGAGTGCCGCGGCATCGGCATCACCGAGTCGCGCGAGGTCACCGATGCGATCGTCGCCTGGGCCAAGGCCGAGCTCGAGCCTGCGATGAAGGCTGGGAATGCGGAGTGCGGCATCGCATTCGAGGAGATCCTCGACTACCCCGCGCTCGACACAGAAGCCGATGCGCCCATCGTCACCCTGGCCAAGAGCCTGGCGGGTCGCAACGACCACGCCAAGGTCGCCTTCGGCACCGAGGCGAGCCTGTTCGCCAGCATGGCCGACATCCCCTCGGTCGTGATCGGCCCTGGATCGATCGCGCAAGCGCATACGCCGGACGAGTTCGTGGAGATGGCGGAGCTGGAAAAATGCGCAGGCTTCGTGGAGAAGCTGATCGCGCATTGTGCGAAGGGGTGATTGGTGCCTGTGACTTGACTGGGTCCCGGCTCTGCGGAGCAGCACTCCGTGCTGCACCGCGTCCGGGACACAAGAGTATGGCAGGGGCTTTCCGCGTCAGACTGACTTGCCGCTTCTCCGCGCTGAGCGCAGCGAGCTCCAATCCGTCTACGGAAGCCAAACCGTCGAAGTCACGAACCAGATCTTGTGTCCCGGACGCGGTGCGGCACGAAGTGACGCTCCGCAGAGCCGGGACCCAGAGAAGCTTGGCGAGGGCATCGAACTGTGCAACTCTAGGTCGCATTTCCGGCCAAGATGGCACGACCATGCCCTACTTCGTTTACATCCTCGCAAGCAAACAAAACGGCACTCTCTACATCGGAGTTACGAACGACCTCGTCCGCCGAGTCGGCGAGCACAAAGCCAAGCTCATCCCCGGCTTCACGCGACAGTATAACGTGACACTGCTCGTTCATTTCGAAGCGTTTGAGTCGGTACTCGAAGCACGCTCACGCGAACATTCGTTAAAGCGCTGGCGACGCGCGTGGAAGCTCAAGCTAATCGAAGAGCTCAATCCGGACTGGCGCGATCTCACGGATGAGCTGAATACTTTAGCGACGTGACCAAGTCCCTCGGCTCTGCGGAGCAGCACTTCGTACCGCGCCGCGTCCGGGATAAGAGAGGCGGGTGTTAAGATACAGGAAAAGCGCGGCCATCGGCCGCGCCTTGGTCGCTCCTAAACCGCGCCCGCCTTCTGCGCGTACTCCCACGAGGCCTTCGACAGCGGCACCGTGCGCTTGGCGGATTCGAGCGCCTTGGCGTTGGCGGCAGTGCCGTCACGGACACGGCCGGCGATGCCTTGGGTGATGCCGGCGAGGCGGAACAGGTTGTAGGCGAAGTACCAGTTGAGATCTGGCACCGTCATCTTGGTAACGTTGCAGTAGATCTGCGCGGCCTCTTCCAGGCTCGGGATGTTGAGCGCCTTGAGGTCGGCGCCATCGAGGCCCGGCATGATCCATTGCATCAGGAGATAGGTGAAATCGGCCATGGGATCGCCGAGCGTCGACAGCTCCCAATCCAACACCGCCTGCACACGCGGTTCCGTCGCATGGAAGATCATGTTGTCGAGGCGATAGTCACCATGGACGACCGAGACGCGCGCCTGTTCCGGCACAGTCCGCGGCAGCCATTCGGCGACCTTTTCGAATTCCGGAATGTGCTGGGTCTCGGAGGCGCGATACTGCTTGGTCCAGCGGTCAATCTGGCGCGCGAAATAGTTTCCGGGCTTGCCGAACTCGCCGAGGCCGATCGCGTTCGGATCGAACATGTGCAGCTTCGCCAACGTCTCGATCTTGCTAGTGAAGATCTTGCGGCGATCTTCCGGCGTCTGACTCGGCAGCGTCGGATCCCAGAACACCCGGCCCTCTTCCATCGACATGATGTAGAAGGCGGCACCAATGATGCTGTCGTCCTGGCACAATGCGTAGGCGCGCGCGACCGGAAAGCCCTGCTTTCCGAGCGCCGCGATCACGCGGTATTCGCGATCGACCGCGTGCGCCGACGGCAACAATTTGCCGAACGGTTTTCGGCGCATCACGTAGGAGCGGTTCGGCGTATTGAGGCGATAGGTCGGGTTCGACTGTCCGCCCTTGAACTGGAGCACGACCAGAGGGCCTTCGAAGCCCTCGACATTGTCGCGCATCCACGCTTCGAGCCGCATTTCGTCGAAGCGATGCCGCTCCTCGACCGGCTTGGTGCCGGAGAACTCTTCGTCTTTCCTGACGCCGTCCGCCAAAGTGACGCTCCCTCTTCAGTCCTGACCATTTCAGGCCGAGCATGATCCTAATCGGTAACCGCTGACGCACTTGCGTCAAGCGGTCACCGGATCATGGCCCTCTCATTTGTCAAGCCGGGAGTGCCTCCAGGCTCTCCCGCTCAATGACCGGGAGAGTTTGCATACTTCCGAACCTCGAGCCTGGCAATGGCGCGATTGTGCACCTCGTCCGGACCGTCGGCGAGACGCAGCGTGCGGATGTTCGCATAGTCCTTGGCAAGTCCGGCTTCGTCGGAGACGCCGGCGCCGCCGAAGGCCTGGATCGCCTCGTCGATGATCTTCAGCGCCATGTTGGGCGCCGCGACCTTGATCATGGCGATCTCGGCCTGCGCAGTCTTGTTGCCGACCTTGTCCATCATGTCGGCCGCCTTGAGGCAGAGCAGCCGCGTCATCTCGATGTTGGTACGGGCCTCGCCGATGCGCTGCTCCCACACCGAATGCTCGACGATCTTCTTGCCGAAGGCGGTGCGCGACATCAGCCGCTTCACCATCTTCTCCAGCGCCTCCTCGGCCTTGCCGATGGTGCGCATGCAGTGATGGATGCGGCCCGGGCCGAGGCGGCCCTGCGCGATCTCGAAGCCGCGGCCTTCGCCGAGCAGGATGTTCTCCTTCGGCACGCGCACGTTCTCGAGCAGCACCTGGGCATGGCCGTGCGGCGCATCGTCGAAGCCGAACACCGGCAGCATCTTCTCGACCTTGATGCCGGGGGTGTCGAGCGGAACCAGGATCTGCGACTGCTGCTGGTGCTTGGCGGCCTTGAAATCGGTCTTGCCCATCAGGATCGCGATCTTGCAGCGGGGATCGCCCACGCCGGACGACCACCACTTCCGGCCGTTGATGACGTAGTGATCACCGTCGCGCTCGATGCGGGTCTCGATGTTGGTCGCATCCGAGGAAGCGACTGCCGGTTCGGTCATCAGGAACGCCGAGCGGATCTCGCCGTCCATCAGCGGACGCAGCCATTTGCGCTTCTGCTCCTTGGTGCCGTAGCGCATGAACACTTCCATGTTGCCGGTGTCCGGCGCGGAACAGTTGAAGACCTCCGAGGCCCAGGAGATGTGGCCCATCTGCTCCGACAGCAGCGCGTATTCGAGATTGGTCAGTCCCGCGCCGCGGAATTCGTCATCTTCATGCTCGTTCGGCGGCATGAACATGTTCCAGAGGCCTTCGGCCCTGGCCTTCTTCTTCAGGTCTTCCAGGATCGGGATGACCTTCCAGCGGTCGCCCGCCTTGTCCTGCTCGTTATAGACCGGCACCGCGGGGCGCACGTGCTTGGTCATGAAGGACTGCACACGGTCGAGCCATTCCTTCTGCTTGGTGGACAGATCAAAATCCATGGGACGCTCCTCGTTTCTCTCTGGCAAACCCTTTTGCGCCGGACTGTCCTCCCGCCGCACGCGGCCCGCAAGCGCGAATGCGCGAAGCTGCGAGGCGCACCGGAACCGATCGCAGTTGCGAATGGGTCTGGATTGCGGATTGACATTTCCGGCCTTCAAACGATAGTTTCATACAACTGTTTGAATTGCAACTCCCTCGCTCACGGCATCATTCCGGGGCAGCCTGCAGGGCTGAACCCGGAATCTCGAAGTTGTGGTGCGAGATTCCGGGTTCGACGCTGGTGCGTCGCCCCGGAATGACGGGAAAAGGGACATGGCCAGCGATCATACGAGGTCTGCCATTCTCGCCGCCGCCGAACGGCTCTATGCCGATCGCGGCTTCGGCGACGTGACGCTGCGCGACATCGTCGCGGAGGCCAATGTCAACCTGGCGGCGGTGAACTATCATTTCGGCTCGAAGGACGAGTTGATCGCGGAATTGTTCGTCACGCGCTCGATCGCCACCAACCGCGAGCGACTGAGGGAATTGAAGGAAGCGGAAGAGCAAGGCGGCGGCCGCGCGCCGATCGAGGTGATCTTGCGCGCACTGGTCGGGCCGACCTTGCGCGGCTGCCTCGGCCCGGCGAACCAGCGCTCCACCGCAGCGCGCTTCATGATCCGCGCTTCGATCGAATCCGTGCCGCCGATCCGCCGCATCAAGAACCGCGAGATCGACCATTTGCGGAAATTCGCCGGCGCGATGCGCCGCGCCCTGCCCGAGCGCAGCGAGGTCGACATCTATTGGGGCCTCAACTTCGCACTCGCGATGGCGCACCACACCATCCGCGAGAGCGAGCGGCTGACGAAGCTGTCGGAAGGCAAATGCGATCTCGACGACGTCGAGGACGTGGTCGCGCGCGTGGTCGGCGTGGCGACCATGGCGCTGACGGCAGGAAAGGTCGAGGCAAAGCCACGCGCGCTGGCGCGGGATGCGCGCTGATCAATGAATATCGGCCGAAAGCCGAGCGAGGTCAGTCCCGCTTGCGACCAGACCTCGCAGCTCCCGGTGTAGCAGCGGCTACGCCCGCTGCGGCATCTCCTCAGCCTCTTCCTTGGCGAGCAGCAGCAGCATCTCGATGCCCATGTCGCCTTCCTGCGGAGAGCGGATGAATTTTATTTCGTCGGCGCTCTGCTGCAGCGCGGTAATGATGGCGATGGCCTGATTGGCAGTGGCCGCCTCGGTCGCCAGAACGGCCTTCTGGTCCTTGGCCTGGAACCCGATCGTGTAGGACATCTCACTTCCCTCCCGAACTCAAGTGGAAGGATCGAATCAGAGTCTCGCGCCAAGGGGAAGCCTGTGCGACTACGGATCGGGATTATCTGGGGATTGTGCGCAAGGCTCAGGCAAGGCTGAGCAGCGCGCGGATCTGCGAGGCGATCCTCCCTCTCCCAAGGGTTCACCCGGGAGAGGGTAAGAACGCGCTAGATGATCCCCTGCTTTCTCAACGCCTCGATCTTCTGCGCATCATAACCGAGCCTGGCACCCAGAACCTCTTCCGTGTGCTCGCCGAGCAGCGGCGGGGCGCGGTAGGTCTCGATCGGCGTGCCCGAGAAGGTCAACGCGTTGCGGATCAGCGACAGCTCCGGCTCGAACTTGTGCTTCGTCTTCACCCGCATGCCGCGCGCCTGCACGTGGGGATCGGCGAAGACCTGCTCGAAATTGTTGATCGGCCCCGACGGCACGCCCGCCTCCTCCAGCTTTTCCAGCCAGTAGGCGACCGGCTTCTTCAGGAACAGCCCGGCGAAGATCGCCATGATCTCCTTGCCGTGCACGACGCGATCGTTGTTCTTGAGGAAGCGCGGATCGTTCGCGAGTTCGGGCTCGCCGAGCACTGCACAGGTGCGCTGGAACTGGCCGTCATTGCCGACCACCAGCATCAGCTCGCCGTCGGTGCAGCGGAACACGCCCGCCGGCATGCCGCCATTGCCCCAGGTGCCGCGGCGCGGCGGGGTCTTGCCGTTGACCAGGAAGATCTGGAGCCAGTGGCTGAGCGAGGCGATCACGGTGTCGAGCAGGCAGACGTCGAGGCGCTGCCCCTCGCCGCCATTGGCATCGCGATGGTAGAGCGCCGACAGGATCGCGATCGAGGTGTTCATACCGGTCATGTAGTCGACGATCGACGGGCCTACCTTCATCGGGCCTTCGCCGGGCTCGCCGTCCATATGGCCGGTCACGCTCATGAGGCCGCCCATGGCCTGGAGGATGGCGTCATAACCGGCACGCGGCGCATAGGGCCCGGTCTGGCCGAAGCCGGTCACCGAACAATAGATGATCCCGGGATTGATGGCCTTGATGGAGTCGTAGTCGAGGCCGTAGCGCTTGAGGTCGCCGACCTTGTAGTTCTCCATGAAGACGTCGACGTCCTTGGCGAGCTCGCGGACAATCGCCTGCCCCTCCGGCTTGGCGATGTTGACGGTGACCGACTTCTTGTTGCGGTTGGCGCAGAGATAGAACGAATTGTTGTTGTTGGCCTTGCCCTCGGGGTCGTTCAGGTAAGGCGGCCCGAAGGCGCGCGCGTCGTCGCCGGTGCCGGGCCGCTCGAGCTTGATCACGTCAGCGCCGAGATCGCCCAGCATCTGGGCCGACAGCGGACCCGCGAGCACGCGCGTGAGGTCAAGGATCTTGATGCCTGAGAGCGGCAAGGCCGACATGTCTATTCCTCCGGGGAGCTGATCTTGGCGCAGCGGGCGAGATCGCTGTCCGCGCTCCCTGCGGATACACCATTTTCGCGCCCTGAGCACTGCACTGACGGCATACGGCCATCTCCTGCCGGACAGCAGCGCCAATTCCTGCCCGCAACTTTCCGCGCCGCGAATATCTCAAGGGCTCAGGTTGCGCCCGCCGCGACCACCCGCGGCCGGCGGCGGGCGAGCTGGACCAGGATCAGCACCGCGGCGCAGGAGAAGAGGAAGGTGAGACCGAGCGCACCGCGGCTGCCGAACTGGGTCAGCAGGCCGACGAGAAGCGGCGGCGAGAGCGCCGACGCCAGATTCAGCGGCAGCGCGATCATCGACATGGCCTTGGCGAACTCGGCCTGGTCGTAGAACACGAGCGGGATGGTCGCCCGCGCCACCGCCATCGCGCCGCTGCCGGCGCCATAAAGCAGGATGAAGACCGCGACCGGCCAGGTGGAGCCCTCGCTCATAATCAGCAGCACCATGGCCACCGGCAATGCGGTGCCCGCAACGAGCCCGGTCGTGATCCCGTCCCACCGCCCGCCACCGAGAAAATCCAGCCCGCGGGCGCTGACCTGGATCACGCCCAGCATCGAGCCGAACGCCAGTGCCTGAGCCGGGGCCAGCCCTTCCGCCCGCAAGAGCTCGATCAGGATGGCGCTGATGCCGAAAGTGACGAAGGCGTTCAGCGTGATCGCGGCGACGACGAGGCCGAACGTGCTCCTTGGAATCGCAGGCTGCGGCGACCGCCTGGCCGGCTCGGCGCCATCGTCCTTTGCAACGGTCCGGCGCGGCGCGAAAATCGCATGGAGCGGGAGGCTGACGACGAGCATCATCGCTGCATAGACGAGGCACGTCCCCCGCCAGCCGAGCTGACCGCTCAGGAATGAGGTGGTCGGCCAGAAGATGCTGTTGGACAGGCCCGTCACCAGCATCAGCGCGCCGATCGCGCTCTTGGCCCGCCGCCCGGCAACCTCGTTCAGCATGATATAGGCGCCGGTCGACAGCGTGGCACTGCCGGCGATGCCGAGCACGATCCACGCGGCGAAATAGAGCATCGGCTCGCGCGCGAGCGACAGCAGCACGAAGCCCGGCGCAGTGACGATCGTGCCGGCCATCATGACCGTCCGCGCGCCATGCCGCGCAAACGACTTGGCGAGCCACGGGGCGCACAGTCCCATCGAGACGTAGAGAACCGATGTTCCGGCGAACACCGCCGGCAGGCTCATGCCGAGGTCGGCGGCGAGATCGCGCCCGACGATGGCGGGAAGGCCTATCGTGCCCCATCCGACCAATTGCGTGATCGCGAGCACCGGCAGGACGCCGATCAGCCTGCCGTCAGATTTCGAGAACCGCATTCCAAACGTCGCCTGCCCGACGGGCGCAGATTGCGCCCGTCAGCACCTCATAGCCGGTAGACAGGACGGGCGGGAATGTCGGTTCCGAATGGCACTGCGGCGCCAGCCGCAGAACGGACGTCAGGAGGTGTGGCCGGGATCAATATGCTTCGGCGTCTTCTTGTCGCGTTGCGGCGTCATCCTGGCGGGGTCGGGCGCTCCGGGCACGCCGCGCGGTCCGAGCTGCTCGCGCTGGATGTCGTCTTCGGACCGAGACGGCTCGACGCCGTTCTGCTCACGGGGCTTGGTCATCGCGGCCTCCTCGCTCGAATGCCGTGTCTGCGGCGAGCTCTACACGCCCAGCGCATTGTCGCCGGCTTCGCGGCCGGGCACGCTGACATGGACTTCATGTCCCTCGCGAAGGGCCAGGGAGGCCGCGGCCATCGCCGACTCGAAGGCGGCTTCCTTGGTCGCGTATCTGCTCTTGACGTCGCCGTCATGCAGCACGCCCCATTCGTCCTGCACCGGCACGATGGCGTATTGAGCGAGACCCATTGTCCTACTCCTGGCTTGGCGTTTAGAGATCGTCCCTCCTCTCAACGCAGGATCGAGCTTAACGTTGCGTCAGCTGCGGATGAGCCGCGCTCACCCGCCAGACCGTGTTGCCGCTGTCGTCGGCGACCAGCAGCGCGCCGGTCTTGTCGATGGCGACGCCGACGGGACGACCACGCGCCTGGTTGTCGCCGTTGAGAAAGCCCGTCACGACGTCCTGCGGCGGGCCGCTGGGCTTGCCGTCCGTGAACGGCACGAACACGACCTTGTAGCCGTTGAGCACCTGCCTGTTCCAACTGCCGTGCTCGCCGACGAAAGCGCCACCGCGGTAGGCGGCGGGCAGACCGGTGCCGGTGTTGAAGGCAAGCCCGAGCGGGGCGACATGCGAGCTCAGGGCGTAGTCCGGCATGATCGCCTTGGCGACGAGATCCGGCCGCTCCGGCTTGACGCGGGGATCGACGTGCTGGCCGAAATAGCTGTAGGGCCAGCCGTAGAAGCCGCCGTCCTTCACCGAGGTCATGTAATCAGGAACGAGATCAGGCCCCAGCTCGTCGCGCTCGTTCACCACCGTCCACAGCGCGCCGGTCTGCGGCTCGAAGCTGAGCCCGTTGGGATTGCGCAGGCCGCTTGCGAACACGCGCCAGCGGCCGCTGGCGCGATCGATCTCGAGAATGGCGGCCCGGTTGTGCTCGGCCTCCATGCCGTTCTCGGCGATGTTGCTGTTGGAGCCGACGCCGGCATAGAGCTTCGAGCCGTCGGGACTGGCGACCAAGCTCTTGGTCCAGTGATGATTGATCGGACCGCCCGGCAGCGGCGTCAGCACGGTGCCTGGCGCGGTGATCTTCGTATCGCCTTCGGTGTAGGGATATCTGACGACCGCATCGGCGTTGGCGACATAGAGATCATTGCCGACCAGCGCGACGCCGAACGGCGAGTTGAGATGGTCGAGGAAGACGCTTTGCGTCTCCGGCACGCCGTCGCCATTGCGGTCGCGCAGCAGCGTAATCCGGTTGCTCTTCCCGGTCTCGCCGCCGGAGGTCGCCCAGGACTCGACGAAGCCCATCACGATCTCCTTGGGCCGCTTGATCGGGGCGCCCTTCGGCGCCTTGGATTCCACCACCAGCACGTCGCCATTGGGAAGCACGTAGAGCGATCGCGGATGCTGCAAGCCCGTGGCAAAGGCCTTGGCCTGCAAGCCCTGCGCGACGGCCGGCGTCTCGTCCTTCTTCCAGCCGACGACGCGGGCGATGTGGATCGGCGGCAGCAGATATTGCTGGATGTTAGGGAGTGTCGGGTTGGCGCCCACTTGTGCCTTGGGGTCGCCGCTGCCGTCATTGCAGCCGGCAAGACACAATAGAGATGCGCACAACAGCGCGCGGGCGATCGAAGATTTCATCGCGCGACTCCCACGCCGTGGCGATAGACCATGGCCCAGCCGAGCCAGCCAGTGACGGGCAGGATCAGCACGGTGATCGCCGAAAGCACGAGCCCGGCCGGCCACACAGAGGTCCAGCCATCGCGCATGTGAATCATCGTGTTGAAGACCGCAAGGACCAGCACCACGGCGTTGCCGATCAGATGCGGCCAGGCCGGCGGCTGCGCCCGGACCAGGCGGTTGCCGATGAAGTCAGTCAGGCCCGCGATGGCAGCCAGCACGCCGAAGATGACGCCGACCACCAGGAGCCATGCGGAAAAATCCGCCCACATGATCTCGGCGCTCGCCACATAGGCGATGTCGGTCAGCAGCGCCCCGATGAAGCACGCGATCGGGATCGGCACCAGCATCGGATGGATCGGATGGCCTGCGATCTGCGCGGTGGTGGATACGCGCGCATCTTGTTGCACGGTCGGCCTCGTGACTTTCGCCCTGCCCGACCGGGAAACTCACGCGCGGGGCGAAGGTTCCTGGGGCGGAGCGGGTGAGCCCGTCAAAGGCGATGGAGCTCTCCGGGTTTCTGGAGCTCCCATGAAGCCAACGGCTCTAACCCTGCATTGACCGGCCGACGCGCCGGTCTCACACCTCCAGCCATTGCGCTCGAACCTCCTCGTTCGATTTCAACTGGTCGGGCGTACCTTCGAAAACCACACGACCGTGTCCCATGACGTAGACGCGGTTAGAGATCTTCATTGCAATCGACAGCTTCTGCTCGACGAGGAGGATCGCGACTCCGGCTTGCGCGATGCGGGCGATGAGATCGCCGACTTGTTGTACAATCAGCGGGGCAAGACCTTCGGTCGGCTCGTCGATCATGATGAGATCGGGATCGCCCATCAGGGTCCGGCAGGTCGTGAGCATCTGCTTCTCGCCGCCTGACAGCACCCCTGCAGGCGTGTCGGCCCGCGCGGCAAGATTGGGAAACATGTCGAGCATGTCCTGAAGCTGCCATTTGCCGGGACGGCGCGTATCCTTGATACCGAGGAGCAGATTCTGGCGAACTGTCAGACTGGGAAAGATGTCCCGATGCTCCGGCACATAGCCGAGACCGAGACGCGCAATCCTGTAGCTCGGCAGTCCGGCGATGTCCTTGCCTTTGAAGCGGACCGTACCTTGCGGAGCAACCTCGCCCATGATCGCCTTGACCGTGGTCGAACGCCCGACACCATTGCGGCCGAGCAGGCTCACGACTTCGCCCGCGGCCACATCGAGATCGACGCCCTGGAGAATGTGGCTCTTGCCGTAGTAGGCGTGCAGGTCCCTGACCTCGAGCATCAGTGCGCCTCCTCGCCGAGATAGGCTTCCTTGACCTTCGGATCGCGCCGGATCTCTTCCGGCGTGCCCGAGGCGATGATGTGGCCGTAGACCAGCACGGAAATGCGATCTGCCAGGCCGAACACGACGCTCATGTCGTGCTCGACGATGACGAGAGTCTTGCCTTCCGTCAGCCGCCGTATCAGCGACACCGCACGCTCGGTTTCGGCATGGCTCATGCCGGCGGTCGGCTCGTCCAGCAGCACGACGCTGGCACCGCCGGCGATGGTGATGCCGATCTCGAGCTCGCGCTGCTCCGCGTAGGTCAACAAGCCCGCCGGAACATCGCGCCGGTGCGTCAGATGGATATCCTCGAGTATCTGAGCGGTACGCTCGCGCACCTCAGGCAGGCTGTCGACGTTCTTCCAGAAGGCGTAACGATGCCCCGTCGCCCACAGCACGGCACAACGGACGTTCTCCCAGACCGACATGCGCGAGAACACGTTGGTAACCTGGAACGACCGCGACAAGCCGCGCCGGTTGATCTCGAAGGGCCTGAGGCCGGAGATCGCATCGCCATTCAGTCTTACCTCGCCCGAGCTCGGTCTGATATGGCCGCTGATCAAGTTGAACGTCGTCGATTTGCCGGCACCGTTCGGACCGATGATGGCGTGACGCTCGCCCTGCGCGACGCGCAGATTGAGGTCCCGGATAATACCGACATTGCCGAAGCGCTTTTCGACAGCGCGAAGTTCGATGGCTGCCGTCATGCCAGATACCCCCGGTCGCGCGCGGTCGTCGCCGCGCGATCCCAAGCACCGGCGACTCGTCGCCAACTGAGGCGCGCCACGAAGAAGCCGCCGACGACAAGGATCGCCGCACTCGCCCACGTCGTTGGCGACGCCGGGCTGAAGGCAACGCCGAACAGGTTGATCGGACTGCCCTGCCCGCTATGCGTGCGCGCGATCGATTCGATCGTCAGGATCACGCCGCAGGCCAGCGCCAGGGTCGGCACCGCCGCGACGACATAGGACGGAATCAACGTCGGCAGAGTTCCGGCACGAGCCAGCGGCCGGTGCATCATGACCAGCCCGGCAATTCCGCCCGGGGACAGCATCACGATGCCGATGAAGATAATGCCGAAATAGAGCTGCCACACGCCCGTGACGCTGGTCAGCCCAAGCTGCAGATACGTCACGAGGATCGCGCCAAGGATCGGGCCGAAGAAAAATGCGACACCCCCGATAAAGGTCGAGAACAGCACGAGGCCGGACTGGATCGCGCCGAGATAGGCCGCGTTGGCAATCTCGAAGTTGATCGCAGCCAATCCTCCCGCCACGCCGGCGAAGAACCCGGCGAAGCAGAAGGCGATATAGCGGACCACGTGCGGATCATACCCGATGAACTGGACACGCTCGGGGTTGTCGCGAACGGCGTTGCTGATCCGCCCCAGCGGCGTCCGGGTCAGCGCGTACATTGCGATCGCGGAGATCACCAGCCAGAACGCGATCAGGTAGTAGACCTGAATCTGAGGGCCGAAAGTCCAGCCGAACATTTTCGGCAAAGCCGTGCGGTCGGTCGAGATCCCGGACTCACCTCCGAACACGGAACGCAGGATCAGCGAGGAGGACGCCACCAGTTCGGCAATGCCCAGCGAGATCATCGAGAACACGGTGCCGGCGCGCTTGGTCATCACCCAGCCGATGATCATCGCGAAAGCGAGGCCGCCGAGCCCGCCGAACAACGGGATGAAGGGCAGCGGGATCGGCCAGCCGTGTGAGACCACAGCATTCATCGCATGGCAGGCCGCGAAGCCGCCGAGGCCGTAATGCACCGCATGGCCGAACGACAGGAGGCCGGTCTGACCGAGCAAGATGTTGTAGGACAGCGCGAACACGATCGCGATGCCGATCAGGCTGAAGGACGTGAGCGAGCCGCCGGAGGAGAAGATCATCGGCAGGACGATCAGCGCGGCGATGCCGACCAGCCAGACGCCATAGAAGCGCAGGCTGTCGCCGGCGGGCTTGCCTGAGATCTTCGATGCGGAAGTCGTCGTGGCGTTCATGACTCGCGCGTCCCCATCAGGCCCATGGGGCGTACGATTAGAATGATCACCAGCAGCAGATACGGCACGATCGGCGCCACTTGGGCGATCGTGACGTTCCAGACGTCGGTAAGCACGGAGGGGCCCGTCGACGGATCGAGCGGACCGAAAGCACTCGCCAGCGAACCGTTCAACGCCACCGCAAAGGTCTGCACCAGGCCGATGACGAGCGAGGCGATGAAGGCGCCCGGCAATGAGCCGAGGCCGCCGAACACGATGACGACGAACAGGATCGGCCCCAGCGCCGCCGCCATGTCGGACTGCGTCACGAGGGCTGGACCGGCGATCACGCCCGCAATTCCCGCAAGCGCGCTGCCGACGCCGAACACCAGCATGAATATACGCCCGACGTTGTGGCCGAGATGCCCGACCATGTGGGGGTGCGTCAACGCGGCCTGGACGATCAGGCCGACCCGCGTGCGCTTGAGCACGATCAACAGCACGACGAAGATCGCGATCGACACGGCCAGCATGAAGAGCTTGTAGGCGGGATAGTTGGTCGAGAAGATCGTGAAGGCCGGAAAGTCCAGCAGCGCCGGAACGCGGTAGTCGACTGGGCTCCTGCCCCACATCATCGCCACGATTTCCTCGATCACGAACGCGAGACCGAAGGTCAAAAGCAGCTCCGCCACGTGGCCGTGCTTGTGCGTGTTGCGCAAGCCGTAGCGTTCGACGGCCATGCCGATCGCGCCGACCAGCAGTGGCGCCAGCAGCAGCGCCGGCCAGAAGCCGATCCATTTGGTAAGCTGGAAGCCGAAGAAGGCGCCAAGCATGTAGAAACTGGCATGGGCGAAGTTGAGCACGCCCATCATGCTGAAGATGACGGTCAAGCCGCTCGACAGCAAGAACAGCAGCATGCCGAACAACAGACCGTTCAGTGTCGATATAACGATCAGTTCAAGCACAGTAGTCACACCTCTGGCCGGACCGAAAAGGCCTCGGCAAATTCGTCGGTCCCGCAACGCGAAGCACGACCTTTCCGCGGCCGCCATCGGCCGCGGAAAGGCGCAGTTCTACAGCTTACGGCCGGGACATCTTGCAGGTGGTGGGAACCATCGTCTTGGACGTATCGATCTTGGAAACCAGGTGCCATCCCCAGCCAGTGCCTTCCTCGTCGAACGGCTCGTTTGCCGCGAGCTTGCC
This sequence comes from Bradyrhizobium cedriense, assembly GCF_054602315.1. Classification (NCBI taxonomy): domain Bacteria; kingdom Pseudomonadati; phylum Pseudomonadota; class Alphaproteobacteria; order Hyphomicrobiales; family Nitrobacteraceae; genus Bradyrhizobium; species Bradyrhizobium cedriense. The sequence continues at coordinate 34,272 of NZ_JBTSWB010000011.1, read as the reverse complement.
GAACGAGGAGATGTAGATCGGCTGGAAGAACTGGTGATCATCCTTGCGCATGAGGCCCTCTCCGCCATCGAGCACCTCGAATTTGAGATCCTCTAGGGCTGCCGCGACCTTCACGGGGTCGAGCGAGTTGGCCTTCTCGGCCGCGGCCTTGAACATGCGCATCTCGTTGACCGCACGCGGATACCACAGCGACATATTGACCTTGGCGCGGAACGCCTTCTCGAAGTCCATTGCCGACTGGTGGCCCGAATTGGCAAAGCCTTCCGTGATCTGGAACACCTGATGGTCGAGGCCGGTCTGCTTGATCGCAGTCGGACCGCCGGCGCCGCCGGCATAATAGGTGTACCAATTGACCTTCAGGCCGGCATCGGCAGCCGCCTTGAGCAGCAGTGCAATGTCCTGGCCCCAGTTGCCGGTCACGACGCTATCGGCGCCTGACGCCTTGATCTTCGCGATGTAAGGCGAGAAGTCGGTGATCTTCAACAGCGGATGCAGTTCGTCGCCGACGATCTGGATGTCCGGCCGCTTGGCGCCCAGCATCTTGCGCGCATCGGCGCGGACCGACTGACCAAAGGAATAGTCCTGGTTGATCAGGTACACCTTCTTGATCGCCGGGACGTCCTTCATATAGCTGGTGAGCGCTTCCATCTTGATGTCCGAGCTGGCATCCCAGCGGAAATGCCAGTAGCTGCATTTTTCATTGGTCAGGCTCGGATCGACAGCGGCATAGTTGAAGTAAAGGACCTCCTTCCCCGGATTGCGCGTGTTGTTCTTGGTGACGAAATCAGACAGAGCAGCGGCCACCGACGAGCCGTTGCCTTGCGTGATATAGCGGACGCCGGCATCGATCGCCTTTTGCGCCTGCACCAGGCTTTCTTGCGGGTTGGTCTTGTTGTCGAGGGGCAGGATCTCGATCTTGCGGCCCAGTATGCCGCCCTTGGCGTTGATCTCGTCGGCCAGATACTGGAACGTCTTCAAGCCACCTTCGCCAACGCTGGCGCCGCCGCCGGACAGCGGATCAATGTAGCCGATCTTGATGGTCTCCTGCGCGAATGCCGCTCCTCCGAGCACCGTCAGCGCTGCCGCCGCAGCAATTACGAGCTTGTGCATCCTGGCTTTCTCCCTTTTGGATGTTCTTGTTCCTTGGCGATCGAAGCTGCCTCGCAACGTCGGTCGCGCCACCTTTGCTATCCCAAATATTGAATACTGTGTAAAGTTTTGACGCAAGCCGTAATTACGTCGTAAACACAGAGATTGTCGCTCTCTCCCCGAGATTGAAAGTCAAGTCAACTTTTGTCCGCCTGCTTGTCACGGGCTTTTTTCTCGGGGCTTTGTGTCGAACGATCCAGTTAGAGGATGCCGATTCCTCAATGGGACGATCTGGGCCGGATCGGCTGTTCAGACTGAATGACGACGCGGCTTGAGCCCCGCGAGGAACAGCTGCGAAAAATGATCGGCGATCTGAATTGGTGACCAGCTCCGCACATCTCTGAACCAGATCGGGTACCAATGGCTCATGCCGGTCAAGACACGTTCCGCGAAGTGCGTGTCGACCGTCCGGAAGAGCCCCTCGTCGATCCAGCGTTGATGGTTCTTCTGGTCCTGTCCGATCGTTGCGAGCACCTGTTCCACATAGTGTTTTCGGTCAACATCGTTGAGATAGTTGATGTTGTGATAGGTCGCCTTGGGACCGCAGGGAGTGTCGTGCAGCATCAACAACAGACGAACTCTCTGAATGACATGATCGAATGCTCCAAGCCCCAGATCCTGCAAATGTTCCCGAATGCCGATCTCGCCGACGAGCCCTCTTTGCAGGCAAGCCAGCAAGAGACTCTCCTTTTCGCTGAAGTGATAATAGATGCCCGCACGGGTCATCCCAGCTTCCGCCGCGATGCTCTCAAGAGACGTGCCCAATGCCCCCCGTCGATTGAAACTGTCCGAAGCAATCGAGAGCATCCTGTCCAGCTTCGCGGCGCGCTTATTCAATCTCGAGCGAGCCTGGAGAAACGGCCCGAGACTCGGTGGTTCAGGCATGTCCGGTAAGGCGATCTCGCGCCGATAAACTCCATGCGTGACGATGTCGTCAATCGCATCAATCGCCTGTTGGCGCGTGTAGTAATCGCGCTCGGAGAGCCAGAACGGAACCCAGTCCAGGATGGAGATGAGAGCCACGGCGACTAGGAGCGGCTCGTCGCAAGCTATCGAGCCGTCCGCAACGCCTCGCCTCAAAATGTCGGCCAGCAGCGTGGCATTCTGCCAGCGCCTGGCGTGGACATCATTGCTGTAAGACGCGGCCAGTGCATCGATGTCGGAAAACAGGATCATACGCTGACCTTCACGCCGCAGCCGGGCGCGTATGATGCGCCTGACGACCTCGAGCCCATCGATACCCGGTTCGGCCGCCGTCTCGATCTCGTTCCTGTAGATCGCAAGCCCGCGCAGGTAGCAGTGATAGATCAGGTCCTCCTTGTCGCGGAAGTAGTGGTACAGCGCCCCCGGCACCGATCGAACGGATGCTGCAACCTGCTCCATCGTCACATTCGCATAGCTATGGCGGGCAAACAGCCTCGAAGCTGACGCGAGGATTTCTTCAGCTCGGTCCGACGGGAAGGCGGCGGCAATCTGCAAGCTCGACATCCTCCTGAGCACGGATGGCTTCATCCACGTGAGGTGACCACCACCCCATGTCGGATATTGTTAGTTCGGCCGGTATCATCTGACAACCGTCCGCCAAGCCTGATTCACGGGCGCAGCGGCTGCATTGCGCTGGCAGTTTTGGCCGCGCGCACCAGCTGAAGGAATTCGGAGCGATAGCCGTAGGGATCGTCACCGCGCGCTGCCGAGGCGATGCGCAGCACGTCGTCATAGCCGAACTGGCCTGTGTGCTTTCCGCCCCGCAATATCTCGCCGAACGCCGCCACACTGGTTGCAAAGCGGGCATCGAGCGGCGCGTCCTCGAAGCGGCCATGCTCCGAGGTGCGATCGACTGGTGTGCTGATCAGCAAGCTCCGATCGGATCGCGGCAGCTTGTAACGGATCTTGACGAAGGCGTACTCGGCCCCTGACGGCGCGCCGTTCGCCGGGGCTTGGGCACCGTATCGAAGATCATCGGCCAGTCGAGGTCCGCCGACAGGCACGATGTCGTAGAGCGCCGTCACGGTTTGCCCGGAGCCGACGTCGCCAGCATCGACCTTGTCGTTGGCGAAATCGGCACGATCGAGGAGTCGCGTCTCGTAGCCGATGAGCCGATATTCGGCGACGGTTGCGGGATTGAACTCGACCTGGATCTTCACATCCTTGCCGATCGCAAACAGCGTCGAACTTGCCTCTTCGACCAGCACCTTCCGTGCCTCGTTGATCGTATCGATGTAGGCAGCCACGCCGTTGCCGTTCTGCGCCAGCGTCTGTGCCAGCGCGTCGTTGTAATTGCCGGCGCCGACACCGAGCACGGACAGGAAAATGCCCTTTTCCCGCTGACGCTCGACGAAGCCTTTCAATTCGTCCTTGTTCGTAATCCCGACATTGAAGTCGCCGTCGGTGGCGAGGATGACACGGTTGACGCCGCTGGCGTCGAAATTCTGCTCTGCCAGCGCATAGGCCTGCCTGATGCCTTCGGCCCCCGCCGTGCTGCCGCCCGCCTCGAGCCGATCGATCGTCGCGAGGATTTTGGCTTTCTCGGACACGGACGTGGGTTGAAGCGCGGCGGCCGCATTTCCGGCATAGGTCACGATCGCGATGCGGTCCTCGGGTTGCAGCTGGGTCACCAGCATGGCAAGCGACTGCTTCACGAGCGGCAAACGGTTCTGCGGCTGCATCGAGCCTGACGTATCAATCAGGAAGACGAGATTGGCGCGAGGGCGGCTTGTCTGTTGCAGCGAATATCCCTTAACGCCGATGCGAAGGAGCTTGCGGCCTTCCGCCCAGGGGTTCGGAAACACGGCAACGTTGGTCCGGAATGGTTCGTCCGCCGATACGGGGGTGTCATAGGTATAGGGAAAGTAATTGATCAGCTCCTCGGTCCGGACGGAGGCGGCTGGCGGCAGGATATTGCGGTTGAGCTGGGCGCGGACGAACGCGTACGACGCCGTATCGACGTCGATGGAGAATGTCGAGACGGGCACATCGCGCGCGACCTTGAAGGCGTTCTCCGGCGCATTCGCAAACTTGTCGCGGCCGACAGGTTCAGGTGCGCCAGGAGCGGGTTCGCGCTGGCTATGCTCGCGCAAGACGAGGGCCGGCGCCCTATGCTGTGCAGATACTGACGGCGACGCGCGCGCGGTGCCGTCAGCAGTTGGTTCTCCGCTGCGGCTACGCAACGCGACACGCGGAGCGACGCCCTGCGCCTGGCCGGGCGTGCTCGTGGACGGCGCCTGCGGAGCGAGCCGGCCGGCGACGTGATTCTCCGCGCGCAGTTTGGCGACAGGCGGCGCAGCGGCCGAGGGCGCGGCGGCTTCCTGGTTGGACCCTACGGCCGGAGGGGCGGTTCGGACAGGCGTTTGCGGCTGAGCCGGGCTTCCGCTCTCCTTCTTTGCTTGCACCGTCGAAGGAGCCTGAGCGACCTCGTTGCTCGCCAGCTTCTGTTCGACGGGTGCAGCGACGTCCTGCGATTGCGGCGACCGCATGAGGTGGAAATAGGCGCCCGATCCGGCAACGATGCAGGCCAGGCTGGCAGCCAGAAAATATCGCGTACGATTCATCACAGACCTCTCGCGCGACCGCTGCAGGGGCGCCGCAGCGGTTCGCTCGATGAGACGGATGTCGGTCGGCATTCCTTGGCCGTTCTCGGCGCTTTTTTGATCAAAGCGCAGCAATGCCTGTTGCAGAGAAGCGTCACGCGAGTCCGCCGCGGGCGGCGGAGGGTCGGGCAAACGCATGATGTTGTGATCAGAACTCATCGCCAATGTCCTTTGCGAGGCCTGCCTGTCGCCTCACCTCGTGCATGCGGCCGGAGATGGTCGACTCGGAGACGCCCAGGGCCGTGGCGGCCTCCGCATGCGTCATGCCTTCACCGACCACGAGCACGACCGTCTCCCGCAGCAGCGGCGGAAGCCGCGCCAATTCGCTCGCGAGCCAGCTGCGACGAAACAGATCCCGCCCGTCGGGCGGCGCCGCTAGTTCGGCAAGAACGGCAAGATGGCCTTTGCACCGCGTAAAGGTCGAACGGCGCCGATGATGGTCATGGCAGGCGTTGCGCACGATACCGACCAGCCAGGTTGTGAACTTCGCCTCTCCCCTGAAAGAAGCGATCCGCTCCACCAGCGCGCAGCAGACATCCTGACAAATGTCCTGCGCGTCGGTCCGGGAGCCGGTCATGCGCCACGCAACGCGGTGCATGAGGTCGTAGTGACGCCGCAACAAGGCCTCGAATGCGGCCCGGTTGCCCTGCGTGGCCAGGCTGACGAGGTCATCATCCGCGGCGCCATCCGGTGGCTCCGTCACCTCTGCCGTCGTGAGCTGAATGGTGCCCCCCATGCCCTTCCCTCAAGCTCGACCGGGTTGAGCGACGCAATGGGGACCGTCACCCGACCTTGCGGCCGGTCTGGTCCAGAACCGCCATTCCATGCGCTTTACCATACTGTTCCACCCACAAGTCGGGGCGCGCCGGGCAGATTTCCGGCCATTCACGCATTGAGACGAATGAGACGCCGGAATCCTTGGCAAGGTTTGAAAAATTATCCGAAGGTTCTCACCGCGCTCTGCGGTGGCGGCAGCGCCAGGGATCATGGCCGCGAACACGATTCGGGCGTCTCGGCGTCAGGCTTGGCGCGGTCCAATAAGCCCGCTTCAGCCGCTCGTACCGGTAAGGGAATTCGGCGACGCACCATGTACCAGGTTGAAATCGGCGCCCTCTCGCCAACCCTCTGAAAGGCTGGAGCGGGTGAAGGGAATCGAACCCTCGTATTCAGCTTGGAAGTCTTCGAATTTCCGTAGTGTTCTCAAATCCGTTCCGACAATGCTCAGCTTTTTTGCTTGTTGAGATCACTACAGAATTTGGTCTTGTCGGAATGATGTTCGAATTGGCGGTCTACTGGCCAGACAACCATAAAGTGTGCCAGTATTTGGCGGATTCCGAGTGAGATAGACACGTGTGTCGTCACCAACGTGTACGCATTGAAATGCCGTCAGAACCGACAAGGAAGTGAAAGCGCAAGAGAATTTTCTGCAGGAGATCCGAGCATGAAGTTTAGTGGGCTGAACTGGACAGCCGGGAAAAAGAAGTGGGACGACGAGTTGGTCGGCGAGTTGCGCGCGCTGGTTCGCCCCGGCGACAATGAGTTCAACGAGATGGCGCTGCAGACAGCTTTTGTTGGAACCCAATTGCCCCTCGAACTTTCGCGCAAGAGCGTGAAGGTCATCGTGCTCACCGGCATTCATCTCGACTGGTGCATTGAAGGTAATGCGCGTGCGGCCCGCGATGCCGGCTACCTTCCGATCGTCATCGGTGATGCCTGCGGGTGCCAGAAGCCGGAACAGGAGGCCGCCGCGATGGAACGGATCAACAATTTCTTCGCGAAGGTCATTTCTTCCGACACTTTCGTCAAGTTGCTGAATCAGAGCGCCTGATCTCGCGCATCGGCAGGGGCAACGCCTCCTGTGACGGCATCGCCGATATGGCCAGGACAGCCGCCTGCCTCATTTGCGATGCATCGCCGGCGGGTACCCGCGCCTGCGGTGCATCAGCCCTGAGTGTCCTGGCGGCCTGTCGCTTCGCCCCGTTCGACGACTCTTGCCACGCCACGCAGTAGGGCGGCGTGATGGCCGAAGCAGCCTCGATCTCCCCGGCTGTCTTCCGGAGGAAATGACCAAAGTTAAAGGTCTCGAGCGACAAGTGCTCGACTGGGGTGAGGTTCTCTCCCAGACGGCGCAACTCGCGGAGCACCGACTCGAGACCTTCTTGAAGTACGTCAGCCGTAGCCGTGATCTCCTTCGCCGCGGCATCCCGCTCTTCGCGCTCGGTCTCGGTGGCTATCTTCCGTTCAGTGTTGACGATCTGCGCCTCAACTGCAGCGCAGGCATCACGAAGGCTGCCAAGCCGCTGGCCCTCGAAAATGCCGCTCGGAGTCACCCGGACGGCGCTCTCGGTGAATGCCCCGCCATCGCGTCCACATCGCCACGGTTATAGGCCTCCGCAAAGTCCTTTTGGAAATCGGAAACGCTATCGGGGGACCGATCTTGTTGGGCGGTGGCGCGGTACGGCAAGGTCGCAATCAAGCAGAGGATAGCCAGAAACATTCGGAGCTTCATGATTCCTCCCGGCGTTCGGTAGGCCCCTCCAGGCCGACCTTCGCCGCGCCCCTGATGCGGGCTTCTTCGTTGCGGTTTCCTTGGCCGGCTTCTTGCCGGGGGCATCAGCATCTCCTTCTGGCCGGCCGCCGCCTTCTTGGCTTTTTGGTCGGACTTTTTGCAGCCTTGCTCTCTACAACTGCGCCGCCGACGCTCTTGCGCAGCGCGTCCATCAGGTCGACGACGTTCTCGCCCTTCGGCCGCTCCTTGGGGCGGATAGTCTTGCCGGCGCGCTTCTGGTTGATGAGCTCGATCAGCGCGGTCTCGTAATGGTCCTCAAACCTCTCCGGCTCGAACCGACCCGCCTTCTGGTTCACGACGTGCCTGGCGAGATCGAGCATGTCCTTGGTGACTTTGACATCCTGGATCTCGTCGAAATACTCCTGCTCGCTGCGCACTTCGTAGGGATAGCGAAGGAGCCTGCCGACGAGTCCTTTGTCCATCGGCTCGAGCGCGTCAATTGCTCCTTGTTGCCGCTCATGACGGCGTGGCGGGCACCCAAGGCCAGGTACGAACCTGGTTCGTAGGAGGGCCTAAACATATCCTTGGGCAGTCCGTGCTGAATCGTCGCGATCCAGTTCGCCTCCGGAGGCGGCCGACGCTGGTCGGCGGAAACCGAGACGAAGGGAGCGTCCGGCCGATTACCTGGGGTAGACCGGGAAGATCTAGCCGACCGTGCATCGTCGTCAGGAAAGGCACGTCGATCCGGCTCAGCATAGGAAGACAACCAGCGACGTGAGAGTGGATCACATCGAAGTCGCGCGCGCGCTCGGCGATTGCTTCGATCAGAAGTGCGCAGGCGGCGTTCGGATCCGCCCCCTTCCGCCCCAGGCGCAACGCGCGGCCACACCGCGTGGAGCTTTCCCTTCGTCTTCGAGTCGCCGCTTGCGAACAGGGCGACGTCGTGCCCGGATTCGGCCAGTTCGTCCACCAGCCAGGCGATTACACGCTGGGTCCCGCCGTAGAGCTTGGGAGGCACGCTCTCGGCCAACGGAGCAAGCTGGGCAATCCGCATCGCGCTAGGCCCCGAACACGAACTGCAGGACCGTCACGATCGTCGCGGAAATGAGGACGAAATCGCGAGCAGCGTCCAACTGGGCCTCGTACTTCCGCGGGCCACGCGCGCTGCGAGCGTCTTCACGACCGTCAACATTCGTCTCGAGGAAGCCGCTGCAGGTAGGCGATTCCGAAGCCAGCGAGTTCTTCGGTATCGCTCTCTCGCGCTTCCGACCTGCTGTGGACGTGGCGCTCCAGCAGGCAGCGCCGGGTGTCGTGCGCATCGACCTCGGGGGTGCCGCGCCCGATACACCGTCCAGGCGGTCTCCGTGGCGTTCTTCAAGACGACGTCGTCGACCATACTCTCTCCGGAGACCAAACCCAGTCGCTGCCAACTCAAGGCAATCTGGAAAGTTTCCGGTTTTTCCCGGAAGTAGACGAAGGGAGGAGAGGCAGGATGCTTTGGCGCGCGCCCGCGCACGTGCCGCACGGCGGCGCTGCAGGCGGTGGCTTCGGCCTGAGCTTCTGGTTGCGAGGGGAGCTGGCGTCGGCGCTGCGGCCGTCGACTCCGCCGCTGGCGCTTCGCGTGCCGTCTCTGGCTCGGGGCGCTTGGCTTCCATGAACTCGAGGACCGAGCGCCCTTTGTCGGTGATGCGCCAGCCGCCGTTCAGCCGCTCGATCAGCGCCTGCGAGAAGACGTCAAGATCGGCGACTCGCGCAGCCAAGCGCTTGGTCCGCTCGGCCCAATCCGGTCCGCTCGTCGCCAGGATAGCCATGTCGCGCTTAAGATCCGCCATGACGGCGAATCCATCGGGATAACTCACCAGGATCTTGAGCACTGTGACCTGGAAATTCACCCCTGCGCTCCGCTATCGCGCTGTGCTGGGAGCTTGATGGAGCGCCTCGCGACTGGCCTGCTTCAGACTCTCCGGGGTGACGTTGCCCTTCGCGGCGGCTTCCAGAATCCTTGAAGCGACATGGGTGCGAGCACCGGTTTCGAAACGCGAAACCTCTTCGCAAACCTCGTCGAGCACGGCGCGAAAAAGCGCCGTCGTGGCCGGATCGAACATGGGAACCCCAAACGCTAGAAGCGATAGCCTACCGCAAAGAATTATTCCGGTGGAATCAACATTGTTAATGCCCGCAGACATCAGGCGGATGTTCGGGGCGCTCTCATGAAAGCTTTTGCGCCGCAGCGTGGGCCGAACCCAGCGCGTCCTCGCGTGTTGTGGTCCGAACTCGAAGCTGACGCTGCCCCGGCGGCGAGGATCCATTGCCCTTCGCCGCCGGGGTCAGCAGCAACCATTGCCTATTTTTCCCGTTATCGGCAGGGCGCGAGCAATGTGAAAGGAATCTCGATGAAGAAGATCGCGATGTCGGCGCTGCTGGTCGGCGCTCTTGGTCTGTCCTCGGTGGCCGCCACGTCTCCTGCCGAGGCTCATTGGCGAGGTGGCTGGGGACCGGGCATCGCCGGCGGCCTGTTGGCCGGCGCTGTGATCGGTGGGCTTGCCTCGTCGGCGTATGGGTGGGGACCTGGTTATGGCTACTACGATGGCCCCGGCTACTATGGAGCGGGACCCTATGCCTACGACTACGGGTATGACGAGCCGTATCGCTGGGGTGGCGGGTACGCCACCACGACCTACTACACGGCGCCCGTGTCCTACGGCTACCGCTACCGTCGAGTCGTGCGACCTGCATACGCCTATTACCGCGGATCCTACCCGGTCGTTCGGCACCGCTGGCATCACCACCACTGGTGAGAGCGGTCCATCTGAACGCAAGGAAGGCCGCGCACCCGAAGGCGCGGCCTTTCTTTTCCGCTTACCACAATCCACCGGAAAACGGGTCGTGCCGTTCGGAGGCAAGGCGTCGTTCGGGCGCTCTCGTCGCCGGCTTCGTCGAGCGCCTGGGATGCGGCCGCGCCTGTGAGGCGATGCGTCCGGGCTGTTCTTTCTTGACCTCGGCGGAAGGTGCTGCAGGCATGGCGGCCATAGCCTGGCGCACATGCTCCTGCGGATATTCGGGGATCGGTTCGGCCTCCGCGACATTCGGCACCTCGGCTCGCGGTCGCGTGTCGAACACGATCTTCTCCGGAAGGCTTCTCGCCGAGCTGATCCGGATGGTCGTCCTGTCGGGATCGGTTGCGGCCGCCCGCTCGATCGGGGCCGGTAGGTACCGGTCCGTCGCGAAGAGCATGGCCAGCAGCAGCCCGCCCACGAATACGAAGTATCTGATGATCGGCATGGACCGCCGCTCGCGAATGAGAAACTGGAAATGAGGCGGGGCCCGACGTGAGATGAGACGGGCCGCTTTCTCGACGACCCGCCTCGCAGGACTTAGTCCACCTCTTGGACCACGGTGCGCGTCGACGGATCGACAAGCATCACACGCTCGCCGGAGTAGACGTATCGATCGTCAACGAGGGCCCCACTCAGCGGGCACCGCTTCGAGTTCGACCTCGCGCGGGACGGGCGAGCCGACCACGATCTTTTCCCGGCTCTCGATAAAGGAAGCAGGAATGCCCCTGCAGCACCTCGAGACACGCCCTCGAGTAGGTGTCGGTGACCAAACGTCGGCCTCGACATTTCTGGTCGCTGCGGAGCGTCGCCTGAGGACTCTCTGCTTCGACGTTCGGGTTCGCGAGATAAGCGGGTGATGTTGCGAGGAGACTGCGGCTTCGTTGCAACATCTTCGGATAGGAACGCGTGAGATCGTCCTCCGTTGATCCCGCTCATGGGAGGAGATCTCGCATGGCCTATGAAGAACGGGAAACAGGAAATCTGATCGGCAGCGACAAGGTCGAGGGCACGGCCGTCTATGGCGCCGACAGACAGCGTATCGGTTCGATCGAACGCGTGATGATCGACAAGATCAGCGGCAAGGTCGCCTACGCCGTGCTGGGCTTTGGCGGCTTCCTTGGCATAGGCGACGACCATTATCCGCTTCCCTGGCAATCGCTGAAGTACGACACCAACCTGGGAGGCTACGTGACCGGGATCAGCGACAGTCAGCTGAGAGGGGCGCCAAAATACAGCAACGAGAGCAGCTGGAATTGGTCAGACTCGTCTGTCGCCCAGTCGGTGGATGACTACTACGCGGGCATTCCGGCTCCGTAGGGCGGCGGTCGCACAGCACGAACTCCGCTGCTGACTGACGCGCAGAGGAGCGTCCGCTCGCATTTCGTGTGCCGGCGCTCAGGCCGACGTCGCGAGGTCAGCCCATCGCGACGTGGACCGTCCTGTCCCGCTTGGACCTGACTTGGGTTGCTGCAGTCGAGATCGCTCGGAGGACGAGCAGTCGGCGCCAAGCCGACCACCTCTGCGGCCCGGCCAACGACTTCTTTGCGACCAACGGGAGACTGTCGCGCTCCTCGAAGGAGACGTCAATCTCGCCGCCAACCAGGCGATTGCGGCCTGCAGCGGAGACGCCCGGGAAGCGGTCAAGACACTACTCGTCGACGTTCCACTTTCTTGAGGCCGAGGCCGCCTAGCCTCGGCAAGAGGTGTCGACAGGCTACGCCCGGGGCGGCTCCCAGGGGCGCGAGAAGCAAGGGATGAGGCAGATGGCTGAAGCGACCTACTATGTCGCTCTACCGTTCGTTTTCTCCGACGACGGCGTGGCTGCCGGCGACGCGACGGAGTGCTTCAACGCCAACGCCGGGGTCAGGCGGGCGGAGGCGCTGTCCCGTAAGCCCGGTCATGCCGGCGCCGTCGCGTTCAGTCGTCGCCCATCGTTGGATCCAAAGCTCGATCGGCAGGCTCTACGTCCGTCGACATCGCGATCTCAAGACTGTTCGCGGAATTATATGCCCGCGTCGGCTCTTGTTGACTGAAGGACGCAGGCTACTCAGCTCTGGGCAATGATGTTGCGGGAGGGTGCGTCGTGGAGCAGGAATTCTATCGGGGTCTCGCCCATCGGGTCCGTACCATCGCCGAGAAGGCCGACCCGTTCACCAGGCGACGCCTGCTGGATCTCGCCAAACGGTACGACGCCAAGGGGGGCAGCTCGCGATCGCGACCGACCGAGCGGCCGCTGCCGGTGCCGCGCACGACATCTCCGGCTTCGATCTTCTCTGGACTTGGCGAGGCCTGACGCCCCGGCGGCGGCAGGCATATCTGAGAGCACATGACGTCTGCAGTCGCCGAACTTCGAATTGCCTTCTTGAATATTTGAGCGCGATGGGAAGTTCATTAAGCGCTCAACGGATTATCCATGAAGAAGCGCAACATCTCCCTCGTCGCGTCCGGCCCGCGCGGATCGGTATAGGAGCCCGCAGGACTGCCGCCCGACCAGGCATGCGCGGCACCGTGGACACTCCAGTGCTCGGAGTTGTCTCGTCCCTGCGCAGCGGTCAGGATCGTTCGCGTATACGAATGCCCGTCCGGCACTCGCCCGCGAACCACCATGACTTCCCGGCCCTCGCCGCGGCCACCGAGAACCCGGTCGCCGTTGTCGGGATGCACGGTGGTGTCGCGGTCGCCATGAAACACGATGGTCGGCACCGGAGAGCAAGCCTTCACGGTAGCTCCGGGCGCACCGCCCTGCCGCATCGCGGTCAACGCAGAGGGAAGATCGCTGGCTGCCCCGCACGCCAGGCCCGAATGGACGCCGACCGCAGCGTATAGGTCCGGATAGGTCGCCCCCATGATGGCAGCTGCGGCCCCGCCGGCCGAAAGGCCCGCAGCGTAAACTCGCTTGGGGTCGATGCCGTGGTTGCGCATGATCTGGCGGGTGACGCCCGCGATCAGCGAAGGTTCGCCGCCGCCCCGCTTCTGGTCTCCGGTGCGAAACCAATTCCAGCACTTCGCCTGATTGGCCCTGTGCGGCTGCTCCGGATAGACCACGAAGCAGCCCTGCTCTTCCGCCAAAAAGTTCATCCGGGTGCCGGCCGCGAAGTCGTCGGGCGACTGAGTGCAGCCGTGAAGCATGACGATCAATGGGCGCGGTCGCCCGGGCGCGCGGCTCGGGATGAACAGCTTGTAGGTTCGGCTTCCCGCCGCGTTGCCGAAGGTGCCTTCGATGAAGCGCGCACCATCGGGCACGACGTCCGACCTGGACGGCGGAGCGCGCATGCTCAGGCCGTGCAGTCCGAGCCCCTCCAAGTCTTTCACGCCCTTGAGCGGCGCGGGACTTCTGCATCCCAGGACGGAAGCGGCATGCTCTGCCGGCGGTCCGCTTTTCTTCTCCTCGACGACCTGGGCTTTCAAATCGAGGGTCGGCGGCTCGAGCCTGGCGAGCTCGACTGGAACTGCATGTCCCGTCGTTGCCGCGGGCGCGCCGCGGCCGTGAAGCATGCGTTGCAAGAGCGCGGTCGCCTCGATCAATCGACCCGCCCGCGTGAGGCGAGTGGCCTCGCGAACTATGCTCTGATCCAACATCGCATCACCTCGTTATGTCGGCGAGAGCGGCCTTGACCGCGGGAGTGGCATGCAGGGCTCCAAGCACCGAGACGGAAGCAATGGTGGCGCGGGCCAAATCAGGCGTGACGTCATGGTCGATGATCGCCAGGCCGAGGACGTTGATGTGGAGCATTTCGCCGGCGCGTTGCGCCGCTTCAAGATCATGGCGGGTGTAGTTTCGCAGCCCGAGGTCCAGACTCTTGCGTGCCGTCGACTTCTTGACCACGTCCGCATGCCGTTCGAGCTGATTGCGGATGGCCGTCCGGATGAAGTCGGTCCTGTTGGAATAGAACCCCTCCTGCACCATCAGATCGACCTGACCGAGATCGACGTAGCCGAGGTTGATCGTGATCTTCTCGGTGTCCGGGGGCTTCGGCCGGAGTTCGCGGACATTGTCAGCCATGGGATGAGTTCCGATCTAATGCACCATCCCTACGGATGGTAGAAAGATGGCATATGGAGGTGCGAAGGAATGATTCAAGTGAAAAAGCGCAGGATCGGCGTCACAGCGTCCCAAGGGAGCCCAATGTTGCCCAGGGCCGTCCGGACCGACAGCGAGCGAGCAGCGCGACCGGCGTCAGGGGTCCCGGCGGCGCTCTTCCACCAGGTCGGACGACGGCCGCAGCGAGATCTCCGCCCTCTCGGTCTTCAGCCCAACCGGCGTTAGTAGCCGGCCCTGGATCTGCAGTGTCGGAATTCGTGGTACGGGTCCATCGGCTGCCGCTCGGCGTTGAGCGAGAACGAGTACCCCTAGTCCCAGCCGTCGATCTCAACGACGTAGTCGAGAATCCCCGCGCGCGGCTTGCGCCGGCGTTTTCGGTTCACGTGCCTGGACGGCTTCGGATCGACAGCCACCATAGTCCTCGATGGTGCTCCGGAACGATGCCAAAACTACCCGAGTCGCCCCACGGAGGGGCTATGATTGTTCGAGCAGACCGTCGCGGCTCCGTCTTACCGCCACACCATCGAACTCGACCTCCCCCGAAAGCACCGTGAATCGCTCGACTCTGAAATACCTAGCGGCGCAAATTATGCGACACGGGACTCGCCGGATCGCAACACTCGAAGTCCCCATGCTGCAAACTCTGATAGATCTGACTGCAATGGCCGAGGCTTTGAGCCGGTCGGCCGACTACCGGGTGCTGCAGCGCCTCGTGCCGCGGGCCGCCTGCCAACCGACGATCGGGCAGGATTGCAGGACCGGGACGCTGGATACCGAGACGACGGGTCTCGACCACGACAAGGACGAGATCATCGAGCTCGGGATGGTCAAGTTCGACTACACGCCGGACGGGGGATCGTCGGCGTCAGAGACACGTTCTCCGCTTTCAACGAGCCGAGTGCACCGATTTCCGCGGAAGTGACGGTACTCACTGGCATCACCAACGAAATGGTCGCCAGTCACAGATTCGACGATGCCGCCATCACTCCTTCGCCGAAAGCGCAGTCATCACGATCGCGCATAGCAGCGCTTTCGACAGGAGGTTCGTCGAGCGCTACTGGCCCGTGTTCGAGCATAAGGCCTGGGGTTGCAGCATGAGCGAGATCGACTGGCGAAAATACGGCTTCGCGGGCTTGCAACTCGCTACCTCCTCAACGGAGCCGGCTACTTCCACCAGGCACACAGGGCCGTGGGCGACTGTCACGCGCTGCTGGAGATCTTGGACTTCGACCTACCAACGACCGCCGCGCCGGTGCTCGCCGTCCTGCTCGACAAGGCGCGAAAGAAGACTGTCCGCGTCTGGGCCGAACAGTCGCCGTTCGAACTCAAGGATTCGCTAAAGTGCCGTGGCTACCGCTGGAGCGACGGCACGGACGGCGGGCCCAAGTCCTGGTACGTCGACGTCGGCGATTCCACCGTTGACGACGAGCTCGCTTTCCTGAGAGCGGAGATCTACCTGCGTGACGTCAAGCCGCGTCTGCAGACGTTGACCGCCTTCACACGTTTTTCCAGCCGTGTCTGAAAAGACTGCTCGGCCGCTTCTTCTTAGCGAGCGAGGCGCTTCCCAACACACTTGCGGCTATTGCCGACCTTCTTCACGTAGAGAAAAAGCCGCCCGGAAGCGGCTAGTTCTTGGTCTTCCCTCTTCTGCTTACTTTTCGAGGGCGTCCGCGGCGTCCCGCGCTGCGTCCTTCACATCTCCAGCAGCGTTGTGCGCGGATCCCTTGGCCTTATCGATCTTACCTTCAGCTTCCAGATCCTTGTCGCCACTGAGCTTGCCGGCACCTTGCTTGAGCGCGCCTTTTACCTTGTCGGCAGCTCCCTTAACATGTTCGCGGTCCATGATCGTGTTCCTTCGCGTTGGGGAACGGGCCAACGAAAGCTTCTCGAAGTAGTTCCTCAAATAGCGCCGGCGTTACAACAAACTCATCGCATCTGAAAAGCGGGCGCCCAGCTGCGAGTCTAGTCCTTGCCCGCAGGGGACGCTTCTTGGATTGTTCCTATCCTTCGTCCCAGTCGTCGAATTGTAGAACTAGTTACCACTTAGATCATGCCATGGATCGACGGACGCGAAAGTGCGGGCGCGTTCATCGCTTTTGCAAGGCGGTAGAGAGCGCCGAACTGTCGTTCAAGATCGAAAAGACTTCCCGAGAGGACAGATGCGCCGCGGCCTCCTCGAACGTATCGCTTGCATCGACCTTGGCACGGCCGACCGCCAGGTTCGCGTCGATCGTGCCCGGACGGGCGGCGCGAGGAGGCGGCAGCTGCGCGAGGTGGAAGGCCAGGAGCGCGGCGTCGTAACGCAGCTCCACCAGTGCGGGCTTGATCCCCACGTCCGCCGACGCGCTCAATTCGTTCGCTCGCCGTAGGACCGGGGGCGGCTCTCGTTCTTCCGGGGTGGCGAACAGTTTGCCGAGCGCGGGCCGGGCGGTCAGCGCCCCTATGGGAACGGCGAACAGCAGCCCCACGATGACCGGCGACATCCAGAGCAGAAGGGGCAGCGAAACCGCGTACGCGCTTGCCGCCATCGCAACGCCGCACAAGGTCGGAAAGCCGTATTTTCGATAAAGCTCGCGGCGTTCCACGGTGCCGTCGTCGCGCCTTTGGGTCTGCCAGCCCGCATCGCGACCGGCCAGGATCTCGACGACCGCGATCGACTGGAAGATCATCATCACGGGCGCCATCAACGCCGATAAGACAATCTCTGCGAAAAGTCCGACCGAGGCTCGCAATGGGCCGCCGAATTGGCGTCGCGCCGGACGCCGCATCCAAACAAGGGCCAGGCTAAGCAGCTTCGGCAGCAGGAGTAGACCCATGGTGGCGACGAACACCCAGATAGCGAGCACGGGGTCCTGGGCCGGCCAGCTCGGAAACAGGGAGAAACCCTTCGGGAAATACTCCGGACGCACGAAGCGGGCCTGCAGCGAGATCAGCATCCCCATCAGCAAGAACAGCAGCCACAGCGGTGCCATCAAATATGCCCCAATCCCCACCATGAAATGCAGGCGTGACACCCAGTGGAGACCCCGCGCGGGTACCACGGCGAGATGCTGAAGATTGCCCTGACACCACCGCCGGTCCCGCGCCGCGAAATCAAGCAGCGATGGCGGAACCTCCTCATAGCTTCCCCCGAGCGTCGGCAGCATGTAGATGCCCCATCCGGCCCTCCGCATCAGCGCAGCCTCGACGAAATCGTGGCTGAGGATGTGTCCGCCGAATGGCTTGCGCCCGCGAAGCTGCGGCAGCGCCGCCGCTTCGGCAAACGCCTTCACCCGGATGATCGCGTTGTGTCCCCAGTAATTTCCCTCGGAGCCGTGCCACCAGGCGACGCCGGCGGCGATCATCGGTCCGTACAGGCGGCCAGCGAATTGCTGGACGCGACTGAACAGACTGCGCGCATTGACGATTATGGGCAGCGTCTGGACGAGCCCGGCGCTCGGCTTAGTTTCCATGGCATGGACCAACCGGACGATGGTCTGCCCGCTCATGAGACTGTCGGCGTCGAGCACGATCATGAAGTCGTAGAGGCCGCCGAACCGCGTGATCCATTCGGAGATGTTGCCGGCTTTCCGGGCCGTATTGTCGGCTCGGTGCCGATAGTACAGCCGTGTTCCGACAACCTGTCGCAATGCGAGGAGCGCTTTTTCTTCTGCGACCCAGATGTCCGGATCGGTGCTGTCGCTCAGGACGTACCAGTCGAACAGCTTGCCGCGCGAGGTCGTTTCCAGGGATTCGATGATCGCACGGAGCCGGGCCGTCAATCGGTGCGGGTCTTCGTTGTAGGTGGGAAGCAGCATGGCGGTGTGGCTTGCGATCGCAGGCTGTTCCGCGCCAGGCGCCAAGGCGCCCCCGTCCGGACGATGGCCCAACAGCACAACGAAGCCTGCCACGGCGGACGCGGACGAGAAGGCGACCCAGGCGAGCAGGACCAGGAAGAGCACCAGCACCATGGCTTCGAGGACGGTGATGCCGCCGACCTGCAGCACCCGATACATCTCATAGGCGCCCGCCGCCGTGAGCGCCGCCGTCGAGAGCAGGATGACGCTGCGCCGCCATGCCATGGTGGTGGCGACCGGTGCAGGAACGCGGTTCGATACCGGGTTCTTTCCGAGATCGCTCGGAGCCATGGGAAGGGGGGACTCGCTCGGCAACAGGCGTTGGCTGGCGATCTCGACGGCGATCCGTTGCGGTGTTGTGCTCAGGGGGCCCATCGATAAACCCAGACTTCCGACAACGGCTTGTCGCCTTCGGCCAGGAATGCCCGCAGCTCGATTGGCTCCCCTTTCACCTGGCACTGGAAGCTCAGCCGCCAACCACCGGTGTAAGGATTGGGCTGCGTGACGATATTCTTCACCTCGGACTTCTCCGCCGTGACGACGCCCTTGACGCTCGCAGGATCGACGCCCTTCAGGTTATCGCCGATCAGATCGAGAACGAAGAGGCGCGCGTCCTCGCCCCTCGCCCCTATCCCGCTTCGCGTGAATCTGGCCAGGGAATGCGGCTTCGGACTGTCGGGGCTCCAGTGCAGCCGATAGGTGTAGTTGTATTCGCCCTTGGCCTGCAGCGGGCTTTTAGGACGCCAGAATGCGGCGATGTTGTCGTGGACCTCCTCCTTGGTCGGGATTTCGATCAGCACGACCCCGCCCTCGCCCCAGTCCCCGACCGGCTCCATCCAGAGACTGGGCCGTCTCTCGAAGCTGGATTCGATGTCCTGATAGGCGAAGAAGTTTCTCTCCCGCTGCATAAGCCCGAAACCGCGCGGATTGAGATCCTGAAAAGTGCTGATCTGAAGATCGCGGGGGTTGCTGAGCGGCCGCCAGAGGCTTTCGCCCTTGCCGTTGAAGATCGCAAGGCCGTCGGAATCGTGGACGGACGGACGGAAATCGTCGATGTCGTTGCGGTCGTTCGGACCGTAGAAGAACATACTGGTCATGGGCGCGAGACCGGCCCGTTGCATTTCGACGCGGGGGTACACCGACATTTCCACGTCGAAGACGGTCGTGTCCCCGGGCCGGACAGTGAATCGGTAGCTCGCTGCGCAGCTCTTACTGTCGAGCAGAGCGTGGATCACCATCGAGGTGGCACCCGGCGCCGGCCGCTCGAGCCAGAAGGCCTTGAAGAACGGAAATTCCTCGCCCTTGGCTTCGCCCGTATCGATCGAAAGTGCCCTGGCGGAAAGACCATACGTCTGCCCCTTGGCAACGGCGCGGAAGTAAGTTGCGCCCAGGAAGACGCAGACCTCGTCGTAATAATCGGCGCGATTCATGGGCGCATGAATGCGGAAGCCTGCGAAGCCGAGATCGATGTCCTCGAATGCCGGGACTTTCTCGCCGAAAGAAAAGTCCGCCTTGCGATACTTGAGCTCGCTTGCCTTTCCGTCCGCGACCTCGAAGATGTTCACTCTGTTCTTGTAGAAGAACCCGCGATGGAAGAACTGCGCCTCGAACGGAAGATTCTTGCCGCGCCAAAGCGCGCGCTCGGGCAAAAAGCGGATCGAACGGTATTGATCGTAGTCGAGGTCGCTCAATCCGCTCGGCAGCTTCTCGTCCGGCGCCTCGTACGACTTGCCCGCCAGCATACGGGCCAGGTCCCTCACCGTGGACGACCCAAACGCATCACCCGATGCCGCGGCGAAACCGCTGCGCGAGGCGAGCAGCAACGCCGGCAGCAACGCCGACCCTTGAACAAGCTGGCGTCGGTTCACGCGCTCTCCTTCTCGCTACTGCTGCCGCCGCCAAGCAACGACCACCGTGCCCGTGAGTTCCACTGGCGGGCGGAAGACGAACGGCTTTCCGAGCGCTTGCGGTCGCGGCGGCGCAAACGGATAAGGGCGGGCGGGAAAGCTTCGGCTCCAGTTCATTCCTGAGCCGCCTCGAAATCGGTTGAGATCGAGCGCCCGCTGAGCCGAATCGGTGGTACACGGCGGTGGTCACAAAATCCGACCGGTCTTTTCAGGAATCCTTGTTCTTCGGCGGTTTTCGCGGATTCGCAGCATCGGGAAAGAGAGTCCCACTCTCTCCCTACCCGTTCCTCGCCTCGATCACCTAACCAGCATCCGGAACTCGCCTCGCGCGCGGCCTTGCGCTTTCCATTGGGAGCTTTCGCGACCCGCGTCGCGATTGTTGCGTCGGCGCTTCAAATCCCGAGAAATTAGCACAATGCCCACTCGGCCATCGTCTAAAGCGGAGCGCCCACACCACTCGCGGGCGCACTATCCTGTGAATTGTTCGCAGAAAAGTTCGTTCGGGTGGCCTATAAAACAAGGGGTCAAAAATCTCGATCACGGCTTTCTTTGGTGAAAGCCAGACCCTGAACAATGTGCAATCTCTATTCGATCACCACCAACCAGGCGGCGATCGCCGGACTGTTCAGGCGCATGAACCAGTATGTGGGCAATCTGGCGCCGATGCCCGGTGTCTTTCCGGACTATCTGGCGCCGATGATCCGCAACGCCGGTGATGCCGAAGTGATGTTGCTGATGCGCTGGGGCATGCCACCCCGCGGCGCTGGGGCGAGTCACTCCGCGTCGAGCGAACGCAGCCAAGCCAGCCTCGAGATTGCCCGCTCCGCCAGGTGCTGCAAGGTTTCGACGCGCTCGGCGTCGCCGGAGCGCTCGGCACCCTCGAGATAGGCGTCGGCCAGCGCCTCGGCGATCGTCAGCGCGTCCCGCTGCTCGAGCGCACCCGGAAAGCTTCCGAAATCACGGGCCTCGTCGGCCATCCGCATCGTCTTTTCGCGGAGCTCGCGCGTGCGCACCGCAGCCGCCCCTTCCAGGCGCCGCTCGAGGGCCGCAAAGTGGGTGGCAAGGCAATGCTCAAGCCTCCGCGCCTCGATCCGCTCCGCAGGAAGGCGCGCTTCGTCTGCCCGCGCCCGGTCGTGCTCTTGATGAAAGGCACGGCGCCGTTCCTTTCGCAGCGTCGCGACGTGGCCGAGCTCCTCTTTGGCCATCGCCTCCGAAGCCTTTTTGATCTCGGGATCTTTCGAATACGCGGCCAGATAGGACCAGAAGGCGAAGGCGCGTTCCTCGTTGCGCACTGCAGTGGCGAGCGCGCGGTAAGGCGTCATCAGGTTCGAAGCCTTGATTTCGGCTGTTTCGTCACTGTCGAACGTCTCGGGCGCCTCCCAGCGGACGAGGGCGGGATTCGGCAACTTCCCGCGTCGCGACTGCGACCAGCGCTGCACGCTTTCGACGTGTTCGCGCTCGGCCGCCGCGAGGTCGCTGAAAACCGTCAGCAGGTCGGCGCGGTCCTGACGTCGCATCTCTTCGGCGAGTTCCCCGTACTTCGTCGCGGCTTCCTGCTCCATCGCATTAGCAAGCGCGAACAGTTCGTCGAGCGACTGCAGGGTCCCCGCCGGTTCCATCTTCAAGAGCGTGGTTCGCAACAGCGGCATGATCATATTCCTCGGCTGTTTGATGCAGCGCAATTTTCGAGGCCATTCTTAGCATTAGATAGACCCCCTTGACGCAGCTCGTTTTGCGTTGCCTCAATCGGTCCTCCCGTCCGGCGTCAACGGCGATCCCGGGACATCAAACATCCAAAGTTCGAATGGAATACGCGTGCTCGGGCAGACCCGTTCCGCTTTGAGGTACTGTATGGTCCGGAGTTTTTCCGCCGCCAAACGGCCTGCATCTACAGCAGCATTTGCGGTCATCGTCGCGATCTGCGCGACGTTGTGGGCACATGCGGCACTAGCGGCCGGCGATCTCGCCACGTATCTGCCGAAGGTCGCGCCCGCCGACTTCTTCCAAGGCGCCGACCGATTCGGTTCGCCGCAGGGGAATCCGCCGATCGTCCCGGTCTACCGCGGCGAGCAGTTGGATGGATTTGTCTACCTCAATTCCCAGTTCGCCAACGCCACGGGCTATTCCGGCAAGCCGATCCAGGTCCTGATTGGCATCGATACCAAGGGCGTGATCAAGGGGTTCAAACTCGTCGAGCACAAGGAGCCGATTGTTCTCGTCGGGATTCCGGAGAAGAGAATCTTGGAAGCCGTCAACAAGCTGATCGGCGCCGACATGAGCGAGGTGGCGCGCGGTGCCGCGCAGGCGCCTCAGGTCGACATCGTCAGCGGGGCTACGGTGACCGTCCTCGTGTTCGGCGACAGCATCGTCCGTTCCGCGACGAAGCTGATCAAGAGCGGCCGGCTCGGGGCCCAAGGCGATGCAGCCACCAGCGCAGCACCGCAAGCTTCGAAAGCGATCGATCCCGGAATGAGCGAGGTTCGCGATTGGCAGACTCTCCTCGGAGACGGCTCGGTCCGGCGGCTCTTCCTCTCGGTTGCGGACATCAACAAGGCGTTCGAAAACACGGGTAACGCCGCCGCCACCGCGCATCCGGAGGCAGGCGATCCCGACGACACATTCATCGATCTGTACGTCGCCGATGTCGCGGTTCCCACGATCGGACGCAGTCTGCTCGGAGACGACGGCTACCAACGGCTCGTGGGCCGCCTCAAGCCAGGTCAGCAGGCGCTCGTCGTCGCCGGATCCGGCCGCTACTCGTTCAAGGGAGCCGCCTACGTCCGCGGCGGAATCTTCGACCGCATCGAACTGGTTCAGGACACCAACAGCGTCCGCTTCCGCGACCGCGATCACACGCGGCTCGGCAGCCTTGCCGCCGAGGGAGCGCCCGATTTTCCGGAAATCGCTCTGTTCACGGTGCCGCCCGAACTCGCGTTCGATCCGATCGAACCATGGGTGCTGCGGCTCCTGGTGCAGCGCGTGGTCGGCGCCCGGGACAAGGCGTTGGTCACCTTCGATCTCGGCTATGCACTTCCTGAGGCCTACCTGAAGCGCCAGGCGCCCCCGGCGCAGCCTCCACAAGCGGCAGCTTCGAAGGCGTCGGCAACCTCCGTTGCCGAGACGCGCGAGGTGGGTACGCCGCCGCCCGCGTCCGACGAGGAGCCGCTGTGGATGCGGATCTGGCGTACCAACACCGTCAAGGTCGGCTTCACCGTGGCGGCGCTCGGCGCGCTCACCCTGATCTTCTTCTTCCAGAATGTGCTGGTTCGACGTCCAGCCGTGTACGTTTGGGTGCGCCGAGGCTACCTGCTCTTCATCCTTGTCTGGCTCGGCTGGTATGCGAACGCTCAGCTCTCTGTCGTTAACGTCCTGACCTTCGCGAATTCCCTATTGACCGGATTCAGCTGGGACTATTTCCTCTCGGCTCCCCTGATCTTCATCCTCTGGGCCTCGATAGCGGCTGGGCTGCTGTTCTGGGGTCGTGGACCGTTCTGCGGCTGGCTTTGCCCGTTCGGCGCCCTGCAGGAATTGCTCAACAACGTCGCGCAGGCGCTCAAGGTGCCTCAATTCCGCGTTCCCTGGGGACTTCATGAACGGCTCTGGCCGATCAAGTACATCACCTTCCTCGGCCTGTTCGGCATGTCGCTCTATTCTACCGCCTTCGCCGAGCAACTTGCCGAGGTCGAACCATTCAAGACCTCCATCATCCTGAAGTTCGCGCGGGAGTGGCCGTTCGTCCTCTATGCGCTGACCCTGCTCGCGGCCGGATTGTTCGTCGAGCGCTTTTTCTGCCGCTACATGTGCCCGCTCGGTGCTGCGCTGGCGATCCCAGGGCGTATCCGGATGTTCGAATGGCTGCGGCGCTGGCCGGAATGCGGCTCGCCCTGTCAGCGTTGCGCCAATGAGTGTCCGGTGCAGGCGATCCATCCGGAAGGTCACATCAACGTCAATGAGTGCATCTACTGCATGCACTGCCAGGAACTCTATTTCGACGACCACCGCTGCCCGCACATGATCCAGGTGCGGCTGAAGCGGGAAAAGCGCCAGGCGATGTCGTCGCCGTCGATGCGCTCCGGCGGCAAGGGTCCGGACACGCTCATCACTGCTGGCGGGAAACCCGTCCGCGCGTCGCCCACTGACGCCATCACGCCACCTGCAACCTGAAACCGAAAGTCGAGGAGACCATCATGAGCGACAACGAAAATGGAAAGAGCGTCAGCCGACGAACCCTGCTGGGGACCACCGCCGCGGCTGCGGGCGTTGGGCTCGCCGGCGGAGCTGTGATGAAGGACGGCGGCTTCGTCTCGGTCGCCGACGCGCAGACCAAAGCCGGCGCGCCCAAGGCGCCGCCGGCGCGTCCGGCTGTACAGAAGACGGAAGTCGCGCCAGGCGAGCTCGACGAATACTATGTCTTCTTCTCGAGCGGCCAATCCGGCGAGATGCGCATCGTCGGCCTCCCCTCGATGCGCGAACTGATGCGCGTCCCCGTCTTCAACCGCTGCAGTGCGACCGGCTGGGGACAAACCAATGAGAGTCTCAAGGTGCTCACCGAAGGGATGCAGCCCGCAACGCGCGAATTCCTCAAGAACCGCGGCGGCACCTACCTGAACGGCGATCTCCACCACCCGCACATCTCCTTCACGGACGGTACCTATGACGGGCGGTATGCCTTCATGAACGACAAGGCCAACAGTCGCGTCGCGCGCGTGCGTCTCGACGTCATGAAGTGCGACAAGATCATCGAACTGCCGAACCAGCACACGGTTCATGGCCTGCGATTGCAGAAATATCCGCGCACCGGCTACGTGTTCGCCAACGGCGAGGATGGGGTACCCCTGCCCAACGACGGCAAGATCCTCGACGATCCCAAACAGTATCGTTCCATATTCAGTGCGATCGATGGCGACACAATGAAGGTGGCCTGGCAGGTGATCGTCAGCGGCAACCTCGACAATGTCGACGCCGACTACCAGGGCAAATACTGCTTCGCAACCTGCTACAACGGCGAAGAAGGGGTCACTCTGGCGGAGATGACCGCCAGCGAGCAGGACTGGGTCGTCATCTTCAACATTAAGCGGATCGAGGAGGCCGTGAAGAAGGGCGATTTCAAGGAAATGAACGGCGTCCCCGTGATCGACGGCCGCAAGGGGTCGGCCTACACGCGCTACGTTCCGGTTTCAAACAATCCTCACGGCATGAACACGGCCCCGGACGGCATTCACGTCGTCGCAGCCGGAAAGCTCTCGCCCACCGTGACCGTCATGGACGTGCGCCTGTTCGACCAGTTGTTCGATGACAAGATCAAGCCGCGAGACGTGGTCGTCGCAGAGCCGGAGCTCGGCCTCGGCCCGCTGCACACCGCCTACGACGGCAAGGGTAACGCCTACACGACCCTGTTCCTCGACAGCCAGGTCTGCAAGTGGAACATCGATCTCGCCAAGCGGGCCTTCAAGGGTGAGAAGGTCAACCCCATCATCCAGAAGCTCGACGTGCACTATCAGCCCGGTCACAACCATACCTCGATGGGACAGACCAAGGAGGCGGATGGAAAGTGGCTCATCTCGCTGAACAAATTCTCGAAGGACCGCTTCCTGAACGTCGGACCGCTCAAGCCCGAGAACGATCAGCTGATCGACATTTCAGGCGATCAGATGAAGCTGGTGCATGACGGCCCGAGCTTCGCCGAGCCGCATGACGCGACCATCGTCCACCGCTCCAAGATCAACCCGATCTCGATCTGGGATCGCGCGGATCCGATGTTCGCAGACGCGGTCAAGCAGGCCAAGGCCGACGGGATCGATCTCGAGGCGGATTCCAAGGTGATCCGGGACGGCAACAAGGTGCGGGTCTATATGACGTCGACCGCGCCGGCCTATGGCCTCGAACAGTTCCAGGTCAAGCAAGGTGAAGAAGTGACAGTCTTCATCACCAATATCGATGCGGTCGAAGACCTGACGCACGGCTTCTGCATCGTCAACTACGGCATCAACATGGAGGTCGGGCCGATGGCAACCTCGTCGGTGACCTTCACGGCCGACAAGCCGGGTGTCTACTGGTACTACTGCTCCTGGTTCTGCCACGCCATGCATATGGAGATGAAGGGCCGGATGTTCGTCGAGCCGAAATCGGTCTGATCGGAGCCGCCCGTTGGGTCTATTGTCGCACATGTTTCCGGCGGCGCTGGTCGCCGCCGGATTGTCCGGCATCGCCGATGCGGCGACGCTGACGGCCGCGCCTGGCCAGCCGTTGCAAGCGGTGCTGGACGGCGCGCGCGCCGGCGACGTCGTCGAGCTTGGCCCGGGGGAGTATCACGGTTCGATCCGGATTGATCGTCCCTTGCAGTTGATTGGCGGTCCGGACGTTGTGCTCGATGGTGACGGAACCGACAGCGTCATCACCGTCAGCGCGCCCGAAGTCACAATTCGCGGTGTGACCATTCGCGGGTCCGGCCGCGACCTGCAGGCGATGAACTCCGGGATCTTCCTGCAGAAGACGGCCGAACGCGCGAGGATCGAGGACAACCGTTTGGTCGGAAACCTGTTCGGCGTCTATGTGCATGGCGCCAGGGGCTCCCGGGTCGTCCGCAACGAGATCGAGGGACTGCGCGGCGGTCGTCTCAGCGAAGCGGGCAACGGCGTCTCGCTGTGGAATGCGCCTGACGTCACCATCGCCAACAACATTTTCCGCTACGGCCGCGACGGCATCTTCTCGATCTCCAGCAGCAAGGACCGCTTCGTCGATAATCGCTTCGAGCAGGTTCGCTTCGCGGTCCACTACATGTACACAAACGACAGCGAAGTCAGCGGCAACATCTCGATCGGCAACCATGTCGGTTACGCGATCATGTATTCGAACCGCCTGGTGATCCGTGGCAACAGCTCCGATCGCGATCGCGACTACGGACTTCTCTTCAACTACGCCAACTATGCCGAGATCGAGGGCAACCGTGTCACAGGCGGTCCGGTGAACACGGTAACAGACAGGACGGAAGATAATCCGTCCGACGAGCGAGGCATGCTTCCGCAACCGAAACGGGAGCGCAGTCTCAGGACTGGCCCGGAGAAGTGTGTCTTCATCTACAACACTAACCACAACAAATTCCGCAACAACTGGTTCGAACGCTGCGCCATCGGCGTGCACTTCACGGCCGGCTCAGAAGGCAACGTGATCACGGGCAATGCCTTCGTCAGCAACGCCAACCAGGTGAAGTATGTCGGCACCCGGCATCTGGACTGGTCGATCGGGGGGCGCGGCAACTACTGGAGCGACAACCCCGCCTTCGACCTGAACGGGGATGGAATCGCTGACACGGCATACCGGCCGAACGACCTGATCGATCGGGTGCTGTGGACCGCCCCCGCTGCGAAGGTCCTGATCAACAGCCCCGCCGTCCAGGTGATCCGCTGGGCGCAGGCACAGTTTCCGGCACTGCTGCCCGGCGGCGTGGTCGACAGCCATCCCCTGGTGTCGCCGCCGAAGGTCGGCGCGCGGAAGGAAAAGCGATGACCGGGACGGTACGCGTCAGCGACGTCACCAAGACGTATGGTCGGGTCGAGGCCGTGCGCGGGACCTCGTTCGCGCTTGGCCAAGGCGAGCTGGTCGCCTTGATCGGTCACAACGGCGCCGGCAAGACCACACTCATGAAGCTCATGCTCGGCTTGATTAGGCCGACCAGCGGCGCCGTCGAGGTCCTCGGAGACAATCCCGCCGCCGGTGAGTTCGCCGGTCGACGACAACTCGGCTATCTGCCGGAGAACGTCTCCTTCGACCCTGCCCTGACCGGCCGGGAGACGCAGGCCTTTTACGCCAGGCTGAAGCGTGAGCCGGTCACCAAGGCGATGGAGCTGCTCGACGCCGTCGGCCTGGGCGCCGCCAGCCGCCGCAGGGTCAACACCTATTCGAAGGGCATGCGCCAGCGGCTCGGGCTCGCGCAGGCGCTGCTCGGTCACCCGCGCGTGCTGCTGCTGGACGAGCCGACCACCGGCCTCGATCCGGAGCTGCGGCAGACCTTCTACGACATCATCGCGCAGCTCGCCGCTGCGGGCGCGACCGTGCTGCTGTCGTCGCACGCGCTCACCGAGCTCGAAGAGCGCGCCGGCCGGGTCATCATCATGAACCGAGGCATCAAGGTCGCGGACGGGTCGATCGACGAGCTGCGTCGTCTCGCCCGGCTGCCCACCAGGATCCGCCTCAGGGTCGGAGGGCTTGCTTCGAGCGAGCTGCCGGGCTGGGCGCCCAAGGACGCGACCTGCCGCCGCTTGAACGGCCACATCGTCGAGATCGACGCCTCGCCGGAGCGGAAAATCGAGCTTCTGCATCGCGCGACGGCCGCCGGCAACTCCGTCGAGGACGTCGACGTGGTCCCGCCGACTCTCGACGAACTCTATGCTCATTTCCTCCGGCAATCCGAGAAGGCGCCATGAACGTCCTGATCATCGCCGCCAAGGAAATCCACCAGGCCATCCGCAATCGCTGGGTCTTGGCCGCAACGCTCCTGCTCGCAGGGCTCGCCCTGTCACTGACCTTTCTCGGCAGCGCGCCAACCGGGAACGTCGGCGTTCGCACGCTGGACGTGGTGGTCGTCAGCCTGTCGAGCCTGACGATCTTTCTCGTTCCGCTCATCGCGCTTCTGATCTCGCACGACGCCATCGTCGGCGAGATGGAACGGGGGACGATGCTGTTGCTGCTGAGCTATCCGGTCGCGCGATGGCAGGTGCTGCTCGGCAAGTTCCTGGGCCACCTCGCCGTCCTCGGCTTTGCGACCTGCCTCGGCTACGGCGCGGCGGTCGGAGCGCTGGCGGCGACGGGCAGCCAGATCGACAGCGACAGCTTTCTGGCGTTCGCGGCGATGGTGGGCTCCTCGGTGCTGCTCGGCGCCGCTTTCGTCGCCATCGGATATCTGGTCAGCTCGCTCGTGCGCGACCGCGGAACGGCAGCGGGCATCTGCATCGGATTGTGGCTGTTGCTTGTGTTGATCTACGACATGGCGCTGCTGGGCGTGCTTGCGCTTGATCAGGGACGCAGCATCTCGGCGGGCGCGCTCAACGCCATGCTGCTCGCGAACCCCACCGACGCCTACCGGCTGATCAACCTGACGGGGTTCGCCAATGTCAGCACCTTCGCCGGCATGGCTGGCCTTGCCCAAACCACGTCCCTGACGATCCCGGTCCTTCTGACCGCCCTGCTCTGCTGGACGCTGCTGCCGCTGGGGCTGGCCGCGCTCGCCTTCTCACGGAGAGAGCTATGAGGCTCTTGGCAATCGCCTGTGCCTTGCTGATTGCGCTCGCGGGCTGCAACGAGAAGCAGGCGGCGAAGATCCCGCCGCCGCATCGGATGACGGCGGAGGACATCGGGCATTACTGCGGCATGAACGTGCTCGAGCACCCGGGACCGAAGGGGCATATCTTCGCCGCGAGCCTGATGGAGCCCGTGTGGTTCTCGTCGGTGCGGGACACGATCGCCTTCACCATGCTGCCGGACGAACCCAAGGACATCTTGGCGATCTACGTGTCCGACATGGGCAAGACCCCCGACTGGGACAAGCCCGGCGCCGACAATTGGATCGAGGCGCGCAAGGCGTTGTTTGTGATCGAGAGCCGGGTCAAGAGCGGCATGGGTGGGGACGAAGCTGTTCCGTTCTCGGACCGGGCAGCGGCGGAGAAGTTTGCCGGTGAAAACGGCGGCAGGGTGGTCGAGTTTGACGAAGTGCCGCGGGACTATGTCCTGGCGTCCACGAACACTACAGGCGCAGTTGCGGCCGACGAGACGGCGGGAGGCCCGCCAAGCGAGCGACCGAGGAGGACGCCATGATGCCAACCTTGACGCGCCGACGCTTCATCAGGATCAGCGCGGCGGCAGCGGGCCTCGGCGCGCTGTCTTCAGGTCATCCCGCTCGTGCAGAGGTCGCGCCGGTGACCTGGCGCGGCACGATGCTGGGCGCGGTTGCGACGTTGGAGATTCACGACGAGGATCGTGGCCGGGCGGAGCGGCTGATCGCGCTGGCGTGCGCCGAGGCGCGGCGGCTCGAACGGCAGTTCAGTCTCTACATGAAGGATTCCGCTCTCGCGGAACTGAACCGGACCGGCATCCTCGTCGGCCCCGCCCCCGAAATGGTCGAACTGCTGACGGCGTCGCAGCGCTACTCGGCGCTAACCGAAGGCGCGTTCGATCCGACGGTGCAGCCCTTGTGGGAGGTCTATAAGGACCACTTTGCGCAAAAAGGGGCGGAGCCCGCCGGTCCGCCGCCGACGGCGATCCAGGCCGCGCTCCGGCGCGTCGGCCACCGTCGTCTGTCTGTCAGCCGCGATCGGATTGCGATGCCTCATGGAATGGCCTTGACCCTGAACGGGATTGCACAGGGTTACGTGACGGACAAGGTCGTCGAGTTGCTCCAGGCCCAGGGCATCTCGCACAGCCTGGTCGACATGGGCGAGACCAGGGCCATCGGCGCGCGGCCGAACGGCCGCCCCTGGGAAGTGGGCGTCGCCGATCCGGAGATCGCGAGCCGCTCCGCCACGATCCTTCCGATCGTCGACCGGGCGGTGTCGATCTCGGGGAGCTACGGGTTCCGGTTCGATGCCGAAGGTCGCTTCAACCACCTGTTCGATCCGGCGACGGGAGGCAGCGCCCATCGTTATCAAAGCGTGACAACCGTCGCTCGAAGCGCCACTGCAGCCGATGCGCTCTCGACCGCGTTCAGCCTGATGCCCGAGGAGCGAATCCGTTGGCTGCTACCTTACGTCGACGTGGATCGCGTGCATCTCATCGATGCTTCGGGCAAGTCATCCGAAATCACTGCTTGATCGATCGAATTCAAACCCATGGAAAAGGAGAACTTGATGAATCGGACAGCACTTGTGGCCCTGTTTCTCACAGCAGGTCTCGGCCAAGCTGGCGCCCAGGACGCCGCCGCGGGCGAGAAGGTCTTCGCCGTCTGCAAGGCCTGTCACCAGGTCGGCGACACCGCCAAGAACGTCGTCGGCCCGGTGCTCAACGGCCTGATCGGACGGAAAGCGGGATCGGTCGAGGGCTACAACTACTCGGAGGCCAACAAGAAATCCGGAATCACCTGGGACGACGCGACGTTCTCCGAATACATCAAGGACCCCAAGGCCAAGATCCCGGGTACCAAGATGGCCTTCGCCGGAATCAAGGACGAGCACAAGATCAAAGACCTGATCGCCTACTTGCACACTTTCGACAAGGCGCCCGTCAAGCTGACGCAGTGAGCACTCCAGCCCCAACAAAGGATACGGCATATGAGCGAAAATTGGCTGCCATCGTTGAAGACCGATACACCCCAGGCAGGCTTCGAACTGGCCGTAAAGCTCTCACGAATGGCGGTGAAGATCACGCAGCCATCGGACGAGGTCCGTACGCGCCTGCGGACGGCTTATGAGCAGGACTCGGAGCAATTGATCGCAACATCCCACGTGGTGGCGGTCCACTTCCAGACGGTCGCCGCCGCCAACAATTGGTGGCGCTGATGAGACGCGGCCATCGCGTCTGCTCGGGAGGCGGGATTGCCGCACTCCGGAACGCCGACTCGCGTTCGCGGTTTACCCAGTCCAGGCACGAACAGGTGCAGCCATGAGAGCTCTCAGTACCGGTCAAATCGTCCTGCTGGTCTTTCTGGGCGCCATATTGATCCTTACCGGGCTCTGGGCCGTCTCCGTTTGGAACGCGAGCAGCGGCGTCGAGATGGGCAAGCACGGCTGGATCGCCTTGGGGCTCGGGGCCTTCTTCTCCCTCCTCGTTGGGTGCGGACTCATGGCGCTGATGTTCTTCAGTAGCCGCTCAGGCCATGACGAGGCCGCCGATCCGTTCCGCCACCGGGAGGAGGGCCGCGACCCGTAGAAAAAACGTCGCGATTGCCCGCTGCGCCGGGGGTGTTCAGGGCGAGTGTCGCGACCTCGGGAATTGCTGCCTCAATACAAATTTTTCGTGATGTGCTGCGCACCCCGTGGTTTTACGGGTCGACTGGGACGGGAGCTTAGCGGCAATTTGATGCTCTTAGCAGCATGGGTTGTGCCGCGAACCGTTACATTCAAAACGCGAACATCCGCCACTATTGCAAGCTCCTTGAGGAAGACGCACGAGGAGAAGCGCAGCATGATCGGAAGCTGCTGGCCGACGAAGAGGCGAGAGAAACTCGGACAGTTGGCAAGTCACACCATCGGTGAGGCAACGTCACTCTTCCTGAGCCTTCCAAGGCATTTTTGCTTCTCTGATGCTGTTGCAGTTGGCGCACGTGAATATGTGCGAGACTGCGTGCTTCTCCTTGAGAAGGCTGGAGCGCAGCCAAGCCATCTCGACGCCGCACTCAGTGCAGATCGGGGCACTGAGCTGTTCAAATGCTCGTCGGAGCACGTCCATCTGACGGTAACTTGTCGTTCCTCGACCGGAGCACTTTAGTCCTCGGTTTGGAAAAGACGGAAGACCAAAAATTGGTCAGCAACGCTTTCAGTATTCCAACGGATTTTCGAGCCCGTGAAAAATTCTAAGCTGTCAAATGCCGGGGCTGGATTTTCATTCCGAACAAGCATTTGACCGGCAAGGGGTCGGTGCGAGGCTGCCCCTTTCAATTGTATGCCACCACCGACGGTCGCGCCCATAAGACAGCCGGTATTCTTCCGGGTGGGCACGACCTGCAGCAAGAAATATTATTAACACTAGAGATGACGCTGAAGCCGATTAGTTTTGCGTGGGCGTTGCAACCATGTCCGCTGACTGGAAAGAGCAGCTTCAACAAGTTATCGACCTGTCCCGTGACCGCATCCGGCGCCTGAAGACCAGAGCGGCCGACGATGCGCCATCCCTGCGCATTGACGCTGCCCGCCAGATCGAAGCCGAAGAGAAGAACATCGTCCGGCTGCAACGAACGATTGATGCTCTGAACTGATGCCGCATTGCATACAGCTCCTAGGTCGGCGCTGGGATTCGGGAGAGTTCCTCAAGCTCGTCTTTGCGCTAGCGCAAAAAGTCAGCTGATGGGATCAGGCACTATTGAAAGCTAAAATCATGCTGTGGATCGGCGCTGATGCCAGGCTATCGGCTTTATCTTCTGGATGACCGCGGACACATCATTGACCGTCACGATCTGAACTGTCCGAACGACCGAGCAGCGATGCTTCGCGCCGCGCAGTTGGTGAACACTCACAGCGCTGAGCTTTGGTTGCTGGATAAACGGGTTGCGAGCTTCAAGGCTCGCTCGCAACCTTACCAGCTCGACGGCCTACGGCCGTAACAAAGGATGTGTCCTCTAGAGGGACACCGTAGTTCTCCTAGGTAAGAACGATCCTCGAACAAAATGAGTATAACGCCCTAAACAACCTCACCTCCTGCGCAGCCGCCTGCCCGCCTTGCCTCGTAGTTCAGCATTTCTAAAGCCAGCCTTCCCAACCATGGGGCGACCAATGAAGGACATACGGGCCCAAGCAGAGAAGTTGCGCACTGACGCATCCGAATGCGCTCTGATCCGCGATCTTGCGACTGCCCCAAAAAAGCGCGAGCTGTTCTCGCGGTTGGCCGATCATCTCAACGCATTGGCAGACGAAATTGAGCGAGCGACTCCCGGTACCCCGGCCTGAACAGGCTGCCGGAAACTGTCAGGAGCCGGCTGCCCCGCCCCCCGCCATACCGCGAGAATTAGATTGGCCCATGGGCAGCGGACAGAACATGGAACTCTTCATCGTCGTCATCGTGATCATTTTAGTGATCGTCATCGCCAACCGCGCCGGCAGCGGCGGCCAAATACGCCGATACTACGGGGTGCGGAAATGTCCGCACTGCAAGAATAAAATTCCGGTGAGGTCTAGTGTGTGAATTCTGCCACCGTGACGTGCCGAAGATATTCTGAGGTCACAGATACCTCGAGGCGAAAGCCCTGCTCGCGGCTACGGGCTCGCTTGGTCGGCCCGGCGCGGAGACCTAGACGAAGATAGGCATGACCTTCAGTTCAAGGGATCCTGATCCGCAAGTAGATGTGTGCGTTGAGCGCGACGGGCGTCACCCACACGTCATCGAAGTCGGGACATCACATAGCGAAAGAACGTCTCGGCGCCGGGATCTTGAAGCGATCGAAGACCTCGAGCACCTCGTCGGCGTGAAAGAGTTGATTGCGCCGAACGTCATTTGAGGCTCATTCCCAAACGGAGTTGAAGGCGCCATGTCCACTTCAGCTACGGGTCAAACTGCGAAGAACTCAGGTTAAGCAAATCAAGCCCGCCCTAGGGTCCGGACTCAATTGATCCACCAAGTGATCGCAGCGGCCAGAAGGATTGCAGACAGGAAGATGTCTGCTCGCTTGTCGTATCTAGTTGCAATCCGGCGGAAGTCCTTGAGGCGGCAGAACATCCGTTCGATGACGTTTCGGCCTTTGTAGGCGATCTTATCGTAGCGATGCG
>NZ_JBTSWB010000010.1:0-349561 GCF_054602315.1 Bradyrhizobium cedriense | reverse complement strand
CGCTGAGGATCGCGCCGTCGCCTGGGCTGTAACTCCGGTCGGGCTACGCCCTCCCTGCGTCACAGCCCAGGCGACAACTCTCTCATCCTGATTGACGCTCCACTGTCACCTTGATTGCCGCGCCGCAACGGCCCTTCGACATCACGTGCACGACGTCAGGCACGATATAGTTGAGGAGCCGCTGATAATGGGTGATGACGACCATGGCGCGCCCCGGCGAACGCAGCGCGTTGACGCAGTCGGCCGCAATGCGCAGCGCGTCGATATCGAGGCCGGAATCCATCTCGTCGAGGATGCACAGGCTCGGCTCGAACAGCGCCATCTGGAGCACCTCGTTGCGCTTCTTCTCGCCGCCGGGGAAGCCGACATTGACGCTGCGCTTGAGCATGTCCTGCGGGATATTCAGCGACGTGGAGACCTCGCGAACCTTCTTCAGAAAGTCCGGAGGCGAAAATTCGCTCTCGCCGCGCGCCTTGCGCTGCGCGTTGAGCGCGGTGCGCAGGAAGGTCATGATGGCAACGCCGGGGATCTCGACCGGATACTGGAAAGCCAGGAACACGCCCTTCGCGACGCGCTCTTCCGGATCCATCTTCAGGAGGTCCTCGCCCTTGAACACGATTTGGCCGTCGGTGACCTCGTAGCCGGGCTTGCCGGCGATGACGTGCGAGAGCGTCGACTTGCCGGAGCCGTTCGGCCCCATAATCGCGTGAATCTCGCCCTCGTTCACGGTCAGGGTCAGGCCGTGGAGGATCTCACGCTCCCTGACACGAACCTTCAGGCCTTTCACTTCAAGCAATGTCATTGTGTCGTTCCGTCTACCTTCCTCCTCCTGAGGAGCACCGAAAGCGCGTCTCGAAGGATGCGGCCAACAATCAATCTGGTATCCATCCTTCGAGACGGCCGCTTGTGCGGCCTCCTCAGGATGAGGTCAGAGCTAGCCGACCGCCCCCTCCAGCAGGATCGAGATCAGCTTCTGCGCTTCCACTGCGAATTCCATTGGCAGCTGCTGGAGCCGTCCTTGACGAAGCCGTTGACGACCGGGCCGTCCGCCTCTTCCTGGGTGAGGCCGCGCTGGAGCGCGCCCAGGTCGGCGCGATCATGGTTAGCCTGCGGCGGCAGGCTTCGAGCCTGCCACAGGAGCATCCAGGCCGGTTCGTTCTGTCGTCTGCGAGATGAATTTGACGGTATCTTCCGACAACCTCTTTGGAGCCTTTCGGAGTCGATCAAGGTCTCAAACCCATAACGGTACTGGTCGACGTCGATGCGCTTCACGCACTCGATCGTCTCTTGTACGGCTACCATTGGCGCCTCCGCACGCGCAGAGACCATTCCGGCCACGTCCGGCAACGGTTATGGCGTCCCCCCTCGACCGTATAGGCCAGCGACTCAATCAGGCCTAACGCGGAACGGACCGTCACTCTAACCAGGTCACCAACAACGAAGGCCGCAGGGCTCAATTGTGTCTCGACCGTGCTGCTGGTGCCGACCATGCGCATCGCCGCTCCGCTAAGCCGGGACACACGTGTTGGGAACCGGGCAGACAGCAACGCATTGCGGCGTGGCGAAATGCCCCTCGCAATCGGTGCACGTCTTCGGATCGATCGCATATACGTCGCGCTTGAGGTTGACTGCCCCGTTGGGGCACTCAAACTCACATGCGCCACAGGCGGTGCACTGGGACGCGACTATCTTGTACGCCATAATGGTGATTTCCTGAAAATGCGATGCCGGACGCCTTCTCCCCTTCAAGGCTCGTGCCAATGCCAACGCGCCATGGTTGGCGCATCTTTGGATCTAGCGGGGTGTACGCGGCCGAGCCGTGTGTCCCAACCCCGACACTCGAGGCACGGGCTTGATCTCGAATGGCAGCACGCTCCGACGCTTGCGGAAGGCCCGCCCCTAACGAGGCATCTTGACTGTCTTTTTGATTTGCTCCTGCTGAAGCGCAGCCTCGAAGCCCGTTATCCTGATAGCCGACGGAGAGGCGATATCTGGGCGCTCCAAGCCAATTCTGCCGACGCTCGACGCCTTGCGCCGGTCAATATCTTGCTCTCGCTGCTTAAGCGGGCTCGCGAATGCCAGGAAATTTCTGACCCGGGCCCGCGAATGGACTTGAATCGTACGTAGCGTCAGATTGTAGGTTTTCCGACACGAGCTGCGAGATTCTTTCGGTCGCGCCAAACCATCCTGACAGCGAGCAAGGATAGCGAATGTCTGAAGCTCTTAAGGTTGCGCTGCAAACTCATCACGCGCCTCGCGGCGGCACGTTGTTGAAATGGCCGATGCGCCAGGCGGGAGACCATCGCCGCCGGCCTAGCGCAGGGAGCAAGTCGGTCACTTGGAGAGCAGGGATGGCTGTCTTCGCCTCGCCCCTGCCGGGTGGGAGAACGATCAGAATTCAGGTTCCACATCCGAGGCTACACCGGTATTCGTTATGCGAGGTGAATGCAGGCCACGCTGGCTCGCACCACATGC
This sequence comes from Bradyrhizobium cedriense, assembly GCF_054602315.1. Lineage (NCBI taxonomy): Bacteria > Pseudomonadati > Pseudomonadota > Alphaproteobacteria > Hyphomicrobiales > Nitrobacteraceae > Bradyrhizobium > Bradyrhizobium cedriense. The sequence goes on along the minus strand of NZ_JBTSWB010000010.1, from coordinate 347,086 downwards.
GTGCCTGGTGCCAATGCCGGGATGGACCGGCCAATGGTCGCGGCCTCTCGATAGGCTGCAGCGTCGGGAGCGTACGTGACTCGGTTTTGGGGATCGCCAGGGTTCGGCATGTGTTTTCGAGCAAGGCGTATATTGTGTCGTTGGAGCATTGGCGGGCGAATGCACGAGGGTATCGTCACGGCCCTCGATTGCTTCAATGATTCGGCCCCTCCCTGCTGACGCCAAGATCACCACAAGCATCCGCAGCGGACGGCCGAAGGTACCAATAGGCCCATGGACGGATCGGATAGATTGGCCGTAGATTGGTGAAAGACGATCAAATGCGAACGCTACTTGTTGATCATCAAACCGCCTTTGTGCGTGCTGTCCAAGGAGCACTCGTGGATTGTGGGTTCGCCGTCGATGTGACACGCACTCTCGACGAAGCGGCGGCTGCTCTTGATTGCGCATGCTATGACATTCTTCTTCTCGAATTGGCTCTACCAGATGGAGACGGCTTGGACTGGCTGAAGCAATTAAGGCGGAACGGCAAATCGATGCCCGCGATGGTGATAAGCGGTCTCAACGATCTCGATCGCCGAATTGCAAGCTTCAACGGTGGGGCGGACGATTTCCTGCCGAAGCCCCTGTCTACTGTCGAACTCATCGCCCGGATGCGAGCCATTCTGCGGCGATCAAAGCAAATGACGGCCCCGCTCATCATATTTGGGAATGTCAAATTTGATCCGATTGCCCGGCAAGCTTGGGTTGATGGACGGCCGCTCCGCATCGCGCGTCGTGAACTGTCCATTCTGGAGCATTTGCTCAGCCATGCAGGGCGCACGGTGCCGCGCGCCTCGCTCGAGAATACCATTTATTCGTTCGACAATGAGGTCTCGACCAATGCGCTTGAGGCGGCAATCTATCGCTTGCGCGGACATTTGAGGCGGTCCGCCGCGACGCCACGAATCAAGTCCGCGCGCAGCATCGGCTACTCACTTGAATTGAATAGCGCGCATCCACCGCGCCATGGGTAGACCTTGAAAGCAAGACTTCCATCGTTTCTGACAATGATTGCCTCGAAGATCGATGATCAATCACCTTTGACGCCCCTAGCGTCATTCGTGCTCCCCTGTCCAATCCTTCCTTCCTCTTTGGGGGCCTTCTGCAAGGTCCACTTCCGGCAGCAGCCCGGGTCAAGTGCGATGATCGACTGGCGTATCGACCGGCAGCGTGCAGCTTCTAGGCCCTGATGGACTGCTCTTCCGGGAACATGCGTTTACGCGTCATCTGTTTCCTCTGGAGAGCAGAGCCCCAACTTAAACCGGTGGCGCTTCAGGGTGCAGGTCACCTCATTTATTAGAAGCCGTGCCGTGCGGGAGGCGGTCCATGTCGAGGCGATATTTTTTCACATCTAATTACGCCGACCCGTCATGGTCGATGACGAAGCCCCTGAATTCGCCTGGCCGTTGGAAGCGAATGACTACGGAGCTCGGATTGCGAGTGAGATCAGATGGACGATTATCACCAGCGCGAAGCCGACGTATTGGCGTGGATGCGAACGGCCGCATGATCGCGCGCCATCCCGTTCATCGCAAACTGCAAAGCAAAGTCGCCAACCGGTCGTGCCTCAGAGCTAGACCACAATCTGTACCACTCGCTAAGTGCGACCTTACCGTCGAAAGAGGTTTGCAACAGCATCGCTCGATCCCAACTCTGTCGAACCAGCATCCGAACTGGCCTACGAACCGCGCCCGGTTGAACCGACAGGGGTTATCAATCCGATTGTAGAGGTTCACCTGGCCGACCAACGTGCCACTCAGCGGACTTCATGGCGCGTTGGTTGATTGACCTGCAATTGAACCGAGAGCCGCGTGTTACGCGCTGATCTTGATCAAGAAGTCGCTGACCTGCCCCTGCAATGAAACGATATTGTTGCTCAAATTCCTCATCTTCCCAACGGCCTGGCCCGCCGATGAGCCTGAGGCACGCGAGGCATCGTTGAGCTGGTCAATATCTCGGGACGCTTCGCGCATATCTGCACTGATGTTGGTAATGCTTCTTGAGATGTCGTTCGTCACGATCGACTGCTCCTCTATCGCCGCCGATATGCTGCTGGATATCTCCTGCAACTTATCGATGATGCCGGCGATGTCACTCATCGCCGCAGTCGCAAGTTCCGTCCTTTGTTGAATGGCAAGTATTTGAGCATCAACCTCGCTCGTCGCTTTTGCCGCCTGCGCGGCAAGATTCTTCACTTCCCCAGCCACCACTGCAAAGCCTCGCCCGGCTTCGCCGGCTCGCGCTGCCTCGATGGTCGCGTTGAGCGCCAGCAAGTTGGTTTGCGAGGCTATGCTCTCGATCATTTGGACGACACTGCTGATCTTCGTCACCGACGCGACGAGTTCACCTAACGTTGCTTCAGCGTGCCCGGTCTTGTCGCGCGCAATCTGCGAAATGTTCGCCGCCGTCGAAACTTGTCGGCTGATCTCCGAAATCGAAGCCGAGAACTCCTGAGCGGCCGAAGCAACGGCGGTCGAGTTTCCTTCGGTCTTCTTCACCATTTCGGTCATGGCTTCAGTGCGAAGACAGACATCGCCCGTTGAAGCTGTAATTTCCGATGCGACCGTTTGCATGTCCTGCATTGAGCTCGCCACAACGTCGACGACCCGCGACACATCGCTGTCAAATCTTGTCGCAAGACCCAGCCTCTCTTCTCGCATACGAACCAGGTCGGTTATATCCTGCCATACACACACGACCACCGGACGGCCGCAGAATTTCGAAACAACAAGACTTATCCTGACCGCAATGGAGGATTGATTTTTGCGCCGAAGCCACCATTCGATCGCGACATGGCCTGACCGCGTTACAACCTCATTTGTCTGCTCGAACATCTGCGCAACAGTCTTGCCGTTCGGCTGAGGATCCAGCGAAAGCGAGGCGATACTCAACCCTTTCAGTTCTTCTCCACTGGAGAACCCGAGCATGTGAGCTGCAGCGTCGTTGGCCAGCACGCACTTGTCCGCATCATAGACCGTGATACCGTCCTTGATCGTTTCGAACGCCTTGACCGCCATCGCGTCGTCCAAGGTCACTGCTGACGCCTTCCCTCTCCTCGACGTCAGGACGGAGAGGACCAACATAGATCCGCCAAGAAGGAGTCCGCCCCAGAAGTGAAGCGACAGGACGTCAGCATTAGCCGCCACCGTCGCTGCCGGGACAGACAATGCCAGAGCGAGACTTGATATCCGACTGTGCCACATATTTCTAATTCCCCAATTGAATCCGGCGTAAGTGGTCGTATCGAACCTCAATTAAGACTTCTCTTACGTGACTGTCCTGTCGGCAGCGTTGCGTGCATTATTACATATATCACCTTCTAAACAACGAAATCGACCTCGATCCAACCCACATGGGACGAGGCAAGACTTGATCAAACGGCAGAAGCAACGGCGACGACAAACCTGATGAGTAAGCCCAGCTCGAACTCAGCGATGACTGCACGTCCTAGAATGAGTTTGGCGATCTGCCTTCGGTTACCATGCGTTCGCAGATCTTCCGGTAGTGCGGCGACTGCATCATTAAAGATTCGCCCCAAAACCGACAGCTGCTCCGGATCGTATACGCTGCGGTAGTCCTGTATGACGCGCCCGGCTCCACTACTTATGACCGCGCCGCCAGGTCGCTCGTGGCATTTTGCCCAGAGACCGAGGGCCGCGGTTATCAGCTCGATTGTGAGCTCGTTCAGCAGTTCGGTCGCCTCACGCCCGTTCTTTCCGTCATCTATTAGCCTTGCCACCTCTTCGATTTGCAGCTCGATGCTCCGCTTAAGATCCTCGACATGCGAATTGCAGCGATGACAATGCACGATATGCTCTACAGCGCGCGGTTCAGCTGGGCTAGGCTGTGGACCTGTCCTCACTGGGACCACGAAGAACCTTTGACGCGTCTGTGTAGGTGAAGCGCGACAAATCAAAGTGGTAGCGCTCAAAGCACCGTCGCTTGATACGCTCGTTTCAGGCGCTCGACTGGCCGCTTCGGTAGACCCGTCCCCACTCATAGTCATGACTGCCTCATGCACCTTCTGGCACGCGAATTTGACGATTGAGACCTGCCGGCCAGCCGATTGCGCAGGGCTGCTCGACCGCCTCATCAATCGACAATCGACCCTGACGACCTGCGGCGTCTCAGTTCCAAATTCACCGGCGCGCTGAGTATCCAGCGTTTAAGTCGATCGGTAAAATCGATTGTTATGATCGAATATATCCACGACATGGATGCAAAGGCGGATCGCTATACGATTCCAGCCATAGATAGTCTGGTCTTGGCTTGAATGGACAGATGCGTCCCAAGGGCACGCCGAACGGCGTTGAGCTCGCTTGCGAGCCCTGCCCCACTGAGGGCTGGATGGATCCAGCCTCATTAAAAAGGGCCCGACCCTTTTGGGGCCGGGCGAAGTTCAGTCTGGGAGGAGCGATGCCACAAGACATCGCGCCAGCTTCCGTCGGCAGAAGGAGGGCTACCGGCGGTTCATTTACGGCGAGGGCATTCGCCGTTAACCTTGGCCACGAGCAGGCTGATATCCACGGCGAACACAACGTGCTGTCGCGGCTGACTGCTCTGTAGAAAATGCGCTTCAAGCAATTCCGCCCAACACTTGCGCGAGGCAAGTCGGCAGCGGCGTCAATAATTCTTCACGAAGCCTTTTGCAAAACGTCAAATGAATGCCGTTCGCCGGATGACGTTCGTCGAAAAGCTGCGCGATGGCAAGCGCGTCAAGAACCGACGACCGCTATCCGAGACGGCGCTCACATGAATACGAGGCAAATCGGCCTGATGGTCTATCTCTCCAACTGAGCGTTTGTTATCCGCCATTTCGTACAACTGGTAAAATCGATTGTATCGATGGAGCACATCCAGAATTTGAATAGAGACAACCGCTTCAGGTGTTGATCTTGATCTCCTCATCTCATAACCAATGGCTTCGAGCACTCGGGTCAGATGCTTCGTTCATGGTGCCACTTTTCTACTTTCCGTTCTCGACCGCTCGGCGCGGCACGGAAACGAAAGCTACACGTAAGCAAGACACTTGATCTGGATGAGTTTCGAAAGCTCGCGCGGATAATCGGCGTGAATGCTGTTCAACGTTACGGACCCTGAGAGCGGCCCCATGAGCTATGGCAAGTTAGATTGTCGAAACGGCGACTTGTCGCGCGGGGAACCGCAGATATTCAAAATGAACGCACAAGATATCACTAAACCACAGACGCGCGCACTGCCGCGGCATCTGCGGCGGCTGGAGGCCGAGTCCATCGAGATCATGCGCGAGGTCGTTGCCGAATTCAGCAAACCCGTAATGCTCTATTCGATCGGCAAGGATTCGGGCGTCATGCTGCACTTGGCGCAGAAGGCTTTCTATCCGGCGAAGGTCCCGTTTCCGCTGTTGCATGTCGACACGACCTGGAAGTTTCGCGAGATGATCAGCTTTCGCGACGAGACGGCCCAGCGTCTCGGCATCAACCTGATCGTTCATGTGAACCAGGACGGGATCGGGCGCGGCATCAACCCGATAGATTCCGGATCGACGCTGCACACGCAGGTGATGAAGACAGACGCGCTCAAGCAGGCGCTCGACTTTTACGGCTATGACGCGGCGTTCGGGGGCGCCCGGCGCGATGAGGAAAAAAGCCGGGCTAAGGAGCGCATCTTCTCCTTCCGTTCGCAGGGACATGTTTGGGACCCGCGCAACCAGAGGCCGGAGCTGTGGAATCTCTTCAACACTCGCAGCCGGAAAGGCGAGACAATGCGCGTGTTTGCCATTTCGAATTGGACGGAGCTCGACGTCTGGGAATACATCATGCTGGAACACATTCCGGTCGTTCCGCTTTATTTCGCGAAAAAGCGGTGGGTGGTCCATCGCAATGGCGCTCTGATCATGTTGGATGACGAGCGCCTGCCCTTGGCTCCGAATGAGACGCCCGAGCTTAAGATGATTCGTTTCCGCACGCTTGGTTGCTATCCGCTGAGCGGCGCCATCGAGTCTGACGCCGCCACCATCAAGGACATCGTCGCGGAAATGCAGGTCGCGACGCTCTCCGAGCGTCAGGGACGGCTGATCGATACCGACGAAGCCGCATCGATGGAGAAAAAGAAGCGGGAAGGCTACTTCTGAATGGATACTGATGCGCTGCGAGAGCTCACCTTCACCGACAGCAAGGACCAGCTGCGCTTCATCACCTGCGGCTCGGTGGACGATGGAAAGTCGACGCTCATCGGCCGGTTTCTGCACGACAGCAAGGCGATCTATGAGGATCAGCTGCAGGCCCTTGCGCGCGACAGCGTCAAGCACGGCACAACCGGAGATGATATCGACTTTGCCCTGCTGGTCGATGGGCTCGAAGCTGAACGCGAACAGGGCATCACCATCGATGTCGCCTATCGCTTCTTCACCACGCCGCGCCGATCGTTTATGGTGGCCGATACGCCCGGTCACGAACAATATACGCGTAACATGTCGACCGGCGCCTCCAACGCCCAGCTCGCCGTCATCCTGATCGATGCGCGCAAGGGCGTCCTGGTGCAAACCAAGCGCCACTCCTACATTTGCTCGCTCTTGGGCATCCGGCACGTGATCGTGGCCCTGAACAAGATGGATCTGGTCGACTACCGCAAGGACGTGTTTGATCGCATCTTGGACGACTATGTCGAATTCGCTTCGAACCTCGGCTTCACGTCCATCGCGGCTATCCCGATCTCCGCACGATACGGCGACAACATCATCCGCCTGTCCCGCAATACCGACTGGTATCATGGCCCTTGCCTGCTGGACTATCTCGAAAATATCGACATCCAGTCCGAGACGGCCAGCTTGCCCTTCCGTTTCCCGGTCCAATGGGTGAACCGGCCGAATTTGGATTTCCGCGGCTACGCTGGAACGGTGGTCTCCGGCAGCATTGCCGTCGGCGACGAAATCGTCATTCCTGCGTCGGGACGCAATTCGCGCGTCAAGCAGATCGTGACGTACGATGGCGACCTTGAGCGCGCCGAAGCCGGCGATGCGGTGACCATTACACTGACTGACGAGATCGACATCGGCCGCGGAGATATCATCGCTAAGCCGACGGAACGACCGGAGGTCGCTGATCAGTTTGCCGCCCACCTGATCTGGATGGACCAGGAGGATATGGTCCCGGGCCGGTCCTATGCCTTCCGGATCGGCACGCAATCGATTGCGTCCGGCAGCATGACCGCGATGAAATACAGGATCGACGTCAACACCGGCGCTCACGTGGCAGCCCGCACTTTGAGCCTCAATGAAATCGGCTTCTGCAATATTGCAACCGTACTGCCGGCAGCCTTCGATGCCTATGAAGCGAATCGGCGCACCGGTTCCTTCATCGTGATCGACCGCGACACCAACCGGACCGTCGGCGCTGGCATGATTGCCTTCCCCTTGCGGCGTGCCGCCAACATAGCCTGGCAGCCGCTCTCACTTGGCAAGAAGGAGCGCGCCGCTCTGAAGCACCAAAGACCGTGCATCATCTGGTTTACCGGGTTTTCCGGCGCGGGCAAATCGACCATCGCCAACCTCGTCGATCAGAAGCTGTTTGCGATGTCGTATCACACCATGCTCTTGGACGGCGACAATCTCAGGCACGGTCTCAATCGAGATCTCGGCTTCACCGAATCCGATCGGGTTGAAAACATACGCCGCGCCGGCGAGGTGGCCAAACTGATGGTCGATAGTGGCTTGCTCGTGATCTGCTCGTTCATCTCGCCCTACAAGGCCGAGCGAGACATGGTTCGCGATCTCGTGGGCGACGGCGAATTCATTGAGGTCTTTGTTGACACGCCGATCGGCGAATGCGTGCGGCGCGATCCGAAGGGGCTCTACGCCAAGGCGAAATCAGGCACGATCAAGAATTTTACCGGCATCGATGCGCCCTACGAGGCGCCGAGCGCGCCGGAGATCCATTTGACAACCCTGAACCAGCAGCCAGAGCGCTTGGCCGACACGGTGCTAAACTGCCTGGCCACACGAGGGATCATCGTGCCGACCAACCGGACGGAGAATTAGCCGGCTCGGCTGTCAGAGCTGTTTGCCGAGGGACTGACATTTCTCACCTCCAACCACATCTGGCTGATCGGACCAAACACCACGCCGTCACATGATGCCAAGCTCCTGCACCATCCGCCGACGTCGAGCTTTGCGGGCTTTACATCGCTAGCGAGCTTGGATCGGCCCAGACTGGCCCAACATTCTCCAACAAGAAAGGCGCGGTCGAAGGCGGCGAGCTCGGTTTGGCTTCTGTGGGTAATGTCATGCCTTTCTGCGTCAGTCGGGGCATCGACGAGCAGCTGACTATGGTCACTCTTGTAAAAGACGCCTTGGTGGTGTGGTAGAGCTCGTCTCCGGCGTTAGCTTTACCCACACAGGTTCGTAAGTCCGGTTCAGACGGTGTTGTCGATCAAACGCGCGGCCTGCCAGCCCAGCTCGCCGCATCGCGCCACGTGGGATAGGTACGCCCTGGCCTTTGCTGCGCCAGTGCGACAAGGTTCTGAGCAGTTCTTGGGAAACGACTCTGCGGCCGAATAAGCGTCCGCGTGACGTCGCCCTTACCCAAACGAGCTGCTTGCATTCGACGTTACTCGGCCGGTTCGGATAATCTATGCAGAAAAATGTCGCCGCGAGGAGATTATTGATCACGTCGACCACGTGCTCTTGAACAGAGCTGCAGGCGGCACGATTTGCTGGGATTCGGTCGGTCGTTACCCAACTCCCTCTCGGCTTCGTTCTGGACCAAGCAAACCCAACAAAGAAATCGCATTTCAAGCTTCGGTGTCACTTCCGCTAAACATGTTTCTTGTATGTGTCGGGTGTGACGGCAACCAAGCCGACTGCACCGATCACTAGACGACACGGGACTATCGAACGGTGGGCTTCGACGGATCTTCTCGGGAACACGGGCTGAGAGCCGAAGCCAACGCGCACAGATTTTATCCGCTGGATTGGCCCCATGACAGCTGCGAATTCAGATGCTCACCTGCGTGCCGTGTTGAGACGCGTCCTGGACGATGCTGTCCAAATGATGCCGGAACCGGCGCGGACGTGTTCCTTAAAAGCATGCCTTGCCGAAAAGATTTTAAATCTCGCCGCGGGCGGGGAAACAAATCCAAAAACGATAACGCGGCTTGCCGTTCGGTTGATTCATGACTCATGTCCGAGCTGTTCGGGATGTGGCGGTTGGCGACCGGCCGTCGCGGCGACGAAGGGAACCGATCACCCAGAAAGCTGTGCCGCACCTCCACTCGCTTCAGAGTAGTGCAATCCTAAGCGAACAGCGTATGTACGGCACGGATCGCGTTCTCATCATCTCTCCTGATCCGCGGGACAGTCTTGCCCACCGTCAGGCAGAAGCTCCACTTGTCGCTCGTCCAGACTTCCGGTGCCAGCTCTCACGCCCGAAAAAGGCAATTTGGAAAAACGATCCCCCTCGCGCGGGCTGGCTGTGCACAGCGCGATCGATGGCCCATCTCCTTCCCCCTAGACTTCAACTCAAGCAGGTTGCTTAGCAGCTTTTAAGTCGAGAGATCAGAATGACGTTAAAGCCTAGCGGATTGTTTGGGGTCGGCTCCCTTCTCCCTGGTCCCAACTGTGCCGTGTAGTGCTGACCGCGGATATACAGATTTGCCTCTGGATGAAACGGCCTCGCGATGACGCCGATTTTGGACAGTGCGCCGATTAGGATGTCGGGGGCCGGCTGGGCGCCGTGATTCCAGCCCAGGCCGACGATATGTCCGAAATCCCCCACTGGCCATCGACCGTCGAAACTTGAGAACGACGCTGCATGATCGCCAGTTGGCAATGTCGAGGCCCCTTCCATCTCCCGTCCAATGACCTCCAGATTTGGCTCGTCCCCGGAGCGGACTGCAGTGCATTGCTCGCCCAGAAGACGTTCCGCCACAGGGATAATCTTGCTTCTGTCAAACAAAACAATTTCGTACGAGCTTCCATATTCCGTCTTCACGCCATCGACGTGATATTTCTGCGCCATCGCAACCCACGGGCCTAGCTCGTCATGCTCAACGTAAACCCATTGTTCGTCCATGACCGCTAATTTAAGCGGTTCTTTCGCCTCGATGACAAAGTATTTTCCAGAACGACCTCCATAGCCGTGCGCTGCGTTCACATCGTTTTTTGAAGTCATCCAAATGGCTTCGCCCGAATGCCCACTTTGACCGGCGCCGATCCACACTCCACCTTTGTTTGCGTGATTGAACTTTGTTCCGGCAGGAAGTTCCTCTATCTTCTTCCTCTCCCAACCAAGTGTCTTACATAAGCTTGATTCATGAACCTCATCAGCACGCGGCGGACCGACTCCCGACTCGCTCGGCGGAACTGCAGTGATGCCCGCAGTCACGCGTTCTGGAGAGTCCGTTTGTGCGCAGGCATTGGCCTTTTGCCCCGCCACCTTCATGGGGTTTAAGTCCATCCTGTCCAACTCCAGTTGGTGTTGTCCGAGCGAGAACGCATCTCCTGCTCGATACAAACTCGACTTGCAGCCGCACCACCTGCTGCCCAATCCAGCGCCCGATTGCAAGCTTCAACCTGACAGGAGCGCTATGCCCGATTCTGGGCGACGGAGCCGATCAGGCGGCGTCGCTTTTCCGGGTACGGAATGACCTCGATGGCGTCGGCGAATTTGACAGCGGCGATTGGTTTCAGCAACTGGTCTGCGCCTTTCAAGCGACGCCAAGTGTTCGAGGCTGCATCGATCAGCTTGAACGCCGGCTGGCTCGCCGTCTGTGGCGACAACGATCCCTTGGTCCGGACCGTCCTGTGTCGCTTTTGTGGCGAACACACTTTCGAACGGATGGGTGGCTCACAAGTGGATCCAATGCTCAGCATAAAAATCATTCAATGCAAGCAGACCCTTGCGATCCTCGACCAAGCGATCCACCGCGCGCACATATTTTGCACCGTATTCTCGGCGAAGGATTGGTGTGCAAGCTCCGCAGCAGCCTGGCTCGGGCCGCGGTCAATTCGTCCCGGTCGATGGAGAAGGCTTGCAGACAGAAACCATTTGGCGGCTCACATCATCTATTTCGGAACGCTCTCACGCTGGCTGGGTCTGTGTGGTTCCGCCGGAGCTCATCCACGCTTTCCGCGCGGCCAAGCGCCTTACCGATCGGCACTCGCCAACGCTTGAGCAAGCGGCGCTGGCCAACTTCCTACCATCCGGCGCCTGCGAGCGTCACGTGAGAAAGCTGCGGCGAAAGAACGCGCAGCGCCGCTCAGCCTTGCTTCACTGAACATTCTTGGTGACGCTATCGAAGTACAGGGCTCCGAGGCCGCGCTCCATGTGGTAGCCTAGTTCAAGAAACTCAATGCGGCGCAGGAAGACGCAATCGCACGAAACGTCCGACACAGTGGCGTCGGCACTTATCCTGTTTCCGGTCTATGCGAGAATGGGCGAGGAGACGCGAAAACGGCGAGTCGGGTTTGTTTTCGGAATATGCTGGACTTAATGGGAGATCCGGCACGGCGTTGCCCGCCTCGCCAGTGCACTGAATGCACGATATCTATTCCACATCAGGGCCGATGCTGCCAAACACGGTTCCCGTCACATGAACAACACCACGCCGGGCGCGGAACTGTGACTATTGTATTGCGTTCCAGAGCTGCCGCCCCGAGTGTCCCGCCTCGATACATTTATTTTGGCACGCATTGTGCTAGTTTAACGGCCGCCGGGATTTTGCATCACCCTCCCGGGGCTGGAGCGACGCCGCTCGCGATCATTTAAGCGAGCGGCGTTGTTGTTTCCTGATGGGTTCAACTAATCGAAGGCTCGGTCCCCCTCTCTCAGAACGTTGCATCAGAGCGTCAGAAAAATATCACTTAGGCAAAAGTTCCTGTCCTAATTTGAATTGCGGTATCTATTTGCGGGTGTCCTAAGTGAGGACAGCGCCTGGCCTGTGGTGCTGGCGATAATCACGGAGCCGATGGCGATCTCGGCGACGCTTAATGCGGAGATCACCCTTCGCATGCCGCCCCAGCCGCACTCTACGTAGTCCAAGTTTCCGAACGGGAACCCGTAAGAAGCCGGCCCGCAGCGTCAATGCGCTCCGTCGGCCTGCGTCTGGATCGGGGCAGTAGCCGGTACCAAGTGTACGATCCGATAGCCTTTGTCGTGCAGGTAGTGCAGAAACGCGGGCATCATAGCTGCCGTCCACGCCTGCGGATCGTGCAGCAGAATGATTCCCTTTTTGGTGATCTCGAGTTGCTCGATCACCTTCTTCAATTCCTGCTCCGGGGTCATATTCTCCCAGTCTTCCGCCCAAAGATCGGCGCCAAGGACGAGGATGCCACGTGACTGCAGAAGGTCGAGCGTGGCTGGCGTCGAGTCGAAATAGGGAAAGCGAAAAAACGGCGTTGAGGGCGCTTTGGATGGGGTGCCGTTGAGCGCCATCTCGTCGGCCGCGATTCCGCGGTCGATGTCTTCCATCGCCTGCTCGAAGCTCATCTGAGACATCATCGGATGCGACCAACTATGGTGCGCGACGGTGTGACCCTCGGCAGCGATACGCCGGACAAGGTCGGGAAATTCGGCGGAGGACCTGCCGACGAGAAAGAAGGTGGCTCGCACGCACTCTTGCGCGAGCGCGGCCAGCACCTTCTGCGTGTTCGGGGGCCTCGGTCCGTCATCGAACGTCAGCACGACCTCATGGTCGGCTAACGGCAAGGTCTGCGGAAAGCTCTTCAAGCCGACGCGGGGATAGGTTTTTGCGTCGACAGCGAGCACGCGCGAAGTGCCAAGCGCATCCTTGCGTGAGCAATCGGCCGCGTTTGTCACGGCGATCCCGGTGAGCAGCGCTGTCGCAGCGACAGTGAGCCGTGAGGCCGCCTTGTGCAAGCGCATCTTTGCCATTGCGCTCGGCCCAGGTGCCTTAGGACTTAATGCGCTCACTGGGACATACCGCTAAGTCAAACATTTCTTGCGATTGTAGGGGCTTTGGTTTGTGGGACTGAGGCAGTTGCCCTCCGACGACGCCTTCCCGTAGATTGCGGTCTCGGTCCGGCCGAGCTTGAGCCCGCTAACGCGCGTGGGTGCGTTGCCTTTTGCCAGCCCTTTGAGTTGCCGAATGTCCTGGGGCGTCCAAGGCCTACGGGTGTTACGCGTTGACTTGGCCATCGCAGCGACTTTCGTCAGTAGCGCGCCGAGCGATGGCCAAATGTGCCGTTGTTCGGATTATAGTTGCCGCTGGTGCCGTAGTTGTCGCGCTGAGTGCTATTCGGATTTGTTGCGGTGTACGGCTGCACATAAGTCCCATTGCTGCGGGTGTAACCTGAAACACCGTGGTTGTTTGGGTTAGAACCCGTACCGAGGTATTGCGCTTGCGCCGCACCAACGGACCACGTCAGCAAAGACGCCGCGAATATTGATCTGATCATTTTCCCTCCGCCGTATACATTCGACGAACTTGTTGTCTCGCTATAACCTTAGTCATTCGCGGCTAACCAGCCGAGTTCACCGGCAGATTCGCATCAAAAAGGCGCCCGATGACGCCGCTACATGTGCAAAGGCACGAAACCAAAGCCGGCCCACTGGCTTTAGATCAAGACCAAGGCAAGCAGGCTCGAGCAGAGCAGCGCAACGCCGGCCGCGGTCAGTGCCAGGAGGCTACCCGAGACGAAGTCGTGATTGGGCATACATCGCTTTCAGTTGCGGCGAAGACCATGAGCCCCATTGCTGCCTTCAGGGTTTGACCGACGAACGCACAAATGATTATTCGAATCGCGTGTACTATTCCTGCTGTTGTCAGGAAGACATGCCTTTTTCCGGCGCGCTGAGGCGATCGCGCGCGGCTTTTCAACAAGAGGGCGTCGAGACTCCAGAAGGACGAACCTAAGCCGGTCTGTCCCTGCGGCCCGACATGCTCGTCTGATTTAGAGGTCGCGGGGTTTGCACGCCGATCCTCAAGCACCGGAGTGCGAGGTGTTTCATAAATTCGATACGGCTACCGGAGTAAGCTCTTTGCCATGCGTGGCCTCATCATTCTCCTTGTGACCTTTGCAATTGCGCTGGCGGTCCATGGCCGGCACCAGGATGGTTTCGTGCCGGGACCGACCGCGCCCCTGCCACCCGTCAACGTACCCTAGCCTGCAAACATGGCGCGGGCGCAGATTGCTCTGCCGGCATGCTTGAGATCTGCGACTGCTGTCTGTCCGAGTCCGCGCACGAGTGCCGTTGGGCCAACTCAGCAAGTGCATTATGAGTGAGTGTAGATCGGTCAAGTGACGATGACAGAGCGGGAATTATCGCGATTGGAGAAGCAAGCTGCGGATGCTCTTCGTCGCGCACGACGACTGCCCGTTGGTGCGAGCCGAAACGATCTTCGTCAGCTCGCAAGGGCGCTTCTTTGGCTGCATCGAAACGGTATGGAAGCCCTGGAGCAGGAGCGATCAAACATGGAACATGGACGGCGATGAGAGGGGCTACGGGTCATCGCCTGTGCAGGCGGTTGCTCGAAGGACAGGACGTGCGAGGGCATTGATCGCGCACGTGAAGACGCTTTCGCCCGCCCCCTTGCCTTAAGGCAAACTGGAGCAATCTTCGAAAACGCATCGATGTTCCAGCTCCGGCGGCTCGTGACGTTGAGGTGTCGGCTTAAGCCGCCTGGACCCTCCCGAGGAAACTGCCGAGCTCGCGCCTCAGCCGCGCGCTTTCCCCAGACAACAGTTTGGCAGACATCAGCACCTGCATCGAAGCCCCTCCTGTCTCCTTTGCGCCGTTGGTCACTTCAATGGCGCTCGCCGCCACCTGGCTAGTTCTGGCGGCCGCTTCCTGCAAGTTGGACGCGATGTTCTTGCTCGTTGCCCCCTGCTCAGCGATGGAGTTGACCACGGTCACGGCGATCTCCGAGATGCGACCGATAATGACGCCGATATCGGCAATTGCGCCGACCGAGTCAGTCGTTGCCGTCTGAATGCCGTGAATGTGCTCGCTGATCTCGACGGTCGCGTGCGCCGTTTGCGTTGCGAGAGACTTCACTTCATCAGCGACAACCGCGAAACCTCTGCCGAGATCTCCGGCGCGCGCCGCTTCAATTGTCGCGTTCAGTGCGAGCAAATTGGTCTGCCGCGCAATCGTGGCGATCAGCTGGACCACGCTGCCGATCCGCTCCGCCGCAGCCGCCAAACCGACCATGCGCTGGTCGCTGAGTTCGGCCCTGCGAACCGCTTCGCGCGCGATATCGGCGGCCTCTTCGACCTGCCGGCCGATGTTGGCGATCGTTGCCGCCATTTCGTCCGTCGCTGTCGCGACAAGCTGAACATTGCCAGACGCTTGCTCCGATGAGCTGGCGACTTCGACCGAGAGTTGCCGGCTGTGATCAGCCGTGCAGGTAAGGCTGCGGGCGGAAGCTTCAAGGTCGGAGGAGGCAGAGGAGACCGTATCGATAACCTTGCCTACTGCGGTCTCGAATTCGCCGGCGAGCCGAGCGATATCCGCCTTCCGCTGCTCGGCGGCGCTACGATCCTGTTCGGCCTTTGCATCGATGTCGGCTTGCGCCCTCTCGCGCGCCTTCAGCTTGAACAGTTCGACCGCTTCAGCCATCTCGCCAAGTTCATCCTTACGGCCAAGGCCTGGCAGAACGACGTCGAACCCGCCGTCGCCGAGCTTGCGCATGGCCGCCGTCATCGAAGCGACTGTCTTTGCGACGCGCCGGCCGAACAGCAATGCGAACAGGCCAACGAGTAGCGTTGCGAGCCCGATCAACCAAACCAGCTTCCGCTGAATTTGTTCAGCTTGCATTTCGGCAGCCCGCGAGTGCATGTCAGCGGCGGCCATAATCTTTGCGAGCGCCGGGCTGATGCGGTCGTAGATTTGTCCGAGATCGTCGGCCTGATCGCTCAGCGCCTGCTGTGTCACCATGAACGACACAAAGCTCGACTTGTATGCGCGGATCAGTTCGAGGAGCTGGGATTTCAGCTCCGCGGGTAGGCTCGCCTGCGCAAGTGCGGTTTCGAATTCCGCCTCCCCGTCGGCCAGTCGATCGCCATCTTTGTCTTCGCCACGGAGAATGAAGTCTTTCTCGTGCCGGCGCATCGTCAGCATCAAGATCGTGAAGCGTGGCTGGTTCAGGTCGGCTAGACGTTCCTCGACGGCGTGCACGGCCTTGCGCAGCTTGCCCTGAAATCCATCGTCTTCGTTGAAGCCGAGGTTGCGCTGCGCGGAGACGACGTTTTGAAAGCGCGTCGCGTAGAGACTGATCACAGATCGCAACGCGGTCGCTTCCTTCCGTGGGTCGGCGTCGGGCAGCGTCGACACAAATGCTTCGACCCGGCTCAAGTCTGCGAGTTGCTCCTCATGGCTCTTCGCATACTTCGTGATCGCCATTTCGCTGGGCTTGCGCAGGAAGTCGCTCGTGATTTGTCGTGACTCCAGGAAGCCTTGTGACAACGACGCGACATGAGCTTTGAACTTGTTGCTGTCATTCGCCTCGCCCTGGACCAGGCTCGCGTAGTTCAGGGCGGCAGCGCAGAGTGCACCTGTGACAAGAACTCCCGAAATCCCGAGCAGTGCCATTTGGCCGCGCAACCCAACGCGGAAGCCCCGCCAACTCCTCACCTGCCCGATAAGTCTGCTCGCTACGCCGGTCATTGTACCCCGTGATGAGTTTTATGCGCCCGATACGGTGCTGGCTGTCGCTGATCCGACGAACGGTTATTCAGTATCGAGCAGAACTGGAGCTGGCCTGCTGTGCTCGTCGATGAGAGGCTTGCTAATTTAGATTGATTTCTGAATTCTGAATTCGCGATTATAGGCGAACACTTTTCTTCCAGCAGCACGGGCACGACGCAGCCGGTCGCGTTACAACTCTCTGCATGATCGGCTTGTGTCGGAGAACATGAAGACGCTGGGGTTTGGCTCAGTGGACAGCTCACCAGGATTTTCAGAGAACGACAACTTGCTATTGTTCACGCCTGCCGCCACATGGATGGCGCTTCGGGAAACGCTTCGCGGCCGCTTTTTTGAGGTCGTCGAGGGTCGTCTCACCTCTACGGGCGATTTTGGCTGCGCCCTGTTCATGCCGAACTGGCTGCTCCGCCGCGATAGACCAGCGCTCGGATCGCACGACTTCACTCCCGAGCCAGCATCAAGTTGTATTGCGGCCAAATCATTTGCTGCTGCTCGCGCTTGCTGCGCTGAAACAATGTCTCGGCATACGCGCCCATGCGGAACCGGTAGAAATGGCTTGCCGTGTCCTGCTCCTATGCCGCATCACCGGAATTGAGAGGGATTTGACGATGTCATTGTTGCCGGGCCCGCCAAACGTCGGCTCGTAAAACGGAGTTGCGCCTAGCCCTGCATAGTAACGACATCTGAATGCCGATTAATGCAATTTAACTGGACTAAGCGCTTAAATTCCGCGTTCGCGCAAATTTACCGACGGATTTCACCGCACCCAATCCGCTCGTGCTGGTGCTAGGAAGTCGGTCACGCCAGGAGCACATTGTCGATCAGCCGCGTCGAGCCTACATAGGCTGCGACACACAATGCCGCCGGGCGGCGTAGCGGACTTTCGGCGGCCTTGAGCGTGTCATGGTCGACAAGCTCAAGGTATTGCAGCCGATCGACCTCGTTCAAATGCCCTTTGGCGATTGCAAGCAGCTTTTCGACGTCACGTTCTCCTGAGCGAAACTTGTCCGCTGCGGCGAACAGTCCACGGCTGATGGCACGGGCCCGCCGACGTTCTTCCTCGCTGAGATAGCGGTTGCGACTGCTCATCGCGAGCCCATCCGCTTCCCGGACCGTCGGCACGGTAACGATCTCGATCGGAAGATCGAGATCAAGTGCCATGTGACGCACGACCGTGCATTGCTGAAAATCTTTCTGTCCGAAAAACGCGACATCCGGCTGCACCATGTTGAACAGTTTGCAAACAACCGTCGCGACACCGCGAAAGTGCCCCGGCCTGAACGCTCCGCAGAGTGGTTTTGCCAGGCCGCCCGGCTCGACGAAGGTCTCAAATTGAGCCGGATAGACTTCGCCGGCATCCGGCGCAAAGACGATGGCAACATCGGCGTCGCGGCACAGCCTCTCATCGCGCGTGAAGTCACGCGGATAGGTGCTGAGATCCTCGTTCGGTCCGAATTGAATGGGATTCACGAAGATGCTGAGAACGGTGACGTCAGATTGCGCCCGGCTCGCCTCGACCAGCGCCAGGTGACCTTCGTGCAAATAGCCCATGGTCGGCACGAATCCGACGCGTTGACCGGCCCTTCGGGCGTTTGAAAGAGCGCGACGGAGTTCGGCGACTGTCGTGATGGTCTGCATTGCTTTGCTGTACCTCAGGTTAGGTGGGAGCCCAGCTTGCGATCGTTTCGCCAAGACCTTGGGGAAGCCCGTAGGACTCCTGCGGTCCCGGGAACGCACCGCTGCGGACATCTGCGGCCCAGCGCGACAGCGCCTCCTGCAACAGCTGAAAACCCTCTGCATAGGCGCGAACGAATTTGGGCCGATGACCTTTAGTCAATCCGAGCACATCGTGGAACACGAGCACCTGGCCCGAGCAACTGGGACCCGCGCCAATTCCAATGGTCGGTATCGTCAGGAATTCCGTCACGCGCGCGGCGAGCTCTGCCGGGACGCCCTCCAGCACCAGAGCGAAGCATCCGGCCTCTTGCAGACGGTGGGCGTCGTCGAGCAGGCGCAGAGCGTCGTCGGCCTTCCGGCCCTGCACCTTGAAACCACCCATGACATTGACGCTCTGCGGCGTGAGGCCCAGATGCCCCATCACAGGGATTTCGCAATCGACCAGGGCACGGACCATTTCGATGCGCTTCGCTCCGCCTTCGAGCTTAACCGCTGTCGCGCCTCGCTGCAGAAAGCCCCCGGCGTTGCGTATCGTCTCCTCAATGCTGAGGTGAAAACTGAGAAAGGGCATATCGGCAACGAGCAAGGCACGCGCTCTCGTGCGCGCAACAGCATCCAGGTGATGGTTCATCATGGCCATACTGACCGGCAGCGTGTTGTCAAATCCGAGGCAGACGTTGCCAACACTGTCCCCGATGAGGATGACATCGACGATGGGATCGGCGATGCGCGCCGTAACCGCGTCGTAAGCGGTGGTCATGACGATACGGCGCCCCTCCTCCTTGCATCGCTGCAGAACTGGAATCGTGACACGTTCAACAGGCTGCTCCGAAATGTGGCTCATCTAAGATCCCGATCGCTCAACCGCCCGCGTCCCCAACTCGAGGCTTCCTACGGAAGGTGAGAGACGACTGTCAATGGTGGAGGCGACACGGAAAGGCACGTTTCCAAAGCCAGCGGCGGGCAGATAGAAACGTCTCATGATTGCGCAATCATCAGAAGCGGAAGCTTTCCAGTCACCACATTTCCGCGAAGCGACTTGGCATCGCGCCGGCCACCACCGCGACAGCGCGGTACCGCATCAGGCGAGCGTCGGGCCCGGCATCGGGCATATCTGCGACAGCGGCTCGGATGCTTTGCCAAAGCTACCGGCAGGTTCGGGTTCGGCCAGCATATTCATCTTACGGCAGCAGCTGGGTTCCATTAGCTCGCGCTCGAGCCGCACCTTCAAGCTAGCGCATCGGCAGCATCCCTAATACCGGCGTAGATCTGATCAAGATCGACCTCCGTGACGCAATAAGGTGGCATCACGTAGATCGTGTTGCCGAGTGGTCGCAGCAGGAGATTTCGGCCCTCGAAGAAGGCCTGAAGCTTCGGACCGATGTTTGCCAGATACCCCGGATCGCTCGTTTTCAAATCGAGCGCTGTGATGGTGCCGGTCCGACGGACGTTTGCAAAGCGCGGGTCGGCGCGGAACGGCTCGATTGCATGCGCTTGCATCGTGGCGACAGACGCGACGCGCCGGCGAGATTCCTGATCCTGCCACAGATCCAGATTCGCTTTTGCGGCGGCGCAGGCCACCGGATTCGCTGTATATGAACTCGAATGAAAGAACGTACGCATACGATCTTTTGAGTAATGCGCGTCGAATATATCCGCGCGGCAGAGCGTCACAGCCAGTGGGAGCGCGCCTCCGGTGAGGCCTTTCGAATAGCAGGCGATGTCTGGCGTGATATTGGCCTGCTCGCAGGCGAATAGCGTTCCGGTACGGCCCCAGCCCGTCATGACCTCGTCGGCGATGAACAGGACGCCAGAGGCCTCGCAAATCCGCTTCATTTCCCTTAGCACCCAAGCGGGGTACATCAGCATCCCGCCTGCTCCCAAAATCAAGGGCTCCACAATAAAGGCTGCGGGACTTTCGTTTCGGCATGCGGACTCGAGCGCATCGAGGGTTGCCTGCTCACGGCCTTCCGCAGGGAACGGAATTGCCGTAACGTCGAATAGCAAGGACCCGTATGCGTCATTGAACACGCCCCGGGCCCCCACCGACATCGCCCCAATTGTATCGCCGTGATAGGAATGTTGCATCACGACAATGCGTGTCCGCGGCTCGCCGATATTATTCCAATAGCCGATTGCCATTTTCAAGGCGACTTCCACGCTGGTAGAGCCGCTGTCGGAGAAGAAGACATGGTCGAGCCCACGGGGCGCGAGCGTCAAGAGTAGCGCCGCAATCTCCTCAGCCGGATCGTGGGTATAGCCGGCAAAGATGATCTGGTTGAGCTTGCCCGCCTGCTCCTGAATCGCGCGGACAATGTGCGGTTGGCAATGACCGTGGGTCACGACCCACCAGGATGAGATTGCATCGATGATACGGCGATCATCCGCGGTGTAGAGATAAGCACCGTCGCCACGCAGAACCTTTGTCATCTCGCCCTGAAGCGCGTGTTGCGTGAACGGATGCCAGATCGCCGACCTCTTCTTTGGTGTCATGACCTGAAATCATCAGCACGGAATGAGGCCTTAAACGCAGGCTGTGGCGTGTTTGCAATAAGAGGACCCAGCCCGGGCACTCGCCCTCGCCAACGCACACCCGATCGCTCTCGCAAATCGTGCTCATTCATTGCTTCCGCAATAAAGGCATTGATCTGGTCGTCGTAGCCGCGGCGCATTGTTGCTCCTCTACTTGCTTTCTACATATGCCTTGCGAAGCTAGCGCTGATAATCGACATTCATGTTGCTGCCCCGAACCCATACTCTCTTGCATCGTCGGAAAACCGGCCTTGCCGCTGAAGTGAAGATCAAAAAGAACTAATCCAGCGTTGGCGGAATATTCTCCAGTAGAGCGCCATCCTCGCCCGTGTTCAGAACGAGGCAGTTGCCCGCGAAGCAGCCGTCCACCGACATGTATCTTGCTTCGAGCGGCGGATTGAAGGGGACACGACGAGCTTCACCATTAGCAGGGTCTATGACCATGAGCCGAGACTCAAACCAACCTTTTTTGAGACCGTAAGCTTGGTGATGTCATCCAGAAGCGCGTGTTGCGTGAACCGATGCCAGATCGACGACTTCTTGGATTGAGGTCATGTTGATTGGCATCATGGCCTGAAATCATCGGCTCGGAACGAGCTCTTGAACTCGTCCTGCAGCGTGTCTGGTGTGAGGGGCGAAAGCCAGGGCAATCGCCCCAACCAACGCACCCGACCCATCTCACGAATTGCACTCTGAGATTCTGCATTTCTTTCGCCAATGAATGCTATCCCAAGAATATGGATCTGGCGTTTTCGCAGAGCCTCGATCGAGAGCAGCGAGTGATTGATCGTCCCTAGTCGCGTGCTGGCGCAAAGCAGGACGGGGAGCCGCCAACGCTCGAAGATGTCAATATAAAGTGTACTGCCGTTCAGTGGCACCATGAGCCCGCCGGCACCCTCGATCACGAGCGGTCGCTCGCCGGTCTGCGGCACATGGAGCGAATCCGCGTCGATGCGAACTCCGTCGATTTCGGCGGAATAGTGCGGAGAAGCGGACGTCCGAAGGCGGTAAACCTCCGGCACGATCCGATCGGCTGAGATACTGCCCAGCCGGGTTACGACCTCAGTATCGGTCTCTCCCTCGAGGCCGGCCTGAATCGGCTTCCAATAGTTCGCGCCGAGGAGATTCGCGAGGCCCGCGGAAAAGACCGTCTTTCCGATCCCGGTATCTGTGCCTGTCACGACGATCTGCTGGCTCATCGGGCTTCACCTCTCGTCTCCTCGAACAGCGCATCGAGCATTGCACGCACGTCATCCTCCCCGACGTTGAGTGTCAGTGAAATTCGCAAACGGGCCGTGCCCGCGGGAACGGTTGGCGGCCGGATTCCGCGGATATCGAAACCGCGAGCCTGCAGTCTCGATGCGAGCCGCATCGCCCGCCCGTTGTCGCCAACGATATAGGGCACGATCTGCGAGGCCGAAGGAATTTGCCCGCCGCGCACGCCGATCTCCCGATGCGTGAACGCGACAAGCTTGGCCAGACGCAGCTGCCGCTCGGGTTCCTGCTGCAGGATTAACAGGGCCTCCCGCACGGCAACGGCCATCAATGGTGAGGGCGCTGTGGCGAAGATAAACGGGCGGCAGCGATTGACCATGAAGTCGCGCATGGCCGTTGACGCCGTGACCAGCGCGCCTGCAGCGCCCAGCGCCTTGCCGCAGGTATGAACGACCAACAGATTTCCTCGCCCCTCGTAGGAGGCGGCGAGTCCTCGTCCCAGCTCCCCGTAGACGCCTGTGGCATGGGCCTCATCGACCATCAGGAACCCGTCGTGCCGGTCCGCGATAGCGACGAGGTCTTCGAGCGGCGCGAAGTCGCCATCCATGCTGTAGAGACTTTCAACCACGATCCAGACCCGGCCCATTCCGCCCTGGGCGCGCCAGTCGCGGATTGTGTTTTCGACCGACTGAGGCTCGTTATGGGCGCTTATGCGAAAGTCGGCCCGGCCAGCCCGCGCGCCTTCGTGGATGCTCGCGTGCACGAGAGCATCCAGAACGAGTAGATCGCCGCGCTGCGGCAACGTTGTCAAAACAGCAAAATTTGCGACATACCCGCCGCTGAAGAAGAGCGCCGTCTCGGCTCCAAAGAACTGTGCCGCTTCTGCTTCGAGACGTTCGTGCTCCTCGCAATTGCCGCGCAGAAGCCGCGACCCACCCGCTCCGATCGGTGTGTCAGCCTCGAGCGCCGCCACAACAGCCTTTTTCATACGCGGCGCGCACGCGAGCGCGAGATAGTCGTTCGATACGAAATCGATACCTGCGCGCGGCTTAAGTTTGCGCAGCTGATCGTCTTCTTTCAGCGCACGCAAGGCCGCGGCATAGTCGACAACTTTAGGCATATGGATTGAGTTCATTCTTCGCTGTTAGGATCGTTGCGCGAACTTCCATTGGTCGCCAAGGACAATGGCTCCAAGACCGATCTTTTGGTTTTCAACCTGACCGGATGCGGTTTTCTCGGTCGACCAGCACGACGCGCGGCTCGAACGCTTTTGCTTCCGCCTCATCGAAGGAGGCATACGCAACAATGATGACCCTATCTCCAGGCATCGCAAGTCGCGCGGCCGCACCATTCAGCCCTATTATGCCGGACCCCCGGGGCGCCTCGATCACATAGGTGGCAAAGCGCCCTCCGGTGTCGATGTTGTAGATTTCGACGCGTTCGTTAATCAAGAACCCCGCAGCGTCCAACAACGCATGGTCAATCGAAATCGAGCCTTCATAGTGCAGATCGGCTTCAGTCACGGAGGCGTTGTGGATTTTGCCCTTCATCAGCGTAATCTGCATTGGTCACCTTCGATGGAATTGGCGCGCAGCATGCGCGCTGCTGTGTTCGTTGAGTCGGGACGTGATGCCGAGCCGGGCCAGCAAATTCGTGTCGCGGTCGGCTTTCGAGTTTTTGGTGGTCAACAGCACATCGCCGATGAAGATCGAATTTGCGCCCGCTAGGAAGCACAGCGCCTGCAGTTCATCGCTCATGTATTGACGTCCAGCGGACAACCGCACCACGCTCTTGGGCATCATGATGCGGGTCGTCGCGACCAGACGCACCAGCGCGATGGGGTCTGGGCGCTCTGCGGTGTCATTCACCGGCACGCCCTTGACCTCGTTCCACAGGTTGATCGGAACGCTTTCCGGATGGCTGGGTAGGTTGGCAAGCAGGACGAGCATGGCGAGGCGATCCTCGACGAGCTCGCCCATGCCGATAATGCCGCCGCAGCAGACCTTGATGCCCACCTCGCGCACATGTGCAAGTGTGGCGATCCGGTCCTGTAAGGTGCGCGTGGTGATGATCTTGCCGTAGAACTGCGCCGAGGTATCGACGTTGTGGTTATAGAAGTCGAGACCGGCCTCTGAGAGCCGCGCAGTCTGCTTCGGCGTCAGCATCCCGAGCGTGACGCAGGTCTCCATGCCGAGACCCTTGACCGCACCGACCATGTCGCAGACCTGATCAAGATCGCGGTCTTTTGGACTGCGCCAAGCCGCGGCCATGCAGAAGCGGGTCGCTCCAGCGTCCTTGGCACGTTGCGCGGCCGCGACCACATCGGCTCGATTCATCAGGCGGGTGGCTTTCAGCCCGGTATCGTAATGCGCGCTCTGCGAGCAGTAGCCGCAGTCCTCCGGACAGCCGCCGGTCTTGATGCTGAGCAGGCTTGCGGTTTCGACGTGGTTTGGATTGAAGTTGGCCCGATGAACGCTCTGCGCCTGAAACATCAACTCGGCAAACGGCAGGCCATAGAGCACTTCAACCTCGGCGCGCGTCCAGTCTCCGCGGAGCTGCGGGCTGTTGGCTCCATCGCTTCGCTTCACGTCCACAGCAGCAACCATCAGAGCCACGCCCCCCATTCACGATCAGTCATAGATTAAGCGAGAGATTATCTATGATAACTACCCTCGACCAATGCTAGAGGATGTCCTAAGTGAGCGCATTCGTTTTTCTGGTAGATAATCTATGGTGATGGACGAGAACACGACGGTTGCCGGCCGCATCGCCGACTCGATCGGCGAACGCATTATCAGCGGCGCGCTGCAGCCAGACGCTCCACTCCGGCAGGATCATGTCGCGCGGCAATTCAATTCCAGTCACGTTCCGGTCCGCGAGGCCTTTCGGCAGCTGGAAGCCCAGCACCTTGTCGTAGCTCGGCCCCGTCGCGGCGTGCGGGTTGCTCCTCTCGACACCAAGTCGGTGAGGGAGATCGCCGAGATGCGCGCCGCGCTCGAAGTGGTCGCATTGCGCAATGCGGCTCCAAAGCTTACAGCGGCTCATCTGGCGGGGATCGAGCTCGCCCTTATTGAAGGAGATAATGCCGAGACAATTGAGGATTTTGAAATGGCCAACCGCGCCTTTCACCACGCGCTGGTTTCGCCCTGCGCAATGCCGCGCCTGCTCGCTAGTCTCGATGGACTGCAGCTTGCAAATTCGCGGCTGGTGTTTGCAATGGCGCGAAGTGCCGGCTGGCGACCGCGGTCCAATCAGGATCACCGGCTGATTCTGCAGGCACTGCGAGCCCGCAACGTCGATCAAGCCTGCACCCTGCTCGCGCGTCACATTCAAACCATTGAGCGCCTCGCCCTTCCCGCCTCCTGACCGGAAGAGGCTTCCGGTCCGTTTACGAAGTTCTCGACGTTGACGCCGATCGCCGTCATCACCCTGAAGACGCGATCGCGTCCGGCGTAAGCATCGCGCACGCGCCATCGTCGACCCCACGAGAGGGAGAGACCCGCTGGCGCCCCTCATCTCAGTTTGTCATCTTCGGGAGATGAATTTTCCGGCCAAGTGCTTGCTCGACGAGATCAAAGGTGTCGACGAGCACACGCATGCTGATGAGGCCGCCGGCCTTGAACTGAGCGAACTGCGCCGCGCGCAGCGAGATGGACTTGTCGGATTTGCGCGCCGCCAGGGAACAGCGCAGCATGGAGGCTGCGGAATCGACGCCGAGCATAGTCCTCTCGCGGTCGAAACGGCGAATCTGGACATTGTCAGAGATCTCCCGGATGACGTCGAGCACGGCGTGCTTGCCATGCCGAGCGCCGAGAAATGGAAACATGTCGATCGGACCATAGAGCGCCCAGTCGACCTCTTCGTCGAGGAGGGCCTCGATGTCCTCAAAATGCCGGTCATTGATCGCGCGATGCAACGTTCGCGAGAAGCGCCAGAAGCTATGCTCCGCCATTTTTGGTATTCCTGAAACCAGCTTGCAATAACGGAGCTGCTTCTTGGTATCTGTATCGACGCATCAAGCTCAGCGGACCTCATTGCGGCGGGCTGGGGCCGCCTCCGTAGCCGCGCCACGGGGGTGAACCAAACGTCCATGTGCCCTCACGCACAGTGTTGGACACCTCTACGGCCATGAGCTCCCCCACCCGCAAGGCTGCAAGTGAGATCGAACACCAGTAGGATGCTGCGGCAAACGACGTCATGAGTTCGAGCGGCGAGGCGTGACGCTTCGAGGCATCCGCTTCGGCACATGACGTTTTCAGCCAGGGCATCAGCAGGCTCCTGGCTTCGTAGCGAAGGTAGCAATCGTAACCACAGTACGGCCTCTGCGTCGACACGTCCCGCAGGTATCCGGTACCGAGAACTTCCGCGCACGCGGTGCAGACCGCCCTGTTGAGCGGGGCCCTGTGATTGACCAATACAAACTTCATGATGGAGATTCACGCCTTCCCTGCGGTCGGTGCGCAGCTCGCGAGATTGTCGCGCGCTGTTCGACGTCAACGATTTCGGCGCCGCAGTAAACATGCGGCACTCCGGACCGCAGTAGGAGACGCGTCCTCCGAATCGGGTGCCGTCTCTGCCGCCGATGACCGCTCAGGCGGCGGGTAATTGCCGCAACCAATTGCTGTCCGCTTCGCAACGGGACTTGAAGTGTTCAACGCACCTCTTTGAGCAGAGGGCGGTTCGCGAAGAGTAGTAACGAATAAGGCCACACTTTCCGGCGCAAATGGCGCACCGTTTGACGGTGTTGCGCTGAAGTTTTTGATGGTCTTTGGACATGTCCGTCTCCAATTCCTGCATCTCCCATTGCGCGTTGGAGGGCTCAGGCTTGCGACGAGCGGCGGGGCGCGACGTAGCTCAATCCGCGTCGCGCTTCGGCATCCATTTCCGCCTGCACTCGTTGCTTTGACCTTGACCTGCCCACCGTTCGATCGGGCACCGTCGATAAGCGCAAAGTTTATCTCTTTGTTCTAGAAGAAATTCGCCAATCTCCGTCCTGGCAGCGCATACGTCATGCGACGTTTCTCTATTTAGCGCAGAAATTCATCGCAGAAATCGACTATTGGTCCGGCATAGCGGCCTTACCGCAGAGGGACGATCGGCTGACATCCGACCAGCTCAGCCCGATCGTAAATCGGTCGCCCAAAGGTGCTTCTGCACCCCCTAGAGTGGCTGCGCGTGACGGGCCTATAGAGGATGATGTCTCGAGCGGTCGCGCAGGTCGTGGTCGGCCCGATCGCGATGCCGTCTTGACAAAGCTGGAGCGCTCACGTGCCTCGACCATCAACCGCGTCAAAAAGCCGATGTGGGTCGCACCTCATGAGCGGCTACTGCCTCCCGGGAGAGCCGGGTTGTGCTGTTGACCACCGCTACGCGCATGGACGAACGACGAATTCACGGGGCACCTTTGTCTATGGAGATCCCAACAAGAAGAACTGCAAGACCGATGGCATGTGGCTGGGTTTGAGGGCGGTTGCACCTGACACCGAGGCAACGATGACCGCCTAAGTGCCCGCGGCTCACGTCGCGGGATCTGGAGCGCGCGCGCTGGCCTCTGGCCTGGACCGCGGCCACGGGCCGCAAATGGCGCGGGCTTGAGCACTAGCAGAAGGTCCAGCAGCAAGGCCGTTGCGGCGATTGCGACCCGCTGCGGTAATGTTGCAGCGCGCTCAAGGCCAAGATAGTTATGCGCCTACTTCCCTATCACCCCAGGTCCATCATGATTCGTCACATCGTTTTGTTTACCGCCAAGGATAAGGCCCAGATCGACGAAATGATCGAAGGCCTGTCAGTTCTCACCACAATCCCACATGCACGCCTGCTCGAGGTTGGTCGCAATCGCAAGACCGACCAGTTCGGCAACGATATCGACGTAGTGGTCTACGGTGAGTTCGACAATGAGAGGGAACTCGCAGCCTACAGGGCTCACGACCTATACCAGGAATCGATTAGCCGGGTGCGACCGCTCCGCGAGCTGCGGTTTGCGGCCGATTACACCGTATCAACGGATGCGCGCTTGGCCTCAACGGCTGCAACAGGTCAAGTTGCTCGGCGCCTCGAGCCGACTGGCGGGGGCTAACCTGACAATCGGCCTCAAGGGTCCCCGGGTCCCAGACCAGCTCTCGGTCGGCTCGGGATCACAATCTGAACACATCTCACAGCAGGCAAGTCATCGGTGACTGACAGCCCAGTGCACGTCCGCGAGCTGCCGTGGATCGAACCCGTCATGGCGATGCGATGTCTGGCTCATCGCCCGCAGCTTACGTTTCTCGATAGCGCGGCCAAGCATGAATTGCTCGGCCGCTATTCATATCTGAGCTGCGATCCGTTCAGTACCTTTATGGTCGCGGACGGACAGGCGCGTTGGAACGGAGAGCCTCTTGAGGGCGACCCGTGGGAAGCTCTTCGCGCCCTTCTCGCCAACTATTTGCAAGAGCATCGCTCCGATCTCCCCCCGTTCCAGGGAGGCGCAGCCGGCTTCCTTGCTTACGATCTGAACAGGACGTTAGAGCACTTGCCGACGCCCGCAATTCCCGGGCAGGGATTGCCCCAATCGCTCCTGCATTTCTATGATGTAGTCGTGAGCTATGACCACCGGCACAACAAATGCTGGATCATTTCCACAGGGTGGCCGGAGCAGGATCCTGTACGGCGCGTAGAGCGTGCACGCCGTCGAGCCGACGAATTTGCAGCACTGCTTGCCAACCCAGAGACGCCGCGGGATACATCCTCCGGCAGCGTGGGCGCCTGGCATTCGAACTTCAGCCGCGAGGACTATGTTGCGGCGGTCAAGCGCGTCGTCGGCTTGATTCTGGCCGGAGACGTCTTCCAAGCCAACATTGCGCAGCGCTTCAGCGCCAGGGTGGCGACTTCCTTCGACCCCCTCACCTTCTACAGCCAGCTACGATCATCGAACCCCGCACCTTTTGGGGCGCTTCTGCGCTATGGCAAGCTGACCGTCGCATCGAGCTCGCCGGAGCGTTTCCTGAAGCTCGGTGGAGGCCGGGTCGAAACACGCCCCATCAAGGGCACGATCGCGCGTTCCGCTGATTGGAAGGAAGACCAACGCCGAGGTGAAATCCTCGTTGCGTCTGAAAAGGACCGCGCCGAGAACGTCATGATCGTCGACCTCCTACGCAACGATCTGTCACGTGTCTGCACTGCGCGTTCGATCGAAGTTCCAGCGCTGTGCGACCTCGAATCCTATGCCTCGGTGCACCACCTCGTGTCGGTCGTTACGGGTGAACTTGCAGGAGACCAGGACGCCGTTACCTTACTTCGCGCTTGCTTTCCCGGCGGCTCCATTACCGGAGCGCCAAAGGTGCGCTCGATGGAAATCATAGCGGAAATCGAGCGTGTGGCACGCGAGCTCTATTGCGGGGCGATCGGCTTTATCGGCTTTAACGGGCACATGGACACAAACATTGCGATTCGCACTGTAACGATCGACGGTGATGTGGCTGTCTTTCATGCAGGCAGCGGGATAACGGCGATGTCGGACCCAGAGGCCGAATACGAGGAGACGCTGGCCAAGGCGAAGCGCATCTTCGATGCGTTTCGTGCTGAACGATCCGGTGCAGTTTGATTGTCATCATCGACAACTACGATTCCTTCGTCTTCAACATTGCCCGCTATTTCCGCAATCTTGGTGAGGCAACGCAGGTGGTCCGGAACGACGAGATCAGCGTCAGGGACCTTGTTGGCTTGAAGCCGCGCGCAGTGGTCATCTCACCGGGTCCGTGCACTCCACTTGAGGCCGGAATATCCACGGCCGTCGTTCGCGAGCTTTCAGGTCGCGTTCCAATTCTCGGAATTTGCCTCGGACACCAGTGTATCGGAACCGTTTTCGGCGGAGGCGTCGCGCGTGCACGTCGCCCTATGCACGGTCGGTCCTCGTATGTCACGCATGATGGTCGAGGGCTGTTCGAGAAGCTCCCATCCCAACTTCGCGTCGGGCGCTACCATTCTCTTGTTGTTGAGCTGAATGAGGCATCCGCGCCGTATCTCACGGTGACGGCGCGTTCGGATGAGGGCGAGATCATGGCGCTCGCACATCATTTCCAACCAACATTTGGTCTGCAGTTCCACCCGGAATCGATACTTACGGAACAAGGGCACGTGCTTCTTATGAACTTCCTACGTCTGACGGAGGCTTCCTGGGCGAGCATCGAGCCAGCTGCCGGATCGCTATGACGGTCTCGGCCGCAACTCGATCTCGCCGCAACCGATGACGCTCGAGTGCGAAGTGGTACACGTCTTCAGGCCTGATGCCGACGCACGGCGCTCGCATCAGCGATGATGGGTGTGTGAAATAGCAGCCTGGGGCACCGCTCTATCCAGACGCTCGGCTTCGTTCGCTCGATCGGTCGTGAACATCAAGGGTGAGGGGTTGACGGACGCGGACCGCGCGAATCGCTTCAAAGCCGTCTTGACCGAGTTGGTTGAGCTTGAACGGGAGGATGAGGCTCTAATCCAGACGGCGAGCTTTCCCGTTGTCCGTCGTGGCGATGCCGATCCTCGTGCGGTGCTTGGGTTGTCGAGTGCACTGCCAGGGCCGAGGCGCGGGCTCGCGCATGAGCGTCTGATTGAAGTTTCGCAAAGTGGTGGCAGATAAATATCGATCGTCTGCAACTACATCATGAGGGTGCTCTGACCGAACAGCGGATTGCGGGAGGGGTGAT
This sequence comes from Bradyrhizobium cedriense, assembly GCF_054602315.1. Lineage (NCBI taxonomy): Bacteria > Pseudomonadati > Pseudomonadota > Alphaproteobacteria > Hyphomicrobiales > Nitrobacteraceae > Bradyrhizobium > Bradyrhizobium cedriense. The sequence goes on along the minus strand of NZ_JBTSWB010000010.1, from coordinate 316,299 downwards.
GATTTCTTTCCGCTTTCCCCCACGTGGGAGGTACGCCTCCGATGGGGGCCGTCTTGCGTGAGGGTTGGTAATTCGCGAAGCGTGTGACCTTAAGTCTAGCTTTAAGGTCATCAGGCGATGCGGGTCGAGGTTTTGGGCGGGCTGGAGCGGCGGCGGCGTTGGTCGCAGGACGACAAGGCACGGATTGTCGAGGAGACGCTGGCACCGGGCGCGAAGGTAACTGAGGTTGCGCGGCGCAACGGAGTAGCGGCCAGCCTGGTGTTTACCTGGCGTCGACAAGCACGGACATCGGAACAAATTGTACCATCTTTTACGCCGGTGCAGATCGCCGCCGTAGCGGCCTCGACTGAAGAAACTGCGAAGCTTTTGCCTACGGTTGATGGCCGAGTTCGCTCGGCGGCAGCCGCACGTACTGGATTGATAGAGATCGATCTCGGCAACCGACGGTGCATCCGGGTGGATGCACACGTCGATCCGGAGGCGCTGGCGCGGGTCCTCGATGTGCTTGGACGCCGATGATTGCTGTGCCAGGGAATGTGCGAGTGTGGCTGGCGACAGGCTACACGGATATGCGCAGAGGCTTTCCGTCGCTGGCCCTCCAAGTGCAGGAGGTGCTGCACAAAGAACCGCTCAGCGGTCATTTGTTTGTCTTCCGCGGTCGCCGCAGCGATCTTGTGAAGGTGATCTGGCACGATGGTCAGGGAGCCTGCTTGTTCACAAAAAAATCGAGAGAGGAAAGTTTATCTGGCCATCGGTTGCCGGTGAAGCGGTAACGATCTCGCTGGCGCAGTTGAGCTATCTGCTGTCCGGGATCGATTGGCGCAATCCGCAAGAAACCCAGCGGCCGACGCGGGTCGGATAATCGTTTTGGGTTTGAATCTGATGCTCGATCTGATTCAATGGCGTCATGACATCGAAGCCGGACGACCTTCCTTCGGATCTCACGAGAGCCTACCTTGCTCTGCTGGCCGAGCGCGAGGCGTTGCAGGCTGAACGCGACGTGGCAGTCGCGGATGCCGCCAACGCGCGGGCGGAGCTGTCGCACAGCGAGGTGCTGATCGCTCATCTTGAGCTACGGATCGAGAAGCTCAAACGCGAACTGCACGGGCAGCGCTCCGAGCGCACGGCGCGTTTACTCGAGCAGTTGGAATTGGAGCTCGAAGAACTCGCCACCACGGCGACCGAGAATGAGCTTGCCGCGCAGGCCGCAGCAGCGAAGACGCAGAACGTTCGCCTCTTCATGCGCAAGCGGCCGGTTCGCCAGCCATGGCCGGACGACATCGAACACGAGCGCGTCGTCATTGAGGCTCCAACGAGCTGCGCCTGCTGCGGTGGATCTCGGCTGGCGAAGGTCGGAGAGGATGTGACCAAGACGCTGGAGGAGATCCCGCGTCGCTTCAAGGTGATCGAGACGGTACGCGAGAAGTTCACCTGCCGCGATTGCGAGAAGATCAGCCAGCCGCCGGCACCGTTCCATGCCACGCCGCGCGGCTTCATCGGTCCGCAATTGCTGGCGACAATGCTGTTCGACAAGTTCGGCATGCATATCCCGCTCAATCGCCAGAGCGTGCGCTTCAAGGCTGAACGGATCGACCTGCCGCTGTCGACGCTGGCCGACCAGGTCGGCCACGGAACCTTCGCCGTCATGCCGCTGTTCCAGCTGATCGAGCATCATGTACTCGCGGCCGAGCGCCTTCATGGCGACGACACCACCATCCGCATCCTGGCGAAGGGCAAGTGCACGACCGGCCGGATCTGGACCTATGTGCGGGATGACCGGCCGTTCGCCGGGCCTGCGCCGCCGGCGGCGGTCTATTATGCCTCGGGCAACCGACGGGGCGAACATCCTCAGAAGCATCTGGCCGCCTTCGCCGGCATTCTGCAGGCGGATTGCTATGGCGGCTTCGAGCCGTTGTTCGACCCAAAAAGGAAAGCAATGCCGATCACGCCGGCATTTTGCCTGGCCCATGCGCGGCGGGGATTCTTCGAGCTGGCTGACATCGAGAAAGCCGCCCGGGAAGGCCGCAAGGGCAAACCGGTCTCCCCGATCGCGCTGGAGGCGGTCAGGCGTCTGGATGCGTTGTTCGAGATCGAGCGCGCCATCAACGGCCGTAGTGCCGACGAGCGGCGTGCCGTGCGCCAGGAGCGGAGCAAGCCGCTGCTCGACGACATGCATGACTGGCTGCTCCGCGAGCGAGAAAGCCTCTCGCGCTCCGCCGAGGTCCTGAAGCCCATGAACTACATGCTCAAGCGCTGGGACGACTTCGTCCGCTTCCTCGACGATGGCAGGATCTGCTTGACCAACAATTGCGCTGAGCGTGCATTGAGAGGCATTGCCTTGGGAAGGCGCAACTGGACCTTCGCTGGTAGCCAACGTGGCGCCGACCGTGCCGCGATCATGCTGACGATGATCACGACTTGCCGCCTCAACGACGTCGATCCAAAGGCCTGGCTCGCCGACGTCCTCGCCCGGATCGCCGATCTTCCCGCGTCGCGGCTGCGCGAACTGCTGCCCTGGGAATGGAAGCTCCTGCACCAAGCCGGCAAGTCCGCCGATCAGCAAGCCGCCTGACCTTCACGCAACGCCATCGTAGAACTCGCCGCGCTCGCGCGCATGTGTCAATCAGGCGGCCTTCGTCGTATGCGTACCGTGGGAGTGCGTGCGGAGAGCATGCCGTCGCAGCTACCGGAAGCCTTGGCATCTAGATGGCCGAGGTGGTTAACCCCACGTTACAACCATGGGTGGTTGCGGGCGCTCACTGGCGCGGCTATAGCTTGGATCGATGTGCACCAGCCTATGTAGTCGGTCGAGGCAGCGCTTAACCCCAGATGTTGTTGGATATAGCCGAACGGCTCGCCCTATTGCTGCCGGGAAGCCGTTTCAAAGCGTCTTAACTCGTATATGCTACCCGGAAGGGTACAATCTTCGAACGGGTGTTTTATGCTGTGGCAGGCGGATTTAGTTCAGGCTGTGATCTTTTCGCAGCCAGGAGTGCCACAGCCGGATGCGCTATCGCTGTGGATGGAGTTGTTCGGCTCTGAAAGCCCAGACAGTTTCAATCGGCTCGCTCAGAACCCCGCCGCCCAAACCACCGCAGCTGGCGTAAGGGATGGTGTCAACGTAACGGTCGCCTCGCAAATCGGGCGTATCGACGTTTTGATGCAATCGCCTGACTCTGTAGTCAACGTAACCCCCGTTGAATCGCCACCTTCGACCGAAATTCCTGTTCTTGAGGATTTTGGAAAATCGGTAAAGCAAGTGTCCGGTTATGCTGCAAAGCTGAGCACCAAGGTCAGGCCAGTAAGATTGGCGATAGTTCTCTCCCTTCTTGCCAAAACAGAGGGAAATGCGACGTCTATAATCACAGAAGCATCCGAAGCGTCGTTTCCGCGCGAAGCGTCTGATGCAATTTATCAGTTCAACGTGCGCGATTCATTGAAATGTGTTCCTTCGGTGATGATTAATAGGATCTGCACCTGGTCACAAAGTCAGATGCAACTTCTTAGATTTAACGTTGCCCAGAGTGGAGCGACGCCTCAGCTATTTCAAGCTGTAGACGCTGTGAGTTGGAAGATCGACCTCAACACATTACAGACCTCAACCTTCGATCCAGCGCAAGCGCCCGAAATTTTATCCGAATTGGCTGACTCTATCATTTCAATTTCCGCGCTTGGCAGAAAAGCTTTCGAATGATCACAGCGTTCCTAAACACAACCTCCTCGACGGATGCTCCGAAGGATTCGCTGTCGCTAAATCAAAGCAGCACACCGTCGTCAGCTCAGGACGTGTACCACGCCGGATCATCTTGGCCTCACGGCCGATGGGAGCAGTATCAAAGCGATCGGATTGTTCATCGACGATTGATCCACTCTGCTGACAGCAGCGCCAACGCTATACCGATGCTCTATGTTCGCACCGATGGCCGCAGGGTATCTGAGAGTTCAACGGATGCCGCTCCTCGTGCCCCAACCGGGTATTATCGGGAGATTGAAGCTCATCTGCAGGAGCTGGAGCGCGGCGAAGGAGGTTACGAACCGGTTGAGCAAGGCGCTGTGGGTACCGCGCTGCAAGTGTTGAAAGAACTTGAGCGCCACAACTACGCGCCTCCGATGGTCACATCGAACGGCTCCGAGGCCGTGGTTATGCTTTGGTCGCTGGGAGGCACAACATACGCGATCACGATAACCGATGGTGAGCTCGGATATGTTGTACGGAGAGAGAAGAAGCGGATCAAAATAGTTGACTCGATCGATGTCAAAACGTTTAAGTTGCTTGATTTCAATTCGAGCTCTTAGATGCCCGTCGAGTTGGCGCCTGACGATCAGATTTCACGGTGCGTAATTTATCCCCGTTTCTTTCGAGACAGGGTTCACGTTGACGAGCTGCTCTGGCAGTTCGAGCGAACTGCTCCGGACGGAGCTTCACATCAATCAGGTGTGCTGCGTCGTATGGCTCCGGAAGACACGGAAGTTCATAGAATTGGCTGTGGGATCGCCGCCATACAGAACGAGAGGTCGGGTTCGCCGCCGCCAGGGCCTAAACGTCGCTATTACTGCGGCTTCCGCACAGCGCGCTATGGTGATCTCCCTCTACAAGACGAGGGTTACATCCTCGTCGTGACAAATGATGGGGAGAACGGTGAGAAAGCGCATTTGGATTTTGCTCTCACAATCACGATTCAAGGGAGCAAGGCGGCCAAAAACAACCGAAAAACCGATGCTGGATTGGCGCTGGCGGAGCACTTTGGGCCGATCGCCCGCCACCGATGCGACTGCGACTGCGATGATCCGAACCATCCCTTTGCTGACGAAAATGGTCTCGAGCCACCGATCGAGCCAAAGCAAATTGCAGCGCGTTAACCCGCCTCGCCGCGCGCTGCGGTGCATGCACTGATTTGCTGCGGAGCCTGCGCCGGGTCGTGGATAGCTGCACAAGGGCGGTCACTATTGCCTCGCAAGTCGCGGCAGGCGGAGCTCTAGCTCTTCCGCACTCGGATAGCAGGCTTAACCATGCATCCACTCCCGCCGGGACGGCCAAGTTGGCTTGCGGCAAAAAAACGCCCAGCGGCCCGCCGGCCGCACACCAACCCGCCTCAAATCGGAGAAGTGCTATGTCTGCCTCGAGTCCAGTTGCATCGCTGAGGCCCACGTGCCGTCGCCCTCGCTGGCGCAGGAAGGAGGCGTTCCCGAGAACGAGCGCTACCTTCAAGACCTGCTGCGGTCACGCTGAAATGCTTCGGGGCCACGAGCGGTATTATCCCGGCTGTATCGAAATCACGCGCCGTGCCCAGGCGCTCAATGAAATCTCGCCGCATCTCGTGCCGAACCCGCGCGAGCCGGGTTGGGTGGGGAGCGGCGATCCGCGCTGGCTCGCGCTTTATGAAGACGGGCGACGGGCGATCGACGAAACCTCGATCAATTCGCGTCGTTGATGATTCCGGATTTCGCGCCCGACCACCTCGGACAGGGCGGGCGCGGACCGCATCTCAAGTGACCACGTGATCCCTTAAGGGGTGTCGCCGCGTGGTGATACTTTGGTGACACCGAGTTTCGCCTAAACCGGCAAACGCACGAAAATCCCTTGTTTAATGGCGCACCCGACACGATTCGAACGAGTGACCTTTGCCTTCGGAGGGCTGTCTTGCGTAGAGTTGTGCCATCCCTCCCTCAAAAAAGGGCCACTCCCGAAGGAGTGGCCCAAGTGAGGGAGGAAAACGCCCCCTAAGGAGCCTCTGGGGATCAGGCCGCGGCCTGTTCGATCGGTGAGAAGGGTAGGCCGAGACTCTCGGCCACGGCCTTATAAGTTAGCCGGCCCCGATAGACATTGAGGCCTGCGCGCAGATGTGGATTCTCGAGCACGGCTGCGAATCCCTTCTTGGCGAGAGTCAAACCAAAGGGCAGCGTGGCGTTGTTCAATGCCTGGCTTGAGGTGAGCGGGACAGCTCCGGGCATATTGGCGACGCAGTAATGAATGACGCCGTCCACCTCGTAGGTTGGATCCGCATGCGTCGTCGGACGCGAGGTCTCGAAGCATCCGCCCTGATCGATAGCTACGTCCACGATGACGGAGCCCTTGCGCATCGAGCTCAACATACCGCGACTGACCAGCTTCGGCGCGCTGGCGCCGGGAACGAGCACCGCCCCGATGACAACGTCCGCTGCAAATACTTCCTCCTCGACGGCTTCTATGGTCGAGAACCTGGTGCGAACGCGCCCCTCGAATAGTTCGTCCAGTTCGCGAAGCCGGGGAATCGAACGATCGAGGATCGTGACCTCGGCACCCAATCCCGCCGCCATCCGAGCGGCATGTGCACCAACAACCCCGCCTCCGATCACAACGATACGGGCCGGCTGCACACCGGGCACGCCGCCGATCAATAACCCCCGCCCGCCTGCGTACCGCCTCAGCGCCGCACCCGCGGCTTCGATCGCAAGCCTGCCCGCAACTTCGCTCATCGGCGCAAGCAGCGGAAGCCCGCCAGCCGGACCAGTCACGGTCTCGTAGGCAATGGCGGTACATCCGGACTTTATAAGGCCCTTAGCCTGCTCCGGGTCCGGCGCCAGATGCAGATATGTGAAGAGGATCTGGTTCTCTCGCAGCTGGGTCCATTCCGAAGGCTGGGGCTCCTTGACCTTTACGATCATCTCGCTCGATGCGAATACATCGTGAGCCGACCCCAGAATCGTCGCGCCAGCCTTGCGGTACTGTTCGTCTGTTGCGCCGATGCCAGCACCGGCCGTGGTCTCGATCAGCACGCTGTGGCCTGCGGCCACATATTCGCGGACAGCCCCAGGAGTCAGGCCCACGCGGTATTCGTGCGTCTTGATCTCCTTGGGAACACCGACCTTCATTTGGAATCTCCTCTTGGACGGCCCCCTTCTAGTGGGAATCGCGGTGCAAACTTGCGAAAGTGGAGCCAAGTCGCGCTGAAATTCCGCGATTCTTTGTGCAATCACGCAGGATTTCAAAGCAGCGAACGAGACCGTCATGGCAATCGTCGATGAGCAGCCGTAAGTGGCGGATGACCGGACCGAATTCTCGTGTCGAGCGGAAACTGTTTGCCACTGCGATCGCGCGGCTATGGGCCGCCGCATCAAAACAATCACAAGATATCAAGCACGACTTGACCTTGTACGACTTGATCTCATCATTGGAGGCAAGCGCTCAGATTTCACCGCAATTGCGCATTATCCTGATTGCATCCAGGCGTTGTCCGTGTGGCATGAAGTGATTAAGACGTGAGAGCCCGATCTGAGTTTGCCGATTGAGGCGAAAGTCAAACGTGTGATTTTTCGAGTGCCTGCAGCGAGAAGGACAATGCGTTACGTTTTCCAAGCTTTCATCGATCAACTCATCGAAAGTACCGATGTCGACGACCTTAGGCTGGGGATGGCCGAAACTGCTGCCGCGCTCGATCTGTGTTGTTTCGCCTACCTCGTTCTGCCTTCCAAACCAGGTGCGATGCCGCTTCTGATTTCGACCTATCCATCAAGTTGGACCTCGCATTACGTCCAGCAGCAGTATCATCGGTTCGATCCCGTGATCATCCAATCCCTTCGCCGGGACAAGGCCTTTGAATGGGGCCTTGGTCTCGGGCCAGAAGTACATTCGGAGCCTGCGCGTCAGCTTTTCGAGGAGGCCGCCCGATTTGGCATTCGCTGCGGCTTCACCGTTCCGATTCACGAGAGCGGCGTCGCTGTTGCCGCGGTCACATTTGCCGCCAGCGACCGAGCTGCGTCCTTCGGACGTTCCGTACGCCGGCATGCTCGTGTACTTCCCTTTATAGCAACGACTTTCCATGCACATGCACAACGTAAGCTGCGCGCCCGCGATCAGATTGATGGTGTCACGCTTTCTCGGCGAGAAATCCAATGTCTGAATTGGGCCGCGCAGGGCAAGTCTTCCTGGGAGATTGGCCGCATCATGGGCATCTCTCACCATACGGTCGCATTTCACCTGGACAACGCCAAGGCCAAGCTGGGCGTTCGATCGACGATCCAGGCAGTCGCGCGTTTTGTTGCCGCTCGCCGGAAGACCTAGGTGCGGGCGGCCGGCGCGCCGCGGCCATCTACACCGTCATCGCTTCCGCCAAGCTCGACGACATCGATCCCCAGGCCTGGCTCGCAGACATACTGGCCCGTCTGCCGGGTCATCCCGCCAAACGCATCTAGCACTTCCACCTTGGAATTGGCGCCTTCAGAGCGTCGCCATGCGGCTTGAGTCCATCAGCTTGCCGACCAAGATGAGCTAACGAGGGTAAACGATGTTCCGGCATCACCCCCGTGCCGCTAAACCGCGATTAATTCCCGGCGATTTGAACTTGGGCGGCAGCCAGACGTTCGGCTTCTTTTAATGCTGAAGCTTTTGTCCTGAATGGTCCGATGTCGTTCTCTTCAATGTCGGGCAACCAGGCAGGAAGGAACCACCAGCCTCCTGATCGTCCGTAGCTGGCCGTGCTTCGGACTGATCCGATGCCTTCAGCGATGAACCAGCCAGGATCGACCCCATCCTGCCGCCATGAGATTTCTGACATGGTGTGTTTCACCCTCGATAGTCCCCTCAGACTCTAGGTCTCGTTCCCGAGTTCTAGCCACTCCATATAGGCCGACAGTAAAAACTCGTCGATAGTGCTCTGAGATTGTTCGGCGACGCTACGGGCGAGGACCGACCAAATATGCTCGTGCCGCACGGTCCGGCTGTTTCCGGGGGCGCCGGATGCGTGCGTCGGTTTCGGTATCACACCCTCCTTAACTGAGGAGGCTGCACTTCGCCGACAATTCCCCTTCAATACCCGCCCTTGCGGCTTTGGAGGCACAATCAATGATGCAGATCATCACACAGGAGTTCTATGGAGCCTTTGCTGAAGACCTTTGTGAGATGCACCGACTTAGATACCGGGTTTTCAAGGAACGACTTGCATGGGACGTTCAGACCAGCGGGGATATGGAAATCGATGAATTCGATGCACTTGGTCCCGTCTATCTGATTCAGCGATCGAGCAACTATAGCGTTCAGGGCTGCGTACGGCTGCTTCCATCTACCGGACCGACGATGTTGCGCGATACCTTCCCTGTGCTGCTCGATGGACAGCCCTTTAAGGCGATTCCCTCGGTCTGGGAAAGCAGCCGTTTTGCGCTGGACGTTGACACTGGAGCGCGCGGAACGATGCGCGGGCTGACCAGCGCGACCTACGAGCTCTTCGCCGGCATGATCGAATTCGGCCTTTCGAGGCGGCTCACAGAAATTATCACGGTGACCGACGCCCGGATGGAGCGCATCTTGCGACGCGCCGGGTGGCCCCTGCGGCGAGCGGGCCAGGCAAGGGTATTGGGAAACACCCAAGCAGTCGCTGGCTATCTGGAGATTTCGGCGGCCGCACTATCCCGGGTCCGCGACACCGGAACACTCCGCTCACCTGTGCTCTGGGAGCCGGCGCTGAAAGCTGCGTAGAGGTGCCGCATTCAGCCGCTCAACCTCCCAACCATTAGCGATCGCGATCTCAAGAAACATGTCTCGCCCTTTTCAATCGACCAATATCAGTCTTCATCATCTGCGATCGGCGGTTGCTGCGGCAGACTGCGGAAGTTTTCGACAGGCGGCCGAATGCCTGGCCGTGCAGCATTCGGTGCTCAGTCGCTCGATCAGTCAGTTTGAGCACCTGGTCGGAGTGGCTCTCTTTGATCGTTCGACCGGCGGAGTTGCGCCAACGCCCGCCGGGCGAACGGTCCTGCAAATGTCGCGAATGATCCTTGAGCAGCTCGACACGCTGGTCGCAACGGGCCGCTCGAGCGGCCGCGGCGAGGCGGGCCACCTTTCCGTGGGTTTCTGCACCTCGATATCTGCAGGCAATCTGCGAGCCACCCTCGCGGAGTTCAGGACGCGAACTCCCATGGTCGCACTCACCACAGCCGAACAGCCGCGCACGCGTCTGATGGATTCTGTTCGCATTGGCACCATCGATGTCGCCGTCGTTCCTGGAGGACGTACGCTATCCGGTCAGGAGAGGCTGCCGGTTTGGAGCGAGCGCATTCTCATTGTGCTTCCAAAGGATCACCCTCTGCTCACCCGCAACGCTATCCACTGGACCGATCTTCACAACGAGACAGTTCTTCTAAGCCAACGCGATCCGGGAAGCGATTTGAAAGAGCTGCTGGTTTCAAAGCTGGTTGCCAATGAGAGGCGGCCAAAGATCGAGCGGCATGATGTCAGCCGAGGCATCATCAAGAGTCTCGTCAGCCTGGGGCTTGGAATAAGTCTGGTCCTTGAAGCTGACGTGGGGGCCAACTTCACCGGCGTGGTGTATCGGGAAATCCAGGACGGTTCTGGACCAAGCCGTATGGGCTTTAACGCGTACTGGCGAAAGGACAATGAGAACCCGGCGCTTACGCGCTTCCTGGATCTGTTGGCCGAACGCTATCCTTCACCGCCTTCAACGGCAGAGGGATGACTTGAACGCCTAAGCTTTCTGAAACCGCGATCGGTGGCCATGAACCGCGCCAGCATCGGCGCAATCAGCTTGGCGGCCTCTACAGATTGGCTCGATTCACGCGAAAGGGTCTCGGCATAGGCAACAAGATCGCGATGCACGGACGCCGGCAAATCAAGACTGATCTTGACGGGCTTTTCATCTGGTATCGCGCCGATTTTGAGTTTTGGCATGTGCAATCACCCTTTATATGGCTCCAGAACGAGGTCACGGTTGATGTTGACGCGGATCGGAAACCCGGGCCGGACAGTGAGTGTGGGCTGGATGTTGAGACTGCGCCGGACCACTTGCTGTCCAGTTTGGTTGAGCGAATCCGATGCACCATGTCGCAGCGCCTGAATGATCGCACTATCGTTGCTGTTTGTGTCGGAGCCAGCTCCCAGTTCTGTGCCGACGGCCAGGAAGGTCGAAAGTGCGGCTGCCTTGAAGAGTTCGCCCCAGTGGTTGTCGACCTCGTCTCCAAGCCCCGCATACCCCGATGGATCCGCACCGGGCTGCCGCTCGAGGACAATGGAACGTCCGTTGGGCATGATCAGCCGCGTCCAGACCAGCAACACACGTGACTGGCCGAAGCTGATCTGGCTGTCATAGACCCCTATGAGACGCGCACCCTGCGGGATCAGCAGAAACCGACCCGTCGGCGTGTCATACACGTGCTCGGTGACCTGCGCCGTGATCTGTCCCGGCAGGTCGGAGCGGATGCCCGTGATCAGAGCTCCGGGAATGACCGTTCCTGCCTGCACCACATAAGGTGAAGCAGCTTTCGTGATTCGATCCGGACTCGTGGTACGCCTGTCCACGGCGGCATTCACGAACGCAAGCTTCCGGTCCTGCGCATTCTGCGCAGCTCCCTCCTCGTTGTTGAGCGTCGGTGCAGCCACGTTCGCGCGATCAACGGCTTGCCCGACGCCTATCGGATTTGAGGCCTCTCGCGTATTCGTGGAAGCAAAGAGACGGCTGATGCGCGCCGCCTCTGCCTCCTGGTTCTCCCGCTGCCGCTCCTGATCGGCCGAACCTGTCGCGGGACCGGCCGGCTTCCCCTGAGCAGCGAGGATCGGGCGGCCAAGGTCGCCTGGAAGCGGTGGGCCCAGCTGCGGCACCTGGCGTGGCACCATCGTGTAATCCTGCGGAAGCGCAGTGATACTCTCCGCAACATTGTGATGGTCCGTGCTGTAGAGCTCTTCTGGCCTGGGACCGCGTGCCTGATTTTTCTGCAGCGCCCAGAAGGTCGCACCGGCAACAAGGAGTACTGCCAGCGAGCTTCCGGTCAACAGGACCTTGCGCGAAAGGCGAGTCACGCGCGGGTATTCTGGGCGGAGCCGAAACGGCTCTGTCTGCTCCTGAGACGGCCGCTGCGTGCCGGCCGGTTGTTCTTCATCCTGACGGTCGGTCATGTCGAGCTCCCGTCGGTCCGGACAATTCTGACCTTCTGCTGGTGCTCTCCGCCCAGGCGGAGTTCGGCGGCTGCGAACAGCCGATCGACAATCAGCAGATTGCCATAGGCCCGATAGTTGACGATCTCGGTCTTGCCGTCAGGACCGAGGGCAAACAGGGGCGGCATTTCGCCCTGTACGATGCCTTGCGGGAATTCGATGTAGACCTTGCGACCATCATCGTAGGCCGCAATGGGCCGCCAGGGAGCGTTGTCACCTTCGATACGGTAACGGAACCTGCGCTGCGTGATGTCCGGCAAAGCAGGCGTCAAAGGTGCCGATTGTCTTTTCCCCTGCCGATCTTGCGGGTAGTACCACGCAACCAACGGCATGTAGGGCTTTTCGCGCGCGCGAAGCTCGATCAGATAGGTGCGCCGATCCGTGTTGATGACGAGGTTCGTCTCGATCGAGGCGCGCGTCGGCTTCACCAGGACATGGACGCGGCGGGCGTCCCCGCTTCCGTTCTCGGTATCCCCGACGACCCAACGCACGGTGTCACCGGCCGCGAGCGGGCCGGACCCGACCAGCTGTTCGCCTTCCTCCAGCGCAATGTCCGTGATTTGACCCGGCGCTGCGTAGACCTGGTACAGGGCACCGGGACTGAAGCTGTAGATCTGCGCGGCGTTGAAATACCCGCGTTTGCGTGGCTGGACGCGAGCTGCGCTATTGGCCGCTTCGACCCTGTCCACCGGCTCGGCCTCCTCCTTTGCCCCCGATTTGCCGCCGAGCGCCGGCTTCCAGGCGGGCGGGACGTGGAGTGGACGGCTCCGATCATCGACATCGGCTGGTAGCGGCGGCAGTGGCGGCACGTCGGAATCATAGGTGATTTGGGGCGGGATATAGGTCGAGCAGGCGCCGAGCATGCAGGCGAGGACTGCGAGCACTGAAACGGCCGCCCTGCCCGATAACCCTGGAGAGAGACCAGTCGGGACTTGAGAGGATTGCGGCTTCATTGCCCGAGCTCCTTCGACCAGCTGATTGCATTGACGTAGATGCCGAGAGGATTCTTGCGCAACCGATCGGCATCGCGAGGGGCCTGGATGACGATCGTGAGAATGGCGGTCCAGCGCTCCGTTGAACCAAGCGATCCGTTCTCGTAGCCGCGCTCAACCCAGGCGACGCGGAAGCTTTCCGTTGAGGCGCGGATCACGCTTGAGACTTCGACTGAGACTTGTGTCTTTCCGAGCCTTGAGAATGGATCATTGCTCCTGGCGTATTCGTTCAGGGCGGCGGCCCCGCGGTCGGTGGTGAAGTCGTACGCCCTGAGCCAGTTCTGGCGCAGGACAATGCCGTCTGCCGGCAAACCGCGGACGTCCTCGATAAAGCGAGCCAAGTGATAGGCAATCTGAGCATCGCTGGGTTCGAAATCGGTGGTCGCGGGAGCTATTCTTTGGGCCTGGCCGAGACGATCGACTTCGACGACCCACGGCGTGATGGTTCCTTGGCCGGATTGCCAGACCAGCCCTCCTGCAAGGCCGCACGAGAGCGTCAGGCAGCTGAATGCCATCCGCCGCCAGTTTCTGGCTTGCACGCGTGCCGAGCCGATGCGCTCGTCCCACGCTTGCGCCGCCTTCTGGTAGGGCGTCACCGGCGCGGGCGTTCGCCCGTAGTGAACCGAAGACCTCTTGAACATCAGTCATTTCCCCAAGAAATGGAATTGAGATTTACATTTTGCTCGATCGCCAGCCGGCGCGGGCGGAGGTGCAATCACGTCGCTTGCTCGACGCGCACGAGGTGTCTGAACACGCAGAGGCAGCGCGAGACACGGCAGGCCCTGCATTGCCGTCTGCGAACGCTTGAGCTCAAACCCCGGAGGTCAGGCAGCAAATGCATGAGAGGCAGCGTCAGGAAAGCGTCCGGCCGATCTTGCATCGCCGACATCTCGAACACTTGTTGGCTCACGTGCGGTGGCGCTCTCACTGACGCGGACGGGTCATGCGTGACCTGCCAGAGAAGCGCGGGCGTCAGGCTCAACGAGAGGGCTTGAGAAACCAGCACCAGAGCTTGCCAAGCCGGAGCATGCCAGGTGCGCCGACCAGGGCGCGCGCTTGAACCTGGCTGGTCAGTCCTGTGGGCGCATTGGCGCGGCTTCTCGGCAAACGGGCACTTTGACATCTAGCGCCCTCCGTCAGACAGATCGATCGAACTGCCACTTCCACCATGGTCTGCCGACCGAACGGCATGAGTTGCCGCCGAAACGCCATGGCTGATGGTCTGCGCGCGTTTCATCCGCTGCGCCCAATCCGGCGGACCTTCGTCCGAGCTGGCAGAGGTGGTGCTGGTGGACCGGCTGCCGCTATGGATCGCCGCGGAGGCGCTGCGGAGCGGACTGACAGAAGCTGAAGCAGCAGCCTCGGCAACACCACCTATGCCGCCGCTCCGATAGGCGGCCGCCGCGCCGCTTGCGATCGCGCTGCCGCCCCGCGCCGCACCTGCGATCGCTCCACCGGCGAGGCCGACGCCGCCGGCAGCCAGGCCAGCTCCGGCTGCAGCCATCCCGCCGGCCGCAAGTCCCGTACCGACCGCGCTGCCCGCACCGAGTTGGGGACCACCGGATACCAGTCCGTTGGCGATTCCGGGTCCAAAGATTCCAAGGCCCAGAAGGGACAACGCGGCCAAGACCAGAGTCATGGCGTCTTCGATCGTCGGCTGGCCGCCATTGAAGCCGGCGGTGAACTGGGAAAACAAGGTCGAGCCGATACCGACGATCACGGCCAGCACCAGCACCTTGATGCCGGACGACACGACATTGCCAAGGACGCGTTCGGCCGCAAACGCCGTCTTGCCGAACAGGCCGAACGGAAGCAGCACGAACCCCGCCAGCGTTGTCAGCTTGAACTCGATCAGTGTGACGAAGAGCTGGATCGCCAGAATGAAGAAGGCGAGCAGGACGACGGCCCAGGCGAACAGCAGGACCACGATCTGGACAAAGTTCTCAAAAAAGCTGATGTAGCCCATCAGGTTTGAGATCGAATCCAGGATCGGCCGGCCGGCATCGAGCCCGACTTGTGCAATTTTTCCAGGGTGAACGAAATCGCCTGCCGAAAGGCCCGTACCTGAGGCCTTCAATCCGAGACCGGCGAAGCTTTCGAAGACGATGCGGGCAAGATTATTCCAATTGCCGATCAGGTAGGCGAAGACACCGACGAACAGGGTTTTCTTGACGAGCCGCGCGACGATGTCCTCATCCGTGCCCCAGCTCCAGAACAGGGCGGCCAGGGTGATATCGATCGCAGCCAGCGTTGTCGCAAGATAACCCACCTCGCCGCCTACAAGCCCAAAGCCATTGTCGATATAGCGGGTGAAGGTCTCGAGGAACTGATCGATAATTCCCGTGCCCGTCATTGATAACCTCCCTCGGGTGATGCGACGGAAGGATCGCCTTGAGGCATTCGGCTCTGATCTTTCGGCGCTGACAGCAACGGCGAGCTGGCTCGATCGTTGACAGCGGGACCGGTCGAGCTCACCCCTTGGCCGAAGAACCGGCGCCGGTTCTCCGCCCAGATCCTTTGGCAATCCTGATATGCCGCAGAATGCTCTGATGTCACGGTGCGGCAGCGGGTGAGATCGGCTTCCATGGGGCTGCGGGCTGTTGCGCTCGATGGCTTCGGACCCATGACTTTGTCCGGACCGCGTAGCTCGATCGTGCATGCGACGATGAGTGCCGCTCCGCCAACCACCGTGATGGCGAGCGACAATGCTTGGAAGGCCTTTTGGTCGCTCATCAATGAAACATCTGCACGTTGGAGGATTGATAACCCTGACCGCTCGTCAGAAAGCGCCGAAGCTGCTCGCGAGCCTGGTCCTGAGCAGCGGCGCGTCGCGCAGATTCCAGAGATTGAGCCCTGCCCTGCGCGGCCACGGCGGCGGTCATGTCGGCAAGCTGCTGCGCCTGGAGTGCGAGGATCTGGTTGCCGGCTTGCGTGGCCTGCAGGGCGCCGCTTGCACCCTGGCTTGAATTTACCAGTGCCGAAGTCTGAATGCGGTTGGTGTCGAGATTTCCGACAACGCCGGCTTGCACACGAAGCGCGTCCTGAAACGCCGCGACCGAGTCCTGCCAGCGCGATTGCGCACCTGCGATCAACGCGGAATCGGATTGGCTGGCGGTTGCCGGTCCGTAGCTGGTGGCAAAGGCCCGGTCGATCTGCTGCACGTCATAGCCGATGCGCTGGGCCTGGCTGAGCAGCTGCTGGGTGCGTTGAATGGAGCTCTGGAGCTGCTGCAGCGAGGAATAGGGCAGGCTTGCCAGGTTCTTCGCCTGGTTGATCAACATTTGCGCCTCGTTCTGCAACGAGGTAATCTGATTGTTGATCTGCTGCAGCTCTCGTGCTGCGGTCAGGACATTCTGGACGTAGTTGTTGGGATCAAAGACGATCCATTGCGCCCTGCCAGGCGTGGTTGCCAGAAGAGAGGCAGCAACGATGCTGATCACCAGACCGAGACGTCGACGGCTCATTGCGACTTCTCCAGATTGCCAAGATTGGACATGAGGTCCACGGCCCAACCCGCACCGCGGTGCTGGAGCCAGGCCGGCACAAAGGCCTCGCGGCCGTGCTCTGTAACCAATCGGTCGATCGCGGCCTGGTCTGTCTTGGATGATGCAGCCGCAAAGGCGAGCGCGACTTCGCCGAGCCCGAGCTCGAACATGCGGTTGCCGCGCCGGGATTGGCAGTAGTAGTCCCGTTTCGGCGTCGCGCGGCTCAAGAGCTCGATCTGGCGATCGTTGAGCCCAAAACGGCGATAGATCGCGCTGATCTGAGGCTCGATCGCCCGCTCGTTCGGCAGAAGCAATCGCGTCGGGCAGCTCTCGATGATGGCAGGAGCAATGTCAGATCCATCGATGTCCGACAAAGACTGTGTGGCGAAAACCACAGACGCATTCTTCTTGCGCAGCGTCTTCAACCATTCGCGGAGCTGGCCGGCAAAATCCGTATCATCAAGCGCAAGCCAGCCTTCGTCGACGATCATCAGCGTCGGCCTGCCATCGAGGCGGTCGCCAATGCGGTGGAACAGATAGGCCAGCACCGCGGGCGCCGCATCCGTTCCAATCAGTCCTTCGGTCTCGAACGCCTGGACTGCTCCCTCGCCAATTCGTTCGAATTCTGCATCGAGCAGGCGACCATAGGGCCCACCGAGGCAATAGGGTTGCAACGCGCGTTTCAGGGTCGTCGACTGGAGCAGAACGGACAGCCCTGTCAGGGTCCGCTCCGGGAGGCGCGCTGACGCGAGCGAGGTCAGCGCGGACCATAAATGATCCTTCACCTCCGGCGTGATCTCGATCTTCTCGCGGGCAAGGATCGAGGCAACCCAGTCGGTAGCCCAGGCCCGTTCCGCCGTGTCGTCGATCCAGGCTAATGGCTGCAACGCGACCGGTTCGGACGCGTCTTGCGACAGCGCACCGCCAAGATCGTGCCAATCGCCGCCCATCGCGAGGGCTGCCGCCCGGATTGAGCCTCCAAAATCAAAGGCGAAGACCTGAGACCGGGGATAGCGGCGGAACTGGAGCGCCATCAGCGCCAGCAGCACCGACTTGCCGGCACCGGTCGGGCCAACCACAAGCGTGTGTCCGACGTCGCCGACGTGAAGCGCGAAACGGAAGGGGGTTGCCCCTTCCGTCTTGCCAAAGAACAGGGGCGGAGCGTTGAAATGATGATCACGCGCCTCTCCGGACCACACCGCCGACAGCGGAATCATGTGAGCAAGGTTGAGGGTCGAGAGGGGCGGCTGCCGGATGTTGGCGTACACATGTCCAGGCAGGCTGCCGAGCCACGCTTCGACGGCATTCACCGTCTCGATCATGCAGGTGAAGTCGCGCCCCTGAATGACCTTCTCGACCAGCCGCAATCTCTCGTCGGCCGAGCGCGCATCCCGGCCCCAAACGGTTACGCTCGCCGTCACGAAGGCCTCTCCGATCTGGTCCGAACCAAGCTCCTGAAGCGCCGCGTCCGCATCCATCGCCTTGTTGTGAGCGTCGGTATCGAGAAGCGTGGAGGCCTCGTTGGTCATCACCTCCTTCAGGATCGCGGCGATTGACTTCCGCTTGGCGAACCACTGCCGCCGGATTCTCGTCAGGAGCTTTGTCGCATCCGTCTTGTCGAGCATGATCGCCCGGGTCGACCAGCGGTACGGAAAAGCGAGACGATTGAGGTCGTCGAGAATTCCGGGCGTGGTCGCTGTCGGAAATCCGACGATGGTCAGAACGCGCAGGCACGCTGTGCCCAACATCGGCTCGAGACCACCGGTCAAGGGCTGGTCAGCGAGCAGCGCGTCGAGATACATGGGGATCTCGGGCACACGAACCCGATGCCGTTTGATCGAGATCGTCGAATGCAGGTAAGTCAGCGTCGCCTCGTCGTCGAGCCAGGCGCATTCCGGCATGAAGCCCTCGACAAGCTGCAGCACGCGGTCGGTTCGGTCGACAAAGCCGCTGAGCACCTCGCGCGCGTCGGCACTTGGCGTGCGACTGCTGCCTTCATAAAGAAGCCGCTCCGCCCTGGCCGCATCCTCCACCGGCGGCAGGTAAACGAAGGTCAGGTAATAGCTCGAGTCGTAATGGGCGCCCTCTTCCTCGAACTGCGCCCGGCGCTCGGCATCAACCAGCGCGGATGCGACGTCCGGAAATGTGTTGGGCGGATACGCTCCCGCGGAATGGCGCTGCGCCTCCACGAAGACGGCCCAGCCGGATCCGAGGCGGCGCAGAGCGTTGTTGAGACGACCGGCCACCGCCACGAGTTCGGCCGGAACGGCACTGTCGAGGTCCGGTCCGCGGAATCTGGCCGTTCGCTGGAATGAGCCGTCCTTGTTCAGGACGATGCCCGCGTCGACCAGGGCCACCCAAGGCAGGAAATCGGCAAGCCGCGTGCTCGATCGGCGGTATTCCGCGAGATTCATCATGGGAGACCTCTAGATGTTGAGATGGGCTGGGACGCGCAGGTGACGGCGCACTACTTCGACGAAGGCCGGGTCTCGCTTGGCAGCCCATGCCGCCGCCGCGTGCCCGATGGCCCAGAGCAGGAGACCGGCGATCCACAAGCGCAATCCGAGCCCAAGGGCCGCGGCGAGCGTCCCGTTAACGATGGCAACCGACCGGGGCGCTCCGCCCATCAGGATCGGCTCCGTGAGAGCCCGATGCACCGGCGCGATAAATCCTGCGACGGGCTCGTCCATCACACCACCACGCCGCCGCCGAATGAGAAAAACGACAGAAAGAAGCTCGAGGCTGCAAACGCAATCGAAAGCCCGAACACGATCTGGATCAGCCTGCGAAAGCCGCCCGAGGAATCGCCAAAGGCAAGCGTCAGGCCCGTGACGACGATGATGATCACGGCGATGATTTTGGCGACCGGTCCTTCGACCGACTGCAGGATCTGATTGAGCGGCTGCTCCCAGGGCATGTTGGAGCCCGCGGCCCAGGCGGGCGTCCTCATGAACAGGACCGCACCCAGTGCGGCGACGGAAACGCTCCAATGCGGAACTCGGTTTCGATTGCTCATGTTTCGATTGCTCATGTGAAGTCTCCTGCTGGTGAAAGGCTGTAATCTCCGGCGGCTCCAAGGCCGTTGACACGCGCGAGTTCGGCAAGCCGGCGCTCGGCACCGCGCCCGGACAGGACCGCGACGACGTTGATGGTTTCGGCGATCAGGGCGCGCGGCACGGTCATCACGGCTTCCTGGATGAGCTGCTCCAGCCGGCGTAAGGCGCCGAGCGCAGTGCCCGCATGGATGGTGCCGACACCGCCGGGATGACCGGTTCCCCAGGCCTTGAGCAGATCGAGCGCTTCAGCGCCCCGCACCTCGCCAATGGGAATGCGGTCTGGACGCAGTCGAAGCGAGGAGCGCACGAGATCGGCGAGCGAGACCACGCCATCCTTGGTGCGCAACGCGACCAGATTCGGTGCTTTGCATTGCAGCTCGCGGGTGTCCTCGATCAGCACGACCCGGTCACCGGTCTTCGCGACCTCGGCAAGCAATGCATTTGTGAGCGTGGTCTTGCCCGTCGATGTGCCGCCAGCGACCAGGATGTTTTTGCGCGAGGCGACGGCCTGGCGCAGTGCCGTGGCGTGATCGGACGTCATGATGCCGACCCTGGCATAGTCGTCGAGCGTGAAGACCGCGACGGCGGGCTTGCGAATGGCGAACGCCGGTGCCGCGACGACAGGCGGCAACAGGCCTTCAAACCGCTCTCCGGTCTCGGGGAGTTCAGCAGAAATACGGGGCGCGGCGGCGTGGACCTCGGCGCCCACATGATGCGCCACCAGGCGAATGATGCGCTCGCCATCGGCGGCGGAGAGTTGTTCACCCGTGTCCGTCAGTCCGCTGGAGAGCCGGTCGATCCACAACCGCCCGTCAGGATTCAGCATCACCTCGACGATCGCGTCGTCTTCGAGATAGCGCGCGATGGCGGGCCCCAGCGCGCTGCGGAGCATCCGCGCGCCGCGCGAGATCGCCTCCGACTGAAGAGAATGGATTGCCACTGCCTGCCCCCACCGATCGAGGGCCAAAACAGCGCCCTCGGATGGGGATGATTAGAAAAACCACCACCGACCTTCCTGCAACGAGGCGATCATCTCCGTCGTAGCCTGGCGTAAAAAGAGAAAGGCCGGAGCAGCCAGCAACGCGGGCGCAATCTCAGTTGGGGGAATCTTCGGGCACTCCATGAACGATATCGTCCGGAATCTCCCGCAAGAAGCTCTGGCCCTTTTGCAGGCGGCGGCCCAATGTCTCGACGAAGCCTTCGAAGCGCTCGCGTCCCTTGATCTGAGCGGCAGCCTGGGCCTCGTTCGGCAAGGGAGGCGTGATCGTCAGCCAAAACCGAACAAACAGGGCCAAGGTCTCGGCCGTCAGCCCGACATCCCGCTCAAGTCGCTGCACTTGCCGGGACAACCGGTCGAGACGGCGGGCGAACGCCGCCTCTCTGCGGTCCCCTCCATCGGGTGACAGAAACGAAATGACGGCCGCCTCGACGATGGACGATCGTGAGAGGTTCTTGCGATCGGCAAGGTCGGAGATCTGCTTCAGAAGCTCCGGCGGAAAATACACGTTCATGCGGTTGCGCATGGGACCTCACAGATCAATGCCGTCGTTCGGGTCAAGCGCCGCCTGGCGGGCCGCGCCCCGCATCTGCTGGCGAAGAAGCCGGGCTTGACGCACGGCCTCATCGTCGTCGTCGAGCACGGCAAACTCTTCTGTCGGCGTGACATCGGTTGTCTCTTTGACGATGGCGACGTGGTCAGGAAGCTCGGGTTCCCGGCGCAGACCGCTGTTGGCGGCATCGGTTTCGGACTCCTCGGTCCGGACGGTTGCGTCATTCCTCACGGGGAGCTTGAGGCTGGACCAACGATCTTCCCGGGAAGACCGCCCGAGCCTGGCCGGCTCTGGCGGTGGGAGAATGCGCTCGGCAAGGCGTCTGTCTTCGTAGTAGCGCACCTTCCTGGCTCGGATCGGCGCCGTCCCGGCCACCATTACAATTTCGTCGGTGGGAGGCAGCTGCATCACCTCGCCCGGCGTGAGCAAGGCGCGTGCGGTCTCCTGCCGTGACACCATCAGATGACCAAGCCAAGGGTTCAGCCGATGCCCGGCATAGTTCTTCATGGCTCGCATCTCGGTCGCAGTCCCAAGCGCGTCCGAAACCCGTCTTGCGGTCCGCTCGTCGTTTGTTGCGAAGCTCACGCGGACATGGCAATTGTCCAAAATCGCATTGTTAGGGCCGTAGGCCTTCTCGATCTGGTTCAACGATTGCGCAATCAGGAAGGCCTTGATCCCGTATCCGGCCATGAACGCGAGCGCCGACTCGAAAAAGTCGAGACGCCCCAGTGCCGGGAACTCGTCCAGCATCATCAGGACGCGGTGGCGGCGGTTCCTGGCTTGCAGATCTTCGGTGATGCGACGGCCAATTTGATTGAGCACGAGACGTATGAGCGGTTTCGTCCGGGAGATGTCGGACGGAGGCACGACAAGATAGAGCGTCGTCGGACGAGCATCGGCAATCAGGTCCGCGATCCGCCAATCGCATCGGCTCGTGACCTGCGCCACCACCGGGTCCCGATAAAGTCCAAGGAATGACATCGCGGTCGAGAGCACGCCAGAACGTTCGTTCTCGGACTTGTTCAACAGTTCTCGCGCGGTTGAGGCGACAACCGGATGTGGCCCCTGCTCACCAAGGTGCGAGCTTGTCATCATCGCCTTCAGCGTGACCTCGATCGGGCGCTTCGGGTCCGACAAAAACGCCGCGACCCCGGCGAGCGTCTTGTCGGGCTCTGCGTAGAGGACGTGCAGGATGGCACCGACAAGCAGCGAGTGGCTGGTCTTCTCCCAGTGATTCCGCTTGTCGAGCGACCCTTCCGGATCGACCAGCACGTCCGCAACATTCTGGACGTCCCGAACCTCCCATTCGCCGCGGCGTACTTCGAGAAGCGGGTTGTAGGCAGACGATTTTGGATTGGTCGGATCGAACAGCAACACCCGGCCATGTCGGGACCGAAACCCGGCCGTGAGCTGCCAGTTCTCGCCCTTGATGTCGTGCACGATGGCCGAGTCTGGCCACGTGAGGAGGGAAGGAACAACCAGGCCAACGCCCTTGCCGGACCGGGTCGGCGCAAAGCAGAGCACATGCTCCGGTCCGTTGTGGCGGAGGTAATCCTCCGCCAACCTGCCAAGCACGACACCGTCCCCGCCCAAGAGTCCGGCCGCCTGCACCTCCGGCGGATCGGCCCACCGCGCCGAGCCGTAGGTCTGGACATTCTTGGCCTCGCGCGCCCGCCACACCGACATGCCGATCGCGGCGGCGATCGAGACAAAAGTCCCCGAGGCCGCGATGAATGCACCCTCGACAAAGACCTGCGGGGCATAGGCGTCGTAGACGAACCACCACCAGAAGAAGACGGGCGGGTAGTAGATCTTGAAGCCCGACAACGCGAACCACGGCCGCCCAAGCTCCGGCTGATAGGCGAGCCGCCAAGCCGTCCACTCGGTCGCTCCCCAGATGGCGAGCAAGACGATCAGGCCGACGACAATCACCTGTCCCCACAGGATTTTGGTTCCGGACATCCCGAACACCTTTCAAACAATTGACAACGATAGCTACAGGCTGAGGTCGCGCTTCCGGCCGAAGCTCCATTCGATCCCGCCGCCCTCCTTCGTGGTGCCCGCAACGTGCTGGCCCAACCTTTTCTCGAGCTCGCGCGACCAGGGCACCAGCTGAAATCCGAGCCCGTCGTCGATCATGGCGTAACGCCCCGAGGCGAGCGTCAACCGCTGACGATACATGCCCGCCACGTGCTCGCCGGCGGCGCCCTTCACGTGGGGCAGGCCGGTCCGCGCCGAGAGTCTTGCTGCCACCTCGTCCAGCTCGCGCCCGCGCAGCGTGTTCAGGAGATCACGCTGGAATGTGATGCGCTGGCCCTGCCGCCGCGCCAGACCTTCCCGAACCAGATGCTCGGTGCGAGCTTCGAGGGCGTCGCGCGCCTGGCGACCGAAGCCGCCCATGGCGAGCGGCATGGGGTTGGATTCCACCAGCCGGTGGTCGAGCCAGGTGGCGCCTTTCGCGGTGACCTGCTCACCAAGATCGAGATCAGAACGCGTGGCAAGGACCAATGTCGGGCGCGGATCATCGGCCGGACCGAAGCGCCGGACCTCGACGATACCGCCGACGGAGGGCGCATGTTCGAAAGCTTCGATTCCTCGGAACCGGACGTGGTGCGCGCGCCCGTCTGTTCCATCGATCAGGGCGTAGGCCTCGCCGGTCAGTTCGTCATGCAATCCATGATCGACCAGCCGTCCGATGATCTGGGACGTCGGCAGTCCACCTTCGATGACATAGTCGGCAACCCCGCGCACCTCCCCACGCTCGGTAAAGGCGCGATGCATCGTCTTGATGATGTCGCCGCGCATGCCGAGGTCGCGGAGATTACGTTCAGCCTCGAGCCCGACCATCCACTCCCCCGGCGCAGCTGACGCAGCAAGGCCCATCTTCTCCAGGTGCTGAAGGCGGCCGACCATCAGGCGCCGGATTTCGGGATCGGAACTGCCGGGATTGTCGGGGCGAAGATCGATAGAGCCGGTTTCGTCGGCGACGTGCCAGATCTCCCGGTCGAGCCGCGTCCATCGCTCTGCAGTGACCTCTCTCTCCAGCGCGTTGCGGATTTCATGCTCAGGTCTTGGACCCAGTTCGATGGCGACCAACTCCTCGGCGTGTGAGCGCAGGCCGCGGCTGATGTAGTCGCGGGAGATCACGAGGTCTGCGCCTGTGTCATCGACGCCACGAACGAGAAGATGGACGTGAGGGTTGTCCGTGTTCCAGTGATCGACGGCCACCCATTCGAGCCGCGTTCCGAGATCGATCTCCATCTGTTTGGCGAGGTCGCGGGTGAAGGCCCTGAGGTCAGTCATGTCGCCGGCATCCTCGGGCGAGACAATGAATCGAAAATGATGGCGGTCGCCCTCGCATCGTTCTGCGAAGGCCGCACCGTCAGCTCGATCGCCGCCAGCATCAAACATCTCGGCCAGCCCGCCGTTCCGGGTTACGCCGTCGCGCTTGAGGTATGAAAGATGAGCCGTCAACGGCGCCGAGCGGAACGAACGTCCCTTGTGACGCACGATGCGCGCCTTCACCACAACGCGCCGCGTCGGACTGAACAACCGGCTGCGACCAAAGGACAGCCGGCCGCGGCCAAACGTCGAGCGCCCATAGGCCGCAGAACGCCTGCCAAACCTGCCTTGACCCGACGTGTGTCCGGCTTTCTTCGCGGCACGCAGCACCTGGTTGATGAAGCTCTTCGGCTTGGGCGCGCGGGTGCTGCGGATGCGCCCGGGCCGAATGCGCAGATCGCTGTCACGCGGGGTCATTGCCGGACCTCGAAAGGCGCCAAGGCCGCTACAGTGCCGAAAATCTCCTTGATTGCGCTGTTCAAAATGGACGGCGCGGCACGCGCCCCGACCGACCGGCACGCCAGAACCCAAGCCATGCCAATGGCTTGCGGTTCGACCGGCGAGCCCCTTTTATCTCGCCGTCCTGCCGTCGTGCGTAACCGTCCGGTTGCTGCACACCTTCCTCCGCCGCGACCTGGCAGTTGACTTGCGAAGCCCCCACCGTTTGCGAGCGAAGCGAGCGCTTGCGATAGCGATCGTGACCCGAAGGGCCGAGACACCCGCAGGGTGGCTCGGTGAGGAGCGAAGCGACGAGTAGAGCGCGGGCCGAAGGCATCGCCCGTATGTGCCATCAGCACGTTATGATCGCGCTCCTCCGCGAACTCCTGCCGTCCTGCCGTCATGCCGTAACCGCCCGACTCCTGCACACCTTCCTCCTCGTGTCATTGCGCTGGATGCTCCAATTGCGCCTGCTCGAACATTCCGGCTGATGGCCGCTTGATTGCGACAGAGCCGCCGCGACCTGGCAGTTGACTTGCGAAGACCCCACTGCTTGCGAGCGAAGCGAGCGCTTGCGATAGCGATCGTGACCCGAAGGGCCGAGACACCCGCAGGGTGGCTCGGTGAGGAGCGAAGCGACGAGTAGAGCGCGGGCCGAAGGCATCGCCCGTATGCCATCAGCACGTAACATCACGCTCCTCCGCGAACTCTCGCCGCGTGACCGAGGGTCCTTCAGTAGCTCCCCCGAACGTCTTGGCGTCATGATCGTGTTGCAGCGTTTCGAATGCAAACCGAATGTCCGTCACGGGGCGCCAGTGAACCTGGAAACTGCGAGATAATGTCACGAGCTGCCTGATGAGCAGCCGCCGGACGCTTACCGTCGTGCCTTCCCAATGCCCGCGCCCTGCCGTCCATTCCTCTCCAGGATATGCCAATCCATGCGAGCTCACGCGTTCGCTCATCACCGACCTTCCGCATCAGATCTCGTGACGAACAGGCCCGTCGCGGTGGGCGCAATGGCCGAACTGGCATGGCCGGAGATTGCGATTGGAGCACGATCTGGCACGTAGCGGGGCGGCGGCGAGGCGAAGCTTTTTGAGGTTTCGCAGAGCACAGCAAAGAGCGTCCCCGCCGGCGGCCGCAAGTTGACGACTGCCCTGGAAGCAGCAACGTCGCCGCCAATGATGGGGGCAAGCTTCTGCAGATAGGCCTGAGCTTCAGCCGGCAATGCTCGACCGGCGAGATATTCTTCGTAGCGACCAGGTCCCGCATTGTAGGCTGCCAGGAAACCCGGCGAACCGTAACGGTCGTGCAGTTCGCGCAGATATCCCGAACCAGCAAGAATGTTGTCGTGAGGATCGTAGGCATCATTGCCAAGAGCGTATCGCAGACGCAGTTCGGCCCAGGTCTGCGGCATGATCTGCATCAGCCCCATGGCGCCTTTCGGGGACTTGGCGCGCGGATCGCCAGCGCTTTCGAGCTCCAAGACTGCGCGGATCCAGTACACCGGTACGCCGAAACGACGCGAGGCCTCGCCGATGAAGTCCGCAAACGGGTCGTGAGTACGAAATCTCGCCGTGTGCTCTGCGGATCGTGTCGCGGCGAAGGCAGCGGCGTCACCCATCGTCAGCGCCAGGAACAACACGACAACAGCGCAAACGCCCGTCCCGACGGAACGCCCGCATGCCGGCGTGTTCGTGCTCCTCCCGGCTAAGGTCGCCTGGCGCCGGCCCATCGGCCGCCCGCGGACGAAGTCCGGGGCAGACTCTGGGCCGGCTTTGCGCGCGACGGCTCCGCGATCGTTGGCCGGGACGGAGGAATGGTGCAACGTTCGGTCGAACAGCGGAATAGCAGATCGGGGTCCCGACACGCGCACGGTCAGTCCTCCCAGGTCCACACGGGGAGCGCACGCCCAAGGACGGCGGATGCCGGCAGAAAGCCGAAATATCTTCCGTCCAGCGAGTCGGCGGATTGCCAGTTCATGACAAAGAGTTCGCCCTCGCCGACAACGCGGCAACCCTGCCACTTCGGAAGCGGACGGCCGCGGCCATCGCGATCTCGTGCCTCGCCCATGTCGATCGCGTCGACGGTCACTGCGAGCCCGGTTCTGCAGACGGTCTGCCCCGGAAGCGCCAGCACGCGTTTGAGCATCGGTATCCCGGCCGGCAGATAGCCGCCCATGTCGAGGAAGGTTGCGAGCGGCTCCGGCGGCTGAACGGCGAGGAGCTCCGTCACGAACAGCTTTTCCGCAGGCTGCAAACGATACAGGCCGATCGGCACGCTCCCAGACGCATTCCAGACGTAGAGTGGCGTCAGGTCGAGAACCATCGGTGCGAGAACGGCAGCAGCGCCGACGAACGTCGTGATCAAGATCTTCCACGGACCTGTCATCGCATGGTCCTCTGCCGTTGAAGCCACGCTTGGTGTCTGGCTTTCGTGTAGGGGCGAGGGTTTTCATTGACCGACATGCGGTTATGAACGTGGTGCCAGTAATCGGGCGCAGCGTCCGCGGGATCGATGTCGAGTGCCTCGACAGCGTCGATCAATTGAAGCACCCGTTCGACCTTGGGCCAGCCGGACAGGCGCAGCAGAATGTCCGCGCCGGGTTTCACATAGGGCACCGTGGCGCATCGTTGTCCCGGTGCGACCGCGCGCAGGATGTCGATCCGTGAGATTGCCGTTCCGAAGTCGTTTGATGTCCAGCGGACGAACGCGAAGATGCTGCCCGGCGCAAAGGCCAGCACGCGCCGGCGACGATCGAGATTTCTCTCCTCGACGGAGTGGCCGAACCGGATGCGGTTCTCAATGCGCTTCTCGAGCCAAAGCAGTTCGACTTCGGTGAAATTGTTCATGATGCACTCCGAGTGCAGAGAGGTTCTGATTGCCTGGCGGGAGCGGAATTGCGACAGCAGGTCCTCGCCCTCACTGCGGCGAGGCAGAACAGGCCGACCTCGGTGGTTATCCTCAGAGGCGCGAAGGCGCGGTCCGTTAGAAGAAATCCGAAGGATTTCTGGTTAGAAGAGTTACGGCCGCCGGAAAGCGCTAACGGACAAGGACTTGGATCTGCTTTCGGTCCCCGATAGCACGAGGATCCGGTCCCTGATGGCACGAGGGTTGCGGTCCCCGATAGCACGAGCTGATTCACAGGTTGTTGCCTCCCGATTCCGGAAGGAGACCGCGCTTGCGAAGTCTCTCGGTGAATGGATCGATGGGCGCGGGCGCGAACTTCAGCCGCTCGGCGCCGTCGCGATCGCCCGTGAGCACGAGCTGGTAGCCAGGCAATGCCTGACGCTGGACAATCTGGCGCACGTCGTAGGCAAAATGCTTGAGTGGCGAGAGACTGCCGGACTTGGCATGGAGATGCACAAGATCGAAACTCCAGCCGCCCTGCTGCCGGCCGCCGTGCTTGCGCACGAGACGGTAGAGCCAGCGCTCAAGTCCGCCCGTGAGATCGAAATACGCGCGATCAATCGTGAGCACGAGCGCGTCATCGATCACACCGGAATAGAACCAATCGGGCAGGATCAGTTCGAGCCCGAACGGGCGTCCGTTGGCGTCAGCCGTCTCCTTCCATTCGTTGATCCAGGAAAAGCGATGCCGCCGCCGTTCCGCAATCTGGCGGATCGACGTCAACACGGTCGTCGATTGCAGCCTGTCGAGGCCGGCCTTCAGGCGGTCGTAGTCGCGCGAGCTGGTGCCGCGGCCGGCGAACGTCAGAATCTCGTACGGGGTGGCAGCCATCAGGCGGGAGGTCTTCAAGCCCGCATCCCGCGCTTCCACAATCTGCGAGGCGGCCCAGATCAGGACATCTGCATCCCAGATTGTCGCCATGCCATGTTCCAGTACGGCCTCGACACGTATGGAGATTGCCCCAGCACGAAAATCGATCGGCACAACGCGCTTCGTCTTTGCCAGCGAAAAGAACGGATAAGCCATCAGATCCTGCGCATCGCGCGGCGCGAGATCGCCAGGCAGCGCCCGAAACAGTTCCAGTTGATCGCGTTCGGATAAGTGCTTGCTTCGCATCGCCAGTGCTCTTTTCCTGACGATCAGCGGCGTTCCTGGCCCGCATACGGGCGCAGGCTCGGATGCTTCTTGGCAGGCAGCACGGTCCCCTTGCCGGGATCGGACGTCGATTTCTTTTTGCCCAGCTTGGCCCACGCCGTCAGGTCCTCAACCGAATAGACCACGCGGCCGCCGATCTTGTGATATTCGGGACCGGTGCCATACGTGCGGTGTTTCTCCAGCGTGCGGCCAGACAAACTTAAAAAGCGTGCGGCTTCGGATGTACGCAGGTATCGAGGCGGCGGATCGGCGTTTGGATCGGACATGTGAGAGGCTCCGTGACCATCTGGAGCGCCGGGGCGAACGGCGGCGCGTCGACGGTCACGATCGCGCAGAAGGCTCGCGAGGGGGGATGCCGATGTTTGTGGGGTAGATTTTCGATACCCGCCACCGAGGGCGTTATCTGTTCTTAGCGCTTGGGACGCAGCAGTTCGCGATGACCACCGCGGATCAACGCGAGGCCAGTCTGCACGAGACGAATGGTTCGACTGCGCAGATCGTGCGTTTTCCAGGCGCGATCGGGGATGCGCTTTTTGCCGAACAAGAGTTCGGCAATCGCTCGGTCAGTGTTGCCGGCCGCGTGCGCGTGCTGCGCATGGATGGCGACGCCAAACCGCTCGCGTTTCTGTTCGGGCAATTCGTGAAAGGCAGATCTCGCGGCGCGCCCATTGATCGCGCGCCATCGCCGGCGCGCGATCAATGCGCGTGCCTCAAAGTCGCCGTCGAGCGGCAACTGTGCTACGTCGCGAACACCAACGGCGGGCGGATCCTTGAGCCACACGCGATGATCCACTGCGCCTTCACGGAGGATGGCGTGCCATCCGTCGGAAGGCCATCGGGCATCACTGTCTCGTCGCGCGGTAGCGAGGCGGTCAATTGGGCATCCATCTCCCGGCTGACGGCGTCGCCAGACCGCCGCGATAGGCGCATGAGGGATGCGCCGCCAGAAATGCTCGCCACTGATTTGTCTTGCGTTTGGCTTCACCCATGGAAGACGATTTTCCAGCCAATTTTTCTTTGCTGGGCCGCCGCGTTGCCCTTAGCTGCCAATGTTCCTGGTGAGCCTCGTTTTGGTATAACCATCTGATAGTAATATATATTATTCCCATTTTTCAACGCGATCAATGTCGTCGAACGGCAACATCTTTCCGTGTCGTCGCTCGCTGACATTTCATATTGTCGCCGAACGCTGACATATGCTAATGTAAGCGAACGACGACATTCCAGGCGCACCATGCTTGTCCGCACATCCACCGATCTCGGGGCCATCATTCGAGACAGGCGCAAGCGACTCAAGCTCGACCAGTCGAGCTTCGCCAAGCGTATTGGTGTCAGCCGTCAGTGGGTCATCGAAGTCGAACATGGCCACGCACGCGCCGAACTCGGCCTGGTGCTCCGCGCACTTGATGCTCTCGGTATCCGCCTGGACGCAAGCAGCGAACAATCCAACAGCCGCAGTTCAGAAAAGTCCGGCGTCGATATCAACGCAATCGTGGCCAAAGCCAGGAAGAGGAGGGCATGACAAACGAACTCGTCGTCCTCTTGGACGGGAAGGAAGTCGGCCATGTGCATAACGACACGCGCAGCCGCCTTACCTTTGTCTATGACACCAATTGGCGCGAAGCGAGGGGCGCGTATCCGATTTCGCTCTCCATGCCACTCGCGGCCGAGGAGCACGGTCCCGCCGCTGTGCGAGCCTTTCTATGGGGCCTTCTGCCGGACAACGAGCGCGTCCTCGATCGTTGGGCCAAGAAATTTCAGGTCTCGGGCCGCAACGTGTTTGCCCTGATTTCCCATGTCGGCGAGGATTGCGCCGGCGCCATTCAGTTCGTCACCCCCGATCGTTTGAAGGTATTACAAAGTGGTGCAGACGACAAAGTTGAATGGCTTGACGAAGCCGCGATTGCCAAACGTTTGCATGCGTTGAGAGAGGATCACGCCGCATGGCGGTTGCCGGGCGATACGGGGCAATTCAGTCTCGCCGGGGCTCAGCCGAAAACTGCACTGCTTCTGCAAAAGGACCGATGGGGAATTCCCTCTGGACGAATCCCGACAACTCATATCTTGAAACCCCCGACCGGCCATTTCGACGGCCATGCCGAGAACGAACATATCTGCCTCAATCTCGCGCGCAATCTCGGCTTACCCGTCGCCGAAACAAAGGTCATGCGATTTGAGAACGAAATCGCCATTGTCGTCGAACGCTATGACCGGCAATTCAGCGGCAATGACATCGTTCGCGTCCATCAAGAGGACATCTGCCAGGCACGCGGCATCATGCCAACCAAGAAATACCAAAGCGAGGGCGGACCAGGCCCCGCCGACATTATCGAACTCCTACGCACCTACTCCACCAATAGCGTGGATGACCTCAATACTTTCATCGATGCCTTCGGCTTCAACTGGCTCATCGGCGGTACCGATGCACACGCCAAGAACTACTCGTTGCTCCTCGCCAGCGGTCCTACAGTGCGACTTGCACCGCTCTACGATATCGCCAGCACCCTTCCCTATGACGATGTCGAGTTTCAGAAAATGAAGCTCGCGATGAAGATCGGCGGCGAGTACAAGCTTAGCCAGATTGGTGCGCGCGAATGGCAGAAGTTCGCCCGCGAAACCCGCCTCGACGCCGACAAAATGATTGCCGGATTGAATTCTCTGGCTGAGTTGCTTCCCGACAATGTCTCCGATGTCTGCGCTACCGCGGAAGCGGAGGGGCTCGACAAGACCATCATCAAGCGCTTGGCCACGAAGTTGATCGATCGAGCCAAGGAATGCCAACGCGTTCTGAGTGGCTCCTGGTAGAAGGGGCGTTCCTCATTTCTAATGCCAGCCACACACCGTTCGGCGTTCTGCGCCCAAGCGTCGCCGCCGGAAGCCGCCTCTACGAGCGATGCCCCGCCCGTCAGAACCCATCGCGGAAGCTTGGGTTTCAACTGGGCGCAAATATAATTGAAGGCGGCTATTTGTTCTTGTGCTTGGGGCGCAGCAATTCGCGATAACCGCCTCGCATCAATGCGAGGCCTCTCTGCACGAGACGAATTGTACGATTGCGCAGATCGTGCGTTTTCCAGGCACGATCGGGAATGCGCTTCTTGCCGAAGAGAGCTTCGGCAATGATCCGATACGTGCCGCCGGCGTCATGGGCGTCGAGCGCCTGAATGGCGGCGCACAGCCGTTCGCATTTCTGCTTTGACAATCCGTGAGAGGCCGGACCGACAGCGCGTTCATTCATCGCGCGCCACAGCCGCTGCGCTGCAAGGGCGCGCGCGTCGAAATCGCGGTCGAATGCCAATTGAACTGCGCAATTGGCGCCGGCGGCCGGCAGATCCTTCAGCCAGACGCGATGCTCTCCGACGCCTATCCGTAGCACAGCGTGCCAGCCATCGGAGGCACGCCGCGCCCGGCCAGCAGCAAGATCGAGCAGCAGCCGAAGAGCGCTGTCCCCACTGACCGTCGACGCGATCACCGCGATTGGAACGACCGTCGGCAAAACCTCAGGCGCCCACATGACGACCTGTTCCTCGAAGGATATCTGCGGGTCATGGGCGAAAGCAGATGCCCCACCTCCTCCTGAACTCCGGAGATACTTCGCCGTCCGGGCTGTTTCTCACGTTCTCTTCGTAGTCGCGTTGGTAGTCTTTGTTTCGGCGAAGAAATTCCCAGGCGATGTCGGTGATTTCAGCGTCCTGTAGGCTCTTGTACGAATCCGGCGACCGCCAGTCGAATGTCGGCATTGCTTACGCCCCTTTGTCCGGTTGGATAACAAGGATTGCGCTGCAATAATTCTGATCGATTGGGTTGTAGGAAGTCCTTACTTTGGCACCACGCGGTGCTCTAAAGTGACCACCAACGAGCAGAAGAAGATCGTGTTCTTGACAAACACTTCACCGGTTAGATTTTCCTAGTTTGACCCGGCACCGCGCAAGAAACGTCCCTGTTCAGTAGCCCACTTAGCGCGCTTAAGATGAGACAGGTATGCATTTCGCGCGCGATCAGGTTCGCGCTCCGGATCGATATGCAACACTATTCGCGCGACCTCCCGCCAGTCGGCCCCCTCGCTTTCGGCTTGCAAAAGGCGCGTGTACGTCACCACGTGCTGCTCGTCATAGACCGTCAGAGCTTGATCGGCGGGGGCAGCGTCGGCGACGTCGGGATCGAGCGGCGGCTTCCTCATGAAACTCCACGCCTCAGATTTGACAAATTCTAACACGCCGGCCGGAAGGAGCAGAAGCGTAAAGATTTGGTTGTAGGCTTCCGTGCGAGCGTTTTGTCGAGAATACTCCGTGGAAAAATACTCTTCAAGGACGCGCCGTCTCGCGTATGGATATACGCGGGATACTTGCAATCAATTTGCGCAAGCTACGACAAGCTCGCGGCTTGTCGCAGGAGGAATTGGCACATCGAGCAGAAATTGACCGCACCTATATCAGCTCACTCGAACGCAGCGTCTATGCGGCGGGCATCGACGTTGTCGACCGGCTGGCGCGCAGTTTGGGAGTCGAAGCAGCAGACCTGTTGAGACGGCCGCCAGGCGCAGGCGCCAAGAAAAAGACACGCGGACAGACTGAATAGCCGGTGGGGAGCCGAGCGGCTCGACCCGGCTGCAATGTGTCCGAACTAATAGTGACCTCGAATTGAGAAGCCCCGCCCGGCGAACCGGGCGGGGCTTTTTGGCGACCTCAGTCGCCGTTCTTGCGCGGCCGCGACCAGATCAGGCTGAAGCCGTCGGCGTCTTCGTCGGCGAACAGGTTCGCGTAGATCGGTGCGTTGAACGAGGGGTCGTCGAGCTTGAGCGAGAGATAGTCGCGGCCCTCCTCGGAGCGCTTCGACCAGGCGGCCCCGATCTCGGCCCGGCCGACGAAGACGCGGTGGCTCGGGGCGTTCTCGTTGCTGCGGTTGGCCTCGGGCACGATGCGCACGCCCTTGGTCTGGAGGCTGAGGGTGACGATCTCGCCCTGGAAGTCGCTGCCGATCTTCTTGAAAGAACCGATGGTAGCCATGTTACTTCTCCTTTGCTGGTTTCGAGCCGCGACCACCGCGGCCTCGATGGCGATCTACAGGCCGAAGACGATCGACGACGCACCCGCCCGCGGGCCGCAGCGCAGCGGAGGACGCCAGCGGGGCGACTTTCTTGCCTCGCGAGGAATGGGCGTAGCCCAGGGGAAGAAAGTCGCCCCGCTGGCGTTGCGTTCAGGCGATCGAGGCGCAGCCGCTCTTCGGCCAGATCGAGCCATCAAGAGGCCAGGTGGTCCGTGCGCTGAACAGCATCCCCGGAAGAAGGTGTGGCGCCGCTCGGTTGGGCTGCACAAGAGATCGCTGCGCTCAGGCGTAGAGTTGGACGCAAAAGCGAAAAAACGGCGAACGCGACTGCCGTGAACCAGCCGCGATGAGAAGCTCCTGGCTATGAGCACAGGAGGACCTTTGGCCACCAGCTACAGTGTCGGCAAGCACTACGAGAACTCCATCAAATATCTCATCGATAGCGGCCGATGCGCCACGGCCACCCTCGCGAAAGCGGGCGGCACGCGGGACTGAATGCAGCAATGAGACCGGTTAGGAGGAGAGGATAGGACGCCCAAAGGCTTCCTGACACAGGCACCCCACATATGGCTGCGTGAGAGGCTATACGCAGGAAGTCGCCAATTTACGGCCGCCGACGGATCGCCCACACGAGTGCTGCGATCGCAGTATTGACCGCCGCGAGGGCGGTGAGGAAAGCTGGATCGATGGGCGCGTGCGGCATGAATGTACGGGACGCTCACGTCATACGATGCTTGAAACTGCTAGACGTCTCGCCGGCGAACGCCCGAGCGTTCGGAAGCTCTGTGTCTTTGACGTAGGAGCCTTCCGGACCGAGCTCGAGCAAGAGTTCGGTTCATTGTCCTGGCGCTAGGCCGACATCATAAAAATACTAGAATTTTCAATTACTTACATCTGATCTCTGCATGATTTTTCAATAACATAACTTGCAAAAACAGTCGGTTCTGACTTATACTCCAAGCCATGACGAAGCTCGATATCCTCAAGAAGCGTCTGAAGCCCGGCCAAGCCTATCGGCGCGCGGATTTGGCCCGCTGGTCGACATCCGTCGATCGGCACCTCAAGCAGCTGGTTGAGAGCGGCATGCTCAAGAAGCTTTCGGGCGGACTTTACGCCTATCCGAAGGAAACCGCGTTCGGCCCGGCGCCGGCTTCCGACAAGGAAATGGTCGGCGCTTTCCTCAAGAACGATCCGTTTCTGCTGGCCTCCCCCAATGCTTACAACAGCCTCGGTGTGGGAACGACGCAGCTCTATGACAAGACGGTCGTTTACAATCACAAGCGCCACGGCGAGTTTCAGCTTGGCAACCGCAAGTTCGCGTTTCGCGTAAAGCCGCGCTTTCCGAAGTCGCTCACGAAGGAGTTTCTGCTTGTCGACCTCGTCAACAACGTCGATCAGCTTGCGGAAGCCAAAGATGAGGTCTTGAAGCGGGTGATGCAGCGTGCGGCATCAACCGACCGGCGGCGCTTGCGCCGCGCGGTTCGCGATTATGGAAACGAAAGAACGAAGAAGTTCTTCGATCGTGTGCTGACAGCGGACGAACTGAATGCCGCGTGATTTCCTCCACAACCATCCGCAGTTTGCCGACCTGATCCGGATCGTGGCGGAAGAAAAGGGGATTGATCCCGCACTCGTCGAAAAAGACTACTGGATCATGCATTGCCTTTACGGGCTTCAGCAGCTTGGCTTCACATTCCAGCTGAAGGGCGGCACGTCTCTTTCCAAGGGACATCAGATCATCAACCGGTTTTCAGAGGATATCGATATCCTAATTGAGCCTCCGAAGGACCGGGATGTGAAATCGGGCAAGAATCAGAACAGTGCAGCGCAAATCAAGACACGGACCGACTTCTACGACTGGCTGACGCAGACGATCAGGATCGACGGCGTTCCAACAGTCGAAAGGGACACCGAGTTCGATGATGTGCCGAACTATCGGAGCGCGGGCATCAAGCTGAACTACACAACGGTCGTCGAGGCCATGGAAGGTCTGCGCGAAGGCGTCCTGCTGGAGGTCGGCTTCGACACCGTGGCTCCAAACACGCCAAAAGACATCAATTCCTGGCTTTACGACCGGGCCGTTGCTAGCAATGTGGATGTCACCGACAACCGAGTCAAAGCGGTTCCCTGCTACGACCCCGGCTACACTTTTGTCGAAAAACTGCAAACGGTCTCTACGAAATTCCGCAAGCAGCAGGCCGACCGTAGCGATCCGGTCGGATTCATGCGCCACTACTACGATATACATGAGCTGCTGCGACGGCCTGAGGTTCAGAAGTTTATTGGCACTGATGCCTACAAGACCCACAAGCAGGCGCGCTTTCGCAAGGACGACAATCAGAACATTGCTGAGAACGAAGCCTTCATCTTGAGGGACGCGAAAACGCGCGCACTCTACACCGACGCCTACGAGCGCAGCAGCGCACTTTATTACGCCGGTAGGCCGAGATTCGAGCAGATACTCGCTGAGATCAAAAAGTCGATCGATAGAGTTTAGCTTTCGCCCCTTCAGACCTCGGGCGGTTCTGGGAAGGCCCTGCGGCGTGCCTCCATGCTGATCGTCTGGATCTCCTCGTGCCGATATGCGGCGAAGCGAAAGCCCGTCCAAAGAATTCAAACGCATACACGCCACAGCTATGCGGCGGGCCATCGACGTCGTCGATCGACTTGGCGCAGTTTAGGAGTTGAGGCGGCGGCCGTTTTGACCCGGCCGTCTGGCACGTGTGCCAACAAAAGACGCGCGGCAGACTGAATAGCCGGTGGGGAGCCGAGCGGCTCGACCCGGCTGCAATGTGTCCGAACTAATAGTGACCTCGAATTGAGAAGCCCCGCCCGGCGAACCGGGCGGGGCTTTTTGGCGACCTCAGTCGCCGTTCTTGCGCGGCCGCGACCAGATCAGGCTGAAGCCGTCGGCGTCTTCGTCGGCGAACAGGTTCGCGTAGATCGGTGCGTTGAACGAGGGGTCGTCGAGCTTGAGCGAGAGATAGTCGCGGCCCTCCTCGGAGCGCTTCGACCAGGCGGCCCCGATCTCGGCCCGGCCGACGAAGACGCGGTGGCTCGGGGCGTTCTCGTTGCTGCGGTTGGCCTCGGGCACGATGCGCACGCCCTTGGTCTGGAGGCTGAGGGTGACGATCTCGCCCTGGAAGTCGCTGCCGATCTTCTTGAAAGAACCGATGGTAGCCATGTTACTTCTCCTTTGCTGGTTTCGAGCCGCGACCACCGCGGCCTCGATGGCGATCTACAGGCCGAAGACGATCGACGACGCACCCGCCCGCGGGCCGCAGCGCAGCGGAGGACGCCAGCGGGGCGACTTTCTTGCCTCGCGAGGAATGGGCGTAGCCCAGGGGAAGAAAGTCGCCCCGCTGGCGTTGCGTTCAGGCGATCGAGGCGCAGCCGCTCTTCGGCCAGATCGAGCCATCAAGAGGCCAGGTGGTCCGTGCGCTGAACAGCAACCCCGGAAGAAGGTGTGGCGCCGCTCGGTTGGGCTGCACAAGGGGTCGCAGCGCTCAGGCGTAGAGTTGGACGCAAAAGCGAAAAAACGGCGAACGCGATTGCCGTGAACCAGCCGCGATGAGAAGCTCCTGGCTGGTGCCTTCCGCCGGGAGGTCAGGTGCCGGGTGACAAAGCCTTCGAGAACGCCGCGACTATCTCTCGCTCAGGCTCGTCGACCCAACCAACGCCTGGACCTGAGCAGCCTCAGCGTCGAGACCCAAGAGCCGTCCAGACCCAAGAGCCGTCCAGACCCAAGGCTCATTCCTGTCGCGTCTCGGCCGAGAGGGGCTACTGATGTTCCTCCAGCAAAGCCTCGCCCAATGCCGGAGGCTCGGCAAAGCTGGTTATCCGTCTCCACGCCATGCCGGCGACGGCAAGAGCGCCCATCCAGCTGAAGATATCCTGCCAAGGTGAGGATGGCATCGCGAGTTGCGACAGGCCATGAGCGAGGTGATAGCCCGCGACAGCCGCCGGGACGGTGAACGCTGCGGCAATCACCGCGCGCACGAAGGTGGATCGAGCCCAGATCAGGGCGGTTTGACCGATGAGAACGGTCACGGCGCCGGCAAGAATTGCGACCAGAGCAGCGGAGGCAGTGCCTGCGCCACCGTGGACAGCCGCCAATCCTGCGGAAAGCGCAACGAAACATGGCAGCGCGTAGACAGCAAGGGTGAGACCCAGCCAGCAGAACAGGCCGATGCCAAGCATATTGAGAGCGAGTGCGATGATAAGCATGGTGGTGACTCCGCGACAAAAGACATGACGCTCGCGCCTTCCACCACCACCACGGCGCGATGAGAATATAGCGCAGAATGCAGCGCTGTGCGAGTACGGGCCTCGTCCGTCGAATCGGACAACAACCAAAGCTTTTCGCTCGTGTGCCATACGGCCGCATCAGAGAATCTTTCACTGATCTGCGCTGGCGAAACTTGGTCCTCGACGAAGAAGCGCCAATGGGCGACGGCGCTTACGCGCCGCCGAACTTCCAGACGGGAATGCCGAGCTTCCTGGCCTTGTCGGCAAGGTTGTCCTGTATCCCGGTGCCCGGAAAGTGCATAAGACCGATCGGCAGCACTGCAAGCATGGCGTCGTTGCGCTTGAACGGAGCTGCCTTACCGTGCTTGGTCCAGTCCGGCTTGAAGGCGACTTGGGGAACCTTGCGGTTGGTCGCCCATTTGGCGGCGATCAGCTCGGCGCCCTTCGGCGAGCCACCATGCAGCAGCACCATGTCCGGATGCTTGGCATGGGCCTTGTCGAGGCGGTCCCAGATCAGTGAGACGTCGTCAAAATCAAGTCCACCGGTGAGCGCGATCTTGGGTCCCGACGGCAGCAACGCTTCTGTGTCCGCGCGACGTTTGGCTGCCAGGAAATCGCGGCTATCGATCATCGCAGAGGTCAGCGTGCGATGATTGACGAATGACCCGGACCGGGGGCGCCAGGGCGCGCCGGCATGAAGCTCGAATTGCTCAGTCGCCAGATCGCGGAACAGCTCCATGGCGTTGCGGCGTTCGATCAGAGTGACGCCTTCGGCCGTGAGCCTTTCCAGTTCGACCGATCGCACCTCCGATCCATTCTGCTCGCGCTGGCTCTGTTGCTGGGCTTTTTCGTTGTCGTCGAGTTCGCGCTCGATGCGGCCCGTGGCGCGATGGAAGAGATTGACGGTCGACCAGAGGAGATCTTCGAGGTCGGGTTCAAGCCGTGTGTCGCTCAAGGTCGCCACCAGCGCATCAAAGATGTCGGCGATCGCGCCTGTGATGGCCTTGGCTTCCGGGAGCGGCCTTGGGTCAGGCTCGTCGTGAAAGGGACGATGGCCATAGAGCTGAAGCTCGTTGAGGATATGATCGGTCGGTGATGAGCCGTGCGGCGGTTCGAACTGGCTGTCGTCGTGTTCGGTCATCATGGCTTGGGGTCCTTTGCCGTTCGGCCGCGCCCATCGCGGCCTTCGTGGCGATCACCAGACGGCGGGCGGAACGGACCAGAACCCGGAGGCGTCGGCCGACGGGCCGGAGCGAAGCGGAGGATGGCAGAGGCGCGGCTATTTTGTTTCGCGATGCAAAGGCGCGTGAGCGCCGGCGGAAAATAGCCGCGCCTCTGCCATTGCCGGGCCGGGCCGCTTGCCGTCCGATCGCCCTCTAGAAGGCCCTGGGCGCGGCCGTGCCCGGCAAGGGCTGCCCACGCAATGACCGGTCATGACGATATCGTTCAAATCGCTTGGCGCTATCCCGTCGCGCCCCTTGGACGCGGGTGAACGCGTGCGCGTCCTCGGGCACGAGTTGTGCGCGCAAGGCTGAGTTGGATAGACCACTTGTAGATTGACTTTGACCCAGCCGAGTGTCGCAAGCCGCGCTTCTGCACGAGCAATGAGCGCCTGCGCTCCAGCTTTTCCCGTGAGACTTCAGCACGGCGATCAGAAACATTTTGCCTCGATGTCGATCGCATCCAGCCATGATGGAACCAACGGCCAGATTTCGTTGCTGTAACTCATTTCTCATCAAGGTTGGGCGCATTCCGGCGCCGCTTGTTGGATCAGTCCGGCTTTTCCCGGGCCCGCTATGCCCTCGCAAAGCGCCTGGTTCAGCCAGTCAACGAAGGACCCTTTGTGAGGGCCGGCAGGAATGGTGTCACTTATCTGGTCGAGATAGGCGTAAAATTTGGCGGCTGCGCTATCCAGCCCTTGGCTGCGAACGATATTGGGTCGATTCAGTTGCGTGTCCACGGCAGGCAATTTGCCAAGCACCTCGGCACGGCCGACCGTGTCTGCGATGTCGTCGGCGATCTGGTACGCATGCCCGAGCAGTTCCCCCACCTTCGCCCATGGGGCCGGGTCAGCACCACCTGTCAGGGCGCCGCACGTGGCCGCCGCCACAAACAGGGAGCCGGTCTTGTAATGGTGATAGCGGTCGATTGGGACCTGCGTCAGGACCTCCATCGACTGTCCGGCGATCAGCCCATGACTGGGGCCGACCGCCTCCGCGACCACCTCGATCATGCGGGCGACCAACTCAGGTGCCCGCGCAGCCTGCCGGCTTAGGTGTTTGAAAGCGGCCACGATCAAGGCATCGCCCGCCAGAACGGCGGTCGGCTCTCCGAATAGCCGGTGTACCGCCGGTTTGCCACGGCGCAGCGCGGCGTTATCGAAGCAAGGCAGGTCGTCATGAACCAACGAGGCACAGTGCAGCAATTCGATTGCTGCCGCAGTCCTTGCAGCCAGCTCCGGATGGCTGGCGCCGGATGCATTGAAGACCTTCAAGCAGAGCTTGGGGCGCACCCGGGCGCCTCCTGGAAACACTGCCGCTTCCAGCGCTGACCGCAGATGAGTCGGCGACACCGGACTGAGAGCACCACCCATCGCGGCTCGCAACGCCTGCTCGATGAGTTCGTCGCTACCATCATCCACAGCGGCTGGGTGACTCGACACCATATCGCAGCTCCACTTTTGAGACAAAAACCGGAATTGGGCGTGATTCTACCGGTGCATGGTCGAGGAAACGCTGGCGGCGCGTGGCATTGGTGTGACCGATGAAACCGTGGCTCAGTGGGGACGTAAATTCGGCTAGGCGTTCTCCCATCGGGATCCCCCGGCGCACGCCTATTCGCGGCGACATGGCATCTGGACGAATTCGTTATCTCGTTCGCGCAAACAACATTGGCTCTGGCGCGCTGTCGACCAGAATGGCGTCGTCCTCGACGTCTTGATCCAAAGCCGAAGAGACTGGCGCGCTGCGCAGCCGCTCATGACGAAGCTCTTCAAATCCGCCGGCACGCCGCCGCGCGTGATGATCGCTGACAAGCTCCGTTCGTACGCCGCGACGAGGGCGAAGATGGGCGTTTCACGTCGAACATCGCTGGCACAAATCTCTCAACAATCGGGCCGAGAATTCTCATCAGCCGACGCGGCGACGCCGGCGGCTCATGACACTTTTCTAATCGAGAAACCGTCGAGCCCGATGGGACGGCCGAAGCTCGAACCTTTGATAATCGACTCCTTCAGCTTAGCGGTGGATAAAGGCGACGATGTCTGTTCGTCTTACCCTTTGCACGAAAGAGCTTGCGCAGATGGGCTGACATCTCAAGCTATTGGTCATGGGTGATAGTCGCCACTGGAGCTTGGACCGGAACGACTGACCGGTCAGGGATCTGGGACCCAATTAGCAATTGGTGTGCCACCAGAGCATTCGCAGTGAATGCTTCAATGGCGGCGACGGGTGCGCCTCGCCGGTGCGAGCCCCGAGGTTCAAAGGTTGAGTTGCGGACATTGTGTCACCGGCCAGATACGGATGACCACCGTCAAATCTCTGAGCGACCAGTCTGAAGGACAACCCAGCAATCTGCGAGCTAATCAGGTCGAGCACCTTACAAATGCAGCACGCGGCGTTCGCGTCATGCCGTTTCCAGGACCTAAAAGCAGCCCGCGGTGTGCTGCCGCCGAGCAATCCCAACTGATCGAACTCGCCTGAGAATGCGCGCAATCGCACATGATTGTCAGCTTTGCGTCCATTGCCGTCGATTCGATGCTCATCCGTGGTGATCATGCTTGGTGATCATGCTTGGTGCTTGGAGTATCAGCATTTTCTTACCCGGCATGACAGTTGCTCTGTTCTCGGCAATCTCGACAGACCATCGATCTGACTTGTGACCGCCGCCTTGAAAATATTCGACGACATGCTCGCGCATCTTCCGCAAGAGCAGGCCTTTGTCGGCACTTGCTGCGCCGGTTGTCGGCATTGAGACGCAATGCCGGAAACCTGACATGACGCGCCGCTACGAAGTGCCTGATGAGCCTGCGAATTCACCTCGGCACGCGATTTGCTCTGTTCACGGCATCATCACCAATCGCAGTGCGATGGTCTTCGGGACGGACACGGCGCGCGTCGCTGTTCGCGTCTGGTCCGTCCTGGCGGTTTGCTGTGGCAATGACTTGGCGCTCGGTTATGGACCGGGAAAATGCAGGGAAGTGTTGGATGCGATCTGGAGTTCTTCTTTTGGAAGCCACAACAATTGCGCCCGTCGCGAGCGATGCAACCAAAGCGACAGACCTTGAGCCAGGCGTGAAACTGTCACCGGCGGTGTGGGACTGATCCGGAGGCTATATTGGCGGACACGTCGGCGGGCGGTACGGTCGAACCGCCTTCACCAATCCTCATGCTCAGTCGATCTGTGGCGATGACGACAGGTTCGATGTCACTCGCCGGCACAACCCGCATTTGCCGTTCGGCTAGGGGCCGCATGTCTGCCTGGGCGCCGCAGCTCGCACGCCTGGAATTGCGATGGGTCTTCCCCGCGCTCTTCGTGCGGCTGGAGGATCTGGCACTGACCATCGCTGTGGAGGACGTCGTTGACATGCCGTCTTGCGTCATTCGCCGCCCGCAGCGCTGCCGGTCACCTTCCGCCCTTCGATCGCTGAGAGAGTGAAGTGCCACCATGTCCGAACAACCCTTGATGTCCGAACAACCCTTGATATCCGAACAACCCTTGCCGACGCTGCCGATGTGGCGCGTCGATCACATCGAGCCCTCGCCCGAGATGTTGGCGCTAAGCGCCAAGGGTCCGCTTCACCGCGTGCGCTTCCCGTCCGGGCACGAAGGCTGGTGGGTGACAGGCTACGACGAGGCCAAGGCGGTACTGTCCGACGCGGCGTTCCGGCCCGCGGGAATGCCGCCGGCGGCAGTCACCCCGGATTCGGTGATTCTCGGTTCGCCGGGATGGCTGGTCTCGCACGAGGGGGGCGAGCATGCCCGGTTACGCACGATCGTGGCGCCGGCCTTCGGTAACCGCAGGACGAAGCTGCTAGCGCAGCACGCCGAAGCGATCGCCGCGCACTTGTTCGAGACACTGGCGGCCCAGCCCCAGCCCGCCGACCTGCGGCGCCTCCTCTCCTTTCCACTTCCGGCCATGGTCATCAGCGCGCTGATGGGCGTGCGCTACGAGGATCATGTCTTTTTCGCCGGGCTGTCCGACGAGGTGATGACGCACCAGCATGAAAGCGGCCCGCGCAGCGCCTCACGCCTGGCCTGGGACGAACTGCGCGCCTACATTCGCCGCAAGTTGCGGGACAAGCGCCAGGATCCGGGCGACAACCTGCTGACGGATCTGCTCGCGGCGGTCGACCAGGGCAACGCGACCGAGGAAGAGGCGATTGGCCTCGCCGCGGGCATGCTGGTGGCGGGGCACGAGAGCACCGTCGCGCAAATCGAATTCGGCCTGCTGGCGATGCTCCGCCATCCGCAACA
Organism: Bradyrhizobium cedriense; assembly: GCF_054602315.1. Taxonomy (NCBI): domain Bacteria; kingdom Pseudomonadati; phylum Pseudomonadota; class Alphaproteobacteria; order Hyphomicrobiales; family Nitrobacteraceae; genus Bradyrhizobium; species Bradyrhizobium cedriense. The sequence continues at coordinate 272,686 of NZ_JBTSWB010000010.1, read as the reverse complement.
GCGCGAACGCCTGGTCGCCGATCCATCCCTGCTGGATAAGGCGGTGGAGGAAATCCTGCGCATGTACCCGCCGGGCGCGGGCTGGGACGGCATCATGCGCTATCCGAGGACCGACGTGACCATCGCGGGCGTGCATATTCCCGCGGAGAGCAAGGTGCTGGTCGGCCTGCCGGCGACGTCGTTCGATCCGCGCCATTTCGACGACCCGGACATCTTCGACATCGGACGTGACGGAAAGCCGCACCTGGCGTTCTCGTCCGGGCCGCACCAGTGCATCGGCGTGGCGCTGGCGAGGCTCGAACTCAAATTGGTGTTCGGTTCGATCTTCCAGCGCTTTCCCGCGCTGCGCCTGGCTGTGGCGCCCGAAGAACTGAAGTTGCGCAAGGAGATCATCACTGGCGGGTTCGAGGAGTTCCCGGTGCTCTGGTGATGCGTGGACGCCGCCGGCGATCGCGATCGTCTCTGCAATTTGCCGGCGCGCCTGGCGCGCGCCGGTCAGATCGGCCAGCCAACAGGTAACCGAGATGGACGTGCCAGACACCAGGGCAGCATGCCGGGACGCGTTCGCCGAACTGGCATCGCCAGCGTGGATCCACGACCCGTATCCGTTCATGCGGTGGTTGCGCGAGCACGATCCGGTGCATCGCGCAGCATCGGGCCTCGTTCTGTTGAGCCGCCACGCCGACATCTCCTGGGCGCTCGAGGCCACGGGCGATGCGTTTCGGGGACCGGCGCCGGACGAACTGGCGCGCTATTTCCCGCGTGCGGCGACCAGCCTGTCGCTCAATCTGCTGGCGTCCACGCTCGCGATGAAGGACCCACCGACGCATACGCGTCTGCGCCGGCTGGTCTCGCGCGATTTCACCATGCGCCAGATCGACAACCTGCGGCCGAGCATCGCGCGCATCGTCGCAGCGCGCCTGGACGGCATGGCGGGCGCGCTGGAGCGCGGGGAGGCGGTGGACCTGCATCGGGAATTCGCGCTGGCCTTGCCCATGCTGGTCTTCGCCGAACTGTTCGGCATGCCCCAGGACGACATGTTCGGGCTCACCGCCCGCATCGGCGCCATTCTGGAAGGCCTGAGCCCGCACGCCAGCGATCCCCAGCTCGCCGCGGCGGACGCGGCGAGCGCCAGGGTAAAGGCCTATTTCGGCGACCTCATACGGCGCAAGCGCACCGATCCCCGCCACGACATCGTGTCGATGCTGGTCGGCGCACACGACGACGATGCCGACACGCTGTCGGATGCGGAGTTGATCAGCATGCTGTGGGGCATGCTGCTGGGCGGCTTCGCCACCACGGCTGCGACCATCGACCATGCGGTCCTGGCGATGCTGGCGTATCCCGAACAGCGGCACTGGCTGCAGGGAGACGCCCTGGGGGTGAAGGCATTCGTCGAAGAAGTCCTGCGCTGCGACGCGCCCGCCATGTTCAGCTCCATTCCGCGCATCGCCCAGCGCGACATCGAACTGGGCGGCGTGGTGATCCCGAAGAACGCGGACGTGCGCGTGCTGATCGCGGCCGGCAATCGCGACCCGGACGCCTTCGCCGATCCCGACCGCTTCGATCCGGCGCGGTTCTACGGCACCAGTCCTGGCATGTCGACCGACGGGAAGATCATGCTGAGCTTCGGCCACGGCATCCACTTCTGCCTCGGTGCGCAACTGGCCCGGGTGCAGTTGGCCGAGAGCCTGCCCCGGATCCAGGCGCGCTTCCCCACGCTGGCATTGGCCGAGCAGCCGACCCGGGAGCCCTCCGCGTTCCTGAGGACGTTCCGCGCGCTGCCGGTGCGGCTGCATGCGAAGGGAGGTTGAGATGCGCGTCGTGGTCGACCAGGATCTGTGCGGGACCACCGGGCAGTGCGTGCTGACGCTGCCGGGCACCTTTCGCCAGCGCGAGCCGGACGGCGTGGCCGAAGTGTGCGTGGCGACGGTCCCGCAGGCGCTGCACGCCGCCGTGCGGCTCGCGGCCAGCCAGTGCCCGGTCGCCGCCATTCGGATCATCGAAAGCGACGCTGGCGACGACGAGCGCGCCAGCGCCGACCCCGCGGCTTCTCCGGCGGAGGCCGAGCGGCACGCCGCGAAAGACCAACGCAATCCAGGAGGGCACGATGGGACGGTTTGAAGGCAAGGTGGCCGTGGTGACCGGCGCCGGCGCCGGCATCGGCAAGGCATGCGCCCTCGCCATCGCGCGCGAGGACGGCAGAGTGGTGGTGGCCGACATTGATGGCTCGGCGGCCATCGCCTGCACCGCGCAGATCACGGCCGAAGCGGGCCACGCGCTGGCTCTGGCCATGGACATCGCCGATGCGCAGGCGGTGGCAACGTTGTTCGAGACGGCGGAGCGGCGCTTCGGCGGGGTCGACCTGCTGGTGAACAACGCGAGCGCCATGCATCTGACCCCGCGCGACCGCGCGATCCTCGACCTGGACCTGGCGGTCTGGGATCAGACCATGGCGACCAATCTGCGCGGCACGCTGCTCTGCTGCCGGCAGGCCATCCCACGGATGATCGCCCGCGGCGGTGGCGCGATCGTCAACATGTCGTCGTGCCAGGGGCTCAGCGGTGACACCGCGCTGACGTCATACGCCGCGTCGAAGGCGGCGATCAACATGCTGTCGGCCTCGCTCGCCACCCAGTACGGTCATGCGCAGATCCGCTGCAACGCGGTTGCGCCGGGTCTCATCATGACCGAGCGTCTCCTCGCCAAGCTGGACGCGTGCATGCAACGGCATCTGCGCCGGCACCAGCTCCTGCCGCGCGTCGGCCGCGCCGAGGACGTGGCCGCGCTGGCGGCGTTCCTGCTCTCCGACGATGCTGCGTTCATCACCGGCCAGGTGGTGTGCGTCGACGGCGGCATGCTGGCGCATCTGCCGACATACGCCGACGGCGGCAACACCCCCGCCGCGCGGCCTGCCGGCGACACCGCCGAAGCGGCCACGGCGGCGCGGCTCTGATGGACATCTTGCTCAACCCGCTGGACCGTCGGCACCGGCTGCGGTGCGACATCCCGGTCGTGCCCGGCGCTTTTCCCCTGGTCGGGCATCTTCCCGCCATCGTCTGCGATCTGCCGCGCCTGCTGCGGCGCGCGGAACGGACGCTGGGCAGCCACTTCTGGCTGGATTTCGGCCCTGCCGGACAGCTGATGACCTGCGTGGATCCGGATGCGTTCGCACTGCTCCGGCACAAGGACGTGTCCTCCGCGCTGATCGAAGACATCGCGCCAGAATTGTTTCGCGGAACGTTGGTCACCCAGGACGGCGGCGCGCACCGGCAGGCGCGCGATGCGATCAAGGCGGCGTTCCTGCCCAAGGGGCTGACCCAGGCGGGCATTGGCGATCTGTTCGCGCCCGTCATCCGGACGCGGGTGCAGGCGTGGCGCGACCGCGGCGACGTCACCATCCTGCGCGAAACCGGCGACCTGATGCTCAAGCTCATCTTCAGCCTGATGGGAATCCCCGCGCAGGACCTGCCGGGATGGCATCGCAAGTACCGGCAACTGCTGCAGTTGATCGTCGCGCCCCCGGTCGACCTGCCCGGACTGCCCTTGCGGCGTGGTCGCGCCGCTCGCGACTGGATCGACACGCAGTTGCGCCAGTACGTCCGCAACGCGCGCGCGCATGCCGCGCGCACCGGATTGATCACCGACATGGTGAGCGCCTTCGATCGCAGCGACGATGCGCTCTCCGATGACATCCTGGTCGCCAATATCCGCTTGCTGCTGCTGGGCGGTCACGACACCACCGCCTCGACGATGGCCTGGATGGTGATCGAGCTGGCGCGGCAGCCTATGCTGTGGGACGCCCTGGTCGAGGAGGCGCAACACGTGGGGACGGTGCCGACCCGGCACGCGGACCTGGCGCAATGTCCGGTCGCCGAGGCGCTGTTCCGCGAGACGCTGCGCATGCATCCGGCGACCACGGTCCTGCCGCGTCGCGCGCTGCAGGACTTGCAACTCGGCCAACGGCGCATTCCCGCGGGCACCGATCTGTGCATCCCGCTGCTGCATTTCTCGACCTCGGCGCTGCTGCACGAGGCGCCTGATCAGTTCCGCCTGGCGCGATGGCTGCAACGCACGGAGCCGATCCGGCCGGTGGACATGCTGCAGTTCGGCACCGGCCCACACGTCTGCATCGGCTACCACCTGGTATGGCTGGAACTGGTGCAGTTCTCTATCGCCTTGGCGCTGACCATGCACAAGGCCGGGGTACGGCCGCGGTTGCTGAGCGGCGTCGAAAAGGGCCAGCGCTATTACCCGACCGCGCATCCGTCCATGACAATCCGCATCGGATTCTCATGAGCCGACATCGCACGCCCCCTGTGGCGAGGCAGCGGCACCGGCGACGCGCGGCATTGCTGCACCCGGCGCGCGCGACGCCGGCAACACCGCGGCGGCTCGCCGCTCGCCGAGACCGTCTCTCGGGAAAAGGACATGACCAACATGCAGACCGGTTCGACGCTACACGACGAGCGCACTTGCGTTTCCGCGCTGGGCGGATTGCGCGCGCAGGCGCGCGGCGCATCCAGCCAGGCTGCTGCGGAGATCTGGATGAGGACGGCGCAAAACGGGTCGAACCGGCGCTGGCGCGTCCTCTCTGCGCCAAACATGCGCCGGGCCGCGACGTGCACGGCGTCTGCCCGATCCTGGTTCTCGTCAACCGTTTGCAGAAGGAAGATCCCGCGTGAACGCGCTGTCCGAACAGATCCTTTCCGAATTGCGCCACCTGCTGCGCGAGATGAGCGATGGCGGCAGCGTCGGTCCGTCCGTCTACGACACGGCGCGAGCTCTGCAGTTCTACGGCGACGTCACCGGTCGGCAGGACGCATACGCCTGGCTCATCGCACAGCAACAGGCCGATGGCGGATGGGGAAGTGCGGACTTCCCGCTGTTCCGCCATGCGCCCACATGGGCGGCGTTGCTGGCATTGCAGCGTGCCGATCCTCGTCCCGGCGCAGCCGACGCAGTCCAGGCTGCAACCCGGTTTCTCCAGCGCCACCCCGATCCCTACGCGCATGCGGTGCCGGAAGACGCGCCGATCGGTGCGGAGCTGATCCTGCCGCAACTTTGCGGCGAGGCCGCATCCTTGCCGGGCGGCGTGGCGTTTCCGCGCCACCCGGCGCTGTTGCCGTTGCGGCACGCGCGCCTGGGCCAGCTGGAGGCCGAGCTGGGGGCCGCGGCGACATTGCCGAGCGGCCATCCGTTGCTGCACTCCTGGGAAGCCTGGGGGACGTCGCCGACCACCGCATGCCCGGATGACGACGGCAGCATCGGCATCAGTCCGGCGGCCACCGCCGCGTGGCGTGCGCACGCCGTGACACAGGGGAGCACCCCGCAGGTCGAGCGCGCCGACGCGTATCTGCAGGCGGCATCGCGGGCGACGCGCAGCGGCATCGAAGGTGTCGTTCCCAACGTCTGGCCGATCAATGTGTTCGAGCCATGCTGGTCGCTGTACACCCTGGATCTGGCCGGGCTGTTTGCGCATCCCGCGCTCGCCGAGGCGGTGCGCGTGATCGTCGCGCAGCTCGACGCCCGCCTGGGCGTGCGCGGTCTGGGCCCGGCCGTGCACTTCGCGGCCGATGCGGACGACACCGCAATCGCGTTGTGCGTCCTGCGCCTTGCCGGCCGCGACCCGGCGGTCGATGCGTTGCGCCATTTCGAAATCGGCGAGCTGTTTGTCACCTTCCCCGGCGAGCGCAACGCCTCGGTGTCGACCAACATCCATGCCCTGCATGCGTTGCGACTGTTGGGAAGGCCCGCCGCCGGCACCAGCGCCTACGTCGAGGCCCATCGCAACCCGCACGGTCTATGGGACAACGAAAAATGGCACGCCTCGTGGCTGTATCCCACCGCGCATGCGGTCGCTGCGCTGGCGCAAGGCAAGCCCCAGTGGCGCGACGAACGCGCGCTGGCGGCGCTGCTGCAGGCGCAGCGCGACGACGGCGGCTGGGGCGCCGGTCGCGCCTCCACATTCGAGGAAACCGCCTATGCGCTGTTTTCGTTGCACGTGATGGACAGGAGCGAAGAGCCGACAGGGCGCCGGCGCATCGCGCAGGCGGTGGCGCGTGCGCTGGCGTGGATGCTCGCCCGCCATGCGGCGCATGCATTGCCGCAGACGCCGCTTTGGATCGGTAAGGAACTGTTTTGCCCCACCCGGGTCGTGCGCGTGGCCGAACTCGCCGGGTTGTGGCTGGCGCTTCGTTGGGGGCGGCGCGTCCTGGCCGAGGGAGCAGGAGCGGCGCCATGATCCAGACCGAACGCGCGCTGCAGCAGGTGCTGGAGTGGGGGCGTTCCCTGACCGGGTTCGCCGACGAGCATGCCGTGGAAGCGGTCAGGGGCGGCCAGTACATCCTGCAGCGCATCCACCCGAGCCTGCGCGACATCAGCGCCCGCACCGGCCGCGATCCGCAGGACGAAACGCTGATCGTGGCGTTCTATCGCGAACTGGCGCTGCTGTTCTGGCTCGACGATTGCAACGACCTTGGCCTGATCGCGCCGGAGCAGCTCGCCGCGGTGGAGCAGGCGCTGACGCAGGGCGTGCGGTGCGCGCTCCCCGGATTCGAGGGCTGCGCTGTGCTGCGCGCCTCGCTGGCCGCGCTCGCCTACGATCGTCGCGACTATGCTCAGCTTCTCGACGATACCCTGCGCTACTGCGCGGCGTTGCGCGCCGGACATGCGCAAGCGGCGGGGGCGGAACGCTGGTCCTACGCCGAGTACCTGCACAATGGCATCGATTCGATCGCCTACGCGAACGTGTTCTGTTGCCTGTCGTTGCTGTGGGGGCTGGACATGGCGATCTTGCGCGCGCGTCCGGCGTTTCGCCAGGCCCTGCGGCTCGTCTGCGCGATAGGGCGCCTGCAGAACGATCTGCATGGGCGCGACAAGGACAGGTCGGCCGGCGAGGCCGACAACGTGGCGATCCTGCTGCTGCAGCGCTATCCGGCTATGCCTGTGGCAGAGTTCCTCAACGACGAGCTGGCCGGCCATACGCGCATGCTGAACCGGGTGATGGCGGAAGAACGCTTTCCCGCACCGTGGGGACCGTTGATCGAGGCCATGGCCGCCATGCGCGCGCAGTACTACCAGACCTCGACCGGCCGCTACCGCAGCGACGCTGCGGGCGAAGGCCAGTCTGCGCCGGCCTGAACGCGAAGGAAGCGGCGGCGTGCGCGCTGCTGTCGGTCCGATCTGACGCAATACCGTCGCCCGATGCGACGGATCGAGCGAGCATGAGCGACACCGCGCTGAGCCGGCGCAAGGACGGCGGCTCATGGCCACAGCCCTGCAGGCCGCATCTCTCTTTTGCCGATCCATACTCCGTCTGGCAACGCGGCAGCAACGAAAACCCAAATGGACTGAACGCCAGGACTTGACGCCAGAACATGACACCAGGACTTGCCACGGCGCACCGACGTCAGCACCACCACCGACGAGCGCCTGCGATCGATCGAGCGTCGCCTTGACGACCGACCACGCAAGAGACCCGGATTGAGAGGACCCTCGACGTTTTCCGAGAGGAGCTCAGCAACAGCGTTGCAAATCAGGGTTGAATGCACCCTTTGAAAGCCAGCAACATCAGATCCGGCTGGAAGCGGGTCTTTTCCGGGATGTCTGCGGGCTGCGACATTTCAACTCTTGTCTTCTACTCTTGTCATCCGGGATGCGGATTTCCATAGCGCGTCAACTTCCGCAATGTGCGCGCATCGATAGCAAAGGACAGCCTCGGCTCTCCATGGCCGATGATCCGTCCACGAATATGCCGATGATCCGTCCACGAATATTAAGTGCAGATCATTCCGAAAAGAGCTTCACGCCGACCAGACCGACAACAACCAACATGACCGAACACAGGCGCGCAGGATTTGCGCTCTCACCGAAAAACGCAATGCCAACAATCGCCGTCCCCACGGTCGCAATTCCGGCGAAGCCCGCGTAAACCGTCGAAGCCGGCAAGTACTTTACAGATTCACCCAACAGAAGAAAAATCGGAAGCGCAAAGACCACCCCAAACAAAACTGTTGTCCATTTCGGAAGCCCGATCGAGCGTTTCAAAACGAAGGGCCATGCGACCTCGAATATGTCCGCCAGAAGTATGTATACCCACGCCATCAGATACCCCTTTCCTCAGGCGTCGCGTAGCACAAACCGCAGGTCGATGACGACCATCAACTGTTCTGCTTTGGTCAGAGCTGACCTACCAAATTCGGTAGCGCCGCGGTCGCTGTAGCTCGGAATCGCTACCGAGCATTGCACCGCGCATGCCGGCAGAGGTGGGCAAGGCCGGCTGCAGCGCTCGACCCGGCACGACTGCGGTCCGCAACACAATCGACAACACGACATGATCTGCCCAATTGCCGGCGGCGCCGCAGGTCGATCGGTCACACCGTCCCGGCATCAGCGAACAGCATAAACCGAACGGCATCCTGCGGCGCGAGCTGGATGCGCAGTGCCGCCCGCAGAGCGCCGAGGCCGAATGCATGCAGGTCCTCGTTGAAGTCGCCCGTCTGCGGAGACAGGACAAGCGCCTCGATGCCCGCTGCTTCGGCGCAATGGGTCAATGCCGCGACCGCTGTGTCACCCGCGGCATCGGCGTCGCGGGCGATGTAGAGCCGGCGCAGCGCCGGCGGCAGCAGAAGCGCGGCAAGATGGTTGGCCGAGAGCGCGGCCGCCATCGGCATGGCAGGCAGCGCACAGCGTAGCGACAGCATCGTCTCGATACCTTCGCCGACAGCGAGGACGTCGTCGGCCGCGCCAAAGCGGACGGCATGGCCGAGGAGGCCGCCCATGGCCCGCCGCGGCGTGTCGACCGGCGCCTTGCCAGAGCCGTCCGGCGCGAGCCAGGTGCGATGTGCGCCGGTGATGCGATCGGCAAGATCGGTCACGGCAGCGATCATCGCCGGCCAGGTCTCGGTCGGCGAACCGTCGTCCGGGCGATAGTAGCAGCGCGGATGAAACCGCAGCCTGCCCGCATCGTGGACAGCCTTGATGCCACGATGGCCGAGGTAGGTCTCGACAAGCGTGCGGCGAATCGGCTGCGACATGGCGAAGAGCCGCCGTGCCGCTTCCGCCGATCCGGCGGCGACGGGTGTGCGCTTTGGGCTGCGGCGCGGTTCGGCGGGCGGCAGACTCAGAAAGCGTCGTGCTTCGCCTGCGACATCGCGAAACTCGACGAAACCGCAGCTCTCGCGGATCACGTCGAGGAGATCGCCATGTTCGCCTGAGGCAGCATCTCGCCAATGCCCGGCCGCGCCGGGACCGGAGTCCGCTCCGCTGAGCCGGACGAACATCGAGCGGCCGGGTGTATTGCGGACGTCGCCGACGATCCAATAGCGGCCCTGGCGCCGTCCATTGGACAGGTATTGGCGGCAGACTGCCTCGGCATCACGGGCGAGGCGGCGCGCCAGTTCAGAAGCGTCGCGGGTCATCACGCAACCTCCCCGACTGCGCTGGCAGCTGGTTGCGCAAGAGCTGTCAATCGCCTGTGAGACAGCACCCAAGCGCGAACGCGCAAGCTCGTCCGCCGCGAACCCTGTTCGGTCCACATGCCGGCGGGTCGCTTGCGCGACTCGTGGCGCCGTACAAACGAGCAGCGGCCGGGCCGGTTGTGCACATCGCCCGGCAGCCAGCAGCCTCCCTCGCCCTTGCGGTTGGAAAGAGAGTGGCGGCACACAGCCTCGGCCTCGCGCGCGAGGCGGCATGCCAGGTCGGAAGCATCGCGCCGCATCAGGCGGCCTCGCGTTCGCAGATGCGCTCGACCGGGTAGCATTCGAACACCTTGCCCAGCACGCCGGCCCCGCTTGCATCGGTGGGCACGAACATGCGCAGCTTCCAGGAGATGATCTCACTGAACAGTCCATAGGTCCGCAAGCGGTCGCGCATGGTGTCGTTGAAGTCCGCAAGCTCAATGCGATGCGCACCCATGACGCGGACGCGCCGCAGTGTCAGGCCTTGCGCGAGCTCGACGAACGCGCGGCCTTCGCGCAGGGCGGCGAAGACGTCCTCGGGCTCGAACGTCGGCCGCTCACCCGAAAGCGCGTTGGCGACCCAGGCGGACGAGACCTTCCGCCCAATGATCCGCTCGCCGGCGTCGGTCTGGAGGCGGTAGACGCGGGCCGATTCCTTCGGCAGCCGTTTCCAGATTGGCAGGAGCAGCCCGGCGACGACGTGGATCGTGCTCTCGGTGAACGCCGGCACGTCTTCGAGCTCAGCTGTCCAGGCTGCACTGAAGTGCTCACGGTCTGTCTCCATCCAATGGCTTTCGGCCATGGCCTTGGACGGGACATTGTGGCTTTCCATGGGCCGGACCAATTTGGCGCGCTGCTCGATGTCGCCGTCGTCCAGCATCAGGCTCGCAGCCGGGACTTGCACCGCCGCGCGCCCGGAACGCTCGTTCACCAGCAGGACTGCGCGGCGATCCGACAGAAGGCCGAGGGCATCATCCAGAGTGAGCGGCCGGTTGCGTTCGCGCTGGACGATCGTGAGCAGCCGTGTCTCCGCGCTGGTCGCGGGATGGGTGTAGATGGTGCGCCGATGCGTGACGACGAAGCTTTCGGCGCGAAGGGTCTCGAGGCCCGCATCATAGACTCCGGAGGCGATTGCGCCTTCGATCCGCGCCGTCAGCAGTTGCTCGAAGGCGGTGAACAGCACGTTTTGCAGCGCGATGGTCAGCGCCAGCAGACGGTTGAGGAAGGTCGTGATCGGCGGCAGGTCATCCCTGATGCCATTGGCGTCGACGAGCTTCAGCCCGGTCGCAGTCTCGAACATCTCAAGAGAGCAACCATCCACCTTGCCGCGGACCAGGAGCAAATAGAGTTGGCGCAGAGCATCACGGCCGTAGATGCTTTCGAGATTATCCTCGGGCCGAAACAGCCCCTGCCCCCCGGTCTGACGCTGACCGCGGGTGATGGCGCCGAGCGTATCGAGGCGGCGCGCAATCGTACTGAGAAAGCGCTTCTCGGCCTTCACGTCGGTCGCAATCGGGCGAAACAGCGGCGGCTGCGCCTGATTGGTCCTGTTGGTCCGGCCGAGGCCCTGGATGGCTGCATCGGCCTTCCAGCCGGGTTCGAGCAAATAGTGCACCCGCAGACGCCTGTTCCGCGCCGACAGCTCGGCGTGATAACTGCGCCCCGTGCCGCCGGCATCCGAGAAAACGAGGATGCGCTTGAGGTCGTCCATGAAGGCTGCGGTTTCGGCGAGGTTTGCCGAACCGGCGCGGTTCTCGACCATCAGGCGGTCATGTTTCCGGATGATCCGGCGTGAGCGCCCGGTGACTTCGGCGACCCTGTCAGTGCCGAAGCGCTGGACGATCTGATCGAGCGCGCCGGGCACGGGCGCGAGCGAGGCAAGCTTCTCGATCAGCCGGTCGCGACGCGCAACCGCATCCCGGCTCTCCACGGGCTGACCATCACGGTACACAGGCCGGGAGGAGAGATTGCCTTCGGGGTCGGTGAAAGGCTCGTAAAGCTGGACCGGGAAGGAATGGGCGAGGTAGTCGAGCACATATTCGCGCGGTGTGATGTCGACCTGCACATCACCCCATTCCTCGGTCGGGATTTCCGCGAGCCGGCGCTCCATCAGCGCTTCGCCGGTCGAGACGATCTGGATGACGGCGGCATGCCCCTGCCCAAGATCGCGCTCGATGGCGCAGATCAAGGAAGGCGTCTTCATCGACGTCAGCAAATGGCCGAAGAAGCGCTGCTTTGCGGACTCGAAGGCCGACCGGGCCGCCGACTTCGCCTGAGCGTTCAAGGTCCCGGTCTCGCCGGTGATGTTGGCCGCTCGCATCGCGGCATTGAGATTGTTGTGAATGATGCTGAACGCGGCGGCATAGCCATCATAGATACGGATCTGTTCGGGGGTGAGCTCATGCGCGATCAGTTCATATTCGACGCCTTCATAGGAAAGCGAACGCGCCGCATACAGACCGAGCGCCTTGAGGTCGCGTGCCAGCACCTCCATCGCCGCGACACCGCCCGCCTCGATCGCCTCCACGAACTCGGCGCGCGTGGCGAACGGAAAGTCCTCGCCGCCCCACAAGCCGAGCCGCTGGGCATAAGCGAGATTGTGAACGGTCGTGGCGCCGGTCGCGGAAACGTAGACCACCCGTGCATTGGGGAGCGCATGCTGCAGCCGCAGACCTGCGCGCCCCTGCTGCGAGGCGGCCTGCTCGCCGCGCTCCCCCTTGCCGCCTGCGGCGTTCTGCATGGCGTGGCTCTCGTCGAAAACGACCACTCCGTCGAAATCGGAGCCCAACCATTCGACGATCTGCCGGACACGCGAAAGCTTTTCGCCGCGCTCATCGGTGCGCAGCGTAGCGTAGGTGGTAAACAGGATGCCTTCCGACGGCCGGATCGGGGTGCCCTGGCGGAAGCGTGAGAGCGGCGTGACCAGGAGCCGCTCCATGCCGAGCGCCGACCAGTCGCGCTGTGCGTCCTCGATCAGCTTGTCGCTCTTGGAGATCCAGACCGCGCGGCGCCGGCCCTTCAGCCAGTTGTCGAGCAGGATGCCGGCGACCTGCCGGCCCTTGCCCGCGCCGGTGCCGTCGCCCAGAAACCAGCCGCGGCGGAAGCGGACGGCATCTGAAGCGTCGTCGCGCGCAGCTGCCACACCGTCAAAGGTCGCATCGACCGTCCAGGCGCCGGCAAGGAAGGCCGAATGGGCTTCGCCGGCGTAGACCACGCTTTCCAGCTGGGCGTCCGACAACAGGCCGTCGATAGCAAGGTTGACCGGGAGATGGGGCCGGTACGACGGCTTCGGCGGAGCAACCGAGGCCATCGCGGCCGACTGCACCAGTTTGGTCGGATGCGGCTGCGATCCGTGAATGCGGATCGATTGCAGGGTGTAGTCCTCATAGAGGGCATCGGTCAGATGAGCTCCGTCCGGAGGCGTCCAGTCGACCGTCTGGTAGGTGAGCTCTACGCTTTGCGGATGGTCGAGCCGCTGACCGGGCGAGAGACGCATCGTGGAGGCGGAAGCGGATCGCCGACCCGGCACAGTCGAGCTGACGGGAGCGAGAACAGGTGAATCAATCGGAAGCCGCGGCGGCACATGTTCGAGGACCCATGCCAGCAGCGTGGCTGCGTCCGGCGCCATGCCTGCAGATGCTGGAAAGACGTTTCTGTCCGGCGCGGGCTGCTTGTCGATGACGGTGAGCCGCGTATCGATCGCCGTCCCGTGCCTGGCAAAAACCGCCCCTGCGATCGCTGCCGAAAAGATCACGCGGCCGCGCTCCTGGAGACGGATGAAGGCGTCGGTCCAGCCTGGATTGCCGGGGGCGAGACTTGCGCCGGTCACCGCGACGAGGCGACCGCCGTCACGAAGCCTCGACAATGCCGAGGAGAGATGGCGCAGTGCTGCGTCCGCCATCCGCCGATCCACATTGGCCAGAGCCGAAAATGGCGGATTCATCAGCACGACACTCGGGGCAACAGCCGCCTCGAGATGATCGTCGATCTGCGCCGCGTCGTAGCGCGTGACGATCACGTTTGGAAACAGGAGGTCGAGCAGCCCGGCACGGGTCTCGGCGAGCTCGTTCAGCGCAAGTGTGCCGCCGGAGATCTCGGCGAGGATGGCGAGAAGTCCGGTGCCCGCCGAAGGCTCCAGCACCAGGTCTGTGTTGGTGATGCCGGCGGCGGTGCAGGCGACAAGGCCGAGCGGGATCGGCGTCGAGAATTGCTGAAACGCCTCGCTATCTTCGGACCTGCGCGTCTGGGTTGGAAGCAGGCCTGCGACCTTGGCCAGCATCGAGAGCTGCGCTGCCGGCGATCCCGCCCTGGTTCGCATGGCGGCGCCATGCTTGCGCAGGAAAAGAACGGTTGCCGCCTCACAGGCTTCATAGGCGGCCTTCCAATGCCAGGCGCCGGCGGCATCCGAGCCGCCGAAGGCGCTTTCCATGGCGGAACGCAGAACCTTTGCTGCATCGATGCGCCGGCCCTGTTCGAGGTCACAGAGGATAAGCCGCGCGGCCTGGGCGATGGAGGACGCAGCCGCGGCGGTCGCGGAGCAGGACTGATTGATCATGGGAGTTGAGCTTTCGAGGAGAGCGGGAACGGTTCAAGCCGACGGGCGCTCTCTCGACCCGACCGGCTCAAACCTGTCCCGGCCGATCTCTCACTCTCTTCACCCCTTGCCTCCACCGCATGAGGAGGACGCGGCCACGCCGCGGGCAAGGCTTGGAGCGTTGTCGAGCGAAGTGGATACCGGTTCGCGCCAAGAAAACGCGTCAAAACAAGACTCTGGAGCCCCGTTCCGATTCTATCGGAACGGAAAAGGCTCTAAGTGCGCCGCAGCCGCTGTCCAAAACGAGAAGCCCGGCGCGATGCCGGGCTTCGGAAGCAAGTTCGAATGAAGCGCACGGCGGATTGCCGTGCGACTCCGGACATTCATTCGGCGGCAATGCCGCGTGGCTGAACGTCGTCTGCGGTGCCGCTATCGTCCTCATCGCCGGCGAGGAACTCGGGAAGCGGACCCGCGTCTGCATCCTGGTCTGCCGATTGGATGGCGTCAGTGAGACGCAGTGGCTCCGGCAGCCATCCCGTGCCCGCGAGAAGGCGCTCGGCTTCGCTGGCCATATCGGCCTTCTTCAGATGGTCGATCAGTTCTGCGGAGGCTTCACCCTTTGCCTGCCTCACTGCCTCCAGAATACGTGGCTTGGTGACGCGGCCGAGATAGTTGTCGACGGTCGGCCTCCAGCCGGCCTGCACCATGTCGAGCCTGACCGCCCGCGCCAGCACGTCGGCCTGGCCGAGCCTGCGTGCGAGCCCATCAGCCGATACCCGCCCCTGGGCATAGCGGTTCACGGGTTCAGAGAGGGCATTGACCGAGAACGACGCACAATGGGCGAACAGGGCTGCTTGCGCAGTGCCGTCCAATGCGCAGAGCATATCCCAAAGCTCCTTCGCATCGTTGGGGAGCCGCGCCTTCCAGGCTTCGTGCCTGGTATCGATCGCCTTGGCCGGCGCGCTGTCCTTCAATCCCGGAGCCTGGGCCGGAAATGCAGGCGTGTGAACCGCGATCTCGAGGCAACTGGCGGATGACGCGAACCTGTAGAAGGTCGCCAGCACGAAGCTGTGCAGCACCGCCAGGAACGTGATCGCGGGATGTTCGGCAAGCGCGTCGCGCAACGCCAGTGTTCGATAGGCCGTCAGCTCGGTGATCAGACGGTCCGGCAATGGTCTTGCAGCATCGTCCTCATCCTCCTCGGCCGGCTCGGTTGGCGCGCCACCGGCAGTGATGGCGGTCCGCTGCACCGGGCCGATGGCATTGTCCCCATCAACATTTGCGCTGCCCTGTCCGGGCTCAGTATTGACGACCGCCTGTTCATCCTCCGGCCGGACGTAGCCGCGGTCCACCGAGAGACGTCCGTCGGAATCGATGCTGATGAAGACCCCGGCGCGGGCGATGTCGGCTGGATCGTAGATCATTGGTCGCTCCTCGAACGCGAGCAAGGCCGCCTCGATCTCGCCAAGGCGTTGGTCGACCGCCTCGGGGAGTTCGTCAGCATCCTGATACTCGGCTTCGAGCCGGTCATGCTCGGCATTGAGTGTATCGATCGTGCCTTGCTCCTCGATGCTGAGCGAGGCCGGCGTTCCCTCCAGTTCCCGCAAGCCGCTGGTGTGGCCAAATGGAAAATCGACGGCCACCGAGATCCACCTCCACCCTTCCGCCGCGATCACCTCGGCGTCCTGCTTGAGCTTCTCCGTGACAAGACGATCGAGCAGGGCCACGTCCTGGAGCCAGCCACCGTCGTCATGCTCGAACAGATCGTGCAGGACCGGTCCTCCGGCGCGCTCGTAGGCCTCGACGCCGACATACTGCGCACGGCGATCGGACCCACGCACGGTGTTCTCGGTCAGCATGCGGCGGATCTGGTACGGCTCATCATAGCCGGACCGGCTGACATTGTCCCAGACCTGCTCCTGGCGCGCGTGATCGCCGCTCACCGAGAACGCCATCATCTGCTCCAGCGTCATGCCGTCATCGGCATAGACCTCGTGCAGCTTCGGCGAGACCGAGGCAAGGCGCAGGCGCTGCTTGACGATTGCCACCGCCACGAAATGCCGCGCGGCAATGTCCTCTTCGCTCATGCCGAGGTCGCGGAGCGTCCGGAAGGCACAAAACTGATCGAGCGGATGCAGGCCGACCCGTTCATCGTTCTCTGCGATGGAATCGTCTTCCGCAATGCCTCCCTCGCGCACAATGCAGGGCACGGCTAGCGTCTTCGACATACGCTTCTGCTTGACCAGGAGCTCGAGAGCACGGTAACGCCTGCCGCCGGCCGGCACCTCGAACATGCCTGTCTCGTTGCCCTCTTCGTCCACGATGGCGCGGACATTGAGACTTTGCAGCAGCGTGCGCTGGGCGATGCTCTCGGCAAGCTGCTCGATCGAGACGCCCGCCTTGACGCGCCGAACGTTGGACTGGCTCAGCACCAGCTTGTTGAAGGGAATGTCACGCGAGGGCGACAGCGTGATCTTTTGGACTGCCTTTGTCATTTTTCGTCTCCACGACGGGCGGCCGAAAGCCTCTCTCTCGACCTCCAACCCGTCATGGCGCTCGGCGCCGCCCTCTTCCTCTGTCTGGCGGCTCAACGCCGCTCACGCCGCCTCCTGATCTGCCCCGGTACGATCTGGCTCGGCACGATCGGCCGAAGCGGTTGGACTATCTGCTGGCAGGAAGCCAAGCAGATAATCCGCGGCTTTGCTCGCCTGTGAGGCCGCCCGCACGATCGCGCGGTTGTCTTCACGCAGGACGTCCAGCCAGGAACCGATATAGTCGGCGTGCCGCACGGTCGGCACGATGCCGAGTGAAGCGCAGGAAAACGCTGCGCACAATTCGGCGATCAATTCCTCGAACGCGTATTTTTGGGTGCCGTACGAACCGCCGAGATCGCGGTTGAGGCGCGAAGGATGACCACTGGCATGGCCGAGCTCATGCAGCGCGGTCCGGTGCCAATTGATCGGTTCGAAATAGGCCGCCGGCGGCGGCACCTGCACGTAATCTTCCGCCGGCATATAGAAGGCGCGATTGCCGCCGATGCGGAAATCGATGCCGGTTGCCTTGATCAGCGCCTCGACCTGCGGCTCGATCATGCCCGGCGGCGGCATTGGCGCGGTGGCCGCGACGTCGGCGGACAGTCCGTCGCATTGATCGGTGTTGAAGACGGTGAACCGCTTCAGGAATGGAACGGCCTGTGCCTCCTCGCCCGTCTCACGCGCACGGCGCCGTTCGTCGGCCGGCACGAAGCGGTCGGCATAGACCACGGTGATGCCGCGCTCGCCCTTGCGGACATGACCGCCGAGCGCGAGCGCCTGGCGGAAGGTCAGCCAGCTTTGGCCCGCAAAGCCGCGCTCGATCACCGCCCCCCAGAGGATGAGAACGTTGATGCCGCTGTAAGGCCGGGCAGACGCGGCGTTCCTTGGCATCGACAGCGGCGCCTTTGCAGCCTCCGTCCCCCAGGGTTGAACCCAGGGCACGCGGCCGGCCTCCAGCTCGGCGATGATCTTGTCGGTGATTTCGTCATAAAGGGTGGCCCGGTCCTGGCCGGTGCGCGCTTGGGGATGTCTGGACATCGCGGGTCTTTCGCGACGGGCGCTGCAAGCCTCTCTCGCAGCTCCGACCCGTCGGCCGAACCCGGCCAGCCCTCTCACTCTCCATGTTTGTTGCAGGCGCGCTGTGTCTGTTGCAGGAGCAACGTGGCGGCGCCAGATCCCTCGGATGAGCGCCGGTCTTCGCGTCAGGGATGGAAGCCCGAATGGGTGAAAACCCGGCCAAGCCGGGGTTTCAGCGCAGCCGACAGCCCGGTCCCGCAGGGAGACGCCGCTCAAACTCGGTGGGGATGAGACACCAGGCGCCTGGAGCGCCAGAGCATAATCCGAAAAACTGTGCCGCGGCTTTTCCCTCGCGACAAACGCGGCAGCGCGTTTGCGCGAAGACCAGGCTCAAACGACAACTTCAAGCGCGATGACGATTCAGCCCGATCTTATTGCGCTTTAGATATCCTCTCGCGTCTTTGTCTCTGCGTCATAGATTCGGATCCGAAGCATTGGAAAACGCTTCTTCAGCTCTTCCGCACCGGTCTTGGCCCCATCCCTGGTCGCAAATTCGGCCTTGAGTCGGCCATCAACTTCGAGCGCATAACCTGAAGCTGGCAATTCACGGGCAGCTGCAACCATCTTAGTCCTTTGCTCAAGCGTGAGATCGAGGACGATGGCTTACCCCGAGTCGCCCAATGCGCGCCAGTGAACCAAATTGTTGATTTTCCGGCCAAGCCGCACGGGCCTTGATTCGCTGCATCCGAGACGCATCCAGGACACATTCAAGGATGTGCGTTCGCGTCATCCGAACAATTGGCCGGTGTGCCACCCGATCGCATGCACGCGCGGTACAGCCAGGGCTCCACATAGCTGCCTGCCCACATCCCGCGACCTGAACGATCAGCATCGCGCTGCGCGGCGCGATACCGGCCGCCGGAATAGCGCGGCCAGTCCAGCGCCAGACCGTTGCTGACCAGCCATTCCCCGAGATCGGCAGTCCCGACCAGACATGTCGCGACCGTACGGCCATATTGGTCCTTGGACAGCGAGGTGCAGCTCACCAGACGTCGGGCGATGAAACCATCGAGGAGGTTCGCCGCGTTCGCGCCACAGCGATACAGATTGCTGTCAGCAGCCCGGCACAGCTGGCTGCTTTCCGGCGCATCGATCCCCCAAAGCCGGATGCGTATGCCCTGTATTTCCAGCGTATCGCCATCAATGACGCTGGCCTGTCCGACACAGTCTGCCGCCAGGGCCGCCTTCGCGAACAGCAGAAGCATCAATAAAGGCGTTATGCACTTGCTCATGATCATGGCGGCCAGTCGTCAGGAGAGATTGCGCAGGACGCCTTTCGGCTTTTCAATTTAGGGGCAGTATCTGGCTCTTATCCACCTCTCTGCCCGGCTGCGTCGCAGGCCTCCCGCCGAACCGACATGCAGGACTGTTCCCGCGTCGGCCCGCCGGCTCACCAGATGGCACTAAAGCCGGCCATCGGAAGGCTGCCCAGGACATCTCGCCGTATCAAGGTCCTCACCGACTCCAAAAGCCTGCCAGGTCCTCATCTGACAGGTGCTCATCTGACGGCCGCCGGACGCAACCGGTCAAAACACCCTGCAGAGCCACTGGATTCAGTCAAATTTGTAGGAAGCCTGGACAAACGTGCCCCATCGCTCCATGCGGTATTTCGCAAGAGCAGGCTCCTGAACTCGCTCGCCCTGCAAATTGGCGTTGTAGGTCACATTGCTGTCCTTTCTGGTCCACATCGACCAATATCTGCCGCCAACTCCGACGCTGACATTCTTGGTGAGAAAGTAAGAGAGCGCCCCTTCCAGCTGAAGGCCTCCACCACCGTCTCCGCGCTGATCGTAGAACGTTGTCGCTGGGCGGAGGAGATGGTTGTCGCGACCACTGAACTCAGACCATGGCAGGTAAGCAATGTCGGCGCTCACGCGCCAGCGTTCAAGCACCAAAGCCTCGGCGCTAAGTCCGATGCGCGACGCATTCCAATTGGTGTCTTGACTGCCGATGATCTGCCGCTGCCCCGCGCATGCCCGGCCCGGCGAGGGCGAGGCGGTCTGCACGCAACCTATCGAATCAGACTTCTGGCCGTAGGAGGTCCATCCGACAAATGCGCCCAGCTTGTAGGTGCTGCCGCGCAGAAGATCGTAGCCGGCGTCCGCAGTGTAGTAGGTGAACCGTCCATTCGCCTGACCTGATAATGTGTTGGAATAGGCCCAGCTTGAGATGCTCGAATCTTCATCGTTCATCTTTCCTTTGTTGAAGCGTCCGAGGCCGATATTGCCCTTCAGGAATATCCCAAAGGGGCTGTCAAGGCGTCCGAACAACTCGCCGGAGACGCCGTCAAGCCCCTGATAGGTGAGCCTGGAACTGGGAACGCTCTCATCTCCTGGAAACCGGGGCGGAATTGTGTAGTCCCACTGGAAAGCTCCCCGGCTGAGCCAGACCCGTGAGCCGCCTTCGAGCGACCAGTCGCCTGTCGATAGAACAGGCTTGGCTTCGGCGGTCGTTGTTGCGGCGTGCAGCGGCGCATCGGCCCATTCCGCTCTCGGATCGACGCCAAAGTGATAATTCAAGCCGACCTTACCAAGATGATAATCGCTGGATAGACTGCTCGTGCTGGCGGGGATGATCGCAAGGGGCGGACTCTGCACGGTTGGAGGGGTCGCCACACGAGGGCCGGCAAAACCCATATAGTCGTACTCAAATTTGACGGACCAAGCGGGCGTGAGCTGCTGCTCGATGCCGACGCCAACGGTCCCGCCGAAGCGACCGTCATCGAACCGCGTCGTATGCCGCGGGAAGCCGGCAAAGTTCCCCTCCCGGAATTCGTTGTGATTGGCGATCGCGCCGCGATTGTTTTGCCAAGCGGCTCCGCCTTTGACATAGGCCAACGTGTGGCCGTGCGGGCCAAAAGCGTAACCCACTCGACCGGTTCCCGTGGCAAGGACGCTTGGACCCGCGTTGCAGGTTGCGATCACAGCAACGCTGGAAAAGGCAAGACAGGTGTTTGTACCGTCCGAGACAGCACGGCTCGCCTCCAGTTCGACGCCGAACACAAAGCGGTCCCTCTGCCAGTTGTAGCCGAGCTGGCCGCCAACCAGGAATGCAGGCGTATCAACGACGTCTCCGTAAATTGACGGGCCATAGGGATCACTGAACGACGTCCGGCCGTAGCCCCCGCCGACATGTCCGCCGACATATCCTCCGCTCCAGCTCCACAGTCTCGGCGGGTCTTTTGCTGGCGGCTTGAGATCTGTTGAATTGACCGCTCCGCTTGCAACGAGCGCGGCACTTGCGGCACCCCAGGTAAGAACTTCAAATCGCATCATCACCTCATCATGTGCGTCATCATCGAACGAAGGCTGATGACACACAGAAATTTTGCACCCGTCCTTCGGGGGACCGAGTGCGACATCTGCTTCAGGCATGTCGCCACAGCGCATGCATCAGCGGCACACCGAGATGGACATGCGTCGAAGCTCACCCTGCGACGGGCAGAGGGTCTGATCGCAGTCTGGAATCGTTGCGTTGCTGATGCTGCTACGCCGCTTTACACATGCAGCCTTCGCGATTGCAGGATTGAGGCCAGCGCCAAAGCGGCCTTCATCGCCCCTGATGTGCCGTGTGCAATGTCGCGTTCGCGATAGCTTGGCGAGCTTCGGACAAGCCGTGCGTTTGCTTTCAGACATCAGCAGCCAGGGACCGCTCCACGCCTTCGACCGCACGCGTGCCTGTGCACAGTGACCATGACTCTTTGGAAATGCCGGGATTGCTTCGACCCATTTTGGCGCGGGCCTTGTCTGCAGCGAACGTCCATTTGATGCGGGAGCGTCCCGGCATCCCTCGGCCGTTCCCAAGCGGTGATCGCGCGGCGCAATGGGTGAGATCATCGATCGAGCCGATAGAGGCATTTTCCGCGCAAGACGCTCGATCTCGATCTCAATCATGTTGAGCCAGCTCGCTCCCTTGGAGGTGTGGGGGGAAGTCCGAGCCGCCGCCAGATTCGCCTGGCTTCGGCGGGCGGGAATGTCTGATCAGGGCCTGCGATGTGGGTCGATCATTATCCTGCGCGATGCAGATAGATGTAAGGGCGGCGTCTTGCTGCGAGGATCGGACGGCAGCTTCGATCGGTCATGGAACAAGGTGGCCGAACGCGGGGCCGGTGATAGCGCCGCCGGCATGCAATTGCCGCGGGCCGCCGTTCAGCGCGCGAGAGCGCTTCCAGGATCTCATCGACGGTCATCCGGGCCTTGAGCCCTTCGGCAGCCCGGAGCGACAGGCACGACGCGGTCGCATCCGATGCCCATGAGGCCAGGACGGCGCTTCAGGTTTTCGGGACCGATCAGGCGAAGCGGGATTCGATCTGTGTGACATTGCCCGCAGCGGTGCCGTCGATCGCGATGCGGCGCGGCTTCATCGCCTCGGGGACCTCCCGCTGCAGCTCGATGATGAGCAGTCCGTTTTCGAAGCGGGCGCCCTTGACCTCGACATGCTCCGCGAGCGTGAACTGGCGCTTGACATTGCGCGCCGAGATGCCGCGATGCAGGTAGGTCTTCTCTTCCTTCTCGCTCTTGCGGCCCTCGAGGGTCAGGACGTTCTGCTCGAGCGTCAGCGCGACCTCGTCCGGCGTGAATCCGGCCAGCGCCACCGTGATCTGGAAACGGTTCTCGTCGAGACGTTCGATGTTGTAAGGGGGATAGCTCTCTTCGGTGGTCCGCTGGACCTCGTCGAGAACGTCGAAAAGACGGTCGAAGCCGATGGCGGACCTCCCGAGGGGAGTCCAATCATATCTCACAGCCAATTCCTCCCTGGAGCAAGATGGGTACGAGCAGGCTCCGGACACCGTCCGGCGCCCGACTTCATGCGCGGGCCTCCGAGAGCATCCCGATCGCCGCGGTCGCGACGCCGAAAGATTAAGAAGGCCGGCAAACGTTTCAAGGGGCGGCGCGAATTCATCCCGGCAATGACCTCGGGTTGAGTCGCCCCCTCCATCCGTGCGCCCCGGTCTCTTGACATCCTGGATATCGTCGAAGTCCGTCAACGCGAGACGACAGCAGATCACGATGCACAAGACGTTGCTTCTGGATGTCGCAGCGATGCTGACCGTGACGCGCTTCGCTGCTGCGGCCGAAATCGAGGTCAGGACGCTGAACAAAAATTCAAATGGCGGCATAATAGTGTTCGAGCCGACGCTGGCAAAACTCGAGCCCGGCGAGACACCATCAAACTCGTTGCCGCCGACAGGGGACACAATGCCGCGAGCATCAAAAGTAGCTGCCCGACGGCGCGGCTCCCTTCGTCGGCAAAAATGGCGAAGACATGAGCGTGAAATCCGATCAGGCCGGCGTCTATGGCGTGAAGTGGCTGCCGCATTACGCCATAGTCACGTGGCGGCGATCGTGGTCGGCTCGCAGACCAACAGCAAGCCAGCCAAGGCGGTGCCGCAGGTCGGCAAGGCCAGAGCAGATGTTTGCAACGCTGTTCGAGAAAATGGAAGCCGTCAAGCCCCCACTCCAAGTAGGGGAAGCCTCGTATGTCGGTCCCGCGTCTTCACAACGACCAGGGTCCCGCGACGGCCTACAGCTTCCGCGTTCTTCCTGCTGAGGTTAATCTATGCCGGTGTGGTGATCCCACTTTGGCTGGCGTATTTGCTGGAGACCCTTCGAAGAAATGCAGTTCGGGTACCTCGCAGCGATGCTCGGCGGGTTTCTGCATACGGCCGTTCCGATGTGGACCGGCCGCCTTCCGCTGCCGGGCACGCCGCGAGTGCCGGTCTCCACCCGGCTCGCTGGTCGGATCGCGGTGTTCTTATCGCCGTCAATCGGATGCGCGGCCTCCTAATCGATCGACACGGCATTTTCTTGCTTCGTTGCGACGAGGATTGTCGCAGCCGCATCGGGGCCGACGTCGATGACGAGATCGGGCAAGAGCTGATGCGCCGGCGAATGTCGGCGCCTTCAGCCGCAGAAGGAAGATCGCCTTCGAGAACGACCGTCGCCTCTTGATTGGCATGACGCCGGAAGCCTGGCCGGAAAATCTGTGAGCGAATGCATTCGGCAACATCCCTTATGCGATGGCGGGATCGGGGGATGTGCGTTTCCAAAACCTGCCAACCTTAAGGCGCGAGGATGGCTGCCATTTCATCGACATGCGCATCGATCCGCTCGAGGACCTGCGCAGGCACAACACCGCGTTCCGGAAGAGCCGACCACTTGTCGCGCGCCACCGCCGCAGTCTCAGCGACTGCCATCACCACGGCCCCTTCCGGAAGGCGGCTGCGGTTTGCAAAATTGCGCCAGCGCTCCTGGGTCAGCGCCTTGAACGACTTTTCGCCGGCAAGGCTGAGCGCCATGCCGTCCTTTGGGATGTAGGGAATCGTTGAAAGCACGTCATAGACAGGCGACAGTGTTGGTGTCCGGCCATCTCCGGGATACAGCAGCGACCAGTTCTTCAGATGCATGTCACCGTTGCCGGTGAGCGCTGTGAGGGCGAGGCGTCGCACAAATTCGATGGCTGCATCGAAGGAGACGCCGCTGTTCAGCGCTGCCGCGATGTTGTGATAGGCTGCGCCGGTGTATTTCTCGGACGGATATCGGCCGAACACTTGCGCGAAATCCTCCATGTGCACGCGCGCGCCGCTAGCCTCGCGGTCGAAACGGCGGACAAGCAGGACCTTGCCCGTGGACATGGTGTTGAATTCTTCCGGTATGCCGGCGAACTCTGATCTGTCGACGAGTTCGCGGGCCGGCACGTCCATTCCTAGCGCTTCCGCAAGGGCGAGGATTGCGAATTCGTTCTCCGATAGGCCGATGTGCGTGAGCGAAGGAAATTTCGCGATGTATTGCCCTTGTTCATCGTCCACGGCGAGCGTGATCCCGCCTTCCTTTCCCGTGTTTTTCATAACCGACAGTTTCATCTGCACGCCGGCGAGCGAAAAGCGCGCCTTCTTGTTGCCCTCCGCTTCCGGACCAATGGAAACGGGAATGCCATCACCTGGCAGCGCGCGCACCGCGCCGGGCAAATTGGTCCCCAAGGCTGCGAGCAGATCGAAGTCGTTGCCCGGCCTGACTGACGCGGCGTGGTGTTTTTCCATGGCCTCGCGCAGCTTCTCTTCGGGCAGCAGGTTTGCAAAGAACGGTGGAAGTGCGCCGCGGATCGGTTTCGGGTCCCTGCGAAGGCCGCCATCGATCGATCGAAGCGACAGGCTGAAGATCGGCGGGTTGTTCAAGCTCCGATAGGAAGGCAAGAGGTTGAACGCGTTGTAGTCGCCCGGCGTCCGGACGAGGGTGCCGACCGGTAGATTGTTCAACGAGATATCGAGCGACTGGATGCGCTCTGCGGCGTGGGGTGTCGCGCTCATGATCCTCCCTCGTCTTCGATATCCGACGTGAACGCAGGATGATCATCATCACTATCCGCAGGCTGGAGCATCGACTGAACAGCGGGTACCATCGCCTGGGGGATCAGCATCATCTCCATGCCAAGTGCGCGTGCGACGTTGACAAGCGTGGTTGCACGGGCGGCGGCAGCGCCCGTTTCGATGTCCCGATAGCGAGGCCTGGTGATATTGGCCCGCTGCGCGATTTGCTGCTGCGACAAGCGAGCGGCCAAGCGCGCCTTGCGAAAGCGCAGGCCAAGGTCCTTGAGGAGCGGATCCGGTGCGCGCGACATGATACGTTCTCGAATCATTCAAGAGCTAAATGATACGCATACAGATCATAGGAGCTGCTGTCAATTTGATATGTCTACGTATCTTCCGGATCGTCAATGATCCCTAAACGCGTCTTTTGCAGAGCCGCTGCCGTCAGTTCCCTGGTGGCTCTCCCGCCCAGGATGATGGCTTCTGAGCCCCTTCACGGCGCTACCTAGGGGCTGATGAGAAGACCCGAAGCGCCATTCACCCTTTGGCAATTGGCCAGGTTACCAGGCCTGGCGCTCGGTCGATCTTTCCGGCTGCGCCCGTAGCGGCCTGCATTTTCCAAGACCGCAACTGATGGAATTGAAGCGCCCTTCGATGCCTCCGATCCCATGCATCACGTTTGGTCTTCCGCAGTGAATCTGGCCTGCTGGATGGTCTAATCCAGACAGTTCCTGCCCCGCTCGGTAGGAGAGCGGGGACGGCTTTCCGTCTCTCTTGGCTTTCGACAGCACGCCCGCCATCCAACAGGATGACGTGGCCGGCCATTTTTGCGAAACGAAGCCGATCAGGTGATGCAGGATATACGCGATGCTCTTGCCGCCGGAGGAAACCGTGTGACCGCCTTCATCACCGCCAATTCTCGCTTGCCGGTGCCGTCGGCGCGAAAGCAACGCCCGGTCTCAGTCCCGAGTGCAATTCTTGGCGGAAAGCACCCGTTTCATCCCGGAAAGCTCGAGACTATCGCCACCGTCCAGGAGTGCCTTCATGACTCCCGCTTCCTTCTCGTCACATGCGGTTGCGATTTTCACGACAGCGGCGCTGGTCGCCGTCAGAACGAACATCACGCCGTCATCATCCGCGCTGACGATGTCGCCCGGCTGGATGGGAGCCCGCCGATGACGACTGGCTGGTTGATCGTCTCGCGCGTCTCCTTGACGGTGCCCTTCGCGAAGAGCTCATAGCTGAACACGTTGAAGCCGAACACGTGGATCACCGCCACGTCGGGCCGACAGTGACTTGCCAAAAGAACAAGCAACTGTTTTTGCAAAGATTTTTATCTTGTCGAATTTATTTGGTCTGGTGGCGACGAAAACGTGCCGCAGGCTCGCCTACCCGAATGAGATTGAGCTGTTCGCCAACCCGATTGGCGGCGGGAATTGGAATGCTTCGATCAAGGCGGTGAAGAATGCAAAAACGACCGGACTGGGTGGACGACATCGACTGGGACGACCTCTATCCAAGAGTCCTCGCTGTCGCCTATCGGATGAGTGTCGGTCGAGCGAACAGACGGCACGAAGCCGAACAACTGGCGCAAGAAGCTATCACGCGGAGCTTCACAACCAGGACGGTTGATCTAAAAAGGTATGAGCTCTTCGTCTATCTCGTCGGCATCATGCGAAGCATTCGCAGCGATCAGATGAGATCACCAGGCGCAAGGTTGTTCGATTTCGATGATGAAGCGGTGATCCGCTTCCCCGCGCGTCCCACCCAGGACGACGCACTGTCGATTGCGGGTCTTTCGCAACTCATCGAACAACAGGACCCAGGGGCCAACCAGGTGGCGATGCATTTGCTCGCGGGCCTCAGAACCTCGCGTGAAATAGCCGAGGCGATGAGTGTTTCTCCTCAAAAAGTGGACGCGCTCAAGAAGAATTTGCGCCGCATCATTCTGGAGCTCGGAGGGAACGACTGGCGCCTCAAGCGTAAGCCGCCGTCTAGCACCAAGATCGCTGAATTGGAGGAGTAAACATGGATAAACCGCTGATCGAAGCGATCTTGGCTCGCCTTGAGGCGAACCCGCCGGAAGATCATACGGATGTTCTCGATTATCCGGACGCCGTCATTCGAGAGGAGCTGCGAGCAGCGGGACTGCGCCCCGAAATGCCGCAGGCCTTGCGCGAGCTGACGGCAAAGTCCCAGGGCGATCCGAAGCCTCGGGGAGAACTCCACCCATATGGGCAGTTCGGCGCTGCTGCAAACGCGATTGCGCGCGTATTCACGACGCGGTGGTGCCTGCGCCTCGGATTTGGAATAGCTGGCTTCGCTCTCATTGTGAGTACGATGACGATGACCGTATTCTCGCTCCAGTTGCGATCTGAAGTTGCCGAGATGCACTGGATCAACCAGTCGCTTAAGCCTGCGCGCTCGGAATCGCTAGCAGAGGCTGTCGCCTCGTTTGTGAGGCAGCAAGAGGAAGTCACAGCAGAGCTCAAGACCAGGCAAAATGAGATTTCCGAGATCGCCTTGCAGATCAAGACTGCGCGGGCTTCCTTTGCCAATCGGGAAGGACATGTCATGTTCTCCCCTCCGGCAATCCAAGAGACTCAAGCCTCTGGAATGAAGGATCGGACATTCTCCTTGGCTCATGCCTTGCCGTCCACATCGAAGGTCATCGAGATGCCAAGATTGAATCGCGACGTTAACTCGTCCATCGACCTCGAGGCACTCGGCTATATGAGCAGTGTTCGGTGCTCGCCAATGCCAACCAATGCCGAAAAAATCCGGCCCTGAGAGACAGCAATCAAGCCGGCGAGTGCACTCTCACTCGCCCGCTTTTTCTAAATGCCCAGTGCATGAGCAATCGCCATCGCGAAGTAGATCAGTGCGATGGCGGCGTAACTCGCGCAGATGATCAGGGTCTCCTTGTTCATTCTCTGGCTCCTTGCTCATTGGATTCGTTCGCCGTCGATTGGCTGGTCGAAACGTGAGCATTGTTTGAAACCCGCCAATGAACCCAGGCGACGACCAAATAGATGACCGAAATTGCGATATATCCTTGCGCCGCAAGCATCCAAAACGCCTCCATCCAACCTGTCCTTACTCAGGAAGGCGGCCCAGATTCTGGATTTCGGATCGCGCGACGCGCGATTGCTCAAGGAAAAGCAAATTGCAATTTCAAATGAGATGTTCGCGCCGCGGCTCCCGACTGGCGCGATTCCCGTCCTGAGGTCGATTTTAGTTCACCTCATGCGTCGCCAATGATCCAAAACCAAGGTAACCGGCATGAGGCCTCCATCTCGTCACCGCGCGGTTCGCTTGGGATACAGGCTGGCATGAGCTGATGGGAGGAGGTGAAGCGATGGCGAATGCCATGCTTGATGCCAGGCGGGAAGGTGAGGCGCTTGGGTGACGGAAACAGGTCGTTTCTGTGCAGAACACGATCGGCGGTCCCGCATCGCGCGTGGACGAAACAGATCTGCGTCACCGACGGGACAATGATGTTGCGCGCCGTGTCGCATCGATGACGCGCCCCGCTCCACCTATTCCAGGAAATCCAGCACTTCTCCCCTTGGCACGCATGTTGCTGAGCGGACTCAAGGGGTGGCGTGGCTGATGATCGGGCCACGGCGTCACAGCCAGACCGCAAAACGCCCCGCCGCGCCAGGGAAAGGAGATGAGCGATGACCGAGGCACTCACACTCAACAAGATCACAAGCCAGAAGGGCATCAGTATCGGGGAGGCGACGCGCCTCATCGCCGATCTGGGTTGGACCCCGTCCTATGTGCAGGACGCGATGGCGTTCCCGACCGACTACAAGATCAGCAAGTCGCCCCGCGACCCGATGAAGCAGGTGCTGCGTTCCTATTTCCCCATGCAGGAAGAGAAGGACAATCGCGTCTATGGCGCGCTCGACGCAGCCTTGCGCGGCGACATGTTCCGCAACGTCGAGCCGCGCTGGATTGAATGGATGAAGCTGTTCCTGGCGATCATCCCCTTCCCCGAGATCTCGGCCGCCCGAGCAATGGCGCCGCTCGGGCAGCTCGCCCCCGGCGATCATCTGCGCACCGGCTTCACGATGCAGATGGTGGACGAGTTCCGGCACTCGACCATCCAGATGAACCTCAAGAAATGGTACATGGAGAATTATATCGATCCGGCCGGGTTCGACGTCACTGAGAAGGCGTTCGGCAAATGCGCTGCGACGACGATCGGGCGGCAGTTTGGCGAGGCCTTCCTGACCGGCGATGCGATCACCGCGTCGAATATCTATCTCCAAGTCGCCGCCGAGACGGCGTTCACCAACACGCTGTTTGTGGCGATGCCGTCGGAGGCCGCACGCAACGGCGACTACGCGTTGCCGACCGTGTTCCTCTCGGTCCAGAGCGACGAAAGCCGGCATATCGGCAACGGCCATGCGATGCTGATGTCGGTCCTGAAGGAGCCAGATAATCATCTGCTGTTGGAACGCGATATTCGCTATTCCTTCTGGCAGAACCACATGTTCGTTGACGCGATGATCGGCACGATCATCGAATATGGCACCACGAATCGCGACAAGAATAAGGAGAGCTACGCGGAGCTGTGGCACCGCTGGATCTTCGAGGACTATTATCGCACTTACATGCTGCCGCTCGAAAAATACGGCATCAAGATCCACCACGACGACGTCCATGAGGCGTTCGATTCCATCGTCAAGAAGGGCTATGTCCACAAGGTCGCGCAGGCCATCTCGGCCGGCTGGTGGGCGAATTTCTGGCGGATCGAGGCGCAGACCGAGCGCGACTTCGAATGGTTCGAGGCCAAGTATCCGGGCTGGTACGACGAGTTCGGCGCCTGGTGGGAGAATTACGAGAAACTCTCCAAACCCGGCAGCGAGATCATCACCTTCGCCGACACCGGCTACGTTTATCCGCATCGCTGCTGGTCGAGCCTGGTGCCATGCGTCGTCCGCGAGGACTTCTGCGTCGACGAGGTGGACGGCGAGCTGTTCACCTATGCCAGCGAGGTCGACCGTTGGACCCACAAGGAAGCGTTCGCCGCCGAATATCAGGGCCGTCCGACCCCGGCGATGGGCCGCTTCTCGGGCCGCCGCCAGTGGGAAGAGGTTTATGACGGCTGGGATCTCGCCGACGCCATCGTTGACATGGGCTTCGTGCGTCCTGACGGCAAGACGCTGATCGCTCAGCCGCACATGTCGTTCGAGGCGAAGGACATGTGGACGCTTGACCATGTCCGAGGCCACACCATCCGCAGCCCGCTGCTCGCGCTGCGCGAACTGACGCCCGAGGCGCGGGCCAAACATGTCGAGGACTATCGCAAGGGTTTCAAGATCCGCCGGATCTGACCCCCTGCGGCGGCCGGGGAGGTGGTGTCGCCGCCTCCCCCGCCATCCGCTGCGACTGCCTCACGGAGAATGATCATGGGACAGGAAACGCCTCAGCGCAGGCCGGCGGTGCACAAGGTGCGCCTCGAGCCGGTCGGGGTCGAGATGGACGTGGAGGAAGGTGAGACCGTCCTCGACGCAGCCTTCCGCCAGGGCCTCACCCTGCCGCACGGCTGCAAGGAAGGGCAGTGCTCCGCGTGCAAATGCATCCTCAACGCAGGGGATGTGGAGATGCTCAAATATTCGACCTTCGCGCTCTCCGACCCGGAGAAGGAAAGCGGTCAGGTCCTGCTGTGCCGGACGCTCGTCTATAGCGACGTCGAGGTCGAGCTGCTCAACTATGACGAGGACCTGTTGTCGCGCGCGATTGCAGTCAAGGCGTTCAACGGAACGCTGGCGAGCGTCGAGCCGCTGACGCACGACATCGTTCGCGTCGCGATCGATCTGGACGCGCCGATGAAGTTCCGGGCCGGGCAGTTTTCCGACCTGACGCTCCATGGCGCGGAGATCACGCGCTCCTATTCGATGGGCAATCCACCGAGTGAGCCCGATCGCCTGGAGTTCATCATCAAGCGTTATCCCGGTGGTGCCTTCTCGACCGCGATCGGCGAGGCGAAGATCGGTGATCCGATCACGGTGAAGGGGCCTTATGGCTCTTGCTTCCGTCGCGAGCAGCGCGACGGGCCGATGATCCTGGTCGGCAGCGGATCGGGCATGGCACCGTTGATGTCGATCCTGCTCGACCAGGCGGCTAGCGGCGAGACGCGCCCGGTTCGCTTCTTCTACGGCGCCCGGACAACGCAGGATCTGTTCGCGCTCGACGTCTTCGCCGGCCTTGAAGCGCGGATGCCCGACTTCAAGTTCATTCCCGCCTTGTCACATGTCGAAGCGGATTCGGAGTGGAACGGCGAAACCGGATTCATCCACGACGTGCTGCGCCGCCACCTGCTCGACATGGAGAATACCGAGGAAGCGGACGCCTATAGCTGCGGTCCACCGCCGATGATCGATGCCGCACTGCCGATCCTGCAAATGGCAGATATCGACCCGGCCCGGATGTATTTCGACAAGTTCACGCCCGCCACCCATGCATGAGGCCGAATGCCCAACAGAGAGAGAGACAGGGAGGGAGAAGACGATGTCTGGACGAGTGATGGAGCAGGAGCAGAGGTCCGCAGCGGCGGGCGCGAAGACCTTTCCGGGATCGGATAGCCGAGCCTATAATTATTTCGAGCCGAAGGGGCGTCGGGCGACGCATTACGAGGACGTCACCGTTGACGTCCAGCCGGACCCCGAACGCTATCTCCTCCAGAATTGGATCATTTCCTTCGGGGACGGCACGCCGACATACGCGAAGGAGTGGACCGCGCTGAAGAACAGCGACTGGCACCTCTATCGCGCGCCCGACCAGGAATGGGAACGGACGCACTATCAACGCCAGTCGACCATCTGCGGCATGATCAAGAACGTAATCGACAACGCGCGGCGCGCCGGCGCACCGAGGCGCTTCGACAAGGCGTGGGTGAAAATACTGCAAGATCATCTGGGTGCCTTCAAGCATGCCGAATATGGCCTGGGCACCGCGCTGATGCGCGCGCAGCGCTACGGCTATACCCAAATGGTCAACAACGCGATCCTGACCAACTCGTCCTACAAGCTGCGGCTGGCGCAGGATCTAACGCTCTATCTCGGCGAGATCGCGCTCGACATCGAAGGCTTCGACGTCGACGCCGGCAAGCGCAATTGGCTGGAGAACTCGATCTGGCAGAAGGCTCGCGAACTTGTGGAATCTGCACGCGGCGCCGCGGATTTCCTGGAGCAATATTACATCGTCAACGTGCTATTCGAGCCACTGGTCGGCGAGTTGTTCCGCTCTGGTTTCGTCATGCAGGTCGCGGCGGCACAGAACGACTATTCCTCGCCCGCCGTCATCTCAGCGGCGGAAGCGGATTACGAGCGCAACCTTGCCAATACGGTTGAGCTGTTTGCGACCCTCGTGCGCGATCCCGCGCATGGTGAGGACAATCGGCGCCTGCTGCAGGACTGGTTTGACAAATATTCGCCGATCGCGACCCAGGCGGCGCTCGATCTGCAACCCATCTGGTCACAGCCTCGGGCGAAATCGGCGCAGTTCGCCGAATCTTATGCGTCGGCGATCAACCGCCTGCAGGCGATCGTGTCGGAGATCGGCGTCTTCTCGACGCAAATTCCGATGCCGGAGCTGCAGGTCGCCGAGCCCGTCGAATAATCCCGCCACGAAAGGAACCCACAACATGGCCGTTACCACCGAGCAGCAGCTCTTCACGCCGCTCAAGGACATCACCCAGGAACGCACCATCTCGCATCAATGCGGGGTGACGATGAACGACAGCGTCGAGGCACGCTGCATCGCAGAGATCATGGAAAAGCGTCCCGGAATCAAGGTCACCTACCTGCCGGCGATGATCCGCGTGGACGGCGAGGGTAAGATCGTCTTCGACATGGCCGAGATCAGCGAGGCGCTCGGCCGCGAGATGACACCGCACATCTTCGAGATTTCCACCGCCACCCATTACGGCCGGATGGTGATGATCGACGAGAACACCGTGATCCTCTTCGGGGACATGGACGAGGCGCTCCAATATGAATGACACGATCACGCGCCGGCGGCCGCGCCAGCGGCGCGTGCCATCCCACTAGCCAGACCGGAATGACAAGGCTCCGCCCAACGGATGGCGGCGCACACGGGAGACGATTGATGGCTAAGATCATGCTTTACGATGCCGAAGCGAGGGCGGCGCTCGCGCGCGGCGTCGACCAGCTTGCCCGCGCTGTCCTCGGTACGCTCGGCCCCAAGGGAACCAATGTCATCATGGATCGCCCGATCGGGACGCCGCTGGTGTCGCGCGATGGTGTCAGCATCGCGGCCGAGATCGAGTTGCCCTGCCGGTTCGAGAATCTGGGCGCGCAGGTTGTTCGCGAGGTGTCCGCCCAGACCAATGAGATCGCCGGTGACGGCACCACGACCGCGATAGCGCTCGCCAATGCGCTGGTGCAGGACGGCGTGAAACTGGTCGAGCACGCGCACAAGGCGGTCGACGTTGTCGCCGGCATGGACCACGCCCGCGATCTGGTCATCAAAGCACTGCGAGAGGGCTCTCGGCCGCTGCGTCAGGGCGAATTGCGCATGGTTGCAAGCGTCGCGGCCACCGAGACGTCACTGGGAGAGCTCATAGCGGAAGCGCTCGAGCGGGTCGGCATCGAAGGCGTCGTCCATGTCGAATATGCGTTGCCGGGCTCACCGACGCGGCTGGAGGTCGACGAAGGGCTCGTGCTCGATCGCGGATTCGTATCGCACCATATGGCGACCGACCGTTCCAGCCTGGCCGCCGAACTCGACAATCCGGCGATCCTGCTGACCGACCACAAAGTGCCATCGGCCGAGCCGATCCTGCGTATCCTCGACCAGCTCAAGGAAAGCGGGCGTCAGCTGCTGCTGGTAGCTGACGAGATCGCGCCTGAGGTCATCGCGGCGGTGATGCAGGCTCGGCTTCAAGGACGCGGCACCGTCGTCGCGATCAATCCGCCGGAATTCGGCCATTGGCGCAAGGCGATGATGGAGGATCTCGCGATCATGACGGGTGGCCGGGTGATCGCGCGCGACCTGGGTGCCCGGATCGAGGAGGTGACGATCGCCGATCTGGGCAATGCGACGCGCGCGAGGGTATCCGCATCCGCGACCGTGATCCTGGGCGGCAATGGCGACAAGGCGGCTATCGACGGGCGGCGGCAACTGGTCCAGAAGCTGTGGGACGAGGCACCGCAGAATATCGAGCGCGACAAGCTGGCCGATCGCCTTGCAAAGCTCACCCGCGGGACCGCACTCCTGCTCGCAGGCGGCGCCACGCCGGTCGAGCAAAAACGCACGGCGCAACTCCTCGAAGATGGCCTTAACGCAGCCCGGGCTGCCCGTGGCGAAGGTGTCGTGGCCGGTGGCGGTACCGCCCTCGCGCAGGTCGTAGCGCGGCTCGATCCGTTGGTGGATCAGGAGGTTGATGGCGCACAAGCCGGTGCGATGCTGGTCCGCGACGCGATCAAGCGCCCATTGGCGATCATCGCCGGCAATGCCGGACAGGATGGCGCTATGATCGTGACACGGGTCGTCGCCGAGCAACCCGGCACGGGCTTCGATGCCAGGAGCGGCAGATTTACCGACATGTTCGAAGCCGGCCTCATGGATCCTGTCAAGGTGACCTGCGCCGCTCTCGAGAATGCGGTGTCGGTGGCCAAGCTGATCCTGACGACCCATTCGCTCGTCGTCGATCTTCCTGAAGGCGTCGATCCGACCGCCGGCCCTGCGCGCGGCGGCGGTGCCGAAGTTTACGGCCGGAGCTGATGGGCGCGGACCGACGATCGCCATCGCGTTCGTTCCGCTAGAGGGAGCTTTCCGAGAGCGGCACGGAAAGCACCCCATTGTGCTGGCTGCTATGGGGCCGGACAGGATATGACGTCTGCCCGGACCTTGCCAGAATCTCTTGAAGCATGTGGAGGCCCTGTCGGAGCAAATAGTGAACTGGAGAAAGGACTACGCATGCGCGCCAGACGGGACGAGGTCGCTTCACGTTTAATGGGTCGGAGCAATCTGCGCCCCAGCGATAGAGGCCATGGTGCCCTCAGCGGAGACTTTTTCCAAGGATCGCGATCTGGAGGACGGTGATCCATCTGCGCTTCGTTCCGTGCGATACGCGCCAGCTCTGGCGGCGCCGCTGAAACGCGATATCTTCCCCAATACCGTCTGAGAAACATGGCCTGTGTGTTCTTCCATGTTCGTATAGTCCGGCAACATGGTCGAGTGTCGACCAGCATGTAGCGGGCCACGGCTGACACCTGCTGCGATCGATGCGAAGCGGCTAATTTGGTTCGCCCACAATGAAGAGGAAGCCCTCCTCGGGAACTGAGGCAAGAGTGTCAATCGCCCAGTCAACTTTGGCGCGGCCAAATAGCTCGATCAACTTTACAGCTTCGGGAGAACGTTTCGATTTATCAGAGGCGGCGCTCGCGCCAAAGGCGAAGACGAGTCCATGGCCACTAATAGAATCTGCCCTTTTTACCGAAACATCCCATTGCGCCGCCGAAAACACGTCCGCGATTGCATAAGCATTGCGCGGATTTCCATTTAGCTGCGGCCAAAAAATATTGAAGTGAAATCTACTGTTCTGCGGAACTTCGCGAAGCAGCTGAATGAGACGTTCCCTTTCATCATCTTCCAGAGGGTATTTCGGCTTCAGCCGCTTCGACATTTCAGACAGTCTTGCGGATAGACCTTGGTTTGCATTTTCCAAGGCGTCCACCCTTGATTTCGCCTGATCTGGCGACGCTCCTCCCAATTTGTCTTTGTAGTCATCACGTTGTGTCGTTATCAAATTGATTGTTGCGTCTCGACTCGCAATAATCCCGTCGCGATTGGCTATGATAGCGGCGTACCGCCAATCCAGAGCAGCCCAAGCGACGGCAAACACGCCAAAGCTCAAGACCAGAGCGGAAGCCGGCGCACTCCGAAGCGTTTTTGCTTCTCCAAGAATATACTTGATGACGATCTCAAACATGGATTTCCTACGACAAGGATGCGCCCTCGGCGCGCAATGCTAAGACTTGCCGGCCTAAGAACTGCGTATCACTGTCCGTTTCGTGTTGCACGATATCCAGCTTGATCACCCTCCTTCTGGCACACGTACGCACCCCGATTCGTGTTAGCGTACCATCGCATTCCCCTGAGATGATAAATGCCGGTGGGGATGTTCACCCAAACCACCACGTCGGTCGGGCAATGCTTCTGAGCTTCCGCCTCAGCCGCGAAAAGTTGGACACTGCTCTCGAACGCCAATGCGACCATTGACGTCGAAAGAAGAATGGCACCTGCAAGACAGGCTTTCAAACCCCGCATGCTTCTCTCCCAACGGCGATGCGCTAGACAGCCTTCGCTTAACCGATCGGACCTATCGCTCTGCTTCGCCGAGGCCTACCCGAACTGAAGAAGCCCGCGCATCTGGTCTTCTCGGTGCAGGATTGGCATTCGGCAATAAATGCGTTCTTCCAATCAGAAATAGACTGAACTGCGTAGGGCCACACGGAGGGCGGAAGAACGCAGCGCTGCAGGTTGTAAACCGACACGTTGACATTGGCCGCGACGAGAAACTCTACCGCCTCAGCTAACGCCGCCTGATAGTCAATCGGATCTATCCAGAGTTTCGCCTCGTTCGCGATGGCAAATCCGGTGTTTTCAAGCCCCATCAATGCAACATGGTCAACGAAGGAAAGATTCCGCGCCAACCACTGGCAGGTTTGTGAAATTATTGGTGCGGTCTGGGCATGCAAGACAACACGCACCTCGACCCGCTGGCCTCTGTCTTTGAGTTTCAAAATGCCAAGGATGGTCTCGTCGAAAGCACCTTTGGCTTGCACGACGTAGTCGTGTACGTGATCCACCGCCGCATAGACCGGGATAGCCGCAATCAGGCTGGGGTGGTTCACCTTCCGCCAGGCATCGACAATTTCCGAGTTTGCGAATGCGCGGCCATTGGTCAACACTTGGATAGCTGTCTTCGGAAGCTGATCGCGGCACTGAGAAAGAATACTGATGAAGCCGGCCCAATCGGATAAGGGTTCTCCGCCGGTAAACGTCAGTGTGCGCGTCTCTTTGTCTAAGAGGGGCAGGCTCTCACGTATCTCATTCAGAATCCAACGATCATCAATATCCTTTGGCGGCTGAGAGCACATCAGGCAATAATTGTTGCATCGCTCAGTCACCAGGAACGAGTTGTGGCGGGAGTTGTGCCTATACAGCGTTCGGAATTTGCCCGATGGAGCGTGAACGCCGATGATGTCTCCTTCACCAAGATACGAAAATTGAGCTGAAACAGTAATCGCGCGGCGCGGCATGCGGTCAGCTGAGAGAAAACGCCCCGTGCCGTCATCGATGGCGAAAATCGACTCATCGCTATTCTGAACTGCCTGCTTCAGGTCATCGTCTGTCCGCACGATTATGAAATCAGTCTCCGCCTTCGGAGGCTCAGCATCGAGCGTCCTCAATCGAACAACCGATCGCGCCTGCTGTTCTAGCCCGCGACACAGCGCGGCTGTACCGAACAAAGGGAGGGTCATGCGTCGGCCCAGCGACGCAAGATCGCCGCATCGCGGGGCGATTGGTCGAGCAATTGCAGCAGATGATGCATTATTCCCTTCTGCCTAGCGCAAAAATCAGAAAGAGGCTTGATGCCGAGCGCATCGCCTTGCGTCGCGTGGTGATGCACGGGATTTGCGCCGCAATGACTTTCGAAGACGCAAGTTGAACAATCAGGCGCACATTGCGTCAAGGAGGTCGAAATTGCATCGACGAGCTTGTCCGAAAGAACAAGCGAACGATAATTGTCTTCGTTCACATGCCCCAACCGAAAAGTGTTATCGCCTGTCTCAGCGAGCATGCGTCCTTCATCAGAAGCAAAGACGCTACCGTCATAGTTATAGACTAGCGCTCCTATTCCGACACCGGCAGGACTGCGCAGGTCCACGTAGCCAATCGGCTTGTCAGTCAACATGCGGGTCAACAGCAAGGAGGAGTAGAATTCCCGGAATGGAATCCCTTGATGATTGATGTCCAAAATTCGCCGGAGCCCGCGCTTGTAAAACTGCAGCCAGCTCCTGGCGTCGTACCGATGGTATTGTTTTGTTTTGATCGCAAAACCGAATGGAGATAGCGGACGAAGAAAGATTCCATCCAGGCCAAGTTTCAGATACTCGTCGACTATCTCATCAACTCGATCCAAACTGGCTTCGGTCGTGGTCATCAGCGCGCCAACCCGATCCGCTCCGAGCACCTCTTTCGCCCGGCGGATGCCGCTTACGGCCAGCTCATAGCTGTTGCCACCGGATCTTGGCCTATTCTTATTATGCAGGTCCGCGGGACCGTCCAAGGAAGTCGAGAGCAGAATTTCATTGGCCTTACAGAACGCCAAGACTTCGTCGTCTAACAGGGCCAGGTTCGTCGCAATCACGAAATCGACTTTCTTGCCCGCGGCCACGGATCTTGATTGCGCAGCGGAGACAATCATCTTGATAAGGCCAAAATTGAGAAGTGGTTCGCCGCCCTGGAATTCGATCTTTATCCTCGATGACCTGCTTTGAAACGCGATCTCCAACGACCGCTGTGCAGTTGCCTCGCTCATGTCAAATCGGGAATGATCGGTGCTTTGGCGCGACACCTGGCAATAGGGGCACGAGTGTTCGCAGCGCAAAGTCACGACAAACATATGGAGTGGCGTCACTTCGCGCAGGAATGACATTCGGCTTCGAAGGCGAAGGGCTAAGAGCTGCTGCTGCCCCTTCTGACGCGATCCCGTAATCAAATGAGCCGCATACGCCTTCTCGTAAAGGCCGTCGCCCGGCTTCAACTTCAGATCGGCCAACCTGTTGAGTTCATCCTGTGTCAGGCGGATGAAATCGCCCACCATATTTGAGACCAGGAATTGCTCAGCCCCGGTTCGCTCAAAATGAAAGGGCAGTAACGCGAGCTCATCACTTGGCGAGCCAAACGCTTGAGCAGCGAGGAAACGGGCCATATGTAGCCAGCGCTCTGTGTTAATTCTCGTTTTGGGAAGCGGCTAACGATCCGAAAGCAAGCGCCAAGATGACGTTACGCACCCCGTCAGTTTTTGCCGACACGCGCGCCCTCAAGTTCTCGTCTGTTACCAGGTCGAGAAACCGCACCTTTAGCGCGTCGGCATCAATTATTGAAAAGCCGCCGCTTGTGCGGCCATCTTGAAGAGCAAGATGGCAGACCAATCGATTCCCAACTCTTTCGAGCTGGCAGGTAGCGGTTCCGATGAGGCGATACGCAGCCGCTTCCAACGGCCCCAGCTCCTGGACGCTCGAATCAAAATCTACGTCAATCGCAATTTTCGGAGCGCGTTGGTCAGTAACGGCTTGATGCATGCGAAGCGTGGGAGGCGTGAGAAGCATGGGACGCGTGCGACGCATGCTGCGCAACTATTGTCCCGTCGGGCTGTCTGGTCATCACAAACCCGAGGAGGTCGTCACCGACCTGGAAATGCCCGCTCGGTTTCACTTGGGTGGTCGCCGCACTGACGTCGTTGGTCGAAACAATTGTGTCAGTATTGATGATAGCCGCGTCCGCTTCCGTTCCAAGCGCCTGCGCGCCTGTGAGAGAGGCTAGGGCGGCACCTAAAGAAATTATAGCTTTTGATCCACGAGGCATCATCATTCCCCTGTCCACAATTTGGGCAGTAGAGCCAAATTTTGAGAAAGTTGCAATACGCCAAAGGATCAATTTTTGCGAGGGCCATGATATGTCACTGGATTAACTATGAAAATCCTGGTGGAGCTGGAAGGAGGGCTGCCGCACTAGGCGCGCCGCTTCTGTCCAAGTGCCCTTACCGCCACTGCCTGATAAGAGCTGGGTCCGACCGACCGCTCATTGTAAAAAAGCAGTTCGAATCCCCTAAGCGCATCGCGAATTTCTCCTGCCTTGGGGAGTTCTAGATAGTTTTGTCCTTGTCCACCAAACGTCTCAATGTAGATGTGACCGCCGTTTTGGAGCGCAGCATCCAAATCTGAAACGATCCTTTGTACGGCGTAGTGGATGCAAAGGACCGCTGAGAATGAGGCGTCTGCGAAAGGCAGCCGGCCGCACGCAAGATCGGCGCATACCGAAATAACACGGCCGCACGCATTCGAACGTCGAGCTGAGAGGCAAATGTCATCTGCTGATCTTTCGGCCGATCTAAGTCGATCGACGTCATTATCAACCGCAACGACATCATACCCCAGAGCAGCGAACGCCAGCGCATTCCGCCCAAATCCGGTCGGCGCATCTAGGATCGGCGCACCATATGAAGACGTAAACCTATCGCCAAACTTCATCAGCGTTGCGGAAGGAATGAGCGGCGAAGGAGAGTTGAGTATTGCCAATGAGCCGTCTCCCCGCAACTTCACACTGACTCGCCGCCCAAAGTGGAACGGACGACGCAGACGAATGCCGCATCGTCCTCCTTAGCTCATGGGTGTTGCTCGTTCTTGGCGGCGCGCATTCCTTGAGCGGCGGTATCTCGTTCACACATGTATGCGCCGTCCTTGGTTGTTCCGTAGTTGTGAGTGCCGCTGAAGTGATAGATTCTTGAGTGCAAGTTCGCCCAAACAACCGTGTCGGTCGGACAAGTCGCTTTGGCCTGCGCTTCGGTTGCGAACTGGCCCGCTGCCGATGGTGTACCTGTCGACGGCGCAGGAGTTGTTCTTGCGACTGGAGCCTGTGCAGGTCTTTTAGTCGTCGCAGGCGCCTGGGCCGGAGCGTTTGCCGAGGGTGGTGGAGGAGCCGGAGCCGCAGGGGCGGGCGCCGGGGCAGCAGTCGGGGTCATTGCAGCTCCGCCACGACACTGCACTACGTAGGCTTTTTCCGTTATACCCTTGGCTTGAAACCCGGCTTTATCGGCCCTCCATTCTTCAACGCACGCTTTCGCAGTTTTCGGCTGCCCCGTGCTGGGAGCTGGCGCAGTAGTTGTAGGTCCTGGGGGCGGGGCCGCGGGAGCGGCAGTTGACGTCGCCGCGCTACCAGCGCGGCACTGCGCTACGTAAGCTTTCTCGGTAATGCCTTTGGCTTGAAAGCCCGCTTTGTCCGCTCTCCACTCGTCGGTGCAAGCCTTCACTGTCTTGCCTTGAGCCCAAGACTCAGAAGGCACCAAAGACGCTCCGAACACCGCAGCGCACAAGATGGTAGCCAGTTGCCTGTTCATACGTTATCTCCCAAGACTACTCTCTCATCTTCATTCAGAATTCGAGTCCGACATCTTTGCCAAACGGCAACGTACCGCTTCTCGAAAGATCTCGAAAGAGGTGAATTTCTCAGCTCCCTCGGCAAACTCACCCTCGACATATCCATCATCGCGTATTCGAAATCCCACGCCAGAAAGATATCCGGTCTGCTGCCCCAACGCCCGCCCGATCAGCACGGTCTCAACGTGAAGCGGCGGCTTTAAGGGATTGACCTGACCCTTCAGGCGAACTTGCTTGAAAGGAATATACATTCCCGTCGGCACGGACGGCGCGCGCACTGGCAGCGCGCATTCTAGGCCTTGAATCGCGTGCTCTCCTCGTTGGCAGGGCGATGAAGTTATCTCGGATAGATCCTTAGCCGAGATCTCAGTCCGGCGCGCCAATATTGCGCGATGAGGGGCTACTTCGTATTCGAAATATAAATTGGCCTCTACCTGTACGCGCCGGCGGATCCGTCCTTTCACGTTTTCCTCCCTGCAAGCTCAAACTAAATTTGCGCAATAGACTCGATCCCTAGTTGTCCCGCTGCCATCGCTGCTCAATCAGTTGAATATCAATGCGGCCAGCCCGACTAAGCTGGAATATCGCTAGCAGGCGCACTTAATTCAAATGAAGGATTCAAATGAAGGCGGTTCTGCGTGCCAACGCACCAGCTCCTCCATCGCGATGAGCACGATCCTGTCTGTCAGCACAGCTGATTGGATGGCCTCCTCGGTGAAACTGGACGTCGTAATGATGAAGCCACGGTGTGCATCTTGTTCCTCGGCGACACCCTTGAATTGTTGAATGGTCGGCCGGCCCACTTTATTTTCCATCGAATTTCGCTTGCATTGCACGATAATTAGTCCGTCAGGATGGATGGCAAAACCGTCTACGCCAAAATCGTTCGATTTCCGTGTGGTCCACGCTTCAAGTCCCGCCCTTTCAAAGAAACTCATGATGTGTCGTTCAAAATTGAACGGATCCATGTCGAGTAAATGCTGCCGCAGCGCGACTTCCGTCACCGGCATTGCGAAACGGGTGGCGTCCATCGGCTGCTCCTTCATCGCAGCCTTCATTTGCGCGCTGGTCCGACGCAACCGTTCATCTGAAACAATCGCGTCGATAATTTCGGCAATGTGCGTTTGGGCCTCTGGGCTTGTCACGACGGATTCAATGATGGAGGTGATGCCGGCGGCCCCTAGAAAAATGAGCAGGAGCACCGGGACGCCAAGTGCCCCGCCAAATGCCGCAATCCCGGCAGCATGACCACCGACCAACGGAATGGTGGCGAGCGTTGCAGGGAGCGCTATCTTCATCGACCAAGGCAAGTTCGATTTGCGGTAGTTCGAGACGGCTTCCGAGACACTGCTCGCAACTGCCACGATAGCCTTGCGCGAGTTGATGAGCTCGTTCAATTGCTTGAATTTATCAATGGAGCGAATGTCGCTCGCGACAATATCCCGCGACTGACTGAGCCATCGTATCGCAACCGCCCGGTCTTCTGGACGGGAGGCGTGTTTAACGGCTGAGGCGAAGACGCTAATCAGCCACTTCCTAATGCCATCAGTTACACTGTCGAACACGGCTTCTCCAAAATGGCCCAGATGCGGCGCAGGAACTCTTCTATTTGCAACTGATCTCCAAATCGTCGGTATCGCGCGGCAATTCCTCCTTCTCGTTCGTCTTTAGACTTACAAATTTCATATTGACCCGAGGTGGCACAGCGAATTCTACATCGAGGTATGCGGTGCCGAGCTTCATGGTGTTTTGAATGCGTTTCGCCGTCGCGGCACTCGTAACAAGAGCAGATATCAGCGCGCCGCCGCTCGTGGCCTGCGCAGCGATGGCGTTCACCTTCTGGACGTCCGCGTTGCCGTTCGACTTCAGCCGCAATCTGGCCTTTGGCGGAAGTCCCCACGTCACTTTAAAAGTCGTAACCTCGTAACCCATCTGCTCGAGGACCGGCAGCGCGTCGCTGATTTGCTGCGTAAAGGTATTGAACTCGGTCATGAGCCTGCCGGTCGTCTCGGAAAAATCAAGCAGCGACAGATCCGGAATCGATGGGATCGAGACGGATGGCATTGAAGGCATCGCAGGCATCATGTCCCGAGCAGACTTAGTGATGACATCGATGCGGCTGAGCGCATCTTCGGCTCGAACAGAGGCCACACTCGAAATTAGCACGGCTAGCACAAGAAGCGGTCTCATTACATTTTCCTTCAGGTGTGTGACCTTCGGCATCTTCAAACAGCCATCCCGTTGCGTCGCCTCACCAACTCTCTGCCTCCCCAGATTTCTCTGTGAGCACAATTTCATTGGCACCGCGCATATTGAGTGCGGGTACCATCACGGCCAATCCAGACGAGCTTATCTCCACTCACGGCTAGCTGGACGGTCGCTTTCCATTTTTCGCCCGCATTAGAGCACGAAGTCGCGACGCTCCAGCTCGACGCCGCCGCTCTTATGTTCAAAAACTCACAAACACCGCCGGCAGATGAGACTGCCCGACGCGAATTGATGAAAAGGTCAGGCTTCGAACCAGGGTCGCAAACCGATTCGGACCACGATCCGACAAAGGTTTGTTCGACCCGCAATGCTGGTCCCAAGGCGAGCAATTCCTGTGTTTGCGTGTCCCACCTGTCGTCCAAAGCGAGATTGTTAGTTGCCTTGAAATCGCGAAGGGCTGACCGGGAAAATGAATCCCAACCCCTCGCTGGGCCGCGCAAAAATCCAAGTTCC
The DNA here is from genome assembly GCF_054602315.1 of Bradyrhizobium cedriense. Lineage (NCBI taxonomy): Bacteria > Pseudomonadati > Pseudomonadota > Alphaproteobacteria > Hyphomicrobiales > Nitrobacteraceae > Bradyrhizobium > Bradyrhizobium cedriense. Next base: position 228,848 of record NZ_JBTSWB010000010.1, on the reverse strand, counting down.
CTCAAGCGCGATTGAAGCCAAAGCACGTTCTGCGGCTCACCTAGATCAAGGGTCGGCAGGAGATTGTTTGGGGTGCTGTTGGGGGGTGGTAAATCCGGTTGTGCAGATGATGGGCTCAAACCAAGTGGTACGCTTTGCTTTTCGGGCGCAGGGTTCGTCATAGTGATCTTTGGTGGCGGCTCCGCTTCTTGACGACTGAATTGCGGGGACACCGAAGGCTGCTTCTCGTTTGCGGGGACAAGAGAGCCTGAGTTCGCAAATTTGGTACGAACATCGCCCTGAAGAAAGCTCGCTTGAATCAGCGCAACGCATACAAATGACGAAAGTAACACAATGGTGGGCCAACGCTTTGCCGTCTTGATGTAAGTGATGGGTGCCGGCAATTCGACCAGAGTGCGCTTCAGGGTCTCGATCATCCGGTAAAGCGGCTCCGCCGCGTGAGCGCTGGATATCTGTAGCTTGCAGTTCAAGCCACCTGCCGAGTGAAACGTCAGTTCCCCGTAGAGACAGACGGGTAGTTGCGCATTGTTGATGAAGCGACGGTCGGGGTCACCGGACTTGTTTACATAACGCCACGTATGATCAACAACGGTGGCATCGGAAGGAACACGCTCTTCCTCAATGAATCGTACAACGTTGCTTGAGAACTCCAATTCTTGATAGCTAACGGACGCGATCGCTCCCTTCACCACTATTAGCGCCGCGTCCGGCAGCAAATAGATTTGATCAGAGCCGACACGAAACGTTGGAAGAGCTGCCCTCCCACGAAGGCAATCAGGCTTTCCAAAGCGCAGCGATGTCAATTTGCGCCTGTTTAGACCTGTCGCGCCCGCGTTACGCTTCCAGTCCGTTGTCCGACCTTCAGCTTCTACTATCCACACGGCCCTGCACTGCATCAGTTCAGTGAATGCTGTCGATAGCGCTTGAGAGATACGGGCCGTCAACCTATCAGGATCAAACACCGCCTTTACGGAGCGGCGGTAGCGGTCCAAAAAGATAGTCATCGGGACAAACACCGTTGCAAATAGCGCTGTGACGCCCATCCACCTTTGCTGTTCAGCCTGTATAAGCGCAGCGATAAAGAGCAAGAGACAGACGGCTAAAACAGCCGGAGCCAACTGGATGCGCCGGCCCGCCGCGTTCAGAATGGAGGCGAGCTGGCTCGTCGATAGCGCGCTAATTTGCGACGCGGTCGCATTTTGGAGAACCTTCAGGTGTTCGTATTGCCGCGGTGGGGCGAGATGAGCGCCCGGCGTCGAGGGCAAAATGTCTTCGTTCTCAGTCATCTTGCGGGCATGGGGTTTGTACTCACTCCAGGACAATCCAGTTCCCGGAATTCCGGCCGTGACGCGTGTGCCTTTGGGCCCGATCGTGTAGTGAAAGCCCCTCCCGCCCAGCGATACCGAAGCGCCGCGGTTGCTGAGATTTATCTTGACGCCGGGCAATAACTTGACCGATCGACGGAAACGAAATCCCATCAGCTACTCCCCATCCCGAACGGATAATGGTAGCAGGCAGGCTCTTCTGCAAGCAAAAGTCGCCGCAACGGCGCCGGGAGTTCTTTCCTACTTGGCGGCTTCAGGCACGTCGCTACGGATCTCCGCCCCCGCTTCGGCATCCGCTAATTTGGCCATTGGCCAGTCATTTGTTCGCGCAGGACAAGCAAGAGAACGAAATAAGCCAACGGAGAGTTCGAATTCCCACTCGATCGGTGGCCCACCTGCGGAGGAGGCACCACTGCGGAATCACTCAGCGTTATTCATTGAATGCAACGACCAGCCAATCAAATCAGTCAAGACCGCGCTCAAGCAAGTTCTCGCGCTCGCAAAAGCTTGCTCGGCGGCCTCGTCTGGCCGCGCGCGCGGTGTGGCCACCGCTCACCGGGCCGGTAGCGATTAAGCATGGCCTTGAAGAAAGCCGAGGCGTCGCCTTGCTTTCGAAGCTGCGCGTCGCCAGCTCCTCGGGTTTTGAACGTCTCCCGCATTCAAGCCACCCCTGCCGCAAACTCGAACTGCGCCTCGCAACTATCATGCGCGCATATCGGCTTTTTGAGAATGAAGGGCCGCTGGAATTTCGTCCGGCTGCACTTCTTGCAGGCGAACTGGCTGCGGAAAGTCTTGAACTCCTCCCAGCGCGCCTTCTCGTCGCCTATCGAGCCGTCGCCATATGGTCCGTCCTGGAAGTGGCTGCCAAAATTCTCGATCTCGCCCTTCACCAAGCTGTCGAGAAAGCGATTGTTGACGCCGGGCACCAGCGCAGGCGCGAGCTTGGCATCCTTGAGCAGGCCGGCAAGCGCCGAGGCCAACTCGCCGCGTTCGTAAGAATAGGGCCTCTCCAGCGGCCGGATCCGCACGCTGCCCCCGAAATCCCGACAGATGCCGAGAAGCCATTCCTCCTCGGCTTGGCGCATCTCGTTGGCCGCCGACTGGCCCGCAGCCCAACGCGCCTCGATCATCTCGTCGCTCACTTTGTGGTCAGCGAAACGCGGCCCGTAGGCTGGATCAAGGCCAATGATCCGAGTGAAGTGCCACGCCTTTGCCTCGAGCTGGTCCTTCAAATAGTTGAAAAACCGCTCGTCGTGGGTGGTAATCAGGATTTGGCTGCCGCCGAACATTGTGGCGATGAGCCCGGCAATAGTGCGCCGATGATCGGCATCGTAGGAGGTGACGATGTCATCCAGCGCGATGATGGGCGCGCCGACATTAAACTGCTGGATCGCCGCCATTCTTAACGCCAGCGCCACCGAATGGATCTGTGAGTCGCTCAAATAGCCGCCCGGTTGCACGCCTGTGCGGTTCTTGGCGAAATCGATCAGGAGGTTGAGCCGCTGCTGGTTCGTGTCGTCTTCCGCAGGCAGCTCCAACCGGATCGGCGCGGCACCAGCGCCCTGGATCAGCTTGTAGATGTCATTCATCGGCGTCTGAAGCTTGTCGAGCAGCGCCTGCACCTTCTTGCGGATCTCGGCCGAGATTATCGTCGCCTGCGCCGTCAAGGCGTCGGAGAGCTTCTCCAGCTCATCTTGCGTGCGCAGCGCAAGGTCCCGCTCGGTTTGTAGCTCCAGCAGCCGATCGATCTTCGCCTTGGCCTTGATGTAGGTGTGGTCGCCTTGCTTCGATTCGATGTCGGTGATGGCCAGATCGAGAGTGGCGAGCAGCTTGGCGATCGACGCAACGATATCGGCCGAGGCTGGCACGGCAGCCTGAGGCCAGCCGGTGATGCCAGCTTGGTACGCGATGAGATCGGCTTTCAGTTCCGCGTCATCGTCGCCGAGCAGACCGATAAGCCCCGGCAATGCCGCCACCAACTGGGTATGAGCTTTGGTCGCCGCAGTCTTGGCCGCGTCGAGCACCTTCTTGGCGGCGGCATAATCGGCCAGCTCTTCCAGATGTTTGGCGATATGCGCTCGGATCGCCTCGGCGCTGCCCGCCGGCGTGTCGGCTACTGGCGTTTCACAGACTGGGCATATAGCAGGGGCCGGCACACCCTCGGCGAAAAGCGGCTCCGCGGCACTCCACAAGGCCTGAAACATGGTGCTCGCCGCCTTGCCGCGTTCTTCCGCTTCCTCGACGACTGCGGCTGACAGCGCCCCTACGGCCGCATCAAAGGTCGGAATCGCGCCGCCGATAACAGCCACGCCGCTCTCCGCGTCCGCTGCCTCCACCCAGAAAGCCGCCGCCGCATTGCGGATCTGACGCAGGCCTGCAAGTCCTATCTTGTTCTCTTCGGCCTTAGCGCGCGCTCCCAGCTCGAGATAGGCCGGATCACCAGCCGTCAACGCCGCCAGCACCAGCGCCGCGTCGAGGGGAGCCAGAACCGACGTGTTGACGTAAGCAAGTATCGCCGCCGCATCCCAGGCTTTCACCACCTGGTCCGTCTCCCTAGCAAGTTGGGTGTCTACACGCTGCAGCGCCGTCCCATCCCCCGAGGCAGCCTTCACCTGCGTGCGCAACGCGCGAATATTTTTCTGCACCTCGACCAGCGGGCCGAGCTGCAGCCAATTGGCGACATCCGCATAGCGCTGTTCGGGCGTATGAATTTCAACGAACGTGCGCAGCGCGTGCCCGCGGATGATTGGTGGCACCGCGAAGCAGGCGTTTACAGTCGCGGCCACTGCCGGCATCGGCCGCTTCGCCCCTGTCGCCGATCGGCTGCCGTTGATGGCATTCTTGCCCGAGACGACGCCAATCGTGACCGCCGGAGCGATCTTAGCCTCCTCCGCCAGATTGTGCGCCAATGCGATGGGGCCGGCCTGGTTGTTGATAGTGCGCTGTCCGAGCCTTTCGAGTGTGCCATCCTTGGAAAACATGAATTCCAGCGCATCGATGACACTGGATTTGCCGTTGCCATTCGGCGCGAAGATCGCCAGACAGCGCTTTTTGCTGAAATCGAACGTCTTTGGTTGGAGATATGCGCGGAATCCGGCAAGTCCCAAGGACCGGAGGAAGTAAGGGTCAGTCATTGGCCACCTCCGGCTTCGGAGGATTGGCACGTTGGCCTGCTAGTTTCAGGATGGCATCCTTGGCCTGAGCGACGGCATTCTGCGCGGGCGCAGCTTTCAGAATGTGGGTCTTCAGGATCTCCGCCAATCCGGCATCGAGACCTTCTCTCTGCTTCAGGCTTTCTCCCAGTGTCGTAAGAAATACCTCCGGCGAATCTGCCGGCTCTGCTTCACCCTCCACGCACTTAGCCCCCAATTGATAGTCCCGCCATCCACAACGCAACAAAGCGAGCGAGAGTGTGATGAGCACAAAAAGGTACCGAACGATAGCATGGGCTCCGGCACCGTTTTTTGTCGATCTAGGCCTATTGCACGCCGAAAAACATCAACTGAAAGCGCTCCTCGTTGTCCAGCTGTAGCCGCTCGTGGCAAGCGAGAGATAACGCGGACGGAGGGCACCAAGCTGGTTGAGATGGAGCAACCTTGCCTGTCAAAGCTGCTTCGAGCGCGCTTCAAGCTGGTTTCAGTGGAAAAGCCGCTGCACATGCCGACGGCGTTCGACCAGAGCGTTGAAATGGCGCTAAACCCATATTGCAGGCGTAACGAAGCTGGCCGGATCACAGCTGTCGCGGCTTGGTGCCACGGAACGGGAGAGTTCATGACATTCAACGCGACCGCGGTTGGTGCCGCACATGAACCCACCCTTCATTGCCCGAATTGCAATCACGAGATCCGGTTGACGGAATCGCTTGCCGCGCCCCTTCTTGCGGAAACACGTCAGAAGTTTCAGGAACAGCTGGCCAACAAGGATGCGGAAATCGCACGTAAGGCGGAAGCGCTTCGAGGGGAGCGCGAACAGCTCGAAAAGGATCGCGAGCAGGTCGAAGACCAAGTGGCGCAAAGATTGGCCACCGAACGCAGCCGGCTCGTCGCTGCGGAAGCCAAGAAAGCCCGGGACGCGGCGGCGGCCGAGCTGCAGGCCCGAACCGATGAAGCGACGGAGCTTCGGCTGGTGCTTGACGCCAACAACGTCAAGCTGGCTGAGGCGCAACAGGCACAGGCTGAACTGATGCGGAGGCAGCGGGCTCTCGACCAGGAGAAGCGAGAGTTGGACTTGACAGTCGAGAAGCGGGTCCAGGCCTCGGTCGGCCATATCCAGATAAAGGCCAAGCAAGAGGCTGACGAGGCGGCCCGGCTGCGGGTCGCGGAGAAAGATCAGACGATTGAGTCGATGTCCCGAACGATCGAGGAGTTGAAGCGTAAGGCCGAGCAGGGATCGCAGCAGTCACAGGGCGAGGTTCTGGAACTTGAACTCGAAGGGCTTCTGCGCGGTCGTTTTCCGACTGACCTAGTCGAGCCAGTCGGAAAAGGTGAGCTTGGCGCCGACGTGGTTCAGCAAGTCAACGGGTCGCTTGGACAGCCGGCGGGCATTATTCTCTGGGAATCGAAGCGTACCAAAGCTTGGAGCGACGGATGGCTTGGCAAGCTTCGGGACGATCAACGCCGGTGTGGGGCTGATGTTGCTCTCATAGTATCGCAAACACTTCCCAAGCAAGTCGAGCATTTCGACCTCGTCGACGGCGTGTGGGTGACGCCCCCCCGTTGTGCACTGCCGGTTGCCGTTGCTCTCCGTCAGGCGCTCATTGACATCAGCGGTTCGCGACTCGTCCAGCAGGGTCAAAAAACCAAGATGGAGGAGGTCTATCACTATCTGACGGGCACCAAGTTCAGGCAGCGCGTGGAAGCCGTGGTCGAGAAGTTCAATAACATGCGGGAAGATCTCGACAAAGAGCGCAAGTTCATGGGCCGACAGTGGGCCAAGCGGGAAACCCAGATATTGGCAGTCATTGACTCCACCGTGGGGATGGTGGGGGATCTTCAGGCCATAGCCGGCAAAGCTATGCCGGACATCCCGAGTCTGGACATGCCACTGCTGGAGAATGGGGGCGATACTGGTCGCAAGGCGGGATGAGAATGACGGCAAGTCTCGCAGGGCTCATCCCTATCTGCGGCTTGCCGGTCCGGAGCCCGGAAGACCCTACGTCATATCCATCAATTTGACGGTCACACCGCCCCGGCGGCAATCGTGATCTCTTTTTGGCTAGGAGTGTCAGATACTAGAGGTGAGCGAGCTTCTTATGCACGGCTGGAGCTTTCGGCACGCTCGATCTAAGCGCCAATATAATTCGATCTTCCCAGGGATCAGCCTGTGAATATGCTCGAACCGGGCGAGCAATCCACTTATAATCGCGTCAAAAGAGTATGTGGGGGCATTGGCTTGTTTGGGAGATTCGGCCCGTTAGGGCCAGATCGCTGTACGACATAGTGCAATCGGATTGTTTCTACCTATCCATTTGACGCGTCGTGTAGAATATCTGACGCCTCCCATAAACGAATCAGTTCGTGATCGGACCACACCAGCGATGCTCCCGAGCACGTCTGGCGCCGGTCAAGCACGACTTGCATGGGGTATTCTGAGGGCGAAATCATGCTGGAGCGGATCCGATCTGAGAACGCGGTGAGCGGAGCCATAAAAATCGCTTGCACCGCCGCTGATAACGTCAACGTCGCGTTCTATCAGAATGCCGTGCCCATCATCCGGGATCTCGCGGTCGAAAACGCGCTGGGCAGCGATCTAACGGGCGTTGCGGTCCATCTTACGTCGGAACCGCCATTTCTCACCCCCGGGGTTTGGCGCATCGATCGTATTGCTGACCAAACTGTCCACCATATTCGCAGTCTTGATCTGAAGCTTGATTCTGCCTTTCTCGCCGGCATCAACGCTTCACGGCGCGGCGAACTTCGCATCCGCGTCGAATCGGCGGGGACCGTGCTTGGCGATCAAGCCGTCGAAATCAATCTGCTGCCGCCCTCGCACTGGGGCGGCGTCAATTCAGCGCCGGAACTGCTGGCGGCCTTCGTCCGGCCGACCGATCCCAGCATCGATGTCATCCTGCGCGAAGCCTCCAACAAACTTGCATCCGCCGGTCGTGACGAGGCCCTGGATGGCTACCGCAAGGGGACCAAGGCTCGCGCCTGGGAGATCGCCGAGGCGATCTGGGCGGCGCTGGTGTCACATTCGATCGCCTACGTCTTGCCGCCGAAAAGCTTCGAACGTTCTGGCCAGATGGTCCGTGGCCCCAGCGAAATCCTTTCGCGCAAGGTCGGCACCTGTCTCGATCTGACGCTGCTGTACGCGTCGTGCCTCGAACAAGCGGGCCTCAACCCCGTCGTTGCCCTCACTGACGGCCACGCATTCGTCGGCATCTGGCTGGTGGACGAGGATTTCTCCGGCCTCGTCGTCGACGATCCCCAGATGTTGCGCAAGCGCGTGCAACTGGAAGAAATGGTCGTGGTCGAGACAACCCTGCTCACGGGTGCGCACCCGGCGCGCTTCAAGCAGGCAGTCGAAGCGGCCAAGAAATTGATTGCTGAGGACGCCGCCTCGCCGTTCGAACTCGCCATCGACGTACGTCGGGCGCGAAGTGCCAAGATCCGTCCTCTCGACCTGTCGGGCTCGGCCGAACCGGCAATCCGGCCCGTCACCGACACTGCGGCGGCCGCGCAGGAAGTGGGCGAAGTTCCGCATTTCGAAGAGGATCTCGACAAGCGTCGCGAGCCAGCCCCCGAAAAGAACCTCGACAGGCTCGAGATCTGGAAGCGCAACCTTCTCGACCTTTCGCTGAAGAACCGGCTGCTCAATTTCAAGGATGCAAAATCGACCATCGCAATCGAGTGTCCCGATTGCGCGATGCTCGAGGACAAGCTCTCCGATGGCGAACGCTTCAAACTGCTGGGTAGGACCACGGTGCTCGACGGCAGCGACGGGCGCGATACGACGCTGCTCGCCGACCGCCAGAATGAGGACGCACGCAAGGACTTCATCCTGGACGCGATGAAACGAGGCGACCTGCACACAAATGTCGCCGACATCGAGCTGGAAAACCGGCTCACCGATCTCTACCGGGCATCGCGACTCGCCTTCGAGGAAGGTGGCGCGAACATCCTCTATCTGTGCCTCGGCTTCTTGAAATGGACGCCGCAGGACGGGGCCGGGCCCTACAGAGCGCCGCTGATCCTGGTACCGGTGCAGCTCGAGCGCAAAAGCGTGCGCTCTGGTTTCCGCCTCGCGCTGCACGAAGACGAAGCCCGCTTCAATCCGACACTCCTGCAGATGCTAAAGCAGGATTTCGATCTGTCGATGCCGGAGTTCGATGGAGAACTGCCGCAGGACGCCTCAGGCATCGACGTCGCCGGGATCTGGAAGACCGTCCGCCGTCACATCAAGAGCATCAAGGGCTGGGAGGTCACCGAGCAGGTTACGCTCGCGACGCTCTCCTTCACCAAATATTTGATGTGGAAAGACCTCGTCGACCGTACCGATCTGCTCAAGCGCAATCCCGTGGTGCGCCACCTGATCGATACCCCGACCCACAGCTATGAGGGATCCGGAGCGGGCTTCATCGACGCGCGAACCATCGACGAAATCGTCGAGCCGGCTGAACTGTTCGCGCCGCTCTCGGCCGATTCCTCGCAGATCGCTGCCGTGGTCGCCGCCCAGCGGGGCGCGGACTACGTTCTCTTCGGCCCTCCCGGCACTGGCAAGAGCCAGACCATCGCCAACGCCATCACGAACTGCCTTGCCCACCAGAAGACGGTGCTGTTCGTCTCACAGAAAACTGCAGCGCTCGAAGTCGTCAGGCAGCGCATGCAGGCCATCGGACTCGGCAACTATTGTCTCGAAGTGCACTCGACCAAGGCCCAGAAGTCCAGCGTGCTTGAGCAACTCGCGACCGCCTGGCGCGAGCGCAATCTGGTGACCGAAGAGCACTGGTCGACGGCCGCCGGCGACCTGAAGAAGAAGCGCGATCAGTTGAACAGGCTGGTCTCGGCGCTGCACCGCAGGCGCGCGAACGGCATGACGGCCTACGAGGCTTTCGGACGCGTGGTCGCAGATCGCGACCGCCTCGCCGACATCGAACTGGCATGGCCCGATGGAACAGTGCATTCGCCGGAGCAGCTCGCCAGGATGCGTGAGAGCTGCGCGGACATCCGCACCGCATTGGAGGCGGTCGGAGACCCGTCCGTCCATCCGTTGCAGGGTATCGAGCAAACTCGCTGGAATCCGGCCTGGGCGCAATCCTTGCAACATGCGATCGATCGGCTGCAGAACACGCTGCAGCAAATGCGCGCGACGGCGGACGCGCTCGTCACCTCCCTCGGACTGAACGAGGTGGCCGACGACAGCTCGTTGCCGCAACTCGTCAGGTTGGTTGCGCTGATGCTGAACCCGGACGCCGCAGACGGTGCGCTGCTGTTCGGCGAAGAGGCTCACCATCGTATCCGTGCGCTGACCGCCCTCGCCGACGTGGTTGGCCGGATCCGGGACAAGGCGTCCCAATTGTCGGCCGAATACGATCTCAAGGCGACGACGCTGCTCGACCTACCGGTCCTGCAGCGGGAATGGACCGAGGCTTGCGCATCCAACATGCTGGTGCGCGGTGGCCGCAAGAAAAGGATACGTGTCCATCTGCAGCCGTACTGCCCGGGCGATGTGCCGGACGAGATCGGGCGTGACCTCATCGTCTTGCAAGATCTTTGCGATCTGATTCGCGGACTGGAAGCACTGAGGCCGCATTTCCGCGGTATCGAGCGGTTGTGGCGGGGATTGGATAGCGACCCGGCGCGCATCGCGGCGCTCATCAAATGGGCTCAAGACCTGCAAGCTTCCGTTGACGGCTTCGAGATCGACGACGTGCCACCAGAACAGATAGCCGCACACATCACCACCCTACTCGCTCAGGACATCTCACGCTTTCGTCCCGGGGGGCAGGTACGCAGGGCGTTTGACACCATGCAGCAGGCTTTCCCGGCCATGCATCAGGCGGCCAAGGATGTTGGCACGTATATCGGCCTCGATCGCCCTGAAGAGATCATCCAGCTGGAGCCCGGCTGGATCAACGAGTTGCAGGAACGCACGGCGCGGTGGAAGGCCAACATCATCAAGGCTCCGCAATGGGCGACATGGCGGGCAGCTGCAAAAACTGCGCGCGCGGCCGGACTTTCGCCGCTCGTGGACGCCGTTGAGGACGGCCGAGTTACTCGCGACGAGCTGGCCGGCGCGTTCGACTTTGCTTACGCGCGTTGGGTCGCGGAGACCATCGTGAACGAGGACGAGGTGCTGAGCGGGTTCCTGGCTGAGAGGCATGAGGCCCTCATCGATGCCTTTGTCGCCGCCGACCGGAAGGTCTGCGAGCTCGCCAGGCAGATCGTCAAGGCGCGGATTGGCGCCTCCGTGCCGACACAGACCAATTTCGGCAAGGACCCCGAATGGGGGACGCTAGCGCGTGAGATCAACAAGAAGGCCCGCCACATACCGCTGCGCCAGCTCTTCGGGAAGATTCCGAACGTCATGACCCAGCTCGCGCCCTGCATCATGATGAGCCCGCTTTCGATCGCGCAATACCTTCCGGCGGAAGCAAAACCGTTCGACGTCGTGATCTTTGACGAAGCTTCGCAAATTCCCGTTTGGGACGCCATCGGCGCCATCGCTCGCGGCAGCCAAGTGATCATCGTCGGCGACCCCGAGCAGCTTCCGCCAACCAGCGTCGGCCAACGCGGCGTCGACGATGAGGACGACGACGGTTCAACGGTCCAGAGCCAGCAGAGCATCCTGGACGAATGTCTCGCCTCGAACATCCCAAGCATGCGACTGTCGTGGCACTACCGCAGCCGCCACGAGAGCTTGATCGCGTTTTCGAACGCAAAATACTATCGCGGCGAACTGATGACCTTCCCGTCTCCGGTGACCCGCGACACCGCGGTTCGCTACGTGCATGTCGAGGGCGGCATCTACGAGCGCGGTGGTGCCAAGGTAAACCGGAAGGAAGCCGAAGCGGTCGTCGCCGAGGTTGTCCGACGCCTCAAGACATCATCAAAATCGATCGGGGTGGTCACTTTCAACGGCGACCAGCAGCGCCTGATCGAAAATATGCTCGATCAGGCCCGACGCAGCGATCCCGCCCTAGAGTCCCATTTCGACAAGAACCAAACTCGCGAGCCGATTCTGGTCAAGAACATCGAGAACGTGCAGGGCGACGAGCGCGACGTCATCATCTTTTCGGTCGCCGTCGGTCCCGATAAGACCGGCCGAGTTACCGCGCAAATCTCCTCGCTCAACGGCGAGGGCGGCCACCGCCGACTTAATGTCGCAATCACCCGTGCACGCAGCGAGCTTTTGGTGTTCGCGACACTCCGCCCCGAGCAGATTGACCTAGGGCGCACCAGGGCCAAAGGCGTGGTCGACTTCAAGCACTTTCTCGAATTCGCCGAATACGGCGCGCGCGCCATCGCCGAGGCGTTCTCGCCGACCGGTCGCGGAACGGAATCGCCGTTTGAGGATGCCGTGATGGACGCGCTGCAAAAGCGGGGTTGGGAAGTCCATCCACAAGTAGGCGTTTCGTTCTTCCGAGTCGACCTCGGTGTCGTGCACCCGGACTTTCCGGGCCGCTATCTCGCTGGCATCGAATGCGACGGCGCTACCTATCACCGCTCGGCTACCGCCCGGGATCGCGACCGGCTCCGCGAGATGGTCCTGACGGACCTCGGTTGGCGCATCTTGCGCATCTGGAGCACCGAGTGGTGGATGGACAGCTCCTCAGCTGCAGAAAAGATCCATACGCGGCTGACAGCCGATCTCGAAGCGGACCGCGCGTTACGCCCATCTGCCACCTCCCGGGAAGAGGTCACCGATATTGGTGCACTTCCATTCATGGGGGAAATGTCGGTCAGTGCTCAGGATGCCTCGGAAACAGCGGAGGTGACATCGTCTGACGAGCAGGCGGACCCGGCTCCTACCGCCGAGGACGATCCTCCGTATTCGCAGCCGCTTCTCCCCGCTCCCGCAAACGACAGCGAGCCTGAAGAGGAGCCGAGGATCTACGCGCGCGGACCAACGTCGGCTGCCGCTGACCCTGCCGCAATGCCGAGGATGTACACGAAGGCTGACCCCAGCACCGTCGTGGCCCCCGACCGAGAGCGCTTCTACGACGTTGGCTACCGGGGCAATCTCCGCAATATGATTGACCATGTGATCGAAATCGAAGGACCGATCTATTTCGACGTTCTAATCGACCGCGTCGCACGCGCGCACGGCTTCCAACGTTCGGGCGAAACGGTGCAGCGAATCATCCGGGCAGCGCTTGGTCGCGACCGCTTCCCCACAAGCCGAGACGGCGATCGAGAGATCATTTGGCCGCAAAACACGGTGCCCAGCGCTAAGTCGCCCTACCGCGGCGGCGGCGGTCGTGAGCACGGCGATGTGCCGCTGCCCGAATTGGCGGGCCTTGGCGATGTTCTTCGTGCCGAGGGCCTTGAGGAGGATGAAGAGTTGATCCGCGGCATGCAGGAACACTTTGGACTCGGCCGGCTCGCAGTTTCCACGCGTCAGCGCTTCGAGGCGGCTATAATGTCTGATGGGAACTGACCAAGAGCCGGCGGCCAATCGCGGACCTCGCGACCGACACTGAAGTTCACCGGGTTATGCCGCAGGTTTAGTACTCTGATTGCGTTCGACCATGCTCAATACATGGCCCTGCAGCCGGCGTTGGCGGAGCGTTGGGAGCGGATTGACGCCAGTCCCCGCGACTCTACTTGCGCAAGGGCGTGATCTTCATCTCGGTGGGTCCGCTCACAGGCAAAGATGTCGCCTTCAGCCTCGGGCTCGATCATCTATTGGAAACCCAGACGCAGCCGAATACCCGAGGCGCTGCAGTCACCGGATCCACTCAAAACGGGTCGAGGTTGGCGAACCTTACACCGTCATCGTGCATGCCAGGCGGCGACGCACTCCTTGAGCAGCGTCTTGCCGCCTGCGGATCGGAAATCGTCAGCAGGCGAGCTCCGCCATTCCAATAGGGAGATGCAACATTTTACGAGCCGGTCAACTACCAACTCCAGTAATTGATCCGGACGACAGAGACGTGTCACCAGCAGGCCGATGAACGTTGGGCAAGCCGAGCTGCGCCTGCCAGGAGTTCGGCATGCAAGGTCGCATAAACTCTGCTGTCGACAACAGCTCTGATCGATGCGCCGACTCCTCGCCTGCAGCAATGCAGAGCATTCAGATAGTCGCAGAAAATAGCGCGCGCTTCTCTCCGCAGAGGCCAGAACGTCGAGGCACTCAATGATCGCGTACCTATCTGACCGCGCCAATAGCGTTACGGCACTTGGAATACTATGTTCTGGTGCGGGGATAGGGCTGGCCGTTAGAGGAAACTACGAGGCGGGTATAGCCCTCGGACTCTGGGCGATTATCGCCGATGACGTGGACGGCGCAATCGCCCGGCGCGCGAAGAACCGGACGATGGCTGCGAAGGCCATCGGAAAATCCCTAGATGGATTCTCGGACCTCATCTTTGGATCAGTCCTACCAGCAATCGTGATTGCATCGGTCATCGATTTTGCTGCGTCAGGGGTGTTCGCGGCGTACCTGTTATTGATCGGAGCTCTCCGTCTCGCGTATTTTGACTATTTTGGCCTGAGTGATGAGGGTTATTCAACCGGCCTACCTCTATCCTACGACTTGCCAGTGCTGGCCGCGATCTTTCTGATCCACCGCATTGTCGCACCACTTGAGCTAAGTGTCGTTCTTCCGGTTATCTTTCTACCTTTGTCGTTGCTCCACATCGCACCGTTCAAGATCAAAGCCTCAGGCACTCTCGTTCATGTGCTTACGATCGCAATTGCGATCATTGGGTCCGCCGGACTGCTGATTATCAGTGGCATCCGAGCATAACGTCGCGGCGTGGAAGGCCCTGAGGTAAGACATGTCGATTGTAAGTAACGGGCTCGTGTTTGCTGGCACCCGGGGGCTCGCAAGCCGCTGCATCGTGCTTATCATCGAGACTTGCGGCAAAGACCTCGTCTCCGCAATTCTCGGCACCCCCCGGAACGAGCAAACGTGGTGGAGCCACGAAACCAGCGAGGAGCTCTGGCAGATCGCCGATCGCTACGGAATACCCTATCTCGAGTCAACGGACGACGTTTCCCGCTACGGGGGCTTTCTCGTAAGCGTGTTGTGGGACAAGATCTTTCCGGCCCGCACTCTTGCACGATTTGATCGAGGGGGAATCAACCTGCATCCGGCTCCACTGCCTGAATATCGTGGCAGCTTTGCCCGGACTCACGCGATCCTTAACGGGGCCGAGAGCTTCGGAGTGACCATCCACTACCTCGCGGAGCGGGCCGATACGGGGGACATCATCGGCGAGATGCAGTTCCCCATCCTGCCCTCAGAGACAGCTCTCTCCCTAGACACCAGGGCGCAACTTTACGGCTACGCGCTCTTCTGCGAGGTATGGCTGCGCTTGTTGGACGGATCCTTTGTCCCACGATCGCAAGCGTCGCTGATAGCTGAGCATAATCGCGAGCCTCGCTTCTACACCATGCGGAGGATCACCGAACTCTTGGAATCGGCGGATGTTCCGCGCGACGCCGAACAACTCGAGCGGCTGTATCGCGCATTATACCTCCCGCCGCGTTACACGCCTCCGAAGTGGCTCGTTCAAAGGGTTCTGGCCAACGAGGTGCGAACGATCCTTCGGGGCAGTTGCGCGCCAGGCACAGCTTTGAACGTGGTGACGGACTCGCAGCTGACTCCGGGATTGCCGGAGATCCTGCTTCGGAGGAAACCTTAGCCGACTGCCGACCGAGATTGCCATCAGAACGCCGCGCACCTCTTCAGCACGACCTTGGCGCAGTACAGTGTCGGTTTGTAACAAGTCGAGCCATCCAAGCATGCGAGCGAAACGTCAAGGCCGGGGATCAGGCAATCAGCTCGGGGTAGGAGGACGGACATTTGTGCGCAATTTTCGGATTTGTCGGACGGGTCGCTGACGAGGCGGCGACCGCGCGTGAGGTCGCTCGTTGCATTCAGACGCTTGTCCATCGAGGACCCGACGCGAACGGTGTTTATGTGACTCCATCCTTTGCTTTTGCGCATCAAAGGCTTGCCATCATCGACCTAAACAGTCGGTCGAACCAACCTTTCCTTGATCGGGAATTGGACATCGCAATCACGTACAACGGGGAGATCTACAACTACCGTGACGTGAGGCGCGACTTGCTGCAACGCGGGTACCGGTTTCGTACTGAGTCCGACACGGAGGTCATATGCAAGGCATTCGCTTGTTGGGGTATTGATTGCCTCGAACGTCTACGGGGAATGTTCGCATTCGCTATCTACGACAAAAGGAGCGGAACAGCATTCCTTGTCAGAGATCGGCTTGGAATTAAACCGCTATACTACGCTCAAACGAACCGCGGCTTCGTCTTTGCTTCGCAACCGTCGGCCCTTCTTCGTTGGCCTGGGGTTCGCTCGAAGCTCGATCCGGTTGGACTGTCCAGTTTTCTTTCTTTTCGTGCCGTCTTCGGCGAGAGAACTCTTTTTACGGACGCTCGTAAGCTGCAACCCGGCACCTGGCTAAAGATAACCGCCCAATCGCACGAGCATGCGCGGTGGTGGGATCCCGCTCGCTCAGACGACAAGGACGCGTGCTCCTCGTTGGGCGCCTTGATCGGCAGTGCCGTAGAAGAGCATCTGGTGGGCGACACTCCCGTCGCAGCGCTGCTTTCCGGCGGCCTGGACTCCAGCGTCTTGGCTTTCGAGCTCTCAAGGCGCTCTGAACAAAAGCCGACATGTTTCACCGGAATGGTAGCTGGTGACGCGTACGACGAAAGTCGCTATGCGATCGAAGTGGCGGAGTCTCTCAAGCTACCGCATGTTTTGGTACAGCTGCCCGCCGCGACGAGCCTTGACACCATCCAACGCCTTACCGCGCTACGAGGTCACCCAATCGGCATGCACAATGAAGGGGCGATGTATTTACTCGCTCAGGCGGCCGCGCACTCGCACAAAGTTCTTCTTACCGGCGAGGGCGCCGACGAGATCTTCTCTGGGTATAGCCGAATTTTCAGACTGCCATTTGACTTACAACGCCAAGCGTTCTTGTCCGCCTTGCCAGACGTCATTGCCTGCCGGGCGCGTCGGCGCTTCGGTTTACCCAGGGCCGAAACGAAGGAGTTCGACTTTTTTCTCTCGCGATACACCTACTTCGCCCAATCCGAGAAGCTGCAACTAGCGACATCCGCGTGGAGAGCAGAGCTCGCGGATGATGCGGAGTTGCTTAATTGGATGAGCATTGACTACCATTCAGGCGGCGCCACTCCTGATGATCGCATCAGGCTGTTCTTCGTGCGTCATCATCTACCGGCACTGCTCGAAATGGTCGACAACACGACGATGGCCGCCGGCGTCGAAGGGCGCGTACCTTTCACAGATCATCGAATCGTTGCGCTAGCTCTTGGCATGCCTGCCTCAGAACACTTGCGTTGGAAGGACGCCTGGTCGCCAGTCCGAGCGGCCTTCGCACCTATTCAGGAATTCAGCGAAACACTCGACGTCACAAAGTCTGCGCTACGCGCTCTGTACAGAACTCGCCTCCCGACCAGCGTAACCGCGAGGAAGAAGCTCGGGTTTCCGTTACCCTTAGGCCATTGGGCGACCAACGAATGCTCGACACCGTTTCGCGACTTAATCTTCGGAGGATCCGCCGCCATCGCTGATTATCTCGATATCGGCGCTCTCCGACGATGGTATGGGGAGCGCTCTCGCACCGCGAACGATGCATTTGGAAGACAACTCTGGTTGATTTGCAATCTTGAGATCTTCCTTCGTCAATTACAGTCCTCAAGTGGGTAGGAGGCGATACAATCCGCGCGCAACGACCTACAGGTCGAGATTGATCTTGGGAAGCGAGAGCTCAATGCTTGCCATTTGGGGGAGGCCCGCGAGAACGACCGCCCTTTCGCGCTTCGGTCCGAACTCATTCATGTCGGCAAAGGTTGCGTGGTCGACACGGGTGGCATCATCCCCATGCGCTTGGTCTTTCAGGGGATCATTGAAGAATACGTAATCGGCATCAACTCCGGTGATCACCACCCAGTGAGTGACGGTCTTACCTTCGAATTCAATGCTGATCATCACGATAGGATACCATCCCTCTGCCATCCAGTTCGAGAGATCATGCAGGCTGTAATTTCCAACATATACGTGGACTCCACGCTCATTGGCCTCGGCCAGATCTCGCTCCTGGAGAATCCGAATCGCCTCTATCTCTTCCGTTCGCGAAGCGCGAGTCTCAAGAAACACCCCTCCGTGGCTCACGACAACAACCGCCGCGAACCTGCGTCGTTTCAGCGCCAATGCGAGACCAACGGGCCCGCAACCTCCATGGATAGTCGTTGCCTCCCGCCATAGCTCAAGCTCGGCTTTGGCATTCGGCTGGTATCTCTCATCCAGCGCGGACATAACCATCATCAGCGACGATGGTCCGCAGGTATAGTTCCTTCTTTGCCGATACAAGGGAATGTGTCTCACGATTTGACCACTTAAACCCTCGGCCCCCAGGTTCGACATGACAGCTCCTTAGATAGATGTTGAAGACGTTCGGGGTCATTTTCATAGCGACTGACGAGTTGCAGGAAACCAGAGGTCCCTGCGGCGGCACCTGCAGAAACTCGCCGTCGGGCACGGCCGCCCATGGATCTCACCTCATCCGAAGATCAATGAAGTCAATAAGGAAGTTGATCCTGGAGGCGCATAGTACGTTCTCACCGAGTTTGATCGGTGCGCCCTCGGAGCGATCGAGATTTTCATTGATGAAGACCGGCGTGGCAGTAGACATCCCGGACAGGCGGGCTTCTTCTGCGTTGGCATTCTGGCGCTGATTTGTACCCATTGCTGCGAATAGGAGCCGACGCCGACGCGCTTCAGTGCTTTGGAAATCGAGATTGCGCCAGAAAACTCGTCCAGCAGTCCAGGCACGCGTTGAGCTGGGAAGTCGCTATTTGCGATCACGATCGGTATCTCGTCTTGAAAGCTCGAGGTTCTGATGAAGAGCACATTGTCTCCGATCTCAAGATCGAGATGCTTTGCCAGGCGCTCGTCCGCAACCATTGTTTCCAAGATAGCATTTTTCGGCGGGCCAAATGGCCATGAGCGACGAGGTTGTGGTCAGTCGCGTGTTGGCGGACAGCAGGTACGGCGTCGTGTTTTCCACCACGAATGTCCCTCTCCCCTGCTCGACACGGAGAATGCCCTTCTCTTCAAGCGCTCGGATGGCGTATCGAACCGTATGTCGGTTGACCCCGTACAGCCGGGCGAGATCGACATCATTCGGCGGCTTTTCGCCCGGCGCAAAGCTCTTCGAGGCAATGCTTTCCTCGATTTGCGTTTTGACAAACTCCCATCGCTTTCCTTGAAACATCGATCATCTCTCTTATCATCACACGAGTCTCACGCGCGTGGGCACTCAATCTGGTTAGGCATCGACCAATCGTATTCGATTCTCTTCACAAAGAGGCGCCCACGATGGCTATCTCGGCTCTGTCGCGTCGACACGCTATGCTCCGCTAAGGGCGTCTCCAAGGGCCTAAAGCGCCCTACAACGCAGAGCAGTCGAGCGAGCGGCTGCGACCGAGTTTGTCCCGGCCATCGTGACGCCCGAGCTTCAGGCACGGAACGAACGGAGGGCATCGGAAGAAAGCCGTGTCGAGATAGATCAATCTGCCGGCGCGCAGAGTGGCGCGGACGCGCGGCATGCTGCCACGCCCAGCGATGACGAGATCGGCGCGGAGTCCCTCCGCGATCGAGCCGCGGTCATGTAATCCCAGTACCTTGGCCGGATTGGCACTCGCCAAAGCGACTGCTTTCGCAAGCCCGCCTTCACCCGTTTCGCCAAGCGCAATCACTGCCGGCAGAATGGCCGAAGGATGGTAGTCACTGGCGAGGATATCCAAGACCCCCGCCTTGTAGGCATCGCGCGCCGAGAGATTACCGGAATAGGACAGGCCACGCAGGGCATTGGGAGCGCCCATCGCGGTTGCCAGACCGAGCCGTCGCGCCTCGACCGCGGCTTCGATGGTGATCGGAAACTCGCTGATGGCAGCGCCGATCGCGTGCATCAACGAGACCTTCTCGAGACGATCATCGTCATGGGACGCGATCGCAACACCACGTGCTCTCGCCAACTTCGCAAGGCCGGAGATAACGCGCATCGCGTCACCTCGTTCGGTGCGATCGGCGATGCGCTGCTTCACGAGTTCGGATGCCTGGGCTTCACTGATCTTTTGTGCCTTGGCTATATTGGCGACATGAATTGCGATGTCGCGGTACTGTCCCTGGCCAGGCGTATGATCCATCAGTGAAATCAGATTAAGTGCGCCGCCCTCCATGAGCTTTTCGGCGATGCTCATCGCCGAGGGGAAGGTCACCTCGAAGCGGCCGTGAACGCGGTGGTCGACCAGCAACTCGTCACGCTTGGATGTCAAGGCCTCGATGAGCGCGGTGGTGTGCTCGACCGAGCGCAGCCGGCCGTCGATCGCCGGAGTGAAGGCGAGCGCCGCATAGGCCGTCGTAATGCCGCTGGAGGCGAGCTTCTTGTCGAGGTCGCGGATGCCAAGTTCCAGCGGCATGCGCACATTGGCACGTGGCTCGACTTCCTTCTCAATCATATCACCATGCATATCGACAAAACCAGGCAGCAGCAGTCCGCCAGCACCTTCGACATCCGCGCCCGCAACTGGAGTTTCGCGGATTTCGGCTATCAGCCCCTCCTCGATTCGGACAGCGCCCCGTTCGATGACGCGATCTTGGAGAACGATCTCGAAATCATTCAGCCACATGGTCCGCCTCGTCCTCGATCTTGATCGCCTTGAGATAGATCTCCCGGTCGATCAGGTCGACCACGTCCTCACGATGATGGAAGACGCCGATCATCGCGACGCCGGACGCCTTAAGCTCCGCCAGTCGATCGACCAGTGCGCGGCGAGCGTCGCGGTCGAGCGAGGCGGTCGGCTCATCGAGGAGCAGCAACCGCTGCGGCAGGATCAGTGCCCGGGCAAGGTTGACCTTCTGCTGCTCGCCGCCGGAAAACGTAGAGGGGTAGGCGGCCCAGAGCCCCTTCTTTACGCCGAAACCAGCCAGCGAGCGGCGAGCTTGGACCAGAGCCTCCGCATGGGGTGTGCCGGCAAGCCTAAGCGGTTCGGCTACGATCTCTTCCGCCGCGACGCGCGGCCGGGCGTTGAGAAACTGCGTCACAAAACCAATTTCCCTGCGCCGCAGAATGGCAATGTCGACGTCGGCCGCGGCGGCAAGATCGATGACGCCTTCCTTCGTGTGGTAATAGACGTGGCCTGCCCGCGGCAGGTAAGATCTATAAAGTGTTCGCAGCAGCGTTGACTTGCCGGCGCCGTTTTCGCCTTTAAGCAGGATGAATTCCCCCTCACGAAGCTCGAAGTCGATATTCTCGAAAGCAAACAGCGTTCGCTTCAGATGATGCATTTCGAATTGCTTCGAGAGATTTTCGACACGCAGCACTTGCGTCGCGTCCCACCGGGCATTGAGTTGAATGTTCATTTCGTTAGGTTCTTTATAGCTTGGCGTGGACGAGCTGTTGGGTGTAGGCGTGCTGAGGATCCTGGAAGATCTGGTCCGCCAGCCCCTGTTCAACGACCATGCCACGCCGCATGACCATAACCCGGTCTGCCATGGTGCGAATGACACCGAGATCGTGCGAAACCAGGACCATGGTGATGGCGCGATCCCGCTGCAGCCGTTTCAGCGTATCGAGCACGAGCGCCTGCACGCTGACGTCGAGACCGGTGGTTGGCTCGTCGAGCAGAAGCACCGCAGGCTCCAGCGCGATTGCCTTCGCCAGCTGGACGCGTTGCTGCATGCCGCCGGAAAGCTCGTGTGGCGTCGCGTCCATGCGCTCGACCGGAAACTCTGATGCATCCAGCGATTGCCTCGCCCTTTCCCGCAGGTCAGCGAAATTGCGGTTGCCGGCAATCAGCAGTCGTTCGGCGACATTGCCGCTGCTGGAATGGTTCATCAGCAGGCCCAGATGCGGGTTCTGATAGACGATACCGATGTGACGGGCTCGCAACATCCGCCGCTCGAAGCGATCGAACGTAAACAGGTTGCGATCCTCCTGGCCCGACAGCGCCAGGTGATAATGGCCGGCGGCCGGCGTGTCCTCGAGGTTCATCATGCGAAGCAGAGTCGATTTGCCCGAGCCGGATTCGCCTACGATACCCAGCACCTCGCCGGGATAGACGGTGACGTCGACACCGCCAAGCGCCTGAACTGCGCCAAACTTGTGCTTGATCCCGCGCATCGTCAGCATAGGCTTGGCCAGCATCAGCCGTGGCTGCTGACGCGTCAGGCCCGCTGCGCTTTGAATGTTCAGGCCTGTCACTTGTCCATCCTTCCGTTCTTGTACCAGGTTTCGCCGATCTCGACCGCCTCCCCTTCCGCCTTGCGGATGTGCTTGGCGGCAAAATTGCTGTCGGAAAGCTCGAATTTTGAAGAGCCGTCGTCCTGCGGCAGCTCGTTCATGAAGAAGCCGGTGACGTTGCTGCGATAGCAGGTCTTGTCCTGGTGATCCTCGACGCGGTAGGGCACATCGTCGAAGACAAGGGGCTCGACCTTCGTATAGGGCGGCACGGCGTAGATCCGCTTCTCGCCGCCCGCCGCAAGAATGGTCAAGTGCTCTGCCTGGTGCAGCTTCAATACGTCCCAGCGAGGGATCGGCGAGGGTGTGATTACGTGCCGCCCATTCACCAGGCTTGGATACTGGTCGGCCTTCATGATGCGGCCGAACTTCACAAGCTGCTCGTAAAGGATCAGCCAGAGTTGGCCGTAGTCGGCGTCGCCATGCATGACCCTCGCAACGGACATGTCCGGCTGCACCGGACGGAGCGGCTCCGGGTTCGGGACCTGCAAGACCAGGACCTGCTGGTCGCCCAGCTTTTCTTCCGGAATGCGATGGCGCGACTGGACAATCGTGGCCTCACGGGCGTCCATGGTCTCGACGCAGCCCCCGACGCGTCCAAAGAATTTGCGGATGCTGCACGCATTGACCGAATCGTCAGCGCCCTGATCGATCACCTTGACGACCGAAGTCGGTTTCAGGAGCGTCAGCGTGACTTGAAGGCCGCCCGTCCCCCAGCCGCGTGCCATAGGCACCTCGCGGCTGGCATATGGGACCTGATAGCCCGGTACGGCAATCGCCTTGAGAATGCGACGGCGAATTTCGCGTTTGGCTGACTCGTCGAGAAAGCCGTAGTTGAAGTCCGCCCACTCCTTTGTCAGTTCTTGGAGTTTCACTGCGTGACCTCCTTCTCTTTCGGTACCACTTGCGGCGCAGGTGGAGCTTTCTCCGCAGCGCCGTCGCGGTCAGTCTTGACGCGTCGGTAGGTATCGAGGGCCGATTGGAACGTCACGTAGTGGGGAAGCTTGAAGTGAAGACAGAAGCCAGATCCTTCGACCGGCTCAGTATGGTAAAGGATGAACTCGTCTGTCGCGGCCGGGTGCGAATCCGGTTGGCTCGAAGCAACGTCGAGCGACGCCGCAGCGATGACCTTGACCTCATTCCAGCCAAGGGTGGCCGAGAATCCCAATTCCAGGCTCTTCGACTTGGAAACAATTTCGGCCTGGCTGACGCGGACACGCCCCGCGCTAAAGACCGTGCCACGCGGATGGCGAAGCCGAACCGGGGCTTCGGCGAGCCTAAGCTCATTAACGGTAGGATGGACAGCGCCGTATCCGCGCATTGTGGAGAATCCAAGCGCCATCGTGCCGCCCGTATCTGCCCGTGCGAGGCTCTGCAGCTTGTGCGCACGGCTTACCGGGAAGAGCAGAGGCTGGCGGGTGATGTCAGGAACCTCTTCCAGAGGTATTGTCTCGACGGGATGGTCCGTGATGAGACCCTGCGCCCTTTGCCAAGCGGTCAAGGACGGCTGGGTTGCAGGCGCGGGTTTGTCTGCCGGGATCACTGGTTCCCGGACGAACGCCTTGCCCTTGAGGACGCCGACCTGAAGCAGCCGGTGGGAATAGTCCAGCGTCGGCCCGAGGAGCTGTCCTCCCGGAATGTCTTTAAATGCCGCGGAAATGCGGCGCACGGTGAAGAGGTCCGGCTGGCTAACCGGTTTGGCGAAGCCGATTCGGGGTTGCGTCGTTCGGTACGCCCTGAGCAGCAATACGGCTTCGTATTGGTCTCCCCCCGCCTGCGCCAACGCGAGCGCAGCCAGATCCGGTTCATAGAGCGACGCTTCGCCCATGACGCGATCGATCAAGTAGGGCAGACTCTTACGAATAGCGGTCACTCGCTCGAGGTCGACGGCATCGAGATCTTCACGAAACAGCCGTTCCGATTGTTCAATGGCGCGTTCGCCGCCACGGGTTGCCACATAGGCCATCAACGCACCTCGATTCTGGTCGAGCGGGGAAGGCCGATCACGCGATCGCCATCGACGAGATAGACGTCCCAGCCGAGCGGATAACGAACGGCTTGGGCGCGCACACGCCAGAAGGAAGGATCGATGCCGTCGACGGCGACCGTAACGCTGTCTTTGATGCCTGGACCGCTCAGCATCAGACGAGCGCCGAAACCGAATCGGGCGGGTATGAACAAGGTGGCCGCATGGTCGGGATAATTTAGCGTGCCAATCCGCAACTTCGCGAACTGCGAAGTCTTTTCTGCTGTGTCTGCCGTGGCGAAGACATAATCTGCCTCCTGCATCGGTGCGCTTCGAGCTCCGGTCTTGCTCAGGACACGTGCGAATTCTGCATCGTCCACGACCGCGAAAGAGCATTCCGCATCGAGCAGGCTTTCCCCGATCGCTGCAAGCCCGGCGGACGGGAGCGTTCGGACGAGCCCGGGTCTGCTCAAGGCCCACATTACTTCTTCGAACGTGGTGTTAGTCCGGCTGTCCTCGGTGGTCGGTTGAAGAGAGACGCTCATCAGAAAGTCTCCATCTCGACGCGGGTGGCTTCGACTTTCCTCAGTCGCTCTCTATCCGCTCGTTCCTGGTGGGCAGATTCCGCGATGAGCAGTTCGAGAATCGACGAAATGCTCTGGTCGGCCGCGATTGCGGCATCAATCACGGCCATCCCCATCGCATGTTCAAGATCCCTGCCCACAACCGCGCCATAGCCCTCGACGTCCCAGTCAGGCACCTGGATATGAGCCTCCGCGACGAGGACCTCACCGAGGTGGAAGGTTGTGCCCCTGACAGTGTCTTCATAAGGCAGCATCGCGAGCCCAGTGCGATTGGCCAGAACCGCCACCTCGCCGAGGCCATCGAGAACCTTCTCGGCGCAGGCCTTGATCGCGGCTGGTCGGGCCGATGCAAGAATTTCAAGTGCACGCCGGTGATCGAAACCGCTGGCGATGAGATCGCGTACGGGCTTCTCTGTCATTATGCCAGTTCTCTATCCTGAAGAGTGCGCGCTTCGGCTCTTTCTGTCGGATGGGTGTGGCAGTGCTGCCATCGACCTCGTTCTGGCCAGCACGACATGCCGTTCTTCGGCAGGGCCAAAACGGGAAATCTTTCGAAATGCACGACCACCAAGGCATTGCCTTGTTCAGACACTGCTACGCCTCATTGTTTGATGTGATCATTCGCCGACCAGTTTCGGTCACGTAAAAAATCACTCAGAAGCATCAGCGCCAACGCTGTCGCCGCGATCACCAGGCCAGGAAGAACAGCGATCCACCACGCGGTCATCAGGTATCCACGTCCGAAGCCAACCATGTTACCGAGGCTGGACATCGGAGGCTGGATGCCCAATCCGAGAAAGCTCAACGTGCCCTCCAGTAGAACTATCTGCGTGAGGCCTATGGTCATGCCCGCAACGATCGTTGGCAGGCATGAGGGCAGCACGTGCTTGCGATAGATCCGGATTCTCGAGGCGTTGTAGGTCCGCGCGGCGATTACGTAGAGGTGATTTCTCGTGGTTAGCGCGGCGCCTCGCACCACGCGCGCGTGTCGCTCCCACCCGTAGAGGCCGAGAACAAAGACGAAGAGGAGAATCGAGTTGCCGAAAACGGCGATCAACAGCAACGCAACGATCATAAACGGCATGGCTGCTTGCATATCGACGAACGCGGTGACGCATTCGTCGACCGCACTCCCCAGCTCCGCCGCCAGAAAGCCTAACAGCGTTCCCAGCGAGGTACTGATGATCGTGCCGGCCACCGCCACCGCGACAGTTATCTGGACCGAGTAGAGCAACCTGGACAGCACATCACGGCCAAGATCATCGGTGCCCAGGGCGTGGGTCCAGGCGCCACCCAACAGGATCGGCGGCTGCAAGCGGGCGTTGAGGTCAATCGCTGCGGGATCGTATGGGGCGATCTGCTGGGCCACGATGGCAACGAGAACGCAGCCCATGATCCAGAACATCGAAAGCTTCACCGAAACGTCCGCTTCGCGCCACCACTGCACATTCGATGAAACTCGCTGCGAAGGCAGAGCCGCATTCACGGAAACAAGTCGCGCCGGAGGCAGAGCCGCTTTCACGGAAACATCAGACATTTCGATCTCCATCAATGATCGGATCTGCGCGCGCGCGGATCGACGACGACGTAGAGGACATCCACGACAAGGTTGGTCAAAACCATCACCGCACCGGCCAGGATGACGATCGCCTGCACGACTGGAATGTCCCGGTTTCCGATGGAGCTGATGAAGAGATTTCCGATCCCCGGCCAGGAAAACACCGTCTCGACAACGATCGATCCCGTGACCAGACCACCCACCATGAGTCCGAGGACCGTCAGGATGGGAATGGCTGCGTTGGGCAAGGCGTGATGCACCAGAATACGCCAACTCGGTATGTCGCGGGTTTTCGCCGCCACCACGAACGGACTGTCAAGAGCCTCAGCCAGCACCGTGCGCGTATATCGGGCTAGCACTGCAGAATTTGCAGCTGCCACCGTGATGGCGGGCAAGATCAGGCTGGACCAGCTTTGTGCACCGTTGGTGGGCAGCAGTCTCAGCTCGATCGAGAAGACGAGCATGAGAACGAGGGCAAGAAAGAATGCGGGGACACAAAGACCAACTGAGCTGACGATCGTCACGAGACGGTCGACGAATTTGCGGCGAAACATCGCGGCGATGATCCCCGCTCCAAGTCCCATCACGACAGCAAGCGCCAACGACGTCGCCATCAGGGTCAGCGTCGCTCCCAGGTTGTCGAAAACCACCGTCAGCGCATCACGGTGATAAATGTAGGAGCGGCCGAAGCTGCCGTGGAGGATGTTCTCAGCATAGGCCAAATACTGCTGCAAAATCGGCTTATCCAAGCCAAGTTCACGGGCATAGGCGATCCTCATGTCCGGCGTCGCATCTGGTCCGAGAAAGATTGTCACCGGGTCCCCGACGCTGCGCAGCAACACGAATACGCACGTGACCATCAAGGCGATCGATAAAGCTGCGCGTAGCAGTTTGATCCAGGTAAACCTAAGGAGGGAGCTGATCATTGCGGCCCCCCATCGTCGGTCAGCTCTCTCAAGATAGGCCGATCCGCTCCCGCGACGGACGGCAAACGCTGAGACTGTTTGGGGACCGAGGCTATGAGGGTCTGCGTGTATTCGGCCTGAGGATGAAGGAGGACGTCGTCCCGCATCCCGGCTTCGACGATGCGGCCGCGATGCAGCACAACGATCTCGGAGCATAGGTAAGACACCGCCCTGATGTCATGGCTGATGAACAAAAGGCTCAGACCCTGCTGCTCACGCAGTTCACACAGGAGATTGAGGATTTGCGCCTGTACGGTCATGTCGAGAGCGGACACAGGCTCATCGCAAATCAACAGATCGGGCTCCAGAAGAAGCGCGCGGGCGATGGTCACACGCTGCGCTTGGCCGCCACTGATCTGGCGTGGGCGCTTTTCGGCGATCTCGAGAGAAAGACCGACATCTTGAAGTGCGGTCGCGATCCGCTCCAGCCGTTCTGAACGCGGCAGCCGGAAGTTAGCAAGAAGGGGCTCCATCAGTTGATCGCCAATCTTCATCCGCGGATCCAGTGCATCCATGGGGTTCTGGAAGATCGGCTGTGCTCTTTTCCGGAACGACCGGAGACCTTGCGGGGTGACGGGCTTTCCCTCGAATAGAATCGCGCCCTCGCGCGGCTTTGCCAGTCCCAGCACCAGCTTCGCAATCGTACTCTTGCCACTACCCGACTGGCCGATCAGGCCGAGGGCTTGCCCTCGTCTGACGGAAAAACTGATATCGCTCAGGGTTTGATGCGCGCGCACCTGCCCGCGCCCGTAGTCAAACCCGACTCTTTCAAGCCGGAGAAGCGGTTGGGCGTTAACGCCGTCTAGCTCGCTTCTGTTATGATGCCGCATGATCGAGCCCAAGGTTGTGGCAGGCTGCTGCATGACTTAGCGCGTCTGGGAACGCGGGTTTGACGCGCGCACATGCCTCTACCGCGTGTGCGCAGCGGGGCGCAAAATGACAGCCTGGACCTCTTATGGCTGGGTCCGGTACACCGCCGGCCAAGGCAACGAGCTTGACCTTATTGAGCGAAATTTCCGGAACGGCGGAGAAAAGGTTTCTCGTATAAGGGTGCAGCGGCTGTTGTGCGATCGCGTCGGTGGCTCCCATTTCGATGAGCTCGCCTGCGTAGATCACCCCGATACGATCCGAGCGTTCTATTGCCAGATTTAGATCATGCGTTACGAAGAGAACCGCCATGTTCCAGTCTGCTCGCAACTTCTCGATCAGATCCATGATCTGACGTTGCGTCGTAACGTCGAGTGCTGAGGTCGGCTCATCGGCAATCAGAAGTCGGGGGCGACGTGCAAGGGCGAGTGCAATCATCACCCTCTGATTCATGCCGCCGGAGAGTTCGTGTGGATATTTTTTCATCGTCGAACGCGGATCTTCAATTCCGACGGCTTCGAGGAGGGCCATCGCGCGTTCGCGTGCTTCGTGTGTCGAGCCTCGCGAAATAATGCGAACGGTTTCAGTCAACTGAAAACCGATGGTTCTGACCGGATTGAGGTATCGGCTGGGCTGCTGGAAGATCATTGCGCGTGACCTGCGGTCCACCGCCGCCAATGGCCCGCTATCGAAATATATGTCCCCGCGAGCACTGAGATTGGTGGGCAAGATGCCCATTAGCGTCGAACACAGCAGGCTTTTGCCGCTACCGCTTTCACCCACCAACGCGAAAAACTCGCCCTCCTGAATGGTCAGCGAGATGGACTCCAGCAGCCGAACTTCCTCGTGAGATCCCGCTGTCCAGACATCGAGGCCGGATACTTGGAGAAGCGGCTGTGTCCTGAGCGGCAAGCTCGGCTGCACTACGCCGGACTCGGTGCCGGGCACCCTCGCCATATCGGCGAGGGTGGGTTCGGCACTGGGTGACGCGGTGAATGACACAAGCGTCTCCATTACGAGGCGATCGTGCCCGGGCGAAAGTCCAGAAGGCCGGTTGGTGTCGGCGACCATTTCAAGTCGGACCGCTTTCCAAAGAACTCAGCAAGCGAGTGCAGGACGGTGCCCGGCGGATCAACCTCGTCGAAAATGTCCAACATCTCCTGATAGGCTCGACGACGCTCGGCCGTGTCGAGCGAACCTACAAGAGTTTTCTCCAGTTCGTTGAACCGGTCGTTCTTCCAGTACCCGCTCCTCTGGAAGGCGCTGCTCGCGCCCCAACGCGACGAGAAGGACGCCGTTGGATCGGGGAAATAGGTGCCGTCTGAGGAATTGTTGATCCAGCGAGGCTTTTCGTCCATCACCTGGGCCCAGTTTTCCTTCCGCTGAATCTCAACATTGAGGCCGACGGCATTCCACATCGCAGCCATGACTTGCGTCTCCGCAAGCTCTGCAGTGTAGTAGTCGCCGACTGTCTTGAAGAGGATCTTCTCACCCTTGTATCCGGCTTCCTTAATCAACTGCTGCGCGCGCGCCGGATCATACGCGGGGATCGGCCTGTCCGGACTATAGAGGGCGCCGTAGACCGGCTGCTGATGGGACCGGGGGATCGAAATCCGCCCATGCCATATGCTCTTGACCAATCCTTGCCTATCGATCGAGAGATTGAGAGCACGCCTCAGCTTCGGGTCGCGAAGCACGGGATTGCTCAGTGAATCGTACTGCATCGTACGGAACGAAACCGTATCGCCACCGACGATGTCCAGGCGCTTGTCGGCCGTGATGACATCAAACTGATCTGGCGCGATCGTCGTGATGAGATCGAAGTCACCGGCGCGAAGGCCGGCGACGCGCGCGGCTGGCTCTCGCACCATCCGAAACTCGATTGCCGAAAGCGGCGGCCGACCGCCCCAATACTCGGGGTGGGCCTCCAGCTTGATGTAGTTGTTTTCCGATGACTCAACGAGCCGGTAGGGGCCGGCGCCAACCGGGGACTTCGCCCATTGGTCGAAGCTCGCTGCCTTCAGATAGGCAGACTTGCAAATGACCCCGCCGCCGTAGGAAGTGAACCTCATCCAGAAAACCGGATCTGGTCCCTTCGTCTTGAATTCCACGTTGTAGCGATCGAGCACCTTGACTTCTGCGAGGGTTGGGAACGTGACCTGCCCAATGCCATAGCCAGGGGCATCCTTTCGAAGCATGCGTTCAGAACCAAAGGTGAATGCCACATCATCAGCCGTCAGTTCGTCGCCGTTGTGGAACTTGACACCCTGGCGCAGGCGAACGTTGAATACGACGCTGTCTGTCGTCTCAATCGCTTCGGCGAGCATCGGCTTCAGCTTGGCGCCGTTCTGATAGTCTATGCTGAACAGCTTGTCGTGCACGCTCTCCAGAACGCGAAAGCTCGATAACGCGCTTGCGCGAGGATGCAAGGGATCCAGCTCCGTGCGCAGGTCCTGCATGGCGACCCGCAACCGCGCCGCCGAGGTCGCCTGGGCCAGAGCAGGCATGACGCAAGGGAGCAAACTTGCTCCCCCGATCATCTTCAAAATGTTGCGACGTGATGGCGCCATCATGACCAAGCTCCTCTGCTCCGGTTTCGGGGCCCGCAGACCTGTGGACGGACCTCACCGAGAGCAGATAGCTGACTTATATGACAGAAATAACACAGTTGCCTAGATACCTAGGTACCTAATTTTTTGCTCGACCTGCTTTTTTTGGAAGACTATGGAGAGAGCAATAAGGGCCGCAACAAGAGGCATGCGCGAATGAAATTCGTAGTCGTGGTTTTCGACGGGCTACGTCCCGACCAGCTTGCCGAGAAAATAACTCCCAATCTTTGCGCATTTGCGAAACTGGGTCTCGTTCTCGGTGATCATACGGCGTCGTTTCCAAGCGAAACGCGCGTATCGTCGGCGGCGCTCGCGACAGGCAGCCATGCCGGCCGTCATGGAATCGTGGCAAACAAATTCTTCGCCAATGGAGCCGCGATCGACGGCGCGTCTCTCCCGGCGCTTCTGTCTCTTGGAAGTAGGCAGGGCGGTGTCATGACCTCCGTCGCGATTGGAGAGGTTTTGGCCAAGCATGGAAAGACGATGCTTGCCATTGGATCTCAGTCGCAGGGCTCATGGGGCCTGTCCAACTGGGGCAATTGGCAAACCGGCGGGCCTGCCTATTGGGTTCACGATGCGCAACGTTTTGGAAGCAATCCGATCATCCGCGGGATTGCGTCCCGCTTCCCGGAACTTCCCGTTGCAGAACAGCCAGCGTTGCAGACGATCAAACGTGTTGTCGACGGCTTTCTGTCCTACGTCACAAGCGAGGTGGTTCCCGAACTCACGCTCCTTTGGCTCTCCGAGCCGGACATCAGCTACCACATGTTCGGATTGGTGCATCCCAGCGCACGACACGTTCTTTCCAAGGTCGATCAGGAGTTTGGACGTATCCTCGATTGGTGGGAGGGCGCCAGGAGAAGCGATCGGGTTCAACTCATCGCCGCTTCAGACCACGGCCATGCAATCATCGGCAAGAATGTCTGCGTTGCCGACCATCTTGGCAAGGCAGGATTCAAGGTCGCCGACACGTTAGAGGCGGGCGCCGACGTCGTCGTCAAGCCACAACGGGCGGTCAATCTATGGGTCCGGGATCAGGATGTGGGACTGCTCGGCGAGATCCATGCCTGCCTTTCGGCAGCACCTTGGTACGGGGTCGGATTTTCGCGAACGATGCCCGGCGAAATTCCCCGCATCGTGGGCACACTTCCCCATTCGGCCGTGATGTTCGAACATGCGAGAAGCCCGGACTTATCATTCGTTCTTGGCGACTGCGCCGCGATAGACCCCGGCTGCGATCCCGAGACCGTGTTCTATGACGGCTCCTACCCGGTCGGCGTAGGAATGCATGGCGGTCTTACCTCCTATGAACTGTCAGCCCTCGGCATCTTTGCTGGGGATTGGTTCCGCCAAGGAACGCTGACGACTCCCACGGGCATTGTCGATCTCGCGCCAACTATACTAACTGGTCTTGGCCTCCCGATTCCGGTCACAGTCCAGGGGCGGCTGATCGAGGAAGCCCTTCTCAGTTGCAAAGGGATGCCGTCTGATCATGTCGAAGATGTCAGCGTGTCAGTTAGCAATTCGGTTCGCTCGGCCAAAGTTCGCAGAGACAGCTATGGTGGGCACCTCTATCTGAAAGGAACCGACTATCAATGGTTTAGGAGTCTCGGCAACGGCGACCAATCGACCGTTCAGACGCGTTGAACTAAACAAAAGAGACAATTGATGTTTCAGGGAAAACGATGGGAGTTCGTTAGATCGAAGATCGAGGAGAATATCGCCTCTAGCAATTTTGCTCCTGGCGACAAGCTGCCGAACGACATCGAACTTGCCCGACTTTACGGTGTCAACAGACACACCGTTCGATATGCCATCCGAGCACTTGAGCAAAAAGGCATCCTTCGCGTAGAGCAAGGACGCGGGACTTTTGTCGTGGAGAACACGACCCCTTACCTGCTCTCGGCCGGCACCCGCCTCACCGACAACCTTGTCGCGCACGGTCGCCTGGCCCGTCGTTCCATTCTTTCATCGGAGACAATCGCTGCGAACGAGCGTCTGGCAAAGCATCTCCACCTAAAGGTAGGCGATGACGTTCTTCTGATGACAACTTTGAGCTTCCAGGACGAAATCCCGATCGTGATCGCGCACAGCTATTTTCCGGCGGAACGTGTACCCGGGCTGCTGGATGAATTCTCCGGAGTCAATTCGATCTCGAAGGCTTTAAAGCGCGTCGGCGTCACAGCTTATTCCCAGCAATGGGTCCAGATCAACGCGCGGATGCCGACAGAAGCGGAGGCGCGCCTTCTCGGGATGTCGATGACTCAACCCGTATTCATCAAAGAGAATTTGGACTGCGCTAACGGCACGCCAATAAAATTTGGAGAAAACGTACTCTGCGCGTCCAGGATAAGCTTTTTCATCGATTTCAAGAAAATGCAGAAGGGAACGGCGCGTTCATAGCTCATGAAAAATCGGAAGCCTTTCAGAAAATTGGAAGCCTCCAGCAGCCGCTTTCTGGCGCGCGATATGGACAGCGAGGGCCTAGAGGCTCTCGCTGCGGTTGAGCGAACTGCCGGGTGGTTTGCTGGCCTAGCAGACCGTTGGGCTACAGATTTGAGTCGAGCGGCGTCAACGGCGTTGGCAATGCGCATATGGCCTCTCCGATCTCGACGGCACCGACGAGGCGTCGATAAAACGCGAGCGGCGCAAAATACACCACAACGTGCGACAGGATGGATCCGCGGTTAAGCGCGGGCGCAGTCGATTAAGATAAGGCTGTCGGTCAGAGCCAAGGTTAGCCGTCAGCCGGTCGGCGACTTCGACCGGCTTCAGTTCTTCGCGGTTTCCTGAATGCAGGGCCTATCCCGTCGCAGCCATCCGGCCCAAGCACCGCCCGTCGCGGCGATCGATCTCGACCATCGTCCCAAAGGGACGCGACAAGCTGTCGAGCCGCGAGAGAATACGAGCGCCGTGCTCTGCGTCCGCTAGCATCGGCGTTCCCCGTTGGCTTCTGGGAAGCCCATATCCCATTGTAATAGGATGGAGCTCCAACGTGGCAAGTTCGCCGGCAGCGAAGTTGAACTGGGCCACGACAGATTCCCAATAGTGCGGCTTGATATTGTAGCTTGGCATAACGTCATAAAGATCGACAGGTGTCGATGACAGCGGCATGCCCTGCTGCTCGTAAAGTTCGATCGGAAATGATCCGGTCGCCAGGTTGTGGACGAAGTTGCCCAGCGAATAGAAAATCGGGCGATTTCGATAGAGTTCGATCCCGCGCAAAATGTGGGGTCCATGCCCGATAATGGCATGGGCCCCCGCGTCGATGAGCCGACGCGCAAGCGGCTGCATGAAGCCGGCAGGAACGTCCGTGTTCCAGCTCCCCTGCAATCCCTCGTGACCGTGAAGAGCCACGACGACAATGTCGGCCATCCGCCTTGCCTCGGCGACTGCGCTGACAAGCGCTTGCACGTCGCGTTCCAAAACGTCCGTTTGTATCCGCGGATTATCGTCGGCTACGAAGTGCACGCTTTCCACGGCTATGCCGCCCGGCGGTGGAGGATCATAGACGTTGCGATCGGGATAGGCGAAATGGCTTCCCGGAGCCCTCGTTCCGGCCGGTTCGGTGTTCACGCCGGTCTCGGCCAGGATTTTGCGCAAAGCTTCAAATTGTTCTGTCTTGACGTAGTGGGTCTTCTGCAAGCGCAATGGCGCGATACCAGGTCGACCGGCGTCGCCGATCCCAGCATCGGCGGCGACCGACAACCTGGCGTTACTCGATGCTGCCGCGATTAACGCGACTCGGCCGCCTGCTGCGTCGAAATAGCAAGGTTGCCGAGCCTCTCGCAGGGTTCGCCCCGCGCCCGCGTATCGCATGTTTTTGCGCTCTAATGCCTCCAAGGTCGCAATAAGACCATTGGTACCGTAGTCCGTGGCATGGTTGTTTGCGATCCCAAAGAGGTTTACGCCCAGGAACTCGAACTCCGAGAGCAGATTGGGATCCGCCCCCAGCGGGGTGCCGTGAAACGTCGTCGACGGTTGACGGCCGGGTCCTGGAAACGTCATCTCAATATTGGTGATAGTCACGTCTGCGTTTCTCAGGAGCGCGACGAGGTCTCGGAATGCAGCGTCCGGCGTTGCGGAAATCGCTCGGGTCAACATTGAGTCCCCGGTTGCAAGAAGACTTATATCGGGCATCGGCGAACTTCCTTTCTTTGTTTTGGCAGGACCGGGCGGCCCACGCTCCGTCCGAGCCAGCCTTAACTTGTCAATATAACAGAAGCAATATAGATACCTAGGTACCTATTATCAAAGTTGTGCGTAGGGGTCAGATAGTCGCGACAGCAGCCCACCATGTCCCGAGCGGGGTGAGTGGCAGCTGCCCCCTCTAGCCTTCTGGGAGGCTCAGACCGCTATCGAGCGTGATGATGTCCGGAAGTTGAGCCTGAAGCGCGATCCTCATTGATGTCTCGGGCGAGACAATGTGGCGAAGGCGCCTTAACGCCAGCAGGGCCGGCCACGTCTGGATTCCTCCGCCACATAATATTTCGTGCCTCTGGTGCGGACGCGAAATCATCCCCCAGCGCCGTAACGTCGGAGGGCAACTTCGCTAAGGCTCGCAAGCTCGCGGGTCTTGACGATGGCAAGCCCCTGCGACCCCACGATCTCCGGCAACAATTCGCGGTGACCGGGCTCAGGCTTTGGCACCAACAGCGCGCAGATGTTCAAGCGCTGCTGCCTTTACACGCCCTACTTCATCATCGCTTCAACCTCGGCACGAAAGGCCTGGCGCGAGGCATCGCGTGAATAGAACATGTGGCCGCCTGGATAAACCGCGAGTTTGACCCGCGGCGCCGACGCAAAGGGCGGCAACTGATCGAGCGCCAGCTTCGAGCCGAAATAGGGCGTAACAATATCGAACAGGCCGTGCCCGACCATCACGTTCATCTTCGCGTCCGTGGCAAGGATCTCGCGCAGCTCTGAAAGCGACTCCGGGAGGCTCTGGTGGCCGAAATCCCACGCCCGTGTGACCGCGCGGTTGAGCAGTTCATACGAGCCGTCCGGCCGCCAGTTGAGCTTGCGCGTCAGGACATCGACGGCGGCACTGCTCAACGGCGCCGCGAGCGCATCGCCCGAGGGATCGCCGAAGCGGTAGCTATCCGAGTCCGGATAGGGATCGAGGCCGCGCACCGAGGCGTCATAACCGCCGGTCACCTTGCCGCTCTTGCGGTCGAACTCGCGGCGGAATGCGCCGCGGTCAAAGCGCCCGGCGAGCCGTCGGCTTACGGCCTTGTCAATGCCGGTCAAAGCGGCGACCTTGTCGGCGAGACGGTTGGTGGCCTCCTTGTCTGCTTGGCCCTTGATGAGGTCGGCCAAAAATTCGCCACGCGCGTAAGCTTCGACATCGGCGAGATCGGCGCGTTTGACCGCCCCCCTGTCCTCGCCCTTGGCTTCGCGGGCCACCGCGACATAGGTTGGCAGCGATGCGACAAGTCCCAGAAGGCTCGTGCTTGTGAACTCTCGGTAGTCGAACAGCGGCGAGAGCAGGATCAGGCCCTTGACGCCGACGCCCTGCTCCATCTGCAGATTGCGCACAACCTTCGGTCCGCGAATGCCGCCATAGCTTTCGCCCGCGACATATTTCGGCGAGGAGAGCCGCTCGTGCTTTTCGAGCCAGCGGCGGATCACAAGCGCGATTGAACTGGCGTCACCATCGACCGAATAGAACCGCCTGCGCACATCTTCGCCCGTCGCCACGAAACGGCTATAGCCGGTACCGACGGGATCGATGAACACGAGGTCGGTGAAATCGAGCCACGTCTCGGCGTTGGGCCTGACCTCGGGCGAGGCGGACGCTGTGACGGTTTCCGCATCGATCGGCAGCCGCCATGGCCCGGCATTGCCGAACTGCAGCCAAGCAGAGGATGACCCGGGGCCGCCGTTGAAGAGGAACGTCACCGGACGCGTGGCGTGATCTGTGCCGTCGAGCTGATAGGAGGTGTAGGCGATGTCGGCCTGCGGCTCGCCCTTGTGGTCGAACACGTGGATCGAGCCCGCAGTCGCGATGAAACGAAGCGTCCGCCCGGGCAGCTCCAGCGTCTGTTTGGTGGTGGAATCCGGCGGCAGGCGATGCTGCTCGGCCCCCGATGGGGAAGTCGGCGCGCTGGCGCTGCGCGCGCCGGGCCCGCCCTTCTGGCCGACCGGCGTCGGGGCGTCGGGACGCGGCGGCGGATCGTCGGCGCGGGCGCTCCCCATCACGGTGCACGCAAGTAGGGCCAGTGCAAGAGGGATGTGGCGCAGTGCGGTTAAATCGAACAGCATAGAGTTTTCTCCCGGTCCGGCTGCACCTTTCTGTCAGCGGCGGATTGCGACGGTTTAAGGTTGCGGGACAGCCTGGACTGTCGTGGTTCTGCCTTATGTTGCACGAGGTGCATCTACCAAACGGCTCTCTTCAGTTAGCTAAGAGTCGGGAACAACAAACCTACTAAGTCTAGTAGTCGCCTCTATTCCTGAGGGCACGGGCCGCCTGCGCAATGGCACAAAGCCTACCTCATTCGGCTTCCGGCATTTCAACGAGTTCGCGCGCCGTCACCGGGCCGATCTCGCCGCCAGACACACCGGCTTCGATTATCCGTCACGGTCTTTCGCTGCAGGTCAAAATGTGGCCCCACTTGATTCCACCTCACGGCAGCTTGGCTGAAGCCGAGGCGACGTCATTCGACGACGACCTTGAAGGAGGGATAATCTTGATGCCACGCGCGACATTGACGCCGACCATGTCTCGGCTAACCGCGTACTGAAGTAGCCGCTGCAATGTGCTGAAACTCTTGCGAGTCACTACGACTGAGACGCCAGCGTCACGCATCCGGTCCCGAAATCGCCTATGGACCGCGGTCAACTGAGACAGCCGGATAGCAGCGATACCGCCATCGAACTCCCTGAGGCGCGCTGGACGCACTCTACATGGCGCTTTGGGTCACGGCAGATGTAATTGCGGATAGACTCGGTAAGTGCGGCGTATAGAGCCCGGTCCGCTTTCAGCGGACGCGCCCCTGAATGCCCGAGAATATTGTCCGCAAAAGCCCTGCGAGGTCGGCGTCGTTGCAGTCGATCAACTTGAATTTGGAAAAACTGCCGTTCAAACTGTTCAGCGCGGCCGCGCCTCGGACAAAGAGAGGCCTGCATGGCTAAGCATGATCTCCACACTGACGAAGCGCGACGCGTCTTCTTGACGTAAGTCGTCAAGGGTACGAGAAGCGCATCGACATCGTTCACGCCATGCCCCTCGCCGCGATGGGTGGAAACCTCATCCGACGAAATACCCATCCCGGATCTTCAAAACAGACTCTTGGATGTGCAATTGCATCACTTGTGTGGTTTCCGACAATGTCGGACATGCAACGCTACTCTGGCATAGCGATCGTGGCGCCTTAACAAAACTTCCCTGCTTGGCGCGGCCGTTGCAATGGCAATCACATGCCCCGAGGATGCCAACCGAGCAAAGTAACCGAAATAAGGGGGCAACACCGAACCGATCAGGCAACCATTGGAATTAAAGAGATGTACCAAGTGCCAGTTGATGAATTACGCACGGCGTCTAGAGCAGCTGTGGGGCTAACCCTCAAGAAGGCCGCTTACATACTGAACCAAGCGCATCATCGTCCTTTATCGCCGGCCGAGGTCAGTGAGTTCATCGGTATGATCAACACGCCCGATTTTGAGAAAATCAAGAAGATGGTTCTTGACTGTTCTGCCAGTATCAGGACACGGAAGTATGGCCGCTCGGTTGCCACGCTGTCTCCAGTGGAGGTTACCAACCGATGTGCGTCCAACTGTGATTTTTGTGGCTGGCGCGCCGACAATACGCACATGGGCCGCCTAACTATTGATGAGGAAATCGTCGATCTTCAAGCGCAATATTTGCTTGAGAAGGGAATAGAGGATATTGAACTAGTCGGTGGCGACGACATGCGATTTGTCCGCGATGCTCTTCCAGTTCTCCTGCGGAGACTGAGATCGCATATTCCTCCAACCGGTGCCGGCCAGCTGTTGTTTTCCTCGATGGCACTTACGGAGGCACAATATCAGACGCTGGCTGACTGCGGCGCTGACGGAGTGATAATGTGGCAAGAGACGTACGATGAGGCCGTCTATAATCAGCATATTTCGCGTGGGCCTAAAGCGTACGGAATCGACGATGATTTCCGTATTGTGAAAAATGGCAATGGTTTCTTATTCAGGCTGCAGAGTCAGGATCGAGCAGCCAAAGCTGGTCTGAATCTTTCAGTAGGAGCAATGCTCGGTCTGAATAAAGACGTTGCGTTTGACGTGTTGGCGACCGTGCACCACGCAAGGTATTTGTGCACGACGTACGCCCCCGTGAGGCCTCTGATTATCGGCATGCCCACTTGGAATAAAATAACGACGCCTGAGACAGATAGACGTCCCGAGCAACACTTAGACATAGAGGAATGTTTCTCATTTTTCGCTTCACTTTACCTCCTGGCCTTATCGGATCTAAACGTCTGGGTATTCCCTACCTGTCGTGTTTCCATGACGTCTCACATCGAGGCGGTAAAAGTCGCAGGCGCTTATACGTCCACAGAAGTAAAAACAGGACCGGGAGGATATTTGGTTGACGCATTGCGGAATGCAGAGCCCCGACTGCGCCAAACTATAATTGACAGTATGCACGGTGAATTCGGCGAGGAAAAAATCAGTTCAAATGCGCTTCTGAAGCGCCTCGACAGTTTTGAGCAATTCCACCACTATTACTATCCTCACGAGGATTTTGCGCGTGCCCTAGCCGCTGAGGGGATCAGCGTGACAAGGCGAGATCGTGCGGTCGAGCGGCCTGCTGTTTGATGGGTTGCGACGAACTGTGGAGTTTCGAGGGGAGGTTCTCGGTTAGGTCGGGTCTGATGGTGACCTGCCGGCGATGACGATCGTCATGCGGGTTATGGCGCGACTATCCTGCAAACGAGCAGCAGCACCGTGATGATCGTCATAGTGGCGCTGGACGGCGCCGCTAAGTTCTGTCCTTAACGAAAAGCGGAGCAGCGCTGTCTACCACTTCCTTCGGGAGCATCCGTAGCTGCTCTTCGTCGAACGGTAGGTGAGTGGGTGAGATAGCCTGCGACCAGAGCTCCCACGGCTTCCGCCTGTGCAGCATCTAGTTGGCGCTTGAGCGGTTCCCTATCGGCACGACAGGACAACCAAAGCTTATGGGCGGCCCAAACCCGCGAGTCTGAGAGCGACGACGCGCACTGGTGCGCCTTTTTCGTCGATCGCGATCGCCTCGAAAGCGGAAAAACCCCCGGTCGCGCGTGACCCGCTTTATGCGCGGATTAAGGATGCCTGCTGCGCACCCTTGGGCTCTTCGACGATTTCTAAGAGCGCCGCGCTTCCCGCTTTTGGTTCGACGAGATTCTCTACCGGTGATCTTCCCGTGCCCTGTCTGGACTCCCTAAAAGGGGAGACATATCTGGGGTCCTTAAAAAGCCACCCGCTCGATGCCGAAGTCGAGGTGATTTTCCTGAACGCACTCGGAGCTGGCCGCCCGCCAGCGCTCTTTAGAAGGCCAAGGATTGCCGAGAGTGGAAACGCGGCTGAAGGGCCCACCCCATTTGCTTGTGGGGCCTCCGGGGCAGCTAGGATTGGAAAAGCGCCCTCACCATCACTCCGGTCCCGGTGGACGAAAGCAAGGGACGGTTAGGGCGCGCTTTGCGGTCCAGTTCTTGGTGAGTTTACTTCCGATAACACTTCTTCTCGGAAGCTACAAAATTTCTGCAAAAGAGGCTTTTTCGATCACCAGGAACGCTGCCCTCCGAAGGCATGTATCAAGCCAATGAGTTTGAATTGCCATCAAGGGCAGATAGGTCCTGGCGGGCACAGTAGCAACACAGCCGCGCCTGCTCCGCGTATGTGATCACCCGAATGAAAGCGATGGCGCTTCGATGACGTCGGCGGTCTTCGCTTTGGCGATCGATCGCCTTCATCATGCCATTGGCGGTGCCGCGATGCTGACCGGAACATCCATGACCCGGAAAAACTCGTTGCCTTGCATGTGCCAGATGAAATCGACAGAGAACTCCTTGTATTTCGGCGGAAAAAGCGCGGATGGCGTTTGTGGCTTGCCTGGGATGAATTCGCTGCGAACGATTGCAAACCGGCTTCCCGTATCGAGGTTAAGCGTCTGATTGGGGGTTGCCGACCCGTCATCCGCCAGCAGGGCCACGGTCTGACGATGGTGGATCGTCACTTCGGCAAGGATTCCGGACCATTGCGCACTGTCGATGATCTGCCTGCTGGCCAGCACCTGCGTGATCAGATCTTCCGTAGTCCAATTTTGGGCGGGCAGAGAGATTGCCGCAGCGCCCGACAGACGCGCTTCCTGCTCGTTGATAAACGACGCACTGCCGCCGACCGGCCCCAACGTTTGACCGAACGCCGCGGCAAATGGCGGAACTCCAGCAGCAGGGCCCACAATATCTCGCCTGTGATAAAGACCGAGTTTGACGATCGTCCAGACCAGCACCTCAAGAGTGACAATCAAGAAAGCTCGGTGAACGCCGGTACCCATGGTTTGACGATACAGGGGTGCCGACACGCAATAGCCGTCATTTACTCCCGTCGTGGTCGGATCGATCGTGAGCGTTGGGCCCCTCACGGATATCCGGCAGGTGGTCGATGGCACCGCTGGCGCTAATGGCGCCGGCGTCAGGGCAGCGGAGATCATCGAAATGTTGGTGTTGATCGTGATCTCACGCAGAGTTGAAATATTCTCGAGTACCGGTATTGAGATGAGGTCATGGAAAAGACCGACCGGTTTGTTGTCCTCGGGTGGAGCATCGTCGGAAATCAGCGATGGATCGTAACGAAGCGAAAATGTGTCGTTGTCGAAGCTGCCTTCCTCGTCGCTGCTCACGCTGAAGACGCCGCACACAATGCTGCGGTCGAGCCGGCTTGCGGGCGGCGGCGCGTTGCGCGGCTGTGACCCACCGGCGATAAACGCCAATTCGTCCGTCGTGGAGCTCGGGTGATGAGAGATGTGATGAGCCACGAGCTGGCTTGCTGAAATTGGCAGGACGTTACCGTGAGTGTCCTTCACATTCCACCAGTCGGATGTCGTCCCCGCCGTCCACGACGCCCGTGAACAGGTGCTACGGCGGCGTAAGCGGCTCGCGCGAGCGCAAGGCAACGACGGGACCTATCGGCTTGCCGCCAACTTCCGGAACGAAGGCCTGCGGCGTATGTCCATGTACAGGCGTCGACGCCGGATCAATCAGGGATTCGAACGATTGAGCCTTCGGCTCCGCCACCACGTAGCGGTCGCCACACGAAACGTCGTCCAGCACATCGAGTCCGAGGAACAGCCCCGTGTTGCCGGGATCCGGCACAGCGGAGCAAGCCGCCGCGAGTGTGGCCGACCGCATCCGTGATGTCGCTGTACCTGAGCGCAAGGACGACGTTCACCCACGCGTACAGGCCTGGATCGCCGGTCACAAGAAACGTCAGAAAGAGCGCGAGCTGGAGAACAGGAATCGCCGTCGGGATACCGGTTGAAGGAACTGATGCCTAACGGATAGGCGTACGATCGCCCCCTTCGCGTTGCCGTTCCTCGATCCGCGTTATCCGTGAACTGCCCCCCTTTCGTGCTCGATGATCTTCTTGATGTCCGGGATAGCGGTCAGCAAGTCGATGCGGACCGCTTCCGAACATGAGCGTAGCCACCGGAGAGCACGGCAATGCGACAGGAGAGCTCCTAAGAGAGTTGGACGCATCTCTTCGGACCTTCGTCGCCGTCACCCGCAAGTATTTTTACTCCGCTTTGCTTAGCGAATCTGCTCCCGCCTACGACCACCATCGCAGGAGTGCGCTAAAACCCGATACGGAGCATTGAGATATTTGAAGAATCTCATTTTCATTCGCCGCGGCCGCGGTCAACATGAATGGACTCACAACTGCGCAGATCGAGACTTCCATGAATGCTCCAAAGGTCACGAA
This sequence comes from Bradyrhizobium cedriense, assembly GCF_054602315.1. Lineage (NCBI taxonomy): Bacteria > Pseudomonadati > Pseudomonadota > Alphaproteobacteria > Hyphomicrobiales > Nitrobacteraceae > Bradyrhizobium > Bradyrhizobium cedriense. The sequence goes on along the minus strand of NZ_JBTSWB010000010.1, from coordinate 186,558 downwards.
TCCTGTGATTCCTGTCGGGTCGCGACCACGGCCGAAGGAAGCTGTGGCTGAACGACGATCTGGATCGGATCATCGCACCAACAAAAGTCGTGAAATTGCAGAGAATTTCTGGCGGGCACAGGAGCGATCGGAGATGCGAATGGTGGAAGCAAGCGCCGCAAGTAATCACAGCCGCCCGGCTGTAGCGCAGGGCGGAAATTTACGTTAGCTTCTGCTGGCGAGTTTGCAAATGCGTACCCGCATCCGATCGCTCCGAGGACAACGGGCGATTATTCGACCGCTTGACCCCTCCCACCCCCAGAGCTGGGATAATCCCGACAATGAGGAAATCTGGTTTGAGCTGGCGCGCGCCATCGGACGCCAGATCGCACGGGATGAAAATTCAGACTTGGGGCAGCCGATAGAGGACCGGAATGACGACAGCGTCATCCAAAAAAACGGCCGTAGTGTACGCCCGCTATTCCAGCGACATGCAAAAGGCGACCTCGATTGACGGTCAGCTATTGCTCTGCAGGAAGGTCGCGTTGCGCAGCAATCTCGATGTCATCGGAGAGTTTGTGGATGCCGCAAAATCCGGTCTTACCGAAGGTGCCCGGGACGGCTATCAGCGCTTGCTGAACGGTGTGCGAAATCATGACTTTGACGTGGTCGTCGTTGAGCATTTCGACCGCTTGTCGCGCGATCCCGCAACCATCCAGCGTCTCAAGCAGGTTTTCGAGTTCAACCGCGTTGAGCTGATGGATCAGAAAGGCGTCTACGCGACCGCCACCGACATCAGCATCGCGAGTCTTTACAACACGATTTACAAGCCGCAGCTCGCCGAAAAGGTTCGGCGCGGCCATGACAACGCTGTTGCCAATGGAAGAATTCCTGGCTCATACGCCTATGGTTATCGGCCGAGGCCGGGCGCGCCCGGCGACCGCGTGATCGATGAGAACGAAGCAAAGATTGTCCGCCGCATTTTCACTGAATATGCGGTGGGCCGTTCGACCCGAACTATCGCTGCTGATCTCACCCGCGAAGGCGTGCTCTCACCCGGGGCAACTCGTCACAAGAACAAGGTAGGTCGGACCACCTGGAATCATCAGTGCATCACAGGCGGTCGGCATGGTCGCGGGATCATCGGCAACGACCTATATATCGGCGAGATACATTGGAATGTTCGCTCGACAATTCTCAACCCGGAGACGCAGAAGAAACAGAAGCGCCGCAATCCAGAAGAACGCCACATCATAGTCAAAAAGCCTGAGCTGCGGATCATTCCGCAAGCGCTCTGGGATCGAGCGCAGAAGGTCCGTAGCGCGCGCGCCGTACAGATGTTCGGGCCGACAGGCAAGCCGCGGCGCCGCCTCGTGATTCCGCGCAACAGTGAACACCCGCTCGCCGGCGTTCTCCGGTGCGGTGTCTGCAACGGCCATATGCGAATCGCTCAATCGTCCCGGAACGGCGCGCCGCGCGCCGCATGCGCCAACGCGCATCAGCGGGGTACCTGCGAGCACACCCGTAGCTTTGACATGGACATTCTGCTCAAGGATGCCTCCCAAAAAATCGAAGCTAAATTGCTTTCGCCGAAAGCCGTTGAAGAGGCGATGCGTGCTTGGCAGGAGGAACGCAAAAACGATCGGAACAAGGGTGGCAGCGAACGCGCCAAGCTGGACCGTCGACGCCGTGTGTTGACTACCGAGATCGAACGGCTGACATATGCCATCGCGAACAGCCGTCGCAAACCGGATGAGTTACTCAAGCGGATCGATGAATGCGACCTGGAACGGGAAACCGTTGAAGAGCGCTTGCGGCTGATGGGCAGTGGCGGCGAAAAAGTGATCCCATTCGACCACCCAAAATTCAGTGACCGATATCGTTCGGAGACTCGAAGACTGGTCGCGGCGCTCAAGATCAACCCGAAGGCGATCGAAACTCGCATCGCCTTCCGCAACTTGATCGACTGCATTGTAGTGCATCCGGTTCGCAAGCGGATGCCCTACGAATATACGCCCTACCTAAACAGCGCCGCCCTTTCCGGCAAGAAGCTTTTCCCCGAAAACCGCAAGGCAGGAGAAATCAGCACGTTTGCCTACTACGATAATGGCAAGTCAGGGAAATCCGTGTCCTCGTAATAGACGCGGACCTGCATGTGGTGGCGGCCGTCGCGGATCTCGCCGTCGAGATGAGCTGTCACGTCGCGAGCCTCTTCGCTTGTCGCTGTCGGCCCGTTTTGCGCAAAAACCGCGATCCGCGCAAGCGTGTCAGGACACAACCGGGGCGTCCCGCCCCAGCCTCACCTCGACGATCTCAGGGGGCACGCCGACGCGGAGCGGCATGATGCTGCAACCGAGCCCGCCGGAGATGATGACGTCGCATTTCAGCTTCACATGACCATAGGCGAGGTGGACGCCCTGCTGCGGCGGCACCGCGGGCGACCAGCCGAGCAGGCGAACCTGGCCGCCGTGGGTGTGGCCGGACAGCTGCAGCGCGACACGCGCGGGCACACGCGGTGCGATGTTGGGCTCATGCGCGAGCAGGATGATGGGCGCATCGTCCGTGACCTTGGCGAGCGTCGCGCTGAGATCGTCGGCGCCGAACCGTGCCATGCTGCGAAACCGGCGCGCCGGCAGGAACGCGAGTTGATCGCCGAGACCGGCGAGCCAGAACGGACGACCGTTCTTGGCGAGGCGCACGACGTCGTTCTCGTAGACGGGGATGCCGGCGGTCTCCAGCGCACGATGCGCGACGGTCGGCCCCTGCCCGGCCCGCTGCACGGCCCTGTCATCCCAATAGTCGTGGTTGCCCATGACGGCGTGGACGCCGAGCGGCGCCTTGAGGCCGGCCAGCAGACGTGCCCATTCGTTGCACGGAATGATGCGCGTGACCTGATGCAGGCCGGCGACATAGTCGCCGAGCAGCACGATGATATCGGCGTTCAGCGCATTGGTGCGGTCGACGATGGCCTCGACCCGCTCCAGCGGCATCCAGGGATCGCAGGCATGGAGGTCGGCGATGACGGCGATCTTCAGCGGAAGATCCGCGGGCCATTGCCGCGGCGTCGGATGATAGCGCGTGACGCGGAGCCTCAGCATCGGCTCGACGCCGACGCCATAGGCGGCGGTCGAGACGCCGAGGGCGGACAGGCCGCCGATGGAACGGATGAGATGACGGCGCGTGATCATGGAAGCTCGCTTCTGATGCAGCTTCTCGATGCGATGCGATTGAAGCGGAATTGGGATACGCTCGTGCAGATGGTCTGCATCCTCGTGCAGACGCCTTGCACAGGCATCACCAGCGGCTCTCGCCGACCAGCGCATCCAGCCGCGTCTTCAATTCGTCCGACGCGCGATAGTACCAGACACCGCCGAGCAGATCGCGAAAACGTTCATTGACACGCGCTTCACGTTCGATGCGGTCGATCGTCCCGGTGCTGATCACATCTTCGAGGGGACCTGCCGCGAGCAGCGACATCAACACCGGATTGGCCTCGATCTTCAGGATCTCCAGGATCAGGTCGATCATTCGGTCGGGATCATCCTCGCGCAGGTCCTTTTCGAAATCCATGATCGTGAACAGATTGTCGTCCTGGTCGCGATCGGACTTGGAATATTGCTCGACCCAAGCACGGGCGAGCGCTGCGGTCGACATGCCGGCGCAATCGAGCGGCTCGCGCGGCGTGCGCTGGGCCAGATGGTCGGCCTGCCAGGCCTCGTTGTCGGCAAGCTCTGCAATGCGCGACATCAAGGGATCGTCGGGCGCGACATGCACACCGCCGAGCAGCCAGCGCAACCGGTCATGACGCGCGGCCTCGTGCTCGATGCGCGCGATCACCGCCTCGCCATGCGCATAGAGCAGCGACAGCAGGAACTTGTCGTTGAGCTGCATCACAGTCGGCTTGTCGGTCTCGGTCCTGAGCACCTCCAGCACGAGATCGAGCGCTTGCTGCGGCCGGCGGTGCGGCAGACGATCGAAATAGAGTTTCAAGGCCCAGATGCCGCCGACCTGGTCGCGCCGGCTGACGCGCTGAAGCGCGCACCACATCGATGCCAGCTCAGTGACCGGCATCGGATCCAGAAACGCCTCGGTCTCATCAGGCGTGCGCAGCTGCGGCGCGGCCGCGATGACCTCGAGCAGTCCAGTGTCGTCCGTCGGCCGCATTCTTCCAACTCCAATCCGTATGCGTGAGCGGCGATGCCGTGCGCCGCGCATCGGATTAGTGACAAGATTGAACCGGCGGGTTCACCGGTTGCGGCAGTCAGTCGTCCTCGGACTGCTCGGTGCCGAACAGGCCGAACTGGGCCGGATCGCGATTGGGCTCGGCGAGACCGAGATGGCGGAAGGCGTGCGAGGTGAGCAGGCGGCCGCGCGGGGTGCGCTGGAGATAGCCGCACTGGATCAGATAGGGCTCGATGATGTCCTCGATGGCATCGCGCGGCTCGGACAGCGCGGCGGCCATGGTCTCGACGCCGACCGGGCCGCCACCATAGTTTAGCGCGATGGTCGAGAGATAGCGGCGGTCCATCGCGTCGAGACCCGCGGCGTCGACTTCGAGCGCGCTCAGCGCGTGGTCGGCAATCTTGCGATCGATCTTGTCGGCATCGGCCGCGGAGGCAAAATCGCGCACACGCCTGAGCAGCCGCCCGGCGATGCGCGGCGTGCCGCGGGCGCGGCGTGCAATCTCGTTGGCCCCGTCCGCGGTCATTCCGACATTGAGCACGCGCGCACCGCGGCTGACGATGCTTTCCAATTCCTCGATGGTGTAGAAGTTGAGCCGGACCGGAATGCCGAAGCGGTCGCGCAAGGGATTGGTGAGAAGGCCTGCGCGCGTCGTGGCGCCGACGAGCGTGAATTTCGACAGCTCGATTTTCACCGAACGCGCCGCCGGGCCCTCGCCGATGATGAGATCGAGCTGAAAGTCCTCCATCGCAGGATAGAGCACCTCTTCCACCGCCGGACTGAGGCGATGGATCTCGTCGATGAAGAGCACGTCGCGCTCTTCGAGATTGGTGAGGAGCGCGGCAAGATCGCCGGCCTTGGCGATCACCGGCCCCGAGGTGGCGCGAAAGCCGACGCCGAGCTCCTTGGCCACGATCTGCGCCAGCGTGGTCTTGCCGAGGCCGGGCGGGCCGACGAACAGCACGTGATCCAGCGCCTCGCCACGCTTGCGCGCCGCCTCGATGAAGATCGACAGATTCTTGCGCGCCTGCTGCTGCCCAACGAAATCGGACAGCGATTGCGGACGCAGCGCGGTATCGCCGACATCGTCGCTGCGGCGCTCGGGCGTTACGATGCGTGGGGGCGTGGTCATGCAGGCAGGATAACACGACGCAGAGGTTTCGCGAGCCACCAGCACAGGCTGGCCGGAATGACGGCGACGACGGCGAGCATCGCCGAAAGCTTCAGCGCCTCTGGCACGGAACGGACACTGGGCACGATCACCGCCGAGGTTTCAGAGGGCACAACGAACATGCCAAGCGCGACGAAGCCGGCCGCGGCCACGGCCGCGGCGAGCCACGCCATCCAGATCATGTTGACATCGGCGTAGACCGCGGCCAGCGCGAATATCAGACCGGCAACGACTGCAGGAAGGAACGAGGCGAGAACCGTGGCGATGGCCAGCAGCAAGATCGCGATCGAAGCCAGAGCGCGCAGAGCCTCCAGATCGAGGAGCACAAGAAACATCTGCAGCACCGCGGCACCGAGTGCCGTCACCACGACCGAAACCAGCGCGGCGGTCGTCAGCGGCCCCACAACGGAGAAAACCACGACGATACCGACCACGCACGAAAGGCGACGAAGGAGAGCGACGACGGAATTGGTGCGGGCCGCGCTCACTTCGACAGCTCCTTCAGGCCCAACCGGATCAGCTGCGCAGTCTCCGCGCTCTCGCCGGCACTGCGCGCGGCCAAGGCAATCGCCGCGGCGGCCTGCGGCTGGCCGTAGCCTAGATTGACCAGCGCGGAGATCGCATCCGCCACGGGGCGCGGCGCGCGCTGGTCGTCGACGGCGCCGGCGAGATGCACCACGGCCGGATCAACGTTGGCGAAGGCCGGCGCCTTGTCCTTCAACTCGGTGACGATGCGCTCGGCGACCTTGGGGCCGACGCCGGGGGTGCGGGCCACGGCCGCCTTGTCGCGCAGCGCAATGGCATTGGCGAGGTCGGCCGGGGACAGCGTACCGAGCACGGCGAGCGCGACCTTGGCGCCGACACCCTGCACGGTCTGCAGCAGGCGAAACCATTCGCGCTCCTGGTCGGTGCGGAAGCCGAACAGCTTGATCTGGTCCTCGCGGACATAGGTCTCGATCGACAGCACGGCGGCCTCGCCAGGCGAAGGCAGATGCTGCAAGGTGCGCGACGAGCAATGCACCTGATAGCCGACCCCGCCGACATCGAGGATGACGAAATCCTCGCCGTAGGAATCGATCAGGCCCTTGAGCTTACCGATCATCGCTGCGCACCCCTCGCTTGAAGGACGCACGGCATTGATTCACCGTTCCCTCCCCCCTTGTGGGGGAGGGTCAGGGAGGGGGGTGCCACACGGGGATTCTCTCGAAGGCGCGAGGGTGACGCGTGCAGCTCATTGACGACGGCGGCACCACCGCTGCGGCTACCCCTCTCCCCAGCCCTCCCCCACAGGGGGGGAGGGAGCACACCGTCCATGCGGCTCATCTGTGCCTCACAACGCGCATTAGAGACCCACCACCTTCAACCGCAGCGCCGCGCTCTGGCGGTGATGGGCGTGGGTGATGGCGATGGCGAGCGCATCGGCGGCGTCCGCGGACGGCGGCTCGGCTTTCGGCAGCAGGATCTTCAGCATCATCGCGATCTGTTGCTTGTCGGCGTGACCGGCGCCGACCACGGTCTTCTTGACCTGGTTCGGTGCATATTCAGCGACAGAGATGCCGAACATCGCGGGCGCCAGCATGGCGACGCCGCGGGCCTGACCGAGTTTCAGCGTCGCGACGCCGTCCTTGTTCACGAAGGTCTGCTCGACCGCGGCCTCCATCGGCTGGTGACCGGACAGAACGGCGGCAAGCCCTTCATGGATCGCGAGGAGGCGGCTCGCCAGCGGCAGGTCGTCCGGCGGCTCCACCGAGCCGCAGGCGACGTAGATCAGCCGATTGCCGTCGGCCTCGATCACGCCCCAGCCGGTGCGGCGCAGGCCGGGGTCGATGCCGATGATGCGAACGGGGCCACGAATCGGGAGCGCAGTCATGGGCCATGTGATAGCGGCTGGCCGCCGCGGGGGGAAACAGAAACAGAACGGAAGTAACAGGGAAGTGGGGCCTCGTGCCCCGGGCGCGACGCAGCAAAAGTGCCCTCGCGCGCGTCCTCAACGCGCTATGGTGATGCGCCGCTGACCCGGGGCCAATGTTGCCGCCGGCGCTCGAGGCGCGGTTTGTCCCGACCCTGCGCAGCAGTGTTTCACGCTGCTGCGCGTCCGGGACACGAGAACTGCGTCAACCGCCCATCTTCGCGACCAGCGCGTCCGATATCTCGAAATTGGCGTAGACCTGCTGGACGTCGTCGTGCTCGTTGAGCAGATCCATCAGCTTCAGGAGCTTCTCGCCGGTCTCGTCATCGACCGCGACCGTGTTCTGCGGCTTCCAGATCAGCGCGGCCTTGCGCGGCTCGCCGAACTTGGCTTCCAGCGCCTTGGCGACGTCGCGATAGCCTTCTGTCGAGGCGTAGATCTCGTGGCCGTTCTCGCCCGAGACCACGTCGTCGGCGCCGGCCTCGATCGCAGCGTCCAGCATCGCGTCATCCGAGGCGACGCTGCGGTCAAATTCGATCACGCCCGTGCGGTCGAACATGAAGGACACCGAGCCGGTTTCGCCGAGATTGCCGCCGGACTTGGTGAAGAAGGAGCGGATGTCGGAAGCAGCGCGGTTGCGGTTGTCGGTCAGCGCCTCGACGATGACGGCGACGCCACCGGGGCCGTAGCCCTCGTAGCGGATCTCGTCATAGTTCTCGCCATCGCTGCCGAGCGCCTTCTTGATGGCGCGCTCGATGTTGTCCTTCGGCATGTTTTCCTGGCGCGCAGCGATCACGGCGGCGCGCAGGCGTGGGTTCATGGCGGGGTCGGGCGTGCCGAGCTTGGCCGCGACGGTGATTTCCCGCGCCAGCTTGCCGAACAGCTTCGACTTCTGGGCATCCTGCCGCCCCTTGCGGTGCATGATGTTCTTGAATTGGGAATGTCCGGCCATGCGTGGTCTCTTGAATGGTCTTTTGGGGTCGTTCACCGATCGGGGTGGGAAGCGCGGCCTTATAGGCCGCCAACCCACCGGAATCAAAGGGCTCCAGTGCTTTAGGGTCGTACCGCAAAGGTAGCTGGCGCAATGGTTCCTGCCTAGATGTCAGGCATCGTTAACCATGACTTCATTCCGGCCTGCGAAAATAGCACCCGACCGTCCCCCGACAAGAGAGACCCGATGGCGTTCGGATTATTTCGGAAGCGTCTGCCGGACCAGGCTGAGCCTGTGACAGCCCCGGAGGCTCCGCAGCCGGCGGCCCATTCCGAGCCGGCCGCGGCCGCCGAGGGTGATTCGGCCCGGGAGATCCTGGAATTGCTGGAACTCGAGCTCGGCGCCATGATCCGCCAGCTCGAGCGCGCCGCCAATTCGGTGGCCGGCGGCGCCGAGGCCACCGCCGCGACGCTTGCCGCCATTCGCGACCGGACCGACGCCCTGACCGGCCGGACCAACGCGGCGCAGTCGACCGCCTCCACCTTCGCCCATGCCGCCGACAAGTTCACCCAGTCCGCCCAGGGGATCGGCGCGCAGGTGCGCAATGCCGGCAAGCTCGCCGACGAGGCCAGCGCCGCGGCGCAGGAAGCCCGCGCCAATGTCGATCGCTTGCGCGAGTCCTCCGCCGCCATCGGCAACGTCGTCAATCTGATCGCACAGATCGCACGGCAGACGACGCTGCTCGCGCTCAACTCGACCATCGAGGCCGCGCGCGCGGGCGCTGCGGGAAAGGGATTTGCGGTCGTCGCCACCGAGGTCAAGGCCCTCGCGGTGCAGACCCAGGGCGCGACCGAGGAGATCACCCGGAAGATCGACGCGCTCCAGCGCGACGCCGCCGGCTCCGCGGAGGCCGTCCACCGCATCTCCCAGGCGATCGAGGCGATCCGCCCGGTGTTCGAGACCGTCAACGGCGCCGTCGCCGAGCAGAACGCCACCACCAGCGAAGTTTCCGGCAACGCCGCCAGCGCCTCGGAGTTCATCGTGTCGGTGGGCGAGAGCGCGGCCGAGATCGATGCCGCGACCAAGGCGGCCGAGACCCATGGCGAGAGCGTCGCCAAGGCGGGCAAGGCCGTCACAACTTTTGCTCAGAAGCTGAAGTCGCGTTGCGCCGTGCTGCTCCGCCAGAGCGAGCACGCCGACCGCCGCAAGACCGAGCGGCTGCCCTGCCACCTCAGGTTCGAGACCGCGCGCGGCGTGATGCCGGTCTATGAAATCGCGATGGACGGCCTGCTGATCGGCGGCACGGACGCGAGCCGGCTCGCGCCGCAAGCGATGATCGAAGGCACCCTCGAAGACATCGGCGCCTGCCGCCTGCGCGTGGTCGAGCAGTCCAAGGCCGGCGCCCGCGCGCAATTCGTTGGCTCCAGCGCCGCGCTCAGCGAGAAGATCGAGGACAAGCTCTGGTCGATCCATGAGGAGAACACGGAGCTGGTCACCCGTGCCATGGAGGCGGGCAATGCGCTGACGAAGATATTCGAGCAGGCGGTTGCGCGTGGCGAGGTCAGGCTGGAGGAGCTGTTCGACACGGACTACGTGGAAATTGCGGGCACCAATCCGCAGCAATACCGCACGAAATATCTCGACTGGGCCGACCGCGCCCTGCCGCCGTTCCAGGAGGCGTTTCTGGCGAGAGAGCCGCGGATGGCGTTCTGCGCCATGGTCGACCGCAACGGGTTCCTGCCGGTGCACAACAAGATCTATTCCCATCCGCAGCGGCCGGGCGACGTCGCCTGGAACACAGCCAACAGCCGCAACCGGCGGATATTCAACGATCCGGCGGGGTTGGCTGCCGCGCACAACCTGCGCTCGTACCTGGTCCAGAGCTATGCGCGGGACATGGGCAACGGCAACACCGTGATGATGCGCGAGATCGACGTCCCGATCCGCGTGCAGGGCCGGCACTGGGGCGGATTTCGCACTGCCTACAAACTGTAGTGCACGCTCAGGCAAGACGGCAGCGGCGAATCATCCTCTAAAGTCGAATTCTGGAATGGGAATGCCGCCGTGAGCCGATGAACGGCTCTCACTGGAGAACTCGTCGAACATGTCCGCCGCACAACTTGCCGTCATGGACACCGGCTCCAACCGCACCCTCGCCGAGCGGCTGATCGACCAGCTCGCCGACCGCATCGGCGGCCTCGGCGTGGAACTCGCCGACATCGCCGGCAACGTCCAGGAGGTCGCGAACCGCGTCGCGAGCCAGTCGGAACGCTTCCACCACCTGCAGAAGACGGCCGAGACCATGGTGTCGGCCAACCACGACATCGCCAACGCATCGCAGGCCGTGCAAACGACGACGTCCGCGGCGGTCGGCGAGATCGTGCAATCGCGTGGCGCGGTCGACACCGCGGTCAGCCATATCTCCGAGCTGGTCGCAGCCGTGGAGCGGATCGAGGCGCGCCTGAGCGCCGTCGGCTCGGCACTGGCGCAGGTGGCAAAGGTATCCGGCTCGATCGAGGCGATCGCGAAGCAGACCAATCTGCTGGCACTGAACGCAACCATCGAAGCGGCGCGCGCCGGCAATGCCGGCCGCGGCTTCGCGGTGGTCGCGAGCGAGGTCAAGAACCTCGCGGAAGCCACCCGTCAGGCCACGCACCAGATCTCCGACACCGTGCGCGATCTCGACGGCCAGATCGAAGGCCTGATCGGCGAGAGCAGCGACGCTTCGCAGCGTGCCAAGACCGCCGGCGAAGGCGCGCAAGCGATCTCCGGCATCATCTCACGCGTCCAGCAGGGCTTTGCCTCGGTGGAGGCGGAGATCGGCAGCGTCACGCGCGCGGCGACCTCCAACCTCGGGCATTGCGACACCGTCATCAGCGAGCTCAACGAGCTCGCAAAGGGCGTCGACCTGTCCTCGCGCGATCTCAAGAATGCCGATGAGCGCGTGGCGAAGCTGCTCGACGCCTCCGAAGGCCTGATCGCGCTGATCGCCGACAGCGGAGTGGAGACGTCGGACACGCCGCTGATCCGCGTGGTGGTCGAGACCGCCAAGCGCATCTCCGCCGAATTCGAGGCTGCGATCGACCGCGGCGAGATCACGCTCGCCCAGCTCATGGACGAGACGTACCGGGAGATCCCCGGCACCGATCCACAGCAGTACCTCACCAACTACGTCGAATTCACCGATCGCGTGCTGCCAGCGATCCAGGACCCGATCCAGAAATCGGATCCGCGCATCGTCTACTGCGTCGCCTGGGCAAGGAGCGGCTATCTGCCGACCCACAATCCGAACTACCGCCTGCCGCAGGGCAAGGACCCGGTCTGGAATAACGCCAATTGCCGCAACCGCCGGCTGTTCACCGACCGCACGGTGAAGAAGGTCGCAGGCAGCACGAAGCCGTTCCTGCTGCAGACCTACCGCCGCGACATGGGCGGCGGGCAGTTCGTGCTGATGAAGGATCTGTCCTCGCCGATCGTGGTCCGCGGCAAGCATTGGGGCGCCTTCCGGATGGGCTTTCGGCAGGGCTGACGGCTATTGCGCGGCGCGCTCCGGCCTCGCCAAAACAAAAAGTTCGAAAACAACCCCATGCACAGTAGCCGGGGTGTGCGGAATCAATGACTTAGGCGCACGCGCCCAGCGGGCCATGAAATCAGGCTCGGTCGCGGTTCGCCTCCTCCCGACGCGGAGGTGATTCGAGTGCTGGGCGGGATACGCCCCACACTTGACCCGTCAGGCAAAACAGGGGCATAATGCGACTATTCCGAAATCTCTACACGACCGCTCCCCTGCGGTCAGATCAAACGAGTGCGATGGCATCATCGCACGTCGGATGAGCTTGGTGCGACGCAGATCCGGGCCGGTCGGCCGTTGCGATTGATCTGGCGCGCCGTGCACACATCGTTCGACTTTTCTCAATCGCACGACTTTCGTCTTTGACCGCTTTTGCGCGTTCGCACGATCATCCGCAGCGATCAACGACGCATGCGATCAAAATGCGTCAAAAAATGACGCTTATCATATCAAATAGCTCAAAACCTTAGCAGCGATTGCCGCACAAAATCGTGAACGTCATGGCCTGACGCCTCGTCCGAGCAAATATGCATTGCCGAAAATATCGATGCTTCATCGCTTCGCATCGATATGATTATGGTCGCGCAAAATTCGTCGACGCGATCGCCGCGAGCGATCGTCAGCAAGGGCATGCATATGGCAACGACACTCACCATCAACGGCGAAACAAAATCCTTCGACGCGCCACCTGACATGCCGTTGCTGTGGGTGTTGCGCGACATCCTCGGAATGACCGGCACCAAGTTCGGCTGCGGCATCGCGCAATGCGGCGCCTGCACGGTGCATGTCGACGGCAAGGCGGTGCGCTCCTGCGTGCTGCCGGTGAGCGCGGTGGAGAACCGCGCCATCACCACGATCGAAGCCGTCGGCAATACGCCGTCGGGCGCCAAGGTGCAGAAGGCCTGGTTGGACGCCGAAGTGATCCAGTGCGGCTACTGCCAGTCCGGCCAGATCATGTCCGCCGCTGCCTTGCTGGCGACGACCCCCAATCCCGACGATTCCGATATCGACGCCGCGATGGCCGGCAACATCTGCCGTTGCGGCACCTATGTGCGCATCCGCGAGGCCATCAAACAGGCCGCCAGCGGCCGTCAGTCCTGAGGTTCGCCATGAATGCACATCACAGCCTCTCCCGCCGCGCAGTTCTGTCCGGCGGTCTTGCCACCGGGTTCCTGCTCGCCTTCCATCTGCCGCTGCGCGCCGCCACCAACGAGCCGGTGCAGCCGCGCGATACGACCGACGGAAAGTTCGCGCCCAATGCCTTCATCCGCATCGACGAGACCGGCCGCACCGTGCTGATCATGCCGCAGGTCGAGATGGGCCAGGGCACCTATACCTCGATCTCCGCGGTGCTCGCCGAAGAGCTCGACGCCGACTGGAGCAAGGTCGAGGTCCAGCACGCGCCACCTGACGACAAGCTCTACGGCAATCCGACCTTCGGCCTGCAGGTCACCGGCAATTCCAACTCGATCCGCGCCTGGTGGCTACCGTTGCGCAAGGCCGGCGCCACTGCGCGCGCGATGCTGGTGCAGGCGGCTGCCGCGGAATGGGGCGTCGAGCCGGCAAGCTGCACGGCCGCCAAGGGCGAAGTCGCGCATGAAGCGAGCGGCCGCAAGCTCGCCTACGGCGCGCTGGCGCTCGCAGCCCGAGGTCAGACACCGCCGAAGGACTTCGCGCTGAAGGACCCCAAGGATTTCGTCATCATCGGCCAGCCGCTCAAGCGGCTCGACACGCCGGACAAGGTCAACGGCAAGGCAGTCTACGGCATCGACGCGATCCTGCCCGACATGAAGTTTGCCACCGTCGCCACCTGCCCGGTGTTCGGCGGCAAGGTCGGCAAGGTCGACGACAGCGCCGCGGTGAAGCTTCCCGGCGTGCGCAAGGTCGTCGTGCTCGAGGACATGGTCGCCGTGATCGGCGATCACATGTGGGCGGCCAAGAAGGGGCTCGAAGCGCTCAAGATCGAGTGGGACGAGGGGCCGAACGCAAAGATCACCACCAAGGACATCTGGGACGACCTGCGCAAGGCCAGCCAGAAGGATGGCGCAGTCGCAAAATCCGACGGAGATATCGCCAAGGCGCTCGCGAGCGGCGACAAGTTCGAGGCGGCCTACGAGCTGCCCTTCCTGGCGCACGCCTCGATGGAGCCGATCAACGCCACGGTGCACGTGAAGCCCGACTCCTGCGAGATCTGGACCGGCACGCAGATCATGACGCGCGTGCAGTCTGAGGCCGCGAGGGCCGCGGGGCTTCCGATCGACAAGGTGATCGTCAACAATCACCTGCTCGGCGGCGGCTTCGGCCGCAAGCTCGAGCCCGACATGGTGGTCGCCGCGGTGAAGATCGCCAAGCAGGTCGACTATCCCGTGAAGGTGGTGTGGACCCGCGAGGAGGACATCCAGCACGACGTCTACCGCCCGGTCTATCGCGATCAGATCACGGCGTCGCTTGTCGACGGCAAGGTCGCGGGGTGGAGGTACAAGGTCGCCGGCTCCGCCGTGCTGGCGCGCTGGCTGCCGCCAGCGTTCCAGAAGGGCATCGACATCGACGCGATCGACGCCGCGGTGGATGCTCCTTACGACTTTGTCAACTTCCATGTCGAATATGTCCGCGCCGAGCCGCTATCGGTGCCGACGGGTTTCTGGCGCGGGGTCGGCCCGAACAACAACGTGTTCGCGGTCGAATGCGCGATGGACGAGCTCGCGCGCAAGGCGGGCAAGGACCCGATCGCGTTCCGAAAGTCCATGTTGACGAAGAATCCGCGCATGCTCGCGGTGCTCAACCAGGTCGCGGAGAAATCCGGCTGGGGTCAACCGCTGCCGCCGCGCGTCGGCCGCGGCGTCTGCGTGCAGCCGTCGTTCGCGAGCTTCATAGCAACGGTGGTGGAGGCCGAGATCGACGACATCGGCGAGATCACGCTTCGCCGCATCACCTCGGTGGTCGACACCGGCATTGCGGTCAACCCCGATACCGTGAAGGCGCAGATCGAGGGCGGCCTCATCTTCGGCCTCACCGCGGCGCTCTATGGCGAGATCACCATCGACAAGGGCCGCGTGCAGCAGTCGAACTTCCACGACTATCGCATGATGCGGATCAACGAGACGCCGAAGATCGAGGTCATCGTCGTCAAGAGCGGCGAAGCGCCCGGCGGCATCGGCGAGGCCGGCGTCAATGCCGGACCGCCGGCGCTCCGCAATGCGATTTACGCCGCAACCGGCGTGGCGCTGCGGCGCCTGCCGATCGACCGGAAGCTGCTGGCCGCGGGGAAGAAGGCATGAGCGGCAAGATGCGTATCCTCGCAAGCATCGTTGTAATCGCCATCGTCGCGGTGGCGCTCGGCGTCTTCATCATCCGCGGGCCCGGCCCGCTCGACTTCGCGGGCGGCACGAAAGTGGCGCTGGCGGACTACCGCGCGGGCAAGCCGACCGGTGTGCCCGCCAAGCTCGAGAAGGCTGGCATCGTCGAGCGCGGCGAATATCTCACCAAGGCCGCCGACTGCATGGTCTGCCACACCAAGCCGGGCGAGAAGGAATATTCCGGCGGACTCGCCTTCAAGCTGCCGTTCGGCACGCTCTATTCCACCAACATCACGCCGGACAAGGACACCGGCATCGGCAACTACACTGACCAGGATTTCCTCAACGCAGTCCAGCACGGCAAACGCCGTGACGGCGCGCGGCTCTACCCGGCGATGCCGTACACGTCCTACACCTTCATGACCGACGAGGACGTGCTGGCGGTGAAGGCTTATCTGTTCAGCCTGCCGGCGGTGCGCGCGAAGGCGCCCGACAACACGCTGTCGTTCCCGTTCAACCAGCGCTGGGCGATGATGTTCTGGTCGGCGGTGTTCAATCCGGACACGCGCTTTGCGCCCGATACATCGAAGAGCCCGGAATGGAACAGAGGCGCTTATCTTGCGGAGGCTCTGGCGCATTGCGGCGAGTGCCACACGCCGCGCAATCTCGGCTTCGCGCTGGACAACCGCAAGAAGTTTGCCGGAGCCATTACGGCCGGCTGGCGCGCCTTCAACATCTCCTCGGACAAGGCGACAGGTCTCGGCAGTTGGAGCGACAAGGATCTGATCTCGTATCTGTCGCTCGGTCATGCGCCAGGCCATGGCTCGGCCTCGGGCCCGATGGGTGAGGCCGTCGACCACAGCTTCAGCAAGCTCGCCCCCGAAGACATCAGCAGCATCGTTGCCTACTTGCGCAGCGTGCCGCCGCAACCCTCGCCCGACCTGCCCGCCACCACGGCGCCCGTCGCACCCGCCTCGCACCGCGACGGCGTCACGGCGGATGCGCGCGGCAAGCAGGTGTTCGCCAGCGCCTGCGCGAGCTGCCACGGCTGGAGCGGCGAGAGCCCGGTGTCGCCGATGGCGACGCTCACCGGCACCTGGGCCGTCAACGACCCCGCCGCCACCAACGTCGCGCAGATCGTGATCTCGGGCACCAAGCGGCACACGCCGGATGGCGCGCTGTCGATGCCGGCGTTCGGCAACGCGTATACCGACGACGAGATCGCGGCGGTGGCAAACTATGTGACGGCGCGGTTCGGGACCAAGGGCTCGAAGCTGACGGCGAAGGATGTCGCAGAGCTGAGGGAGCAGACGGCGGAGTAGGTGTCGCCGCGACCGGACGCTGCACCCTCTCCCCTTGCGGGAGAGGGTGGCTTCGCAAAGCGAAGCCGGGTGAGGGGTTCTCTCCGCGAGTCCCACTCATAATTGCGGGCGGGGAGAGAACCCCTCATCCGGCGCTTCGCGCCACCTTCTCCCACAAGGGGAGAAGGTGCAGCGGAATTTGCCGCACGAGTTAACTCAACCAGAACTTCGGCGTTGCGGGCTCCAGCCGGCCGCCGACGCGCACTGGCGCCACGCGCAGCGCAAGGCCCGTCGCGTCATCCGTCTCGACTGCGACGCCGCTGAGCGTCGCGACGCCCGATGCCGGCTCGAAGCGGGCGGACGGAATCCCGGAGGTGAACCGGCGCAGCGGTTCTTCCTTCTGCATGCCGATGATGGAATCGTAATCGCCGGTCATGCCGGCATCGGTCATGTAGGCGGTGCCGCCAGCGAGGATCTGGTGGTCGGCGGTCGGCACATGGGTGTGCGTGCCGACGACCAGGCTGGCGCGGCCGTCGCAGAAGAAGCCGATGCCCTGCTTCTCGCTGCTCGCCTCGCAATGAAAATCGACGACGATGGCGTCGGCGGCAACGCCGAGCGGGCAGGCGCCCAGCTCGCGCTCCAGCGCCGCGAAGGGATCGTCGAACGGGGTCATGAAGACGCGGCCGAGCGCGTTGACGACGAGGGCATGCTTGCCGTTCTTGGTCTCGACCAGCGCAGCGCCGCGGCCGGGCGTGCCGCGCGGATAGTTCGCCGGACGCACCAAGCGGTCGGCGCGCTCGATGAAGACGAGCGCCTCGCGCTGGTCCCAGGAGTGATTGCCGAGCGTCACTGCATCGGCGCCCGCCTCGAGAAATTCCTGGTAGATCGCCTCCGTGATGCCGAACCCGCCGGCGGAATTCTCGCCGTTGACGACGACGAGATCGAGCGACCAGTCCTTGACCATGCCGGGCAGATATTCGGCGACGGCCTCGCGCCCGCTACGGCCGACGACATCACCCACGAAGAGAATGCGCAACTTCAGAACTCCGGAAATCGAACACGTCCGATTCCGTTAGCACATAATCCAGCGCGACGTCGTGCGATAGTGCCGGAACCGCCTCGATCTCCTGCACTGCAAAAGCAAGCCCGATGCCGACGATTTGCTTCGTCTTCCGCAGATGCGCGAAGGTGAAATCGTAATGCCCCGCGCCATAGCCGATGCGATGGCCGAGGCGGTCGAAGGCGGCCAGCGGCGTCAGCATGATGTCGGGGATCACTTCGGCGGCCGCCGGCGACGGCTCGGGAATGCCGAGCGGGCCGAGCATCAATCGGTCGCTCGGCTGGAAGATGCGGAAGATCAGCGACTGGCCGCGCGCGGTGACACAAGGCAGCGCCAGCTTCGCGCCCTGCTCGGCGAGCCGCTTCATCAGCGGCAGCGGATCGATCTCGCTGCGGATCGGCGAATAGCCGGAGACGATGCTGCCGGGCAGCAGCTCGAACGGCAGCCCGCGCTTGGCTAGCTTTGCGGCGGCGCCGGCGCGCTTCTTGTCGCTCAGCGCATCGCGCTTGGCGAGGGCTTTGGCACGGAGTTCGGCTTTGGAGTTGGACATGCGCGCTTGCTCCGCGGTCATCACCCGCGAAGGCGGGTGATCCAGTATTCCAGAGACGCCAGTGCTTGAACCTCGATGCCGCAGCGTACTGGATGCCCCGCCTGCGCGGGGCATGACACCGAGATTGAACCGCAAGCGTGTCGGGGACGCAATTTGACGGGCACGAACCAGAAGGAAGAAAACAGTGCGAAGCCGCGGACGCCGTTGAAGCACTCGATCCCGGAGTTCCCTACGAAAGTAGGTGGGCACCATATGTCCGGGCCCACGGGCCCGGCCAGGGACAGTTCCCTAAAGGATCGATAAGGCCCCGGGGATATATGGCTCCTGACGCACGTCGCAGCCTCGCCCGGGCAATGTAACAACGATACTGACGAATCGCCAGTGGCGCGAAGCCCGCATGCGGCCATCCTTCGAGACGCCCGCCTTGCGGGCTCCTCAGGATGAGGACCGAGTGCTTAGCAGCAATTTTTGCAGGCAACGTTGTGTCGGTCAGCCTCATCCTGAGGAGACCGCGGAGCGGTCGTCTCGAAGGACGAGGCGCTTGCGCAGGCCGCGCGTCAGCACCCCCTACCCGATCGCAATGCCGTTGCCGACGGTCCGGTTCAGCACCTGGGTCGACTTCTCGATGCGTTCGGCTGCGGCGTTGAGCGCGTTCACCACCGCAGTCTGCGTCATCCGGGCACGCTCGACGGCGGCGTTGCGGAAGTCCCTGAGCTCGGTCAGCTCCTGCTCCAGCGTGCGGACGCGGTTGCTGGTGTCGATCAGTTCATCGCAGACGGTCAGCGCGGCCATCACGGTGAGGCGCGCATCGCCGATCTCGCCGAATTTTCCGCGCAGCGACTGGATGCGCGTTTCCAGGGTTTCGGCGAGCTTGAGCAGCCGCACCTCCTGGCCCTCCTCGCAGGCCATGCGGTATTGCCGGCCATTGATGGTGACGTTGATGTGGCTCATCCGTCCTCTCCGGTATCGAGCACCGAGCGTATCGTGACGATTGCGGAATCCAGCCGGTCGGAAATCTCGCGATTGGTGCGCTCGAGCTTGCGCGCCTTCACCAGCGCGCCGTCGAGCTCATCGGCGAGCCGCGAGCGATCCGCGCCGAGCGCCTGAATCCGCGCCGCGAGCTCGTTCTCGTCGCGATCGGCATCGCGGCGCCGCTCGACCGCGCTTTCGAGAGCGTCGAGCGCCGCGGTGAGCCTGCGGGTCGCAATCTCGATCTCGACGGCGGACGACTCCGTCATGGCGGAACTGTTGGACACGCGATCGTTCATGCAGTCAGCGGCGGAACCTGGCGGCCTTTGCCCAGTGGCCTTTCCCTGGAGCTTGCCGTCCGGCAAAAGACTCGGTTCGGCAAGCGGTTAGAAGCAGAAATTTACGTGGCAAGCTAGCCCAGCGCAACGCCGCCGCAAAACTATGCACCGATCAATCGGGACGCGGCTGCGATCGTCCGATTTCTTCCGGCACGATCCCGGGGGAAAACCGATCTCCACACGGCAACTTTTACGGCCAAACCGGCGTTTGACCGCCTTGGACTCCCGGAACCGAGGTGCTATCCCAGCCACGACTTTCAGTGGCCGCCAGGCTCCTCCCGCGCGGGCGTACCTCGCCTCCAAGCGCCTCATTTCAGACGGATTTCAGACATGACGCAGGTCGATCACACCCGTATGGCCAACGCGATCCGCGGCCTTTCGATGGACGCTGTCGAAAAGGCCAAGTCGGGCCATCCCGGTCTGCCGATGGGCGCTGCCGACGTCGCCACGGTGCTGTTCACCCAGTTCCTGAAATTCGATGCCGCCGCGCCCACCTGGCCGGATCGCGACCGCTTCGTGCTCTCGGCCGGCCACGGCTCGATGCTGCTCTATTCGCTGCTGTATCTCACCGGCAATGCCGAGATGACGCTGGACCAGATCAAGCAGTTCCGCCAGGTCGACTCACTCACCCCCGGCCACCCCGAGAACTTCCGCACCAAGGGCATCGAGACAACAACCGGGCCGCTCGGCCAGGGCATCTCGACCGCGGTCGGCATGGCGCTCGCCGAGAAGATGCTCGCGGCCGAGTTCGGCAAGAAGATCGTCGACCACCACACCTATGTGCTCGCCTCCGACGGCGACCTGATGGAAGGCGTGTCGCAGGAAGCGATCGCGATGGCCGGGCACTGGAAGCTCAACAAGCTGATCGTGCTGTATGACGACAACGGCATCTCGATCGACGGCCCGACCTCGATCTCCGATTCCGTCGACCAGGTGAAGCGCTTCAAGTCCGCGGGCTGGGCCGCCGAGAAGATCGACGGCCACGACCAGGCCGCCATCGCCGCCGCCATCACGCGCGCGCAAAAATCCGGCAAGCCCACGCTGATCGCCTGCCGCACCACCATCGGCTTCGGCGCGCCGACCAAGGCCGGCACCTCGAAGGTGCATGGCGAGGCGCTCGGCGCCGACGAGCTCAAGGCCGCCAAGGAAAAACTCGGTATCTCGCTCGAGCCGTTCTCGGTGTCCGACGACGTGCTGAAGGCGTGGCGTGCAGCCGGCAGCCGCGGCGCCGCGGCTCGCCAGGAATGGGAAGCACGGCTCGCCGAGCTCGGCAGCCGCAAGCGCGCCGAGTTCGAGCGGCGTCTTCGCCATGAACGTCCGGCTTCGCTGGCAAAGGCGCTGAAGGCGCACAAGAAGGAGCTGCTCGAGAAGCCGCTGACCGCGGCGACCCGCAAATCGTCGGAGGCTGCGATCGAGGTTATCGCCGCCGCGATGCCGATGGAATTCCTGGCCGGCTCCGCCGACCTCACCGGCTCCAACAACAACAAGGCGAAGTCGGCGACCGCCTTCTCGGCCAAGACGCCGAAGGGCCGCTTCATTCACTACGGCATCCGCGAGCACGGCATGGCCGCCGCGATGAACGGCATCTTCCTGCACGGCGGCTTTGCGCCGAACGGCGCGACCTTCCTGGTGTTCACCGACTACGCACGTCCCGCGATGCGCCTTGCCGCGCTGATGGGCGCGGGCGTCGTCTACGTGATGACGCACGACTCCATCGGCCTCGGCGAAGACGGCCCGACCCATCAGCCGGTCGAGCATCTTGCCGCGCTTCGCGCCATTCCCAACATGCGCGTGTTCCGTCCCTGCGATTCAATCGAGGTCGCCGAATGCTGGGAGCTCGCGCTCAACCGCATCGACGGCCCGACGGTGCTGGCGCTGACGCGGCAGAACCTGCCGCAGCTGCGGACCACCGCGCCGACCGACAATCCCTGCGCGGCCGGCGCCTATGAGCTGGTCGCAGCCCAGGGCGAAGCCAAGGCGACGCTGTTCGCCTCCGGCTCCGAAGTCGAGATCGCGGTCGCGGCCCAGAAGCAGCTCGCGGAACGCGGCATCGCGTCACGCGTTGTCTCCGTTCCCTCGCTCGAGCTGTTGTTAGCGCAACCAGAAGCCAAGCGCGCAGCGATCATCGGAAACGCACCGGTCAAGATCGCGATCGAGGCCGCCGTGCGCTGGGGCTGGGACGCCGTGATCGGCCAGGATGGCGAATTCATCGGCATGCATTCCTACGGCGAAAGCGGTCCTGCCAAGGAGCTCTACAAGCATTTCGGCATTACCGCCGAGGCCGCGGTTAACGCTGTCCTGAAGCGCGTTTCCTGAGAGTTGAGCTTGCCGCAAAAAAGGACTACCTAATCCCTCATATGATCAAGCACCGCCCGGCCGAACCGGGCGTCCGCCCCTAAAAAAACCCTCGCAGGCGCGCATAGCGCGTTGTGCGGGATGACAACGGTCATTGAAGGAGACGAAACATGGCAGTCCGCGTTGGAATCAACGGTTTTGGCCGCATTGGCCGCAACATCCTGCGGGCGATCGCCGAGTCAGGCCGCAAGGACATCGAGGTCGTCGGCATCAACGATCTCGGCCCGGTCGAGACCAACGCCCATCTGCTTCGTTTCGATTCCGTCCATGGCCGCTTCCCCGGCACCGTCACCGTCGATGGCGACTCGATCAGCCTCGGCAACGGCAAGATCAAGGTGACCGCCGAGCGCGATCCCTCGAAGCTGCCCTGGAAGGATCTCGGCGTCGACATCGCGCTGGAATGCACCGGCATCTTCACCTCGAAGGACAAGGCCTCCGCGCATCTGACCGCCGGCGCCAAGCGCGTGCTGGTCTCCGCACCCGCCGATGGCGCCGACGCCACCATCGTCTACGGCGTCAACCACGAGACGCTGACCAAGGATCATCTGGTCGTCTCCAACGGCTCCTGCACCACGAACTGCCTCGCGCCGGTCGCCAAGGTGCTGAACGATCTCGTCGGCATCGAGACCGGCTTCATGACCACGATCCACGCCTATACCGGCGACCAGCCGACGCTCGATACGATGCACAAGGATCTCTATCGTGGCCGTGCGGCGGCGATGTCGATGATCCCGACCTCGACCGGTGCTGCGAAAGCGATCGGCCTCGTGCTGCCCGAGCTGAAGGGCAAGCTCGACGGCGTCGCGATCCGCGTGCCGACGCCGAACGTCTCGGTCGTCGATCTCAAGATCGTCGCCAAGCGCGCCACCGACGCCAAGGAGATCAACGCGGCGATGAAGCGCGCCAGCGAGCAGCAGCTCAAGGGCATCCTCGGCTACACCAGTGCGCCGAACGTCTCGATCGACTTCAACCATGATCCGCACTCCTCGACCTTCCACGAGGACCAGACCAAGGTTCAGAACGGCACGCTGGTGCGCGTGATGTCCTGGTACGACAACGAGTGGGGCTTCTCGAACCGCATGGCGGACACCGCCGTCGCGATGGCGAAGGTGATCTAAGGATCGGGTGCGTTCCAGTTGCACCGTCATTCCGGGATGGTCCGTAGGACCAGACCCGGAATCTCGAGATTCCGGGTTCGGTGCTAAGCGCACCGCCCCGGAATGACCTCCTAGAGGCCCGAGACAAGAGAACCCAGAGATGACCAACAAATTCCGCACCCTCGACGACGTCGACGTGAAGGGCAAGCGCGTACTGCTGCGCGTCGACCTCAACGTGCCCATGGAGAACGGGCGCGTCACCGACGCAACCCGGCTCGAGCGCGTCGCGCCGACCATCACCGAGATCTCGGACAAGGGCGGCAAGGTCATCCTGCTCGCGCATTTCGGCCGGCCGAAGGGACGCGATGCCAAGGACTCGCTCAAGCCGGTTGCCGAGGCGCTGTCCAAGGTCGTGAAGAAGCCCGTCGGCTTCGCCGAGGATTGCATCGGCGAGTCCGCGGCCAGGGCCGTGGCCGGCTTGAAGGATGGCGACATCCTGTGCCTGGAAAACACCCGCTTCCACAAGGAAGAGGAAAAGAACGATCCCGCCTTCGTCGCAGAGCTCGCAAAGCTCGGCGACATCTGGGTCAATGACGCCTTCTCGGCGGCGCACCGCGCTCATGCCTCGACCGAAGGCCTCGGCCACAAGCTGCCGGCCTATGCCGGCCGCACCATGCAGGCCGAGCTCGATGCGCTGGAGAAGGCGCTGGGGTCGCCGACCAAGCCGGTCATCGCCATCATCGGCGGCGCAAAGGTCTCGACCAAGATCGACCTGCTCGAGAATCTCGTCACCAAGGTCGACGCGCTCGTGATCGGCGGCGGCATGGCCAACACCTTCCTGCACGCCCGGGGCGTCGCGGTCGGCAAGTCGCTGGCCGAGAAGGATCTCGCCGCCACCGCGCTGCGCATCATGGAGAAGGCGGAAGCCGCCAACTGCGCCATCATCCTCCCGGTGGACGCCACCGTCGCCTATCATTTCGCCGCCAACGCGCCCTCGCATGCCTACGGGCTCGACGCGATCCCGGCCGACGGCATGATCCTCGATGTCGGCCCGCAATCGATCGCGCGCGTCCACGCGGCGATCGACGATGCGGCGACCCTGGTCTGGAACGGGCCGCTCGGCGCCTTCGAGATGCAGCCGTTCGACCGCGGCACGGTCGCGGCCGCCAAGCACGCCGCCGAGCGCACCAAGGCCAAGAAGCTGGTCTCGATCGCGGGCGGCGGCGACACCGTCGCCGCGCTCAACCAGGCCCATGTGGCCGGTGACTTCACCTATGTCTCGACCGCCGGTGGCGCGTTCCTTGAATGGATGGAAGGCAAGCCCCTGCCCGGCGTCGAAGTTCTGCGTATCAAGTAATCAAGCGGCCTTGCTGGCCCCAACGGGAGAAAAAGACAGATGGCTCGGATCACGTTACGTCAACTGCTCGATCACGCGGCGGAGAACGATTACGGCGTACCGGCCTTCAACATCAACAACATGGAGCAGGCGCTGGCGATCATGGACGCGGCCAACCAGGTCGACGCGCCGGTCATCATCCAGGCCTCGCGTGGCGCGCGTTCCTACGCCAACGACGTCATGCTCAAGCACATGATGGACGCGGTGACCGAAATCTACCCGCACATTCCGGTCTGCGTGCATCTGGACCACGGCAACGAGCCCGCGACCTGCATGACCGCGATCCAGGCCGGCTTCACCTCCGTCATGATGGACGGCTCGCTCAAGGCCGACGGCAAGACCCCCGGCGACTGGGCCTACAATGTCGGCGTCACCAAGACCGTGACCGACATGGCCCATCTGGGCGGCATCTCGGTCGAGGGCGAGCTCGGGGTGCTCGGCTCGCTCGAAACAGGCATGGGCGACAAGGAAGACGGCCACGGCGCCGAAGGCAAGCTCAGCCACGACCAGCTGCTGACCAATCCGGACGAAGCCGTGAAGTTCGTGCAGGAGACCAGGGTCGACGCGCTCGCGATTGCGATGGGGACCTCGCACGGTGCCTACAAATTCACCCGCAAGCCCGACGGCGACATCCTCGCCATGAACGTGATCGAGGAGATCCACCGCAAGCTGCCCAACATGCACCTCGTCATGCACGGCTCGTCCTCGGTGCCGCAGGACCTCCAGGACATCATCAACACCTATGGCGGCAAGATGAAGCCGACATGGGGCGTGCCTGTCGCCGAGATCCAGCGCGGCATCAAGAACGGCGTGCGCAAGATCAACATCGACACCGACAACCGCATGGCCATGACCGGCCAGATCCGCAAGGTGCTCAAGGAGCACCCGGAAGAGTTCGATCCGCGCAAATATTTGAAGCCAGCGATGGAAGCGATGACCAAGCTGTGCAAGCAGCGCCTCCAAGAATTCAATACCGCGGGCCAGGCCTCCAAGATCAAGAAGGTGCTGACCACTGCCGAAATGGCCAAGCGCTACGCCAAGGGTGAGCTCGATCCCAAGGTGGCGTGATCCAGTACATACCCTCTCGGTCATTCCGGGGCGCCGCAAAGCGGCGAGCCCGGAATCCATAGCCACAGCCTGGGGTTATGGATTCCGGGCCTGCGCCTTCCGGCGCATCCCGGAATGACGGCTTTCTTTGTGGCACGACACTCCCTCCCCTTTACCCTGCGACGAACGTTAACTCGGCAATTGCCCGAGAACGGTCTATTTTCACGGGCAAGGGCAGAATCGTATTGGGAGGACCTCTCGATGAATCTGACTGAACTCAACAGGATCGCGACAGCCATGGTCGCGCCCGGCAAGGGCATCCTTGCCGCCGACGAATCCTCCGGCACCATCAAGAAGCGCTTTGACGCAATCGGCGTGGAATCGACGGAAGAGAACCGCCGCGACTACCGCGAGATGCTGTTTCGCACCAAGGACGCCATGAGCCAGTACATCTCGGGCGTGATCCTCTATGACGAGACGATCTGGCAGGCGGCCAAGGACGGCACGCCGCTGGTAAAGCTGATCGAGGAGAGCGGCGCGATTCCCGGCATCAAAGTCGACGAGGGCACGCAAGCACTGCCGATGTGTTCGGGTGAGCTCGTCACGGTCGGGCTAGACAAGCTCGCCGAGCGGCTCAAGAAATATTACGAGCGCGGCGCACGCTTTGCCAAATGGCGCGCGGTGATCGACATCGGCAGCGGCATCCCCTCGATGACCGCGATCAGCGTCAATGCCCATGCGCTGGCGCGCTATGCCGCGCTGTGCCAGGCCGCGCAAATCGTGCCGATCGTCGAGCCGGAAGTGTTGATGGACGGCGATCACGACATCGACCGCTGCTATGAGGTCACGCAACGCGTGCTCAACAAGACGTTCCAGGAATTGCGCGTGCAACGCGTCGCGCTCGAAGGAATGGTGCTGAAGCCGAACATGGCGATCTCAGGCAAGAAGTGTCCGAAGCAGGCTTCCGTCGAGGAAGTCGCAGAGAAGACGATGCGGCTGCTCAAGGCCTGCGTGCCCGCAGCCGTGCCCGGCATCGCCTTCCTCTCCGGCGGCCAGTCCGACGAGGAGGCGACCGCGCATCTCAACGCCATGCACAAGCTCGGCCCGCTGCCCTGGGGCCTGACCTTCTCCTATGGCCGCGCGCTCCAGGCCGCGCCGCAGAAGGCCTGGTCCGGCAAGGCCGAGAACGTCACGGCCGGCCAGCGTGCCTTCAGCCATCGCGCGCGGATGAACGGGCTGGCGTCCAAGGGCGAATGGCAAAGCAGCCTGGAACAGAAGGCAGCCTAGATCTTGTCGAACAAACCGCCTCCGCCGCGCCCGGCGCCGCGCCTCTATCTCGCGACGCCTGTCGTCGATGATCCGGCATCGCTCGCCGCCGAGCTGCCGGGCCTGCTCGCTTCCGCCGACGTCGCCGCCGTGCTGCTGCGGCTGAAGGAGACCGACCAGCGCACCATGATCTCGCGCATCAAGGCGTTGGCGCCGCCGGTGCAGAAGGCGGGCGCAGCACTCCTCGTCGACGGTCATCCTGACATCGTCGCGCGCGGCGGTGCGGACGGCGCCCACCTCACGGGCCTTGCAGCGCTGGAAGAGGCCGCGCCGTCGCTCAAGCCCGATCGCATCGCGGGCGTCGGCGGCCTCGCCACGCGCCACGATTCCATGAGCGCGGGCGAGATGGGGGCCGACTATGTGTTGTTCGGCGAGCCCGACAAGAAAGGCCAGCGGCCGTCGTCCCAGGCCATTGCCGAGCGGCTGGACTGGTGGGCCGAGCTGTTCGAGCCGCCCTGCGTGGGATTTGCCATTTCGCTGGAAGAGGCCCGCGACTTCGCCGCCAGCGGCGCCGATTTCGTGCTGGTCGGGGACTTCGTCTGGGCCGATCCGCGCGGGCCCAAGGCTGCGCTGATCGAAGTCGATGCTGCGATCAAGAAGGCCCATGCGACGGCGCCGGCAGGCCATGATCCTGCGGGTCAGGAGCACGGCTAGCGCCCGACATGAAGCTCCCATGCATCACCATGCTGGCCACGCTGCTGCTCACAGCGCCCGCGGCGGCGCAGCTCCAGATCACCCCGCCGGCCACAACGCCGAGCGCACCCGCGGAAAAACAGAAGCCCAAGCCGCCCACGGCCGCCAAGAAGAAGGAGGCCGCGCCTGCGCCGAAACCTTCGGCCTCCCCCAAACCCTCGCCCTCGCCCAAGCCGGCCGCGACCGTGATCCCCGCGCCGGCGACCGAGGATCCCAATGTCGATCTGGTGTTCGGCGCCTATCAGCGCGGCCAGTACAAGACGGCCTTCGAGCTCGCCAGCGCCCGCGCGCAAGCCGGCGATCCCAAGGCGATGACCATGCTCGGCGAGCTCTATTCCAACGCCATGGGCATCCGGCGCGACTATGCCAAGGCCGCCGAATGGTACAAGCGCGCCGCCGACGCCGGTGATCGCGAGGCGATGTTCGCGCTCGCCATGCTGCGCATTTCGGGGCGTGGCGGCCAGGTCGACAAGGGCGAAGCGGTCAAGCTGATGGCCTCCGCCGCCAAGCTCGGCGAGCCCAAGGCGGCCTATAACCTCGCTCTACTCTATCTCGACGGTCAGACCCTGCCACAGGACGTCAAGCGCTCGGCGGAACTGCTGCGCCTGGCCGCCGATGCAGGCCTGCCCGAGGCTCAATACGCGCTCGCGACCTTCTACAAGGAAGGCACCGGTGTGCCGAAAGACCCGGAACGTGCGGTGCGGCTGCTCCAGGCCGCCTCGCTCGCCGACAATGTCGATGCCGAGGTCGAATATGCGATCGCGATGTTCAACGGCACCGGCACGCCGAAGAACCAGCCGGCGGCCGTCGCGTTGCTCCGCAAGGCGTCCCGCCAAGGCAGCGCGATCGCGCAGAACCGCCTGGCATGGGTGCTGATCAACGGCGTGGGTACACCCGTGGACAAGGTCGAGGGCTTCAAATGGCACCTGGTGGCCAAAACAGCCGGCAAGGGCGATCCCGAGCTCGACAAGCAATTGTCCGACTTGTCGGCCGAGGAGCGGGCCAAGGCGGAGGCCGCCGCCAGGAAATGGCTCGGAACCAAATGACTTGACGTTGGGGCGCTCGCAGGGCACCCAATCCCCCAAACAGGCGGGATTTGCCGCCCTTGCCTCCTATTCTTGCCCCCGATCAAGTCCAGAGCTCATGCTGTATTCAGCCACTATCAACGTCATGGTCAAAGCCGCGCGCCGCGCGGGCCGCAGCCTCAAGCGCGATCTCGGCGAGATCGAGCATCTCCAGGTCTCGTTGAAGGGACCGGCGAATTTCGTCTCGCTTGCTGACAAGCGCGCGGAGGAGATGCTCTACCAGGATCTTGCCAAGGCCCGGCCCGGCTACGGCTTCATCGGCGAAGAGGGCGGCAACCGCGAGGGCACCGACAAGAGCCACACCTGGATCGTCGATCCACTCGACGGCACCACCAACTTCCTGCACGGCATCCCGCAATTCGCAATCTCGATAGGCCTTGCGCGCGAGGGCACCGTGATCGCCGGCGTGATCTACAACCCCGCCAATGACGAGCTTTACATCGCCGAGCGCGGCAAGGGCGCCTTCCTCAACGACCAGCGCCTGCGCGTGGCCGGCCGCCGCCAGCTGAACGAATGCGTGGTGGCCTGTGGCCTGCCCCATATCGGTCGCGGCGACCACGAGGAATTCCGCCGCGAGATGACCGCGATCCAGGATCGCGTCGCGGGCCTGCGCCGCTTCGGCGCCGCCTCGCTCGACCTCGCCTTCGTCGCCGCCGGCCGCCTCGACGGCTATTGGGAGCGGAACTTGTCGCCCTGGGACATCGCGGCCGGGCAGATCATGGTGAGGGAAGCCGGCGGGACGGTGAGCGACATCGACACTCCCGGCGATGCGCTGGTGACGGGACACGTCGTCTGCGGCAACGAGTTCGTGCATGGGGAACTGGTGAAGATCTTGCGGAAGGCCGCGTAAGGCGGGAGCTCGCGCTCCACACTCCGCCGTCATTCCGGGACGCGCCACTGGGCGCGGGCCCGGAATCCATTCATCGACTGTGATTGCGGCCCGACGGATTCTCAGATGCGCAATTGCGCATCATAGTTCGCGCTACGCGCGCCCCGGAATGACGGAAAGAACTGTCAGTGCCCGGTATGCGCCCGCGCCGGCGGGCCGTAGGCCTCGCCTTCCTTCGCAACCTTCGGCTCCCGATCCCCACCCAGCACGCGCTGCACCGAGACGAAGAACACCGGCACCATCAAGAGCGCCAGGATCACCACCGCGATCATGCCGCCCATCACGATGCTGCCCAGCGCCTGCTGGCTGGCGCCGCCGGCACCATGCGCGATCGCCATCGGCAGCACGCCGCAGATGAAGGCGAGGCCCGTCATCAGGATCGGCCGGAAGCGCAGGCGGCAGGCCTCGATGGTGGCTTCCACCAGCGGCTTGCCTTCCTTGCGCAGATCCTTCGCGAACTCGATGATCAGGATCGCGTCCTTCGCGGCGAGGCCGATGATGGTGATCAGGCCGACGGTGAAGTAGACGTCGTTGGGCAGGCCGCGCAGCATGGCGGCGACGACCGCGCCGACGATCCCCAGCGGCACGGTGAGCAGCACCGCGAGCGGAATGGTCCAGCTTTCATAGAGTGCGGCGAGGCACAGGAAGACCACGAACACCGAGAGCGCCAGCAGGAACGGCGCCTGCGAGCCCGACAGCTTCTCCTGCAGCGACTGTCCGGTCCATTCGTAGCCGAAGCCGCGCGGCAATCTGCCCGCGAGCCGTTCCATCTCGGCGATCGCGTCGCCCGAGGTGAAGCCGGGCTTGGCTTCGCCGGAGATGCGCACCGCCGGATAATAGTTGAAGCCGGCGATTTGCGTCGGGCCGCGCGCCCATTCCACCGTGGCGAAGGAGGAGAACGGCACGAGCTGGCCGCGGCTGTTCTTGACGTTGTAATTGAGGATGTCCTCGGTCCGCATGCGGTCGCGGGCATCGGCCTGCACCACGACGCGCTGCATGCGGCCGCGGTTGGGGAAGTCGTTGATGTAGTTCGAGCCGAGATTGGTCGAGATCGTGTTGTTGATGTCTTCGAAGGTGACGCCGAACGCGCCGGCCTTCTCGCGGTCGATCACGAGATTGACCACGCCCGCCTCGGGCAGGCCTTCGACATAGACCTTCTGCAACACGGGACTCGCATTGGCCTCCGCAATCAGCTGGTCGGCGGCACGCGTCAAGGCCGTATAGCCCTTCTGGCCACGATCCTGGAGGCGGAACGAGAAGCCCGAGGAGTTGCCGAGATTGTCGATCGGCGGCGGCTGCAGCGCCGAGATCTTGGCATCGCGAACCGACGCCCCCAGGTCGCGGTTGACGTCGTTGACGATCGCGGCGGCGGAGTCCTGCGGCCCGCGCTCCGACCAGTCCTTCAGCGTGATGAACGCCTGCGCGGTGTTCATGCCCTGGCCGGAGAAGCTGAAGCCGGTGAGGAAGGTGACATTGTCGACGCCCGGCCGCTGCGCCAGGTATTTTTCCACCTTCTCGATCACCGCCTCGGTGCGGGCATAGGACGAGTCCGACGGCGTCTGCACGTCGGTGGTGATGAAACCCTGGTCGTCGACGGGCAGGAAGCCGCCGGGCAGATTGACGAAGGCCCAGGACAGGCCGACCAGCAATGCGGCATAGACCAGCATCAAGCGCCCGGTACGCGTCAGCGAGAAGCCGACCGTACTCGCGTAGCGAAATCGGGCGGCCTCCAGCATGTGGTTGAACCAGCCGAACACGACATTCCTCGAATGACCGTGCCCCTTGGCGACCGGCTTGAGCAGGGTCGCGCACAGCGCCGGCGTCAGCGACAGCGCGAGGAAGGCGGAGAAGCCGATCGCGGCGACCATGGTGACCGAGAACTGGCGATAGATGATGCCGACCGAGCCCGGGAAGAACGCCATCGGCACGAACACCGCCATCAGCACCAGGGTGATGCCGATGATGGCGCCGGTGATCTGCGACATCGCCTTGCGCGTCGCCTCCTTCGGCGGCAGGCCTTCCTCGGCCATGATGCGCTCGACGTTCTCGACCACGACGATGGCGTCGTCGACGAGGATACCTACCGCGAGCACCATGCCGAACATCGAGAGCATGTTGATGGAGTAGCCGGCGAGCAGCAGCGTGGTGCAGGCGCCGAGCAGCGCCACCGGCACCACGATGGTCGGGATGATGGTGTAGCGGATGTTCTGGAGGAACAGGAACATGACCACGAACACCAGCACCACGGCCTCGACCAGCGTCATCAGCACCTTCTTGATCGAGGCCTCGACCACGGGCGTGATGTTGTAGGGAATCTCGTAGGTGATGTTGGCCGGGAAGAAGCGTGACAGCTCCTTCATCTTCGCTTCGACCGCGCTCGCAGTCGCCAGCGCATTGCCGGTCGGCGACATCAGCACGGACAGACCTGCAGTCGGTTTGCCGTCGAGGCGCGTGTTGAACTGGTAGCTGAGGCCGCCGACCTCGATGCGCGCGACGTCGCGCAGGCGCACGGTGGAGCCGTCGGCGTTGGCGCGCAGGATGATGGTGCCGAACTCCTCGGGGGAGGAGAGTTGCCCCTTGACCAGCACCAGCGCGGAGGTGCGCTGGCTCGAGGTCGACGGCTCGGCACCAATGCTGCCCGAGGCAACCTGCGCGTTCTGCGCGGAGATCGCCTTGTTGATGTCGTCAGCGGTCAGCCCATAGCCGACAAGCTTCGCCGGATCGACCCAGACGCGAAGCGAGCGCTCGGTCGAATACAGAGTGGCGCGACCGACGCCGGGAATGCGCCGGATCTCGCCGAGCACGTTGCGGATCATGAAGTCGCCGAGGCCGACCTCGTCGAGGCTGCCGTCGGTCGAATTCAGCGTGATGATCTGGAGCACCGCGCTGGAGGCTTCCTCGATCAGGATGCCCTGTTGCATCACCGCGCGCGGCAGGCGCGCCTCGACGCGCTTGATGCGGTTCTGCACCTCGACCGAGGCGGCGCTGGTATCGGTGCCCGGCTGGAAGTTGGCGATGATCTCGACCTGGCCGAGCGAATCGCTGGTGGATTCGAAGTTGAGGATGTTGGCGGCGCCGTTGAGCTCCTCCTCGATCAGACGCGTGACGCTGTTATAGAGGTTCTCAGGCGAGGCGCCGGGATAGCTGGTCGAGACCGAGATCGAGGGCGGCGCGATGATCGGGTACTGCGCGATCGGCAGCAGCGGCACCGCGATCGCACCGATCAAGCAGATGAACAGCGCGACCACCCAGGCGAAGATCGGCCTGTCGATGAAGAAGCTCGGCATTGCGCGTTACCGCGTAAGCTGCTGGGCGTGCCGGTTGTCCGCGGTCGCGTCCGCCTCCGACCAGGATTGCGGCTTGACCTTGTCGCCGGCCGCGAATTTCTGGAACCCTTCGACCACGACCTTGTCGCCGGCCTTCAGACCTTCCGTGACGAACCATAGGCCGTCCTGCGTCGACCCTGTGCGCACCGGCTGCACGGCGATGTGGTTGTCGTCCTTGACGACGAAAACCTCGCTGCCGCCGCCGCCATTGCGCTGGACCGCCTGCTGCGGCACCGCGATCGCGTCGGAGTCGAGACCCTGGTCGATGCGAACCCGGACATACATGCCCGGCAGCAGCTCGCGCCTGGGATTGCGGAACTCGCCGCGCAACGTCACCTGCCCGGTATGGGCGTCGACCTTGGCGTCGGAGAACAACAGCTTGCCCTCGAGCGAATAGATGGTGTTGTCGTCGAGCACCAGGCGCACCTTGGCGGCATCCGAGGCGATGCGCTCGAGGTCGCCGGTCTCGAAGGCGCGGCGGAGCTGATTGAGCTCGTTCACCGACTGGGTGAAGTCGGCGTAAATCGGATCGAGCTGCTGGATGGTGGCGAGATTGGTCTCGTTCTGGACGGCGAGCGCGCCTTCGCTGACCAGCGCCGCACCGACCACGCCGTCGATCGGCGCACGCACAGTAGCATAGTCGAGATTGAGCTTTGCCCGCGCGAGCTCGGCCTTGCGGCCCTCGACTTCGGCATGGGCCTGGCGTTCGGCCGCGATCGCCTTCTCGTTCTCGGCCTCCGGTGCCGCGCGATCCTTGGTGAGGGTTGCGATACGATGCGCCTGTTGCTTGGCCTGCATCAATGCCGCTTCGGCCTTGGCAAGCGCCGCCTCGTTGGCCATCACCTCGACCTCGAACGGACGCGGATCGATGCGGTAGAGCGCATCGCCCGCCTTCACCTCGCTGCCCTGGCGAAACAGACGCTCGACCACGATGCCCGACACGCGCGGCCGCACGTCGGAGACGCGCGTCGGTGCGATGCGGCCCGGCAGTTCGCGCACGACGGCGCGTGGCTGCGGCTTGACGACGACGATACTCACGTCAGGGGCGGCCGGTTGGGCGGCAGACACGGCGGAGTTGGATTGGTCGCAAGCACCCAGCAGCGGCGCCAGGGCCGCGAGCATCAATGCAACGCATGCCGATCGCGCACGATGTCCTGACATGAAGTGTGGTGCCCCGATGTTGTTGATACTGATCGCATCCCGCACGGGCCCGTTCTAGACCATTGCGCGCGGTTGGTGACGCTAAGATAGAAGGGACTTGCTGCGACGCAACGCATGTTGCGGGCGGCCCATTGTCACACGCTATATCTCATTGAATCAATTCATGTTTCTCTGACTCACTTGATTGTGAGTCGCGTTCCATCGCCGCGTGCTGTGACGGAACATCGCAATCACCCGGCGGCCTTCATCCGATAGTGGCTGATTCCCCATTCGGTTCCACCGGCGTAACCGAACAGGCCCGATGTCGCGAGGAGGAACCATCGCCAGCGACGCATCCAGAGCGCGGTCTCCTCGCCATAGACCCTGCGCAACCTCGCATCGATGGTGCCGCGATGCACATCGAAATTGGCGAGCCAGTCGTTCGCGGTGCGCTGGTAGTGCGTACCGCTCCAGCACCATTCCTTCTCGATCGTGAGGATATCATCGAATTGCCTGACGAGGTGATGGCTCGGTATCAGCCCGCCCGTGAAGACGTGCTGCGCAATCCAGTCGTCGCCATCGCGCGGGTCGAACAGCTGCGAGCCGGAGCGATGGGTGACGGTGTGCATGAAGAACCGCCCCTCCGGCCCAAGCCACGACCGCACGCGCATCATCAGCTTGCGCCAGTTGGTCATCTGCTCGAACATCTCGACCGAGACGATGCGGTCGAACTGGCCGTCGGGCGCGAACACGTTCATGTCCGCGGCGACCGCGCGCAGGTTCAGGAGGCCGCGCCGCCGCGCCTCGCCCTCGACATGGGCGCGCTGCGCCTGCGAGGCCGACACCGCCGTCACCTTCGCGTGCGGAAACTGCCGGGCCATCCACAGCGACAGCGAGCCCCAGCCGCAACCGAGCTCGAGAATGGTCTGGCCATCGGCAAGACCGGCATGCTCGACGGTCTGGCGCAGCGCCTCCTCCTCCGCCTCCTGCAAGGTGGTCGCGTCGGTCTTGTAGAAGCAGGAGGAGAATTTGCGGTTGGGACCGAGCACTTCAGCGAAGAAGGAGGCAGGCACCTCGGCATGCCCGGCCCCCCAGCCCTCCGCGATCGGCCGCAGCATCATCCGCCCGGCAAAGGCGGCATCGTCGCCGGCGCCCGGCGCAGACAGGCGCGTCGCCGTGCGGGAGCACAGGCGCTTGATCGCAGCGCGGATCACGACGTCCGGCAGCGGCACGCGTTCAGCAGTCCCGATGATCGCGGAAACGACGCTCATGCGCCCCCGAATGGCGAGCTTTTTCAGATACCTGCTTATCAAAGCGCCGCTTCCGGCTCGGGTTCCCCAAGCTGTCCCCGGAATCGGCTCATCCGGCGCTTTTTTTGGGCGGGCGCTGTGCCATAGTGCGCACCGCAAGCAAGCTTACGTAACGGATGATACCGCCCATGCCGCCTGGCACTTCCCGCTCCACCATGGATATCGAGTACACCAAGCTGTCCTCGCCCAGCGTCTTCCTGGTGCGGATGCTGGTCTTCCTGGTGCTGTGCACGCTGGTTGGCGTGGTGCTCTACAAGCAGATCATCCAGGCCTTCTTCGCCAATCCCGGGCTCAACGCCCTGATCGGGGCGGTGCTGTTCATCGGCATCGTGCTGGCCTTCCGCCAGGTCATCCGGCTCTATCCCGAAGTCTCCTGGGTCAACAATTTCCGCATCGCCGATCCGGGACTGGCACCGGCCCGCCACCCCAAGCTGTTGGCGCCGATGGCAGCGATCCTCGGCGGCGAACGCTCCGGCCGCATGACCATCACCCAGACCACCATGCGGCACCTGCTCGATTCGATCGCGACCCGCCTCGACGAAGCCCGCGACATCTCCCGCTACATGACCGGCCTCCTGGTCTTCCTCGGCCTGCTCGGCACCTTCTGGGGCCTGATCGAGACGGTCGGCTCGGTCGGCAAGGTGATCGACGGACTCAAGGTCGGGAGTGATTCCGGCGCGCTGTTCGATACGCTGAAGGAAGGCCTCGCAGCCCCGCTCGGCGGCATGGGCATCTCGTTCTCCAGCTCGCTGTTCGGCCTTGCCGGCTCGCTCGTCCTCGGCTTCCTCGACCTGCAATCGAGCCAGGCGCAGAACCGCTTCTACACCGATCTCGAGGACTGGCTCGCCACCACCGTGCGCGAATATGGCAACGGTGAAGCGGCCGTTGCGACAGGCGGCGGCGTCGCCACCGGCGAACTCCAGGCGACCGTCGAGCGGCTGCGCTCCGTGCTGGAGGAAGGCAGCGGCAGCCGCGGCACCACCGCGGCGATGGCGAGCCTTGCCGAAGCCATCCAGGCGCTGGTCTCCCACATGCGAACCGAGCAGCAGATGATTCGCGAATGGGCCGACGGCCAGGGCGAACAGAACCGCGAGATCCGGCGCCTGTTGGAGCGAATCGCGCGTCAGCCCGAGAAGAGCTAGGCGCTCGCGCGGCCCGGACGCCGAGCAACGCGCGGCGATGCCCGGCTGAGCCGGGACTCGAGACGGAAATAGGCCCGGCTCAGCGCGGCAGCGTTGCACGCTGCAGCGCGTCGGGGACACGAGAAACGGAGACGTAAATGGCTCTTGCCCGCGGCCGCCGCAGCGAAGGCAGCCTCAACTACTGGCCCGGCTTCGTCGACGCGCTGTCGACGCTGGTGCTGTCGATCGTGTTCCTGCTCTCGGTGTTCCTGGTGGTGCAGTTCTTCCTGTCGCAGGAGGTGACCGGCAAGGACAAGGCGCTGGAGCAGCTCAACGCCAAGATCGCGCAGCTCAACGAGCTCCTGTCGCTGGAGAAGCTCGGCAAGCTCACCCTCGACGACCAGGTCTCGCAATTGAAGGCGGGCCTCGCCTCGGCCGAGTCGGAGCGCGACCGCATCAAGGGCCTCTATGACGGCCTCGCCGCCGCCGGCAACGACGCGCAAGGCAAGACTTCCGAGCTCGGCAAGGCGCTGGATTCGGAGAAAGCGGTCTCGGCGCGCGCGCTGGCGCAGATCGAGGTGCTGAACCAGCAGATCAGCGCGCTGCGCCGGCAATTGGCGGCGCTGGAAGAGGCACTGGATGCCAGCGAGAAGCGCGACAAGGAATCGCAAAATCGAATTGCCGATCTGGGCTCCCGCCTGAACGTTGCGCTGGCGCAGCGCGTGCAGGAATTGTCGCGCTACCGCTCCGAATTCTTCGGCCGCCTGCGCGCCATTCTCGGCAACCGGCCCGACATCCGCATCGTCGGCGACCGCTTCGTGTTCCAGTCCGAAGTGTTCTTCGACACCGGCCAGGCGACGCTGCTGCCCGAGGGCCGCGCCGAGCTCGAGACGCTGGCGACCGCGCTGATCGAGCTCGACAAGAAGATCCCGAGCGAAATCCCCTGGGTGTTGCGCGTCGACGGCCATACCGATGTGCGGCCGGTGAGCGGCGCGAACTTCAGGTCCAACTGGGACCTGTCGGCGGCGCGTTCGATCTCGGTGGTGCAATACCTGATCTCGCTCGGCGTGCCGGCGCAGCGCCTGGTCGCGGCCGGCTTCGGCGAATTCCAGCCGCTCGATCCCGGCAACACGGAGGAAGCCTACAAGCGCAACCGCCGCATCGAGCTGAAGCTGACGGAGCGGTAGGGGTGAGGGTCGCGCGTTACTCACCCCACCGTCATGGCCGGGCTTGTCCCGGCCATCCACGATCTTCGGTCCTCGCTGATAGAAAGGCGTGGACGCCTGGGACAAGCCCGGGCATGACGACCTTCGTAAAATGAGCGCCCTCCAGCTCCGCCCCTACCGCGCCGAGGACGAGGCCGCCGCGATCGACCTCTGGCATCGCACCTGGCAGCAGGCCTATCCGCAGATCGACTTCGCGGCGCGACTTGCCTGGTGGCGCGAGCGCTGGCGCAAGGATCTGGTGCCGAAGGCGTCCATCGTCGTCGCCGAACAGGACGGCATCCTCACCGGCTTCGTCACGATCGATGGCGACGGCTATCTCGACCAGCTCGTCGTCGATCCCGCCCATTGGGGCTCGGACGCAGCAAGGTTGTTGGTGGACGAGGCCAAGCGCCTGTCGCCATCCGGCGTCACGCTGCTCGTCAACAAGGACAATGCCCGCGCCATCCGCTTCTACGAGCGCAATGGCTTTGCCCATGCCGGCGACGATGTGAACCCGACCTCGGGCCGGCCGGTGCTGAAGATGGCGTGGAGGGCGTGAGGCCCATCACGGCGGGATCCGGGGACGTCTGCCCATCGTTGGTGCCAGAGCAGCGATGACCAGCGGATGGAGACGACCGATGAAGCTGCGCGATCTGGCCCAGGGTTCCTCAGTCTTTTTGACCGTCATCATCGCCGGCTATCTGTCGACGACTTATGTCGACCAGCGCTTTGCCACGCAACTCGATACAAGCGGCCCTGCCCCATCGGCCTGCGTCGGAGAGGACGGCAGCTGGAAGAACTGGCCGTGGCCGAACGCGCCGACACTTTCGCCGAAATGTCCGTAGGCCCACGCGCAATCATCGCCCGTGCTGCCAACCGAATCTGCGAAACAACCCCATGCACAGTAGCCGGCGATAGCGAAATCAACGACTTACGCCGGCAGCAGCAGAGCGCGTTTGATTCGTCTGGCGCAACAGGAACATTCTGGCATGTTCGGGGGGTGACGCTTCGACGTGACGCTCCCAAGCACGGAACGTCGGCTTGAAAGCGCGCCCAGGACCCCCTAGATTCTTGCTGTGAAGCGCGGCCTTCTTCAAAGTCTTCCTCAACTCGCCAGAACAGCCATGTTCGTGGCGATAGCGGCGTTCGTGGTTCAGGTCACCCTGATTTCCATCTCGCAAGCGAAGGCGGCCGTTGGTGCCATGCCGGCGCCTTCCGTCACGTTGATCGGTTCCCTGCATTTCCACGATCAGTTGGCGGGTCACGTGCACTCCCACGGAGACGACGGCGCCGAGGGCCACGTTCATGACGGGCCCGATCACGATGACGACGAGGGGGCTCCAACCCTGGTCTGGACCATGTTTGGCACCTCGATCGCGTCACCGCAGTTCGTGCCGCTGCTCAGCCCCCTCAAGGTGCTGAGCCCTGTCGAACTCCCGGTTGCGCGAGCCATTGTCGGCGTAAGGCCCGACGCACTGATCCGGCCACCAAGTACCTTCAGCATCGCGTAATCCCGGCGGCTCCTTTGGCCGCCGACCTTTCGCATGTCTGAAGGAATTTTCCATGTCGATGAATCAGCGCTGCCCGAAAGGGCGGCCCGCAAGACTTGGCCGAAATAGACTTGACCAAAATCAACTTGGCCGAAATAGACTTGGCCAAAAACGACTTGGCTCGGCGAGGCTTGGTCTAGCCAGCATTTGCTGGCTGGTGAGCCTGCTCTTTGGCCCGTCAGGGGCCGTTGCCCATGAGGGGCACGATCACGGCGACGCCGAAAAAGCGGCCGTTGTATCGTCAGCCTATCCAAGAGTTGCGGCGCGGTCCGAGCTATACGAGATCGTCGGCATTCTGAAAGAGGGCAGGCTTTCCGTCTTCATAGACGATCCCGTCACGAACGAACCGGTTTCGGACGCAGTCGTGCAGGTCACAATCGGCGATTCCGCCCCGACCGAGGCTACGAAAACCGACGAGGGCGCTTACACGGCGGTCGTTCCGGACGGCACGCCGGCGGAATCGGTGGAAGTCATATTCTCGATCAGCGCCAACAGGGGAAGCGATCTGCTGGTGGATTCGCTGGTGCCGACGCGTGCCCGCAATGTGCCGCCGCCAGAGCAGAAGCAAGGCCAGGGCGGGCTCTTCTCAAGCCGAACCGCCTTTGTGGCCTCCGGATTTGCTGCTGTGGGGCTCGGCCTTCTCTATGTCTATTGGAGACGGCGTGGTCGCGGCATGGCCGCTTCCGTTTCTGCGGCGATGGCTGGTGCTTTCGTCATTCTCGCCGCCATCGCGTTCGGCGAAAGCCGAACCAACGCAAGACAGGCCAATCCGCCGGATGTCCCCGCCCTGAGCGATGCCCCACGACGCCTCCAAGACGGCACCGTCTTCGCGGCCAAGCCGACGCAGCGGCTGCTTGATGTGCGGACCGCCGCCGCCGAGCCGCAGACCATTCGCCCCGCCGTCACGCTGATCGGCCGCGTCATCGCCGACCCCAACCGCAGCAGCATCGTGCAAAGCGTCTATGGGGGACGCGTTGTTCCGAGCAGCGGCGGCATACCCCGGATCGGACAAGCCGTCAGCAAGGGCGATCTGCTCATTCAGATCGAGCCGCATCTGCCGATTGCGGACCGCACGACCATCCTCGAGAAGGTCGGCGAGATTGAACAGTTGACGGCGATCACCGAAAACAAGCTGCGCCGCCTGCGGCCGCTGGCCGAGCGGGGCGCGGTGCCCCAAGGGCAGGTCAACGACCTCGAAAGCGAATTGGAGGGTCTCCGGGCGCGCCGCGAAACCGTTCGAAATTCCCGCACCGGGTTCGAGGAGTTGCGAGCATCGACTGATGGCGTCATCACCTCCGCCAAGGTCGTGCCGGGCCAGGTCATTCAGCCGCAGGACGTCCTGTTCCAGATCGCCGATCCCAAGAGCCTGTGGGTCGAAGCCTTGGCCTACGACGATCTGGGTCTGAAGGAGCCTGAAGCTGCGACAG
The DNA here is from genome assembly GCF_054602315.1 of Bradyrhizobium cedriense. Lineage (NCBI taxonomy): Bacteria > Pseudomonadati > Pseudomonadota > Alphaproteobacteria > Hyphomicrobiales > Nitrobacteraceae > Bradyrhizobium > Bradyrhizobium cedriense. The sequence continues at coordinate 146,334 of NZ_JBTSWB010000010.1, read as the reverse complement.
CCACGGCACCGAATGGCCAACCGATTGCGCTCTCTTTCGTCGGAACGAGCCGGGCACTGAGGCAGCATGCATCCGTCGTTCAGTTTGCCATGTCGGAGCCTCCGACAGGCCTCAACATCGGCCAGCCGCTGAACGTGATGGTCCAGAGCGGCGCAGCGGCTACTGGCCTGATCTTTCCTCGCAATGCGGTGGTCCGCAGCGCCAGCGGCGAGAATATCGTTTGGCTGCACCCGGAGCCCGAACGCTTCGAGCCGAGACCGGTTCGCGTGCTGCCGGTCGATGCGACGCGCGTGATCGTGGCGGCCGGCATCAACCCGGGCGAACGCATCGTGGTTCGCGGTACCGACCTCATCAACCAGATCCGGTAGGAACGGCCCATGTTCAAGCTCATCGTGCAGGCAAGTTTGCGCAATCGCCTGTTCGTGCTGGCGGTTGCCGCCGTGCTCGTCGGCTACGGCCTTTTCGTCCTGCCGACCATTTCCGTCGATGTCTTGCCGGACATCAACCGTCCGACGGTCAACATTCTGACCGAGGCGGAGGGGCTGGCGCCCCAGGAAGTCGAGCAGCTCGTGACGTTTCCGATCGAGACGTCGATGAACGGCATGCCCGGCGTGATCCGGGTCCGCTCGGTCTCGGGTGTCGGTCTGTCTGTCGTCTATGTGGAATTCGACTGGGGCGTCGACGTTTACCGCGCCCGGCAATTTGTCTCGGAACGGTTGGCGCTGATCCGCGAGCAATTGCCGTCCTCGGTCAATCCCCAGATGGGCCCGGTGACGTCGATCATGGGCGAGATCATGCTGATCGCCTTGACCAGCGACGGCACGGCCTCGCCCATGGAAGTGCGCGAGATCGCCGATTTTGTCGTCAGGCCGCAGCTTCTCGCCATTCCCGGCGTCGCGCAGGTGATTCCCATCGGCGGAGAGGTCCGCCAATACCGGGTGACGCCGAACGTCGCGACGATGCAGGCGCTCAGCATCACCCACGACCAGATCGAGCAGGCGGTGGCAAAGTTCGGCACCAACAGCGGCGGCGGCTTCGTGGACCAGCATGGCCGCGAATATCTGATCCGCAATGTCGGCCTCACCAGGCGGATCGAGGACCTCGGCAACACCGTTGTTGCGACGCGCGACGCGCAGCCGATCCTGCTCAAGCAGGTCGCATCCGTGGATTTCGCAGCACGCACCAAGCGAGGCGACGCCGGCTATAACGGCAAGCCGGCTGTCATCGTCAGCGTCATGAAGCAGCCGGCTGCCGATACCGTGGCCTTGACGCGCAACATCGAAGCCACGCTTGGGGATCTGCAACGCTCCATGCGTTCTGGGATCAACGTCACCAACGTGCAATTCCGTCAAGCCACGTTCATCGAGACCTCGATAAGCAATGTCGAGCGCGTTCTGGCCGAGGCCGCCGTCGTCGTCGCATTGGTCCTGGTCGTCTTCCTGATGAACGGACGTGCAGCATTCGTTTCGCTGACAGCCATTCCAATATCGATCCTCGTGACGGTCCTGGTGTTCCATGCCTTCGGTCTCACAATCAACACCATGACGCTGGGCGGCCTCGCCATCGCCATCGGCGAACTGGTCGACGATGCGGTGGTGGACGTCGAGAACATCCTGCGGCGCCTGCGGGAGAACGCCGCGTCGAGCACGCCGCGTCCTGCTCTGGACGTGATCTCCGGGGCAAGCCAGGAGGTCCGTTCCAGCATCGTCTACGCAACCATGATCATCGTTCTCGTCTTCGTGCCGCTGTTCGCCCTTCCGGGAATCGAAGGGCGGCTGTTCACGCCGCTCGGCGTGGCCTATGTGGTCTCGATCCTTGCGTCGCTATTGACGTCGGTCACGGTAACGCCCGTGCTGTCCTACTATCTGCTTTCGGGACGAACTCATTCAGGTGACCATGAGAGTTTTGTCGTCACCAAACTGAAGCAGGCGAATCGCCGGGTGCTTGGATGGGCTTTCGGACGGCGGGGTCTCGTGCTGGGCTCCGTCGCGGCGGCGATCGTCGTGGCCAGCTACGCCGCAAGCCAGATGCCCCGCAGCTTCCTTCCGCCGTTCAACGAAGGCACGCTCGTGCTTTCGCTGCAATACAATCCCGGCATTTCCCTCGCGGAATCGCACCGGCTTGGCCTGCTGGCGGAACAATCGCTTGCAAAGGTGCCCGAGGTGAAGTCGGTCGGACGCCGCACCGGCCGCGCGGAGCTCGATGAGCACGCCGAAGGCGTGCACTTCAGCGAAATCGACGTCGATCTCGTTCCGTCAAAACGCCAGAAGGCGGACATCTATGCCAGCATCCGGGAAGTCCTGTCCGCGCTGCCGGCGTCGGTTGCGATCGGACAGCCGATCAGCCACCGCCTGGATCATCTGCAATCGGGTATTCGTGCCCAGATCGTGCTCAAGATCTACGGGCAGGATATCGAGATGTTGCGGCGCCTTGCCGAAACGTCGCGCCAGCGCTTTTCGACGATCCCGGGCCTCGTCGATCTCCAGGTCGAGAAGCAGGTGTTGATCCCCCAGGTTCGGGTTCAGGTCGATCATGCCCGCGCCGCACTTCATGGCCTGACGCCGGCTGCGATCACGCAGGCGCTCGACACGCTGTCCAACGGTCGGAAGGTCTCCCAGATCGTCGACGGCAATCGCCGTTTCGACGTCGTGATGCGTCTTTCGGAGCAGGACCGCTCGACCACGGGACTGCAAAATCTGCTCATCCCGACCGGTCTGGAATTCGTGCCGCTGAGCGCCCTGGCTGAAGTCATCGAGACCGATGGGCCGAACCAGATTCAGCGCGAGGGAACCCAGCGCAGAATCGTGGTCTACGGCAACGGGGACGGACGCCGCGACGTCGCCGATATCGCTGCCGACATTCAGAAGGCCATTCGGGAGCTCGATTTTCCGCAGGGCTACACGACCAACCTTGAAGGGGCATTTCAGGCGCAGCAGGAGGCGTCCTGGCGCATCGGCATTCTCTCGCTGGGCTCCCTCGCAATGATCTTCATCGTTCTCTACAGCCGCTATCGATCAACCGCGCTGTCGCTGATCATCACGGGCGGCATCCCGCTCGCCCTGATCGGCAGCGTGGCCGCCCTGAAGATCGCTGGCCAACCATTGTCGGTGGCGTCGATGATCGGCTTCATCACCCTTGCCGGCATCTCTGCGCGCAATGGCATCTTGAAGATCTCCCATTACATCAATCTCGCGGTCCATGAAGGGGAGCCTTTCGGGACCGGGCTGATCGTTCGGGGCAGCATGGAGCGCCTCAGCCCCGTTCTGATGACGGCACTTTGCGCGGGACTGGCGCTTACGCCGCTCTTGATCGGCGCGGACGAGCCGGGCCGGGAAATCCTGCACCCCGTTGCCGTGACGATCTTCGGCGGTCTGCTCAGCGCCACGATCCTCGATACGGTCGTGACCCCGATCCTGTTTCTGATGTTCGGCAAGCAACCGCTGGAGCGGCTGGCAGCCGGACACGCCACAACGTTCACCCCTGCGGAAGCCTATTGATCTCCGCACAAGACCACCGAGGAGCTACCAATGAGACGATACATCTTCCTGGCCATGATGGCTGTGATCGCCGCCATGCCTGACTTCGCCGCGGCACAGACGAAGGGTAGCAACGGCGGCCCTGTCGTCAAATCTCAAGGACATCCGATCGAGTTTGTCCGCAGGGGCACGGATATCGTCTTTTATGTCGGAGACGACGATGGTTCGCCGCTTTCGACCAAGGAGATGCGAGGTCGCGCAACGATTCAGGACGGCGGCAAGACCGTCACGGTTCCGCTCATTCCGGCCAGTCCCAACATGATGTCGGGAAAGCTTCAGACGGAGCTGTCTCCAAAGGCCATCGTGGTCTTTTCGGCAAGCTTGCACGGTCATTCCCTGACCGCGAGATACACTGCGGAATAATTGCCGCGTGAAGGGCGAAGCACATGCAGCGAGATCGATCATCGGTTCAATTGCCCGGCGTCCCGTTGGCACTTGGTTCGGCTCTCCTGTTCGGTGCTGCAGCGCCCCTTTCGAAACTACTGCTCGCCAGCATCGATCCTCAGATGCTGGCGGGACTGCTCTACCTCGGTGCGGGTCTTGGCCTTGCCGCGGTCCACGTCGCACGGACCGCGATTGGGCTATCGGCGCCGGAGGCTCCGCCAAGACCGCACGACGTGCCGTGGCTGATAGCCATCGTTGTCTTCGGGGGAATTCTGGGTCCGGCATTGCTGATGCTCGGACTTGGCCGAACGTCGGCGTCGTCCGGGTCATTGATGCTGAATCTCGAGAGTCTTGCGACGATGGGGATTGCGTGGCTCGTATTCCGCGAGAATGTCGATCGGCGATTGGTGTTGGGCGCCTTGGCGATCGTTCTCGGCGCAATAGCCCTGTCGTGGGAGGGTCAGAGCCCTTCATTGGATGCGGGCGCGGCGCTGATTGCCGGGGCTTGCTTGTGTTGGGGCATCGACAACAATCTGACGCGGAAACTGTCTTCTGCCGATCCCGTCGTCATCGCAATGATCAAGGGTCTGTTTGCCGGTACGGCAAACATCGCCGGCCGGTTTTGGCTCGGCAACAGCTTACCGCCCACCGGCCTGGCGATTCTCGCGGCAATCCTGGGTTTCTTCGCGATTGGCGTGAGCCTCGTTCTGTTCGTGCTCGCCCTTCGTCATCTCGGCACGGCCCGTACAGGCGCTTACTTCTCGCTCTCTCCTTTCATTGGCGCGCTGATCGCCTTGGGCCTGGGCGATCCCTTCACAGCGAAGCTTGTCATCGCCGCACTGCTGATGGGATTGGGCCTGTGGCTTCATCTCACCGAGCGGCACGATCACGTGCACGTCCATGATGCCATCGCGCATGAACACAAACATGTTCACGACGAGCATCACCAGCATGACCACGCGGGAGCTGTCGTTGAACCGCATTCCCACTGGCACGAGCACAAGCCGTTAAGACACAAGCATCCGCATTATCCCGACCTGCACCACCGCCATTCGCATTGAGCACCTTCTCTTGGCGACCTGCTGCCTCGTTACCTTTGAAGGTCGGTTGATTGCGGAACGGCCTGCGTGAGGCTTCTGCGGTACCGAGTGTCTTTCAGCCAAGGGAGGAGATGCGCAAGCCTACTCCGACGCGTTCGAGGCGTGGGATCTCTGAGCGGCGGCCGGATCGTCGGCGCGATTACCCGAAAGCGCGAGAGCTGCAGGCCAAGAGGCTTCTAAGCGATATCGGACCTGCGTGCCTCATGGGTCGATGACCAAAAGCCTGTCACGCCGCCCGAGCAATCGGTCCGGCAGCACCATGGCCGCAACCAGCAACTCAATCAGGCCGCATCCCCTAACTCCAGGGAACCTGGGGCTTCAACTTCCGTTTGTTCCCACGTCGAACCTGATCGGAGACTTTCAATGAGGTGCGTTTTGGTGATTATTGGTCTCGCATGCCTACTCGTCTCGCCCGCTGTTGGCGATCCCTGGAAGGACGAAAGCGGCAAGGGCCGATGGGGCTACGATCGCGCTCCATATCGCGCCAACAACTATGACCGCGAATACAAGCAGGAGTATCGCCAAGGCCTCTGCAAAATCGAGCGTAAGTGGGGCAAGCACGGCGAGTACAAAGAAGAAACGAAGTGCAAGGGCTATCGCGACTGACGGCCAAGCTTACGTCATTTCGCTCATGGGCGGCACTGCGTCGCTTCAGGAGCAAACCAGATATCAACGCCGTTGCGTCACGCGATCAGGTTCGTGGGTGCACCGCCAGATCGCCCGGTGCGCGAATGCGCCCAAGACCGGTGATGACATCCTGGATGCCGCTGCATTCTGACGCCTCACGCCCCCTCGAATTGCAGCCTCGCGAGCCTGGCATAAAGCCCGTTCGCCGCCACGAGTTCGGCATGCGTGCCCTGCTCGACGATCCGGCCCTGGTCCATCACCAGGATGCGGTCGCAGGACAAGACGGTTGCGAGGCGATGCGCGATCACGAGCGTGGTGCGGTGACGCATGAGTTCTTCCAGCGCGGTCTGCACCAGCGTCTCGCTTTCGGCATCGAGCGCGGAGGTTGCCTCATCCAGCAGCAAGAGCGGCGCATCGCGCAGGATGGCGCGCGCGATCGCGATGCGCTGGCGCTGGCCGCCGGAGAGCATCACGCCACGCTCGCCGAGCGCGGTCTCGAAACCTTCGGGCAGGCGGCGGATGAACTCGGCGGCATGCGCCAGTTCGGCCGCGCGTTCGACCTCGGCGTCGGTCGCGTCGGGCCGGCCGAAGCGGATGTTCTCGCGGGCACTCGCCGCAAACACCACCGAGTCCTGCGGCACCAGCGCGATGCGGGCACGGAAATCGCGCGGATCTGCGGATTTGACCGGCACGCCGTCGAGCGAGATCGTCCCGCTGCGCGGGTCGTAGAAGCGCAGCAAGAGATGAAAGATCGTGCTCTTGCCGGCGCCGGAGGGACCGACGATCGCGACCTTCTCACCGGGGCGCACCGTGAACGACACGGCGTCGAGCACCTTGACGTCGGACCGCGCCGGATAGGCGAAGCTGACCTGATCGAAGCCGACCTCGCCGCGCGCCGGCGCCGGCAGCACGCGCGGCGATGCGGGCGCGGTGATCTCGGGCCTCACGTGCAGGATCTCGAACAGGCGCTCGGCCGCGCCTGATGCCGCCGAGACCTCGCCCCAGACCTCGCTGAGCTGGCCGAGACCGGCTGCGGCGAACACGGCATAAAGCACGAACTGACCGAGCCGGCCCGGCGTGATCGCGCCGCTCAGGACGTCGTGCGAGCCGATCCAGAGGATGGCGACGACGCTCGCGAACACGATGAAGATGATGATGGCCGTGAGCACGGAGCGGGCCTGGGTCGAGGTGCGCGCCGCCTCATAGGCCTGCTCGACCTCGCCGCCGAAACGCTTCTCGGCGAATTGCTCGCTGGTATAGGCCTGCACGGTGCGGATCGCGCCGACCAGCTCGCCGGCATAGGCCGAGGCCTCGGCGAGCGTATCCTGCGCATTGCGCGACAGCCGCCGCACCCAGCGCCCGAAGGCGACCAGCGGCAGCACGATCAGGGGAATGGCCAGCAGCACGAAGCCCGACAGCTTCGGACTCGTGATCACCATCATCGCCGCGGCGCCCAGGAACATCATCAGATTGCGCAACGCGATCGAGACGGAGGCGCCGACGGCCGATTTGAGCTGGGTGGTGTCGGCGGTGAGCCGCGAGATCAGCTCGCCGCTGCGGGCGGAATCGAAGAAGGCGGGAGAGAGCGACAGCAGGTGGGCGAAGACGTCGCGCCTGAGGTCGGCGACGATGCGTTCGCCGATCGTCATCACGAGGTAGTAGCGCGCCGCGCTGGCAAGCGCGAGCACCGCGACCACCGCGAGCATCACCGAGAAATAACTGTTGATCAGCTCGATGCCCTCAGGCGTCAGGCCGAAATCGATCATCCTGCGCACCGCGATCGGCACCAGCAGCGTCGTCAATGCGGCGATCGTGAGCGCGACGAAGGCCAGCGCGGCCCGGCCGCGATAGCGGCTCACATAGGGCGCGAGCGCCAGCAGCGGCCGCAGCTTGGCGCGGCCCTTGGCGGGCTCCTCGATCAGTTCGACTTCGATCGACGGCGTGTCTGCGGCGTTCATTTGAGGCCGATCGACAATCTGGTCATCAAGCCGTTCCACTGCGCTCATGAGATCCGACCCATTGCATGCTTTCGCTCCCAATAGGCCGGTGCAAGGGTAGTGGCAAATCCGGGATGTCCCTTAGGGGCAAACCCGGCTCGCCAGCCCGACAATGGCTTGTTTTGCAAGGTTTCGTGCGGTATAGACCCGCCCAAATCCGTCATTCGCTAGCCACCCAAGAAGGCGCCGGAGCGCCGAGGAATTGCCATGAAAGCCGAAATTCATCCGGATTATCATACGATTAAGGTCGTGATGACCGACGGAACCGAGTACCTGACCCGCTCGACCTGGGGCAAGGAAGGCGACACGCTGAACCTCGACATCGACCCGAAGTCGCACCCGGCCTGGACCGGTGGCTCGCAGCAGCTGATGGACCGCGGCGGCCGCGTCTCGCGCTTCCAGAAGAAGTTTTCGGGCTTTCTCAAAAAGGATTGAGCCGGCCGCAAGGCTGGAGACGCAAACGCCCCCGCAAGCCGGGGGCGTTTTTGTTTGCGGGGTTCATGTCCCGGACGCGCTGCAACGTCCTTGCGTTGCGGCGCTGAGCCGGGACCAAGAAGGCCGCACAACTCACTGCCGCATGGGCCCCGGCTCTGCAGCGCACCGTCGAAGGGACGCTGCGCCGCGTCCGGGGCACGAGACCGAAACTACGGGCGCAAGGTCGTGGACGGAGATTGAACGCTACCGCTCGAACGCCGCCTTCAGCGCGTTGAGGTGCGGCACCAGCGGATTGCCGATCGCGGCATGCTCGGCCGGCGGGGTATGGATCGTGCTGTCGAGACGGCGCACGCGGGTCTGCAGGCTCATCGAACGATAGATCAGGTCCTGAAGCTGCGCGGGGAGCTTCTCGACGGTGTCGGCGGGGCCGGGATCGGCGGCGGTGAGCTTGACCTTGGTCTTCTCGCGGTTGGCCTGGCTCAGCGTCATCTCGCCTTCCTTCACCGCGCGGTGCAGCAGCAGCCACGAGGCGAGCTGCATCAGACGGGTGGTGAGGCGCATGCTCTCGGTCGCATAAGTGAGGCTGACGGCGCGGTCGAGTGCCTTGGCCTCGACGCGGCCGGCCCCATCGAGATAGGCAGCGGTTTCCTCGACGAGGTCCATGCCCTCACGGAACAGGTTGCCGAACGCCGCAGAGTTGGTGAACCGCTCGCTGAGTTGAACGAGAGCGCCGTCGGCCTGCAAACGTTCCATGGTTAACGCCCCTTACGCAACTGTTTGACTGTCCGGCTTGGCGCCGGCTTATGATGAACAAATCATTGCCCGGGCGGGACGCGGAGTCCAGTGACAAGCGCGGATATGGTTTCCGCGGGTCATTCGTCGGAATGCAACTGGGCGGAGACTTTCGTTCGGCGCGTTTTCGTGACGCGAGCCGGTATCCGCCCTCGCCCAAAATCGCTTTGAGCAAAAAAAGAGCCGCCGGAGACCGGCGGCTTTGAAAGTTGATAACAGGGAGGCGTCAAACAGAGTGGACAGGAGCCACTCGGTGTCCAAACGAGGACAGTTCCAGTCATAAACCCGAAAGCTTAATCGACCGTAAACGAGCCAATTTTTTCAGAGTCCGTTAGCCATGTCGGCCAGCGGCCGAGTGGGTGCGGAACAAGAGTTGGCGGTCACCCAACTCAGCGACACACTCCGCCGTCATCCCGGACAAGCGGAGCGCAGATCCGGGATCCATAGCCACCGGCGGATGTGGTGACGGGGACTCGGAGTTGCCGGCCTCGCGCAACACCTCGTCCTGGGAGTATGGGTCCCGGATCTGCGCACGCTTGAGGCGCGCTTGTCCGGGACGACCGCTGTTGATGTGGCCGGCTACTTCTTGAAAAAGTGATCCGCCGCATCGCGCGAGGCGCGCTTCCTTGTGGCGGCTTCCTCCAGTCTTGCGATCTCGGTCTTGAGCAGCGCGACGCGCTCGGTCAGTTCCTCGACCGACAACAGTGAGAGATCCTGGCCGATGTCGTGTGTGATCTTCCTGCGCGGGCGGTCGTCGTCTTCGATCGGCATCCTCGTTCCTCCTGCGTTCGCGCTGGACCATGACTGAGGCGGTTGCCAGCTTGGATGGCGCTGGCTAATCAAGGGCCTCGCTTCATCCCGCACCTTTGCCCAAGGACACATCATGGACAAGCTGCCCGCGCAAATGACCGTGATCGCCATCTCCAAGCCCGGCGGACCGGAGGTGCTGGTGCCGGAACAACGGGCGCTGCCGCAGCCCGGTCCCGACGAGATCCTCGTCAAGGTGCAGGCCGCGGGCGTCAACCGTCCCGACGTGGCACAGCGCTCCGGTGCCTATCCGCCGCCTCCCGGCGCCAGCGACCTGCCGGGCCTCGAGATCGCGGGCGAGGTGGTCGCGGTCGGCAGCAATGCCAAGCGGCACAAGGTCGGCGACAAGGTGATGTCGCTGGTGGCCGGCGGCGGCTATGCGCAGTATTGCATCGCTCAGGACGCCCAGGCGATGAGCGTGCCGCCGGCCTTGTCGATCAAGGAGGCCGGCGCGCTGCCGGAAACCCTGATGACAGTCTGGCACAACGTGTTCGAGCGCGGCGGCCTCAAGGCCGGCGAGACCCTGCTGATCCATGGGGGCTCCTCCGGTATCGGCACCATGGCGATTCAACTCGCCAAAGCCTTCGGCGCCAAGGTGTTCGTCACCGTGGGATCGCAGGACAAGATCGACGCCTGCCTCAAGCTGGGCGCCGATCGCGCCATCAACTACAAGACCGAAGACTTCGTCGCCGTGGTCAAAGCGGAGACCAACAATCTCGGCGTCAACGTGATCCTCGACATGGTCGCCGGCGAGTACGTCGATCGCAACTATGATGCCGCGGCGGTCGACGGACGCATCGTCCAGATCGCGACCCTCAACGGCCCCAAGGTCAGCGTCAACATCGCCAAGGTGATGGTCAAACGCCTGACCCATACCGGCTCGACGCTTCGCCCCCGTACTAATGCGGACAAGGCGGCGATGGTGGCCGCGATCGAGGCGAAAGTGATGCCGCTTTTGCGCGAAGGCCGCATCAAGCCGGTGATGGACAGCACTTTCCCGCTGGAAAAGGCGGCGGATGCCCACCGGCGGATGGAAACGAGCGCACATATTGGCAAAATTGTGTTGGAGGCCTAGGCCAGCGGCCTACTGGGCAAGGCGGAAACCCTTTGATTTTCCTCGCTTTCGTGGCATCTATCGCCACGCACCGAAGCACTTCCGTCCGGTCTGAAATCGCCTTTTAGATTCGCCTTGCATACAGAGTTTGCGTCGAACGCGGAGAACTGACCTTGCGTCTGATCAGGTGCCTCGCGCCCATCGCGCTGGGCCTCATGATTCTCGTCGCCGCGTATCCCGCGCGCGCGCTCGACGCCGTCAGCGTCCGCAGCGATGCGCCTGCGATCGACCTCACCGGCGTGCTCGAGCATCAGCGCAGCGATGCCGATCGTATCCAGGTCTCGACCGCGCCCGGCACCGACGGCATCGTCCGCCGCATCGAGGTGCGTGCCCGCGAAGGCGGCCAGAACTGGGTGGTGTTCGCGCTCGCCAACAACACCGACGACCAGCTCGACCGCCTGATCGTCGCGCCGCATTACCGCATCGTCTCCTCGGGGCTGCTGTGGCCCGACCTCGGCCTGTCGCGCATCGCGACCATCACGCCCTCCATCGGCGACCGGCCGGAACGCCAGGAAAGCGCCACCGCAGACGTGTTCCGCATCACGCTCGACCCCGGCGCCGTCGTCACCTTCGTTGCCGAGCTGCGAACCGACAAGCTGCCGCAGCTCTATCTGTGGGAGCCGGAAGCCTACAAGGACAAGGTCAACTCCTTCACGCTCTACCAAGGCATCGTGATCGGCATCTCCGGGCTCCTGGCGCTCGTCCTCACCATCCTGTTCGTGGTCAAGGGCAGCATCATGTTCCCGGCCGCGGCGGCGCTGGCCTGGGCCGTGCTGGTCTATATCGGCGTCGATTTCGGCTTCTGGGGCAAGGTGCTCGACATGTCGAACAACGCCGAGCGCATCTGGCGCGCGGCGGGTGAGGCGATCCTGGCGGCGACGCTGCTGGTGTTCCTGTTCGCCTATCTCAATCTCAGCCGCTGGCACGTGCGCTATTCGCACATCACGGTGGGCTGGCTGGCGTTTCTGGGGTCTCTCGTCGCGCTCGCGCTGTTCGATCCCGCCGTCGCCTCCGGAATCGCCCGCATCTCTCTGGTGCTGATCGCGTTCGCCGGCTTTGCGCTGATCGTCTATCTCTCCACCCACGGCTTCGATCGCGCCGTGCTCCTGATCCCGACCTGGTTCCTCCTGGTGGTCTGGGTGGTCGCGGCCGGCATGACGGTCGCCGGCTCCGTCACCAACGACATCGTCGGCCCTGCCCTGCTCGGCGGCCTCGTGCTGATCGTGATGCTGATCGGCTTCACGGTGATGCAGCATGCCTTTGCCGGCGGCGGCGCCACCACCGGCATCGTCTCCGACATCGAACGGCGCGCGCTGGCGCTCGCCGGCTCCGGCGATCTGATCTGGGACTGGGACGTGTCCGCCGACAAGGTCTTCACCAGCCCCGAGACGGAAGCCTTGCTCGGCCTCAAGCGCGGCACGCTGGAAGGCCCGGCCGCATCCTGGCTCGAGGTGCTGCATCCGCTCGACCAGGACCGTTTTCGCGCCGCGCTCGACAGCGTGCTCGACCAGCGGCGCGGCCGCCTGGTGCAGGATTTCCGCCTGCGCACGCCCGACGGTCACTTCATGTGGTTCGCGCTGAAGGCGCGCCCGGTGGTCGGATCCGACGGCGAGGTCTCGCGCGTGGTCGGCACCCTCACCGACGTCACCGAGCAGCGCAACGCCGAAGAGCGCCTGCTGCACGATTCCGTGCATGACAACCTGACCGGCCTGCCCAATCGCAAGCTGTTCATGGACCGGCTGGGTGCGGTGGCGAACTTCGCCAAGTCCATGCCGACGCTGCGGCCGACGCTGATGGTGATCGATCTCGACCGCTTCAAGCAGGTCAACGATTCCGTCGGCATTGCGGTCGGCGATTCCATCCTGCTGACGCTGGCCCGCCGCCTCACCCGCATCCTGAAGCCGCAGGACACGCTGGCGCGGCTGGCCGGCGACCAGTTCGGCCTGATCCTGCTCTCGGAGCAGGACCCGGCGCGCATCACCGCCTTCGCCGAGACCATCCGCAAGACCATCCGCGCGCCGATCGCCTTCAACGACCGCGAGATTTTCCTCACCGCCTCGATCGGTCTGGCGCTGTCCGATCCGCAGACCCAGCTCACGGACGAGATCATCAAGGACGCCGAGCTGGCGATGTATCACTCCAAGCGCATCGGCGGCGACCGCATCGACGTCTACAAGCCGGCCATGCGCGCGCGGAAGACCGATCGCCTGACGCTGGAAAGCGAATTGCGCCGTGCCATCGAGCGGCAGGAGATCACGATCCTGTACCAGCCGATCGTGCGGCTGGAGGATCGCTCGATCGCCGGCTTCGAGGCCCTGGCGCGGTGGGACCATCCGAAGCTCGGACGCATGGCGCCTTCGGAATTCATCACCATCGCGGAAGAGACCGGGCTGATCGTCGACCTCGGCATGTTCGTGCTCGACCAGACTGCAAAGCAGCTCTCGGTGTGGCAGCGGGCGATGCGCTCGCGCGACCCGATCTTCGCCTCCGTCAACGTGTCCTCACGGCAGCTGCTGCGCCACGACCTGATCCACGACATCCGCACCGTGCTCTCGCGCTCATCGGTGGCGCGCGGCACGCTCAAGCTCGAGCTGACGGAATCGCTGGTGATGGAGAATCCGGAGCACGCGGCGCAGATGCTGACGCGGATCCGCGAGCTCGGCACAGGGCTGTCGCTCGACGATTTCGGCACCGGTCACTCGTCGCTGGCCTATCTCCAGCGCTTCCCGTTCGACACCATCAAGATCGACCAGTCCTTCGTGCGCACCACCAGCCGCGGCACCCGTCCGGTGATCCTGAAGTCGATCATCGCGCTCGCGCACGACCTCGGCATGGACGTGGTGGCGGAGGGCGCCGAGACCGATTCCGATGCGGTCGAGCTCTACCAGATGGGCTGCGAATACGCGCAAGGCTTCGCCTTCGGCGAGCCGATGGACGCCGATGCGGCGATGCGCCTGCTGACGGAAGTGCGGCTGGAAGCGGCGAGTTGAGGCGCTCTCACCTTCGCGTCGGCTTCTGCTTCCTGAACCGCACGCTCCGGCCGTCCGGCATCCGCGTCGCCACGAAGCCCGCGGCGAGGCAGGCTTCGCGTTGCGGCATCTGGATGTCGGGGCTGCGCAGGCTGTCCCACCAGGAGGCACGATGCGCCGCGCGGGGCAGCGCCGCGCCGATGATCTCCTCGATCTGATCGAAGCTCAGCACGAATTCCTCCTGCTTCTGCCGCATCAGATAGTCGCGCAACGCGTCGTAGTCGTTCACAAGCGCCCTCTCGTCCGAAGTCCCGCCCGGCCTGCCTAAAACCGTTCGACCCATACACCGATTCTTAACTCATTGCGGCAGCGCCGTCCTGCCTTAAACACTACGCAAGCTTTCGGGCGCATCCACTTGTGTCGGGAGCGAACGATGCAGTCTGGATGGCGCGACGTCGCGGCTCGCCGGCCGTGGCGGATTTCGGCGAAGCTGCTGATCATCTCGTCCGTCGTGACGGTGATCGGCTTCTCCGCCGTATGCGTCAACGTGATGCTGGACGTGCGCCGGGGCGAGGAGGCCCTCGCTCGCCAGACGCTCGAGAACCTCGCGACCACCATCGAGTCCGACGTCAGCCGCAACATCGAAATCTACGACCTGTCGCTGAAGGCGGTCGCCAGCAACATGCTGCTGCCCGAGCTCGCCACGGTCTCCAAGCCGATCCGCCACCTGATCCTGTTCGACCACGCGACGACGGCCCGGCATTTCGGTGCCGTCCAGGTGTTCGACGCCGAGGGCCGGCTGATCATCGACGCCTCCACGCTCGATCCCCTCACCGAGAACCGGCGCGCGGAGGACTATTTCACGGTCCATCGCGACAATCCCGGAGCCGGGCTCTTCATCAGCCGCCCGATGCTGTTTCGCGGCGCCTATTCCATCGTGCTGAGCCGGCGCATCAGCGACACCGATGGCGGCTTCCTCGGCATCGTCGCCGGCTCGATCCGCTTCAGCTATTTTCACGAATTGTTCGAGCGGCTGAATCTCGATCCTGAAGACACCATCACCGTGCTCAAGCGCGACCGCACCATCATGATGCGGCGGCCGTTCGATCTCGACATCATCGGGAAGAACCTGAACGAGCGGGACAGCTGGAATGCCGACAATCTCCGGGCCGGCACCTCCTATTCCGGACGGGGCCCGGTGGACCCGACCCCGCGCCTCTACGTGCGCAGCACCGGCTCCGGTCCGCTGTTCGTGGTGGCCGGCAAGCCGTTGAGCGCCGTGTTCGAGCTCTGGCAGAGGGAGGCGTTCCGCATCGGCGCCATGGTGCTGTTGCTCGCGCTGTTCGTGCTGGGAACGACGCTGGTACTCGCGCGCGAGATCGGCCGGCGCGCCGACGCCGAGCGAAAGCTCGAGGAGATGGCGACGACGGATGCACTAACTGGCCTCAGGAATCGCCGCAAGTTCGATACCGTCATCGACGTCGAATGGCGGCGCGCGATGCGCCAGCAGGCACCGCTCGCGCTCCTGATGATCGATGCCGATCATTTCAAGGCCTACAACGACACGTTCGGCCACCAGGCCGGCGACCAGGTGCTGGTCGGCATCGCCATCTGCATCTCGGATTCGGTGAGCCGCGCCGGCGACTGCGCCGCGCGCTATGGCGGCGAGGAATTCGCCGTGCTGCTGCCGAACACCTCGGCCGAGGACGCCTTCAAGGTCGCCGAAAAGATCCGCCTCAAGGTGCAGGGCTGGTCCGACGATCAGGTGGTCTCGACGGTCTCCTGCGGAATCGCCAGCTTCGTGCCCGCCGCCGGCATGGACTGGCCGATCCTGGTCTCCGCCGCCGACAAGGCGCTTTATGCCGCGAAAGCCGCTGGCCGCAACCAGTCGGTGCTCGCGAGCCTGTCGAAGCTGTCACTGGTAGCTTAAGGCAAAGTGATGGTCATTCGGCGGTGAAGCGCTACGCAAAAGGTGTCGTCCCTGCGAACGCAGGGACGACAGCGGAGTTTGTGGCCCCGCTATTGCCCCAGATACTTATTGCCCCAGATACTTCTTCATCTCGGCGATCAGCCCGTCGCGCAATTCCGGACGCTTCATGCCGTAGGCGATGTTGGCGCGCAGGAAGCCGGGCTTGGAGCCGCAATCGTGGCGCTCGCCCTCGAACTCGACGCCGTAGAATTTCTGCGACTTGGCTAGCCCGATCATGGCGTCGGTGAGCTGGATCTCGCCGCCGGCGCCGCGCTCCTGGGTTTCCAGGATCTTGAAGATCTCCGGCTGGAGGATGTAGCGGCCGGTGATCGAGAGATTGGAGGGCGCCGTACCCTTGGCCGGCTTCTCCACCATGCCATCGACCTCGAACATCTTGCCGTTGCGCTTGCCGACACCGCAGATGCCGTATTGATGGGTCAGGTGATCGGGAACCGCCTCGACCGCGATCAGATTGGATTTCTCGCCAAGCGAGGATGCCGTCTCGATCATCTGCTTCAGGCAGCCGGGCGTGTTGAGCACGAGCTCGTCGGGCAGCACGACGGCGAACGGCTCGTTGCCGACGATGTCGCGCGCGCACCAGACGGCATGGCCGAGGCCGAGCGGCGCCTGCTGGCGGGTGAAGCTGACGGCGCCGGCTTCCGGCTGGTTCTGCGTCAGGATCTCCTGCTCGGCCTTCTTGCCGCGGGCGGCCAGCGTCGTGTCGAGCTCGAACATGCGGTCGAAATGATCCTCGATGACGCTCTTGTTGCGGCCGGTGACGAAGATGAAGTGCTCGATGCCGGCTTCCTTCGCTTCGTCATAGACGTACTGGATCAAGGGCTTGTCGACGATGGTCAGCATTTCCTTCGGCATCGCCTTGGTGGCAGGCAGGACGCGGGTGCCGAGGCCGGCGACGGGGAATACAGCTTTGCGAATTTTCATGTGATCGATCGAATACCTGGAGGCACATGGGAACGGAGCAATGCATCTTGCTAGCCTGTTTGCAGCCGCCAACAAAGGCGGATGTGGGGCCTCGCCCCGACAGAGTTGAGAAAAAGGCCGCCACCAAAATTTCACCTTTGTTAAGCTATTGGCAACGCTAACCAGGCCTCCTGTGGCGGATATCAGGCCGACGGGTGGGACATGACGCAAACGATGGCAGGTCCGGCAAAACGGATGGGATTTCTGACCGGCGCAGCGATGATGGCCACCGCCTTGCTGCTGCCGGCATGTGCGCACGCCCAGGCGCAGAACGGCCTGTCCAACCTGTTCGGCGGCATCTTCTCCGGCCCCACCCCCGCGCCCTCGCAACCTGCGCCCGGCCCGCAAACGGGAGCGTTACCCTGGAGCGGCGAGGACGGCGCCTCCGGCCATCCGCTCATGACGGCCGCCGCGATCCGCGAGGCCGCCGGCAACTTCAACAATTGCGTCGTCGCGATGTGGCCCGATGCCGCACGGCGCGGCATCACGCAGGAGAATTTTCAACGCTTCACGGCCGGGCTCTCACCCGACCTGCGCATCATGGACCTGATGGATTCGCAGCCGGAATTCACCAAGTCGATCTGGGCCTATCTCGACATCCTGGTGAACGACAACCGCCTCGCCAAGGGCCGCGAGGTGCTCGCGAAGTACAAGGCGCAGTTCGACGCCACCGAAAGGGCCACCGGTGTCGACCGCTACATCATCGCCTCGATCTGGGGCATCGAGTCCAATTACTCGACGCAGATGGGCGACCGCAGCGTGCTGCAATCGACCGCGACGCTCGCCTGCATCGGCCGCCGCCAGGCGTATTTCAGGGATGAGTTCCTCTCCGCGCTGGAGATCCTCAACCGCGGCGATCTGCGCCCAGAGCAATTGCGCGGCTCCTGGGCCGGCGCCTTCGGCCCGACGCAGTTCATGCCGACCGCGTTCAAGCGTTTTGCGGTGGATGGCGATGGCGACGGCAGGCGCGATGTGGTCGACAATCCGACCGACCTGATCGCCTCCACCGCCAACAATCTCAAGAGGGACGGCTGGCAGGCCGGCCAGACCTGGGGCTATGAGGTCGTGGTGCCGCAGGGCTTCAACTACATGCTGGCCGACCGCGCCAAGGCGATGCCGATCGCGCAATGGGAGAAGCTCGGGCTAAAGCGGGCAACCGGCCAGCCCTTCCCGCATACGGCCGAGAAAGCGTACCTGCTGGCGCCGGCGGGCGCCCAGGGACCGGGCTTCCTGATGCTGCAGAACTACCGCGTCATCATGAAGTACAATCCGGCCGAGGCCTATGCGCTGGCGATCGGTCATTTCGCCGACCGTCTGCGCGGTGGACAGCCCTTCGTACAGCCCTGGCCACGGCAGGAGCGGGAGCTGTCGCGCACCGAACGGCTGGAACTGCAGCAATTGCTGGCTCAGCGCGGCTTCTACAGGGGCACCCCGGACGGCCAGTTCGGCGGCCAGACCCGGGAAGCCCTGCGCAGCTTCCAGGCCTCGGTCGGGGTGCCCGCCGACGGATTTGCGTCGTCCGACGTGCTGGACCGGCTGCGGGCGCGCTGAAATCGCGGCGAAAGTGACCTTGAACGGGATTTTGACCGCCGGCCTTGACGGGGGCGCTGTTCCCCCGTGTATGGGGCGAGAATCTGCAAAGAAACTGCCCGTTTGGCGCCTGATTCCGTTATTATATCCGAGTAACTTCCTATCCGCGTTGCGCGTGCCCGAGATCGCATGTCGAAGAAGTCCCTTTTCAAGGCGCTGACCGAGACCGGCCCGTTGATCGCGCTGGGGACGGCGCTTGCTATCCTGGTCTCGGTCGTAGGCCCCGCCTCGGCGCAGTTCTTCAACTTCCCCGGTTTCGGCGGCCCGCCGCAGCGCGCGGCCCCGCCACCACGGGGCGGCGGCGGAGGCGGCGGATGGTTCGGCGGCGACTTCTTCGCACCGTACCCGCCGCAACAGCCACAGGCGCCGCGTCAGGATTTTTCGCGCGCGCCGGCGCCGGCGAAGCGCGACACTATTCCTGAGAAGAACGTGCTGGTGATCGGCGATGCCATGGCTGACTGGCTCGCTTACGGCCTGGAAGACGCCTACAGCGAGCAGCCCGACATGGGCGTGATCCGCAAGCACAAGACCACGTCGGGCCTCATCAAGTATCAGCCGAAGGGTGAGCCCGCGGACTGGGCGGCGGCGGCCAGGGGCATTCTCGAGACCGAGAAGCCCGACGTGATCGTCGTCATGCTCGGCCTCAACGACCGCTCCGCGATCCGCGAGCCTGCTGCCGACAAGGCGGCCACGGAGAAAGACAAGGACAAGAAGAACGACAAAGGGGCGCGCGCCAAGCCGCCAGCAAAGCCGGGCGAGGCCAAGCCCGGCGACACCGCCGCCGCCAGGTCTGACGACAAGCCTGCCGATGCCGATCTGCCGCAGGACGATGCCGACAATGCCGATACGCCCGCGGCGGCGCCGGAGAAGACCGCGCGGAACCCGAACGGCCTCTACGAATTCCGCGACGACCGCTGGGTCGAACTCTACGGCAAGAAGATCGAGGAGCTCGCCAACATCCTCAAGGCCAAGGGCGTGCCGGTGCTCTGGGTCGGGCTGCCTGCGGTTCGCGGACCGAAGGGCACCGCGGACACGCTGTTCCTGGATTCGCTGTACCGCGAGGGGGCGGCCAAAGCCGGCATCACTTATGTGGACGTTTGGGACGGCTTCGTCGACGAAGCCGGCCGCTTCCTCCAGAAGGGGCCGGATTTCGAAGGCCAGATCCGTCAGCTCCGCAGCTCCGACGGGATCTATTTCACCAGGGCCGGCGCGCGCAAGCTTGCGCACTATGTCGAGCGCGAGATCACGCGCCTGCTTGCGGGACGCTCCGGCCCGATCGCGCTGCCGAGCGAGCCTGGAACCCCCGATACCAGCGCCGAGCCGGGCAAGCCCGCGCCGCGGCCGCTGGCCGGACCGATCGTGCCGCTGGTTGCTGCCTCGATATCGACCGATCAATTGCTGGGCGGCCCGGGCACGCGTCCCGCCGCCGTCGACGCACTCGCTGCTAAGACCATGGTGAAGGGTGAGCCGCTCGCGGCTCCGGCCGGTCGCGCCGACGATTACGCCTGGCCGCGCCGCGAAGTCGGCCGCGAGCAGGCGAAGGGCGATACGCCGATGGCGACGACGACGCCCGACGGCGGCGCGGCTCAGGGGTCGCCGGGCGCGGCTGCGGCAATCGCGCCGCCAAAGCTCGCGCCGAAGAAGCCACAGGTCCTGCCGCAACAGCCGGCGCAGTCGACGCCCTCAGTCCGGGATTTCTTCGGCTTCGGCTCGCCGCAGCCACCGCCGCCACGTCAACTGGCTCCGGCGCCAGGGCCGCGTAATCCGAATTCAAATCCAGCGATCCCGCGGCCGCCTGGCAATGTCGGGCGATCGGCGGAGATGTTCCGGTAGCTTGCTTGGTCGATTTGGGATGTCATTTCGGGGCGCGCGCGACGCGGCCCGGAAACATCGTCACGAATGAATTCCGGGCCCGCACCAGGAGGTGCGAGCCCGGAATGACGTGGCAGTGGCTCAACCTTAATGGCGCCAGCGCGGCGGCGGGCGCCGCGCGGGTCGCGACATCAGGAGCGCCAGCGCGAAGCCGATGCCGCCGGCGACCAGCAGCGCGCCGAGCGGGTTGTCCTGCACCTTCTGCGCAATGGCCTTCGAGCCGTCGCGGAAGGTTTCGCCACTGTTCTCGTAGGCGTCCTTGGCATAGCCCGCAGCGGTGTCCGTGGCATCGCGCACGGCATCCTTGGCTTGGCCGTAGAGATTCTGCACCGTGCCTGCAGCTTCCCGCGCCTTGCCCGACGCCTGCGTCTTGGCATCGCCTGCGATGTCTCCGATCGCGCCTTCCGCGCGTCCGGCATATTCCTTGGCCGATCCAACTATCCGATCCGTGTCCATGACGTTCCTCCTCGGGGGTCAGCCCAAGTAACCGATCAGGAGCAGCGCAGTTCCATGGCGATCAGAGAATGAGGCCGCCATCGACGACCAGCGTCTGGCCGATGATGTAGGACGACAGCGGCGAGGCCAGGAACAGCGCCGCGCCCGCCATGTCGGCCGGCGTGCCCAATCGCCGCAGCGGGATGCGCGCGAGCGCGCCTTCGAGCCGCTTCGGATTGTCGGTCGTTACCTTCGTCATCTTGGTGTCGACGAGCCCCGGCGCAATGCCGTTGACGCGGATGCCGTCCTCGGCCCACGCCTCGCCCAGCGTCCGCGTCAATCCCACCGCGCCGGTCTTCGACGCATTGTAGGCGGGATTGCCCATGGTGGAATGATAGGCCGCGGTCGAGGACACGATGATCAGCGCCCCCTTGGAATCCTGCAACATGGAATGGAATCGCGTCGCGCAGGCCATCAGGCTCATCAGGTTGACCTCGACCACCTTGCGAAAGCCGGCCATCTCGAACTCGCCGCGGCGGTAGAGCACCGCGCCCTGCGCGAGCACGAGCACGTCGAGCCTGTCGAAGGACGGCTTGAACGCCTCGACCGCTCCGGCATTGCCGACGTCGAGCTGGGCATAGGCGAGGCCCGTGAGATCGGAGCCTTCCTCGATGGAATATTCCGCGGGCCGGGCACGCGTGCCGCAAACCGCGACATGCGCACGCCTCGCGCGAAACGCCTGCGCGATGCCGTTGCCGATGCCGCTGGAACCGCCGACCACCAGCACCTGCTTGCCTGAGAAATCGAGCTCGTTCGCCATCGCGGGCCTCCCCTTTTCGTCTTGCTTGTTTGACCTGTCTGCGGATCGATGCCAGCCTTGTCAATCATAACAAGAACAAGCATAGCGCGAGGAAACAGCATGTCCGACGTCAAGGAGCTCAGCCGGTCCGTGAAGGGTCTGACCGTCCTCATCACCGGCGCGGCAAGCGGCATGGGCCGCGCGACGGCGCGCGTGTTCGCCAGCGAGGGTGCCAACGTTGCCGTCACGGATTTCGACGAGCAGGGCGCGCATGCGGTCGCCAAGGAGATCACGGCCAGCGGTGGCGCAGCAAGGGCGTGGAAACTCGATGTCGGCGATGGCGGCGAGATCAAGCGCGTGGTCGGCGATGTCGCCGCGTATTTCGGGGCAATCGACATCGTCGTCAACAATGCCGGCATCTCCGTGCGTGTCGCGATCGACGATGAGGCTTATGAGGACGCCTGGGCCAGGGGCATCGCCGTGATGCTGACGGCGCATCCGCGCATCATCCGCGCTGCGCTGCCGCACCTGCGCAAGTCGAAGAGCCCGCGCATCGTCAACATCGCTTCGACCGAGGCGCTCGGGGCCACCGCATTGCACAGCCCGTATTCGGCAGCGAAGGGCGGCGTTGCGAGCCTCACCCGCTCGCTGGCGGTGGAGCTCGGCCGCGGGGGCATCACCGTCAACTGCATCTGCCCGGGGCCGATTCGCACAGCCATCACCGACCGCATCTCCGAGGAGCACAAGACGATCTACGCCAAGCGCCGCACCGCGCTCGGCCGCTACGGCGACCCTGAAGAGGTCGCGCATATGACGCTGAGCCTGTGCCTGCCGGCGGCGTCGTTCCTCACCGGCGCCGTGATTCCGGTCGACGGCGGATTGATGGCGCGGAACGCGTGACGGCCATGCGATCGAAGCGTTGACAACGACTGACGCGGGAGTAGCTTTTTTCATCGACAGAGCGGGACCAACCGCTCGCGACCCGCGGGAGAAACGTCATGACGATCGCCATCCGGCAGCTTCAGAAGCATTTTGTCGGCGAGGTTTCCGGCCTCGATTTGCGAAAGCCTCTCACCGAGGCTGAGGCGCGCGAGGTCGAGGCCGCCATGGACAGATACGCGGTGCTGGTTTTCCATGACCAGGACATCACTGACGAGCAGCAGATGGCGTTCGCGCTGAATTTCGGCCAGCGCGAGGACGCGCGCGGCGGCACCGTCACCAAGGAGAAGGACTACCGTCTGCAATCCGGCCTGAACGACGTCTCCAATCTCGGCAAGGACGGCAAGCCGCTGGCGAAGGAAAGCCGCGCGCATCTGTTCAATCTCGGCAATTGCCTGTGGCACTCCGACAGCTCTTTTCGTCCCATCCCGGCAAAATTCTCGCTGCTGTCGGCGCGCGTTGTGAACCCGAAGGGCGGCAATACCGAATTCGCCGACATGCGCGCCGCCTATGACGCCCTCGACGACGAGACCAAGGCCGAGATCGAGGATCTCGTCTGCGAGCACTCGCTGATGTATTCGCGCGGTTCGCTCGGCTTCACCGAATATACCGACGAGGAGAAGGAGATGTTCAAGCCGGTGCTGCAACGGCTGGTGCGCACCCATCCCGTCCATCGCCGCAAATCACTGTATCTCTCGTCGCATGCCGGCCAGATCGTGGGCATGAGCGTGCCCGAGGGTCGCCTGTTGCTGCGCGACCTGACCGAGCACGCGACGCAACCCGAGTTCGTCTACGTCCACAAATGGAAGCTGCATGACCTGGTGATGTGGGACAATCGCCAGACCATGCACCGCGTCCGTCGCTACGACCAGTCGCAGCCTCGCGACATGCGCAGGGCAACGGTGGCGGGGACCGAGCCGACGGTACAGCAGCAGGCGGCGGAGTAGGCGCCGTCCCATTTCGCAGTCGTCCCGAGCAACAGGGACGATACGGAAGCGGGTACGACGATATAGGGGCGACAGCGTCTCGACAGACTCCGTCATTGCGAGCGAACCGAAGCAATCCAGAGCGTCTCCGCGGAGGGATTCTGGATTGCTTCGTCGCTTCGCTCCTCGCAATGACGGCGGTGAGCGTTATGCTACGCTCGCGACCCTACGCGTGCCCGGCCTCGTTCGAGAGCATGCCGGGATCGATACCGATCTTCTGCAAAGCGCGGGTGTATTTGTCGTCGACGTCGTCGCCGAAGATCAGATCCGCATCGGCGTCGCAATGCAGCCAGCCGTTGCTCTGGATCTCGGTTTCGAGCTGTCCCGGTGCCCAACCAGCATAGCCCAGCGCGAGGATGGCGTGCTTGGGGCCGGAGCCGTTGGCGATCGCGCGCAGGATGTCGACCGTGGCGGTGAGGCAGACGCCGTCGTCGATCCGCAGCGTCGCATTCTCGATGTAGAAATCGCTGGAATGCAGCACGAAGCCGCGGCCGGTGTCGACCGGGCCGCCGCGCAGCACCTTCATGCTTTCGGCATTCTCTGGCAGCTTGATGTGCTCGCCCTTCCTGATGATGCCGAGCTGCTGCAAGAGCTCCGGGAAATCGATGCTGCCGGCCGGGTGATTCACGATGATGCCCATCGCTCCCTCGGCGGAATGGGCGCAGAGATAGATCACCGAGCGCTCGAACCGGGAATCGCCCATTACGGGCATTGCGATCAGGAGCTGGCCGTCGAGATAACCGGCCGAACTGGGCAGCGCGTGGCCCGAGCTGCGGGTGCTTTCGCCCGTCCTCTTGCCTGTGGGAGCCATCGGTGAAGCACTCCGGTTTCAATTCCTATCCTGATGTCGGACCGGCCGGCTGTCAAATCAAGGCTTGCGGTGACTTGATCGGAGACTCAAGTGCATCCATCACAAGCAATTCAATGGTTTGGCCCTGGGCGACCCTGTAAAGACGTACCATGCTCACAAGAGTTCCCCTGCATGCGGCGATTGGCGTCGCGGCCACCCTGCTCGCGTCGTCTTTGACCATCGCGGCCCGTGCCGATGACGCTTCGCCGTGGCAGCGCGACGGACATTCCGCGGTGCGGCTATTGGCGGGATCGCGCAGCGGCGCGGTCCTGCTCGGCGGTATCGCGTTCCAGCTCCAGCCCGGATGGAAGACCTACTGGCGTACACCCGGCGATTCCGGCGTTCCACCGCGGTTCGACTTCTCGAAGTCCGACAATGTCGAGGCGGTGACGATCATGTGGCCGGCGCCGCTGAAGTTCGACGACGGCGCGGGCGGCCATTCGATCGGTTATCACAACCAGATCGTGCTGCCCTTGCGCATCGTCGCCAAGGCTGCGGACAAGCCGGTGACTTTGCGCGCGGAGATCAACTACGCGGTGTGCGAGAAGCTCTGTATTCCGGTCGAGGCCAACGTCGAGCTCGGCCTCAACAGCGTCGCCTCGACCGAGGATGCGAACTTGCGGGCCGCGCTCGATACCGTGCCCAAGCCCGCCAATATCGGCGACCCCAATCCGCTCACCATCCGCGACGTCAAGCGTGACGGACCCAAGAACGTGGTGGTCGATGTGGTGACGCCGGACAACCGCAACGTCAATCTGTTCGTGGAAGGCCCGACACCGGATTGGGCGCTGCCGATTCCGGCGCCAGTGCAGCACAGCCCGCCCGGGGTGATACGATTTTCCTTCGAACTCGACGGGCTGCCGCCGGGCGCAAAGCCGGATGGCGCAGCGTTGAAGTTCACGCTGGTCGGGCCTGACAAGGCGTACGAGTTCAATACGAATCTGGAGTGATCGCGGCCTGTCGTCCCGGACAAGCGCGCGCAGATCCGAGACCCATAGCCACAGGACGTGTTTCGACGAAGACTCGGAATTGCCAGCTAGCGCAACAACTTCTCCCTGGGATTATGGATCCCCGCCCCTGTGCGCAATTGCGCACCAGGCGAGGACGACAGCGGAGAGATGGGCGGCAGCATACCCCCGCCCAACCGAATCTTAACGAATGGTTGCTAGTCCGCTGGCATGCCGCAGCATGCGGGACGCCTGGGGACCGTTCGACGTGGCCGTGATGGATGCACAACCCGCAACGACCGGACCGGCCGCGCTGATCGCGCGGCTGCGGGCCAAGCTGACGGGCGGATCGAGCGAGGCGTCGCTGACGCGGCGGCTCGCCGGCACCATCTTCGTCATCCGCGTGATCAGCGCGGGGCTCGCCTATGTCTCGCAGGTCCTGCTCGCGCGCTGGATGGGCACGTCCGACTACGGCGTCTATGTTTATGTCTGGACCTGGGTGCTGCTGCTCGGCAGCATGATGGATTTCGGCATCTCGGCTTCCGCGCAAAAAATCATCCCGGAATATCGCGCGAGCGGCGAGCGGGCGCTGCTGCGCGGCTTTCTCTCCGGCAGCCGCTGGCTGACCTTTGCGGTATCCACGCTGGTCTCGATCGCGCTTGCAGGTATCGTCAAGCTGCTGTCGCCCTGGATCGATCCGGCCGAGGAAATGCCGCTCTATATCGGTTGCATGACCCTCCCTGCTTTCGTCGTCGCCAACACCCAGGATGGCATCGCGCGATCGCATGACTGGATGCAGCTCGGCCTGATGCCGCAATTCATTATCCGCCAGGCGCTGATCATCGGCCTCACGGCCGCCGCCTTCCTGCTCGGCTATCATCTCGGCGCGGTCGCCGCGATAGTCGCGAGCGCAGGTGCGGTGTGGATCGCGATGACGGGGCAGATGCTGGTGCTGAATCGCAAGCTCGCTGGTCACATCGAGCCGGGACCGAAAGCCTATGACGTCAAGGGCTGGCTCGCCGTCTCGTTGCCGATCCTGCTGGTCGAGAGCTTCTACCTGCTCTTGTCCTACACCGACGTGCTGGTGCTGCAGCAATTCCGCCCCTCGGACGAGGTCGGCGTCTACTTCGCAGTGGTGAAGACGCTGGCGCTGGTCTCCTTCATCCACTACGCGATGTCGGCGACGACGGCGCATCGCTTCGCGGAATACAATGCGCAGGGCGACAAGGCGCGCCTCTCGGCCTATGTGGCCCATGCCATCAACTGGACGTTCTGGCCGTCGCTGGCCGCGACGATCGTGCTGCTCGCGCTCGGCAAGCCGCTGCTGTGGCTGTTCGGGCCGCAATTCGTGATCGGCTACGACATCATGTTCGTCGCCGCGATCGGGCTCGTGGTGCGCTCCGCGATCGGTCCGGTCGAGCGCCTGCTCAACATGCTCGGCCAGCAGAAGATCTGCGCCCTGGCCTATGCCCTGGCCTTCGTGATGAATGTCGTCCTTTGCATTGCGCTGGTGCCGCACTACGGCGGCCATGGCGCCGCGGCCGCGACCTCGATCTCGCTGAGCTTCGAGACGGTGCTCCTGTTCTGGATCGTGCGGCAGCGGCTCGGCCTGCACGTGCTGGCGTTCGGCGGCCGCACGGCTTAGGTCGTCGCGCCTTCAGCCGCTCTGAAATGCGACGACCGCGGCATCCGCCACCAGCAGCGCGTCGAGCATCTTGCGGCCTGACGTATCCGCCTGCATCAGCGGGTCGGACTTGAACATCGCCTTGAGGTAGCTCGAGACGGCGCGGATGCGCGGCACGAACTGGAGGTCGCTGTGGACGTTGATCCAGACGTCGCGCGTCGTCGACATCTTCTCGTGCAACACTGGGACCAGATCGCTGCGACCAGCCACCGCAAAGCTCGGCAGCAGCACGAGGCCGATGCCGCCGGCCGCGGCGTTCATCTGCGCGATCATGCTGTTGGAGTGAAAGCTGACGGGAGGATTGCGGATGATGTCGTCGAGCCAGCGCACTGAGTCTAGCTGGATCAAATCGTCGATGTAGGTGACGAAGCTGTGGCGCGCGAGGTCCGCGCGCCGTTCGGGCATGCCCTCCCGTGCCAGATAATCCTGTGAGCCGTAGAGGGCGAGCTGAAAGCTGCCGAGCCGCTCCGACGCCATGCCCTGTCCCGGCGGACGGAAGAAGCTCAGGAAGATATCGGCCTCGCGACGATTGACCGAGACCGCCTGCGGCGAGGTCAGGAGCTCGAGGGTGAGATCGGGATAACGTTGCCGCAGCGGTGCGAAGCGAAATGCGAGATAGAGCGAGGCGATACCTTCCATCGTTGCGAGCCGGACGCGGCCCGCCATCCGGCTGCCGCCGCGCTGCACGTCCTGATGCATCGCAATGACGGCGCTCTCGATCCGCTCGGCGTGACAGAGCAGGCGCTCGCCGGCCTCGTTGACACGCAACCCCTGCGGTGAACGCTCGAACAGCGTCGCGCCCAGGGTGCATTCGAGATGCGCGATCCGCCGGCTGATGGTGGATTGGTCGACCCGCAGACGCTTGGCCGCGCTGCCCAGGCTTCCGCCGCGGGCCGCGTGAAGGAATATCTTGAGGTCGTCCCAATCGAGTGAGTTGAACTCCTGCATGCCCCACCAGACAGCAAGCGCTGTGCCAGCGACGTACGGTGGGGCGGATTGTCGCCCTCTGCAAGCCGTCTTGCAGGATTGTCTGTATCGGCGCCCCCGGGGAGCCCACTAGCCTGTCCTGAACCAAGGACAAAGCCATGCTTCCTCGCTTCAAGGCCGCCGCGGTCCATGCCGCGCCGGTGTTTCTCGACCGCTCGGCGACCACAAAGAAGGCAATCTCGCTCATCCGTGAGGCAGCCGCCGCGGGCGCCGAGATCGTGGCATTCTCCGAGACGTTCATTCCCGCATTCCCGGTATGGGCTGCGCTCTGGGCTCCGATCGACAATCACGACCTGTTCGTCCGCATGGCGGACCAGTCTGTGCTGGTCGACGGCCCCGAGATCAAGGCGATCCGCGACGAAGCGCGCGCGCTCGGCGTCGTGGTGTCGATCGGGATCAGCGAGAAGTCAGCGGCGAGCGTCGGTGCCATCTGGAATTCCAACCTCTTGATCGGCGAGGACGGCGAGATCCTCAACCACCACCGCAAGCTGGTGCCGACCTTCTACGAGAAGCTGATCTGGAGCGGCGGCGACGGGGCGGGCCTGCGCGTCGTCGACACCAGGCTCGGCAAGATCGGGCAACTGATCTGCGGCGAGAACACCAACCCGTTGGCACGTTATTCGCTGATGGCGCAGGGTGAGCAACTTCATATTTCGAGCTGGCCGCCGGTTTGGCCGACCCGCCGGCCGGCTGGCGGCGGCAATTACCACATCGCAGCAGCCACCCGGATCCGGGCGAGCGCGCATTGCTTCGAAGCAAAGGTGTTCGGCCTCGTCACCGCAGGTGTGCTCGACAAGGCGGCGCGCGACATGCTGGTGGCGCGCGACGCCTCCGCCGCCGCCGTGCTCGACGCGACACCGCGTGCGGAAACCTTCTTCCTCGATCCGACCGGCGAGCAGATCGGCGAGGCGCTGCGCGACGAGGAAGGCATCCTCTACGCCGAGATCGATCTCAACCGCTGCGTCGAGCCCAAGCAGTTTCATGACGTGGTCGGCTACTACAACCGATTCGACATTTTCGATCTCAGCGTCAACCGCCGCCGGCTCAATCCCGTGTCCTTCACCGGAGGCGCGGCGTCCCAGCCGGACGCGGAGAGCGATCACATCGATGCCGGGTCGTGAGCCCGGCTCCTACCCAACCGCAAATCCACCGGCCGATCCGGCGGTGATGAAACATGGAAGGTGAGTCATGAAGCTTGATCGTCGTCAGATTCTGCTCGGAAGCGCGGGCGCCGCTGCCGGTCTCGTGCTTCCAGGTAGCGCCGCCTGGGCGCAGACGCCGGCCAGCATCGGTACCTTCCCGGACGGCGTCACCGCCGACTCGGTCTTCGTCGGACTGACCATTCCGCTCACCGGCGTTTTCTCCGGTGACGGCGGCGATCTCAAGCTTGGTTACGAGCTTGCGATCTCGGAGATCAACGCGGGCAGTGATGCCTCGAAGAAATGGGGCCTGCAAGGCAAGGGCGTGCTCGGCCGCCAGATCCGCTACAAGGTGTCTGACACCGAGGGCAAACCGAATCTCGACGTACAGAGCGCCACGCAGTTCATCCAGCGCGACAAGGCGATCATGCTCTCAGGTTCGGTATCGAGCGCCAGCGCGATCGCGCTGGAGGAATTGGGCTCGCGCGAAAAGGTGCTGTACATGGTCGGCATCGCCGGCTCCAACGACGTCACCGGCAAGAACTGCCAGCGCTACGGCTTCCGTTCGCAGCAGAACGCCTACATGGCCGCCAAGGCGCTCGCGCCCGTCGTTGCCAAGGCGCTCGGCAAGAACATGAAGACCGCCTTCCTGGTGCCGGACTACACATACGGTCATACGGTGTATGACAGCTTCGCAAAGTTCTCCAAGGAACAGGGCTGGCAGCAGGTCACCAAGGAAGTGGTTCCGCTCGGCACCACCGACTATTCCTCGGCCCTGCTCAACATCGCCAACAGCGGCGCCGACGTGTTCGTCAACATCGCCTTCGGCGCCGATGCGGTCGCCTCGACCAAGCAAGCCGAGCAGTTCGGCGTGCTCAAGAAGATGAAGCTGGTGGTGCCGAACCTGTCCTCGTTCCAGGACAAGGAGCTCGGTGCCGAAATCATGCAGGGCGTCTATGGCACCTGCGACTTCTGGTGGACGCTGTCGGACCGCTATCCGCTCGCGAAAGCCTTCGTCGACGCCTTCGTCGCGAAGAACAAATATCACCCGCGTTGGGGCGCCCATATCGGATACATGCAGACCTATCTCTGGGCGCTGACTGTCGAGCGGGTGAAGAGTTTCAATCCGGTCGAGGTCATCAAGGCGATGGAAGTCTCGAAGGAGCAGCCCTACGAGACCTCGATCGGCAAGGTCTACTTCCGCGCCGAGGATCACCAGATGGTGCGGCCGATCCCGGTCCTGCGCGGCAAGGCGCCGGCGGCGATGAAGGGGCCCGAGGACTATTACGAGATCGTCGACGTCGCCGAAGGCGAGAGCGTGATGAATCCGCCGGACCTGTTCGGCTGCAAGCTCGGCCCCCTTACCTGAGCCGCCCGGATGCCAAGCTGGCCCGCCCTCGCCTCGCAGGCCTTCAACGGCCTCGCCCTCGGATCGCTGCTGGCGCTCGTCAGCAGCGGCCTGACGATCATCCTGGGCACGCTCGGTGTCCTGAACTTCGCCCACGGCGCGTTGTTCGCCGTGGGTGCCTATGCCGCCTTCGTCATGCTGCAATACACCCAGTCGTTCCTGCTGGCGATCGCGGTCGGCTGCGGCTTCATGCTGGTTCTCGGCTTCATGCTCGAGCGTCTGATCATCCGCTTCTTCTACGGGCGGCCGCATGAAGACCAGATCCTCGTCACCTACGGCATCGGCATCGTGCTCGTGGAGTGCATGCGCGCCGTCTTCGGCGGCAACGCGCAGCGCGTGCCGACGCCGTCATGGGGACAGGGCGCAACGCAGCTCGGCTTCCTGATCTATCCGACCTACCGTCTCCAGCTCATCGCCATCATCGCAACGCTGCTGGTCGGCCTCTATCTCGTGCTCTACCGCACTTCGATGGGTCTCGTGGTTCGCGCCGGAATCGAGAACCCCGGCATGGTCGGCATCCTCGGCATCAATCTGCGGCGCACCTTTCTGCTGGTGTTCGCGATCGGTGTCGTCGCGGTCGGTCTCGCCGGCATGCTGTACGCGCCGGTCGTCGCGGTGACACCGGACATGGGTGCGAATTTCATGGCGCAGTCCTTCGTCGTGATCGTGCTCGGCGGCCTCGGCTCATTCCCGGGCGCCGTGGTCGGCGGGCTGATCGCCGGCGAGATCATCAGCCTCACCAGCGCGTTCAACTCCTCCTATTCGGAAGTGATGCTCTACGCGCTGATGGCGCTGCTCCTGGTATTGCGCCCGCAGGGCCTGTTCGGCTCGGAAGGACGGGTATGAACAAGTCGCGATCGGACGGGCTGCGGAGCCACATTCCGGAGCTCGCGATTCTTGCCACGCTGATTGCGGCACCGGTGGTGCTGCCCCATCTCGGCTTCTCCGTCGACCTGCTGACGCGGGTGCTGAACTGGGGACTGATCGGGCTCGGCTTCGACATCCTGTTTGGCCTCGCCGGCCTCCTGTCATTCGGCCAGGCCGCGTTCTACGGCGTCGGCGGCTTCGTCACGGCATATCTGCTGGTCTCCGGCACGCTGAGCAGCGTGTGGCTGGCGCTCGCCGCCGGCACAATATCGGCCGGCGCATTCGGGCTGGTCGTCGGCTGGCTCGCGGTGCGCCGCATCGGCATCTACTTCACGATGATCACGCTGGCGTTCGGCCAGATGGCCTATTTCATCGAGAACTCGCCGCTGTCGCACTACACGGGTGGCGAAAACGGCATTCCGGGGGTGCCGGTTCCCGTGCTCGGCTTCGGCGAGCATGCCGTCCGCATCGGCGCAGGTCTGCCGATGTATGTGCTGTTCGCGGTGATCTTTTTCGGTGGCTACGTGCTGGCACGCCGCATCGTCCGCTCTCCCGTGGGCGCGATCCTGCTCGCGATCAAGGAGAACACCGCGCGCGTTGCGATGCTCGGCCACAACGTGCCGGCCTACAAGCTCACAGCCTTCGTCGTCGCCGCGCTCTATGCGGGACTCGCCGGCGGCCTGCTCGGCTCGTTCCAGAGCTACATGCCGCCGGATGCATTCTCGCTGGAGACGTCCGGCCAGCTCGTGGTCCAGACCATCGTCGGCGGCGCCAACACCCTGATCGGACCGCTGGTCGGCGCCGCGGTCTGGCTCTGGCTGCGCGACAATCTCCAACTCATTCCCGGCCTCACCACGCTGTGGAAGCTGGTGCTCGGCATCGCCTTCATTGTGCTGGTCGTCGGCCTGCGCCGCGGCATTTGCGGCGAGATCATCCATTGGTTGACCGAGCGCCGGACCCTTTCCGCACGTCGGGCCGCGGAGGCCGCAACCGAGGCGATCGAGGCCGGCGGCGCTGTGAAAACCGCATCGAGCAGGGGGCGCGACACTGCCCTGCCATTGCCCTCACCCGCCACCGGCGACAGCGACATTGCCCTGGAAGCTTGCGCGCTGGCACGGCACTATGGCGGGCTGAAAGCAGTCGACGGCGTCTCGTTCAAGGTGCGCTGCGGCTCCATTCATGCCGTGATCGGCCCGAACGGCGCCGGCAAGAGTACGCTGTTCAAGATGCTGCTGGACGAGGTCAGCCCGACCTCGGGTCATGTACTGTTGTTCGGATCGCAAGTGACCGGCCACGGCGTCAGCCGGACCGCGCAATTCGGCATCGCCAAGTCCAACCAGTTGAACCAGCTCTTTCCGAATCTCTCGGTGCGGAAGAATTTGCGCATCGCCGCCCTGGCGCGTTGCCGCGGACCGCTGCGGATCGACCTGCTGCGAACGGCCGACAGCCTGCCGGAGGTGGAGGCACAGATCGACGCGATCATGGCGCTGCTCGATCTTACCGCACGCGCCGACACGCCGGCGCACATCCTCGCCTACGGCGAGAAGCGGCGGCTCGAGATCGGCATGGCGTTTGCGACGAGCCCGAAGGTGCTGTTGCTCGACGAGCCCCTTGCCGGCATGAGCCCGTCCGAACGCGCCGCGACCTGCACACTCATCCGCGACATCGCCCGGACCTGCACCATCGTCATCGTCGAGCACGACCTCGACGCGATCTTCGGCCTCGCCGAGCGCATCACCGTGCTCTACGAAGGCCGCCTGCTCGCCGACGGCACCGCGGACGAGATCCGCGGCAACCAGCAGGTTCAGGACGCTTACCTCGGAGGGCTTCACGCGCATGAGCCTGCTTGAAGTCGACCGCATCAACACGCTCTACGGCGATTCCCATGTCCTGTTCGACCTCTCGATCCGGGTCGAGGAGGGCGAGGTCGTGGCATTGCTCGGTCGCAACGGTGCCGGCAAGACCACGACGCTGCGCTCGATCATGGGCGTGCTCGCCCCGAGGAGTGGCGAGATCCGGCTCGATGGCAAGCCCATCAGCGGTCTCGCTCCATCCGCCATCGCCAACATGGGCGTGCAGCTTGTCCCTGAGGAGCGCGCGATCTTCGGCGGCCTGACGGTAGAGGAAAACCTGCGCATCGCGGCCTTGACCGCACCGAACGCTTGGTCGTTCGAGCGCATCTACGGTGTGTTTCCGCGCCTGAAGGAACGACGCAAGTCTCTCGGGCGAACGTTGTCGGGCGGCGAGCAGCAGATGCTCTCAATCGCCCGCGCGCTGATCCGGGACGCCCGCATCATCCTGCTCGACGAGCCGTTCGAGGGCCTGGCGCCGCTGATCGTGCGCGACCTCGTCGACGTTGCCGCCAGCCTCGCGCGCGAAGGCCGCACCATGATCGTGGTGGAGCAGAATGTCGCCGCAGCGCTGAGCTTCGCCACCCGCGTCTACGGCCTCAACAACGGCCACGTGGTGTTCGAGGGCACCTCCGCCGAGCTTACCGCAAACCCTGACCTGGCACGGGATTTCCTCGGCGTCGGCGCGTGAGCGCGGCGAACGGCTGTTTCGCAAGAGGGCACCGAGTTGGGCGAAACGACTGCCCCTCGCCCCGGCGCGGAAAGATTTTTCTCATTTAGTCCAACGACTTGCATGTCAGGGAAGGTTTATTCTACGTCGTATTGCCGACCTGACGAGATGAACCTAAGATTCCCCTGATATGTTCGATCCACTTTACGTCGCCTCCGGATTCGGCGTCGGCCTGCTCGTCGGGATGACCGGCGTCGGCGGCGGTTCGTTGATGACACCGCTGCTGATCCTGTTGTTCGGCGTCCACCCCGCCACCGCAGTCGGGACCGACCTGCTCTATGCCGCCGCCACCAAGACCGGCGGCAGCGTCGTCCATGGCTGGTCGCGCAGCGTGCACTGGCCGGCGGTACTGCGGCTCGCCTGCGGCAGCATTCCTGCCAGCGCGGTGACGCTGCTGGTGCTGTGGAAGCTCGACCTCAAGAGCGATGCCGAGCGCAGCCTGGTCAATCTGGTGCTGTGCCTTGCGCTGCTGCTGACTGCGACCTCGCTGATTTTTCGCAAGTCGATCATGGACCGCTACCGAAAGCGTCTCGAACAGGTCGACGAGCGCACCACCTTGATTGCGACCGTGATCACCGGCGTCGTGCTGGGCGTGCTGGTCTCGATCTCCTCTGTCGGCGCCGGCGCGGTCGGCGTCACCGTGCTGCTGCTGCTCTATCCGCGCCTGCCGATGGTGACCATCGTCGGCTCCGACATCGCCCATGCGGTGCCGCTGACACTGGTTGCCGGCATCGGACACTGGGCGCTCGGTGACGTCGACTGGGCCCTGATGGGCGTGCTGCTGCTGGGCTCCCTGCCCGGCATCATCATCGGCAGCTTCAGCGCGACGCGCGTACCCGAGACGGTGCTGCGGCTGACGCTTGCCTGCGTACTGTTCGTGGTCGCCGGCAAGATCATGTTTGCGGAACTGAATTTGTCGTCGGCCATCGTGACGGCGCTGGCCTGGAGCCATTGAAGCCGGGACCGGACGACGGAATCGGAGGGTTGGCAAAGCGAAGGCTTGCCCACCATTTCACCTCGCTGGGGGACGCATGGTGGGCATGGCGCAATGCGCCTTTGCCCACCATCCGGTACTGCATCGTCGTGCTTACTCTGCGGTCCAGCCGCCGTCGATGGAGAGATTGGTGCCGGTGATCTGCGCGGCATCGTCGCTGCACAGAAACAGCGCGAGCGCCGCGACCTGTTCGGAGGTGACGAACTCCTTGGTGGGCTGCGCGTCGAGCAGCACGTCGTTGATGACCTGCTCGCGTGTCAGATTGCGCGCCTTCATCGTGTCGGGGATCTGCTTTTCGACCAGCGGCGTCCAGACATAACCGGGGCTGATGCAATTGCAGGTGATCTTGTGGGTCGCGACCTCCAGCGCCACGGTCTTGGTGAGACCGGCGATGCCGTGCTTGGCCGAGACGTAGGCCGACTTGAAGGGCGAGGCGACCAGCGAATGCGCGGATGCCGTGTTGATGATGCGGCCCCAGCCCTTCTTCTTCATGCCGGGGACGGCGGCACGGATGGCATGGAAGGCCGAGGACAGGTTGATCGCGATGATCTGGTCCCACTTCTCCGGCGGAAACTCCTCGATCGGCGAGACGAACTGGATGCCGGCGTTGTTGACCAGGATGTCGACCGAGCCGAACGTCTTCTCGCCGAGCGCGATCATGCCGGCGATCTCGGCGGGCTTGGTCATGTCGGCAGGCGAGTAGATCGCCTTGACCTTGAAGTCGGACTCGATCTTGGCGCGTTCCTTCTCGATGTCCTCGGCCGAGCCGAAGCCGTTGATGACGACATTGGCACCGGCGGCGGCGAAGGCGCGCGCGTAAGCGAGCCCGATGCCGCTGGTCGATCCGGTCACGACGGCGTTCTTGCCTGACAGACTACCCATTCTATTCGCTCCTTTTTGCCGGGGGCGCGGAGACGTCCCCCGTGAGATCGTAGGTCACCATGGTCTCGCCGGACTGCGGCCGCTCGAGCCAGTCCCTGTGGCGCATCGACAGATGCACGTCGCGCACGCCGGCTTCCCAATGCTCGACCATGGCAACATGCGAGAAGTCGTAATCCTTGGACGAGGATTCGTAGTTCTTGCTGCGGTAGATCAGATGCACCACCGTGACGGTGCTTTCGCGCGACACTTTCGCCAGGAATTCGACCGAAGGATCGTTCTTGAGATAGTCCGGCAATTTGCCGATGAGGTCGCGCACGGCCCGGCGGGCGTTGTGCAGCTGCTTGTTCTTGTCGGTGTTCATCCGCGTGCGGCTGGAATAGCGAATGTCCTTCTCGCGCTCGGCCGCCTCCAGCAGCGAGTTCGGCAGATCGCCGCGCGCGGAAAACAGGTCGACCTGGAAGATCAGCATGTCGCGGTCGAGCTCGGTATCGAGCACGTAGTCGAGCGGGGTATTGGAGGCGATGCCGCCGTCCCAATAATGCTCGCCGTCGATGACGACGGACGGAAAGCCCGGCGGCAACGCACCAGAGGCCATGATGTGCTCGGGGCCGATGGTCTTGCCGAGCTTCTTGAACTCGTAATTATCGAAATACTTGAAATTGCCCGAGGTGACGCCGACCGCGCCGACCGACAGCCGCGTCTTCAGATCGTTGATGCGGTCGAAATCGACGAGACGCTCCAGCGTCTTCTTGAGCGGCGAGGTGTCGTAATAGCTTTCCGCTTCGGGATGCCCAGGCGGCCAGAGCGGCGCCGGCGGAATGCGCGGGGTGAAGAAGCCGGGCACGCCGAAGGTCGCAATCAGCGCAGCACTGGTCGAATTGAACAGTTCGCGGCTGTGGTCGCTCTTGCCGAGAGGCTTCCACGGCACGGGTGCCGAGACCATCTCCCAGAATTCCTTGAGCCGCTTGACCCGCGTCTGCCCCTCATTGCCGGCGATGATGGCGGCGTTGACCGCGCCGATGGAGATGCCGGCCACCCATTCCGGCTCGAAGCCGTAGCCGCACAGCGCCTGATAGGCGCCGGCCTGGTAAGAGCCGAGCGCGCCGCCGCCCTGGAGGACCAGGACGCGTTGCGCATTCGTCGGGATCGTTGCAATGGCGGGACTATGATCTGTCATTCGGGAACAATAGCAAAAGGCTGGTCACCGTGGCGACACCCCGCCGCGGCGTCAATGCATCCCGGGATCAAGTCTTGCTTATCGAGGCTCCGTCGAGGCCAGGATCATGGTCCAGAACACCTTGTATTTGGTGCCGGGAGCATAGCTCGCCGCAATGCCCAATTTTGTGACACCGCCCTTGAGCATGTTGGCGCGGTGAGGCGGCGAGTCGCGCCAGCCGGAAAACGCTTCCGCCAGCGTATGATAGCCGGCCGAAACGTTCTCGACTGCCACGGTCGCGGGATACCCGCCGGTGGCCAGACGCTTGGCCAGCGGCGCGCGGACGTCGTGGTCCATCTTGTTGGCCGCCGCCATCGCACCCGACTGGGACTCGGCGAGCCGCATCAGATCAGGATCGATCATGACGGTGCCGAGCCCGTTGTTCTGTCGGTATTGCGAGATCATCACGGCAGCCGCCTGCGCATCGAGCTTGGAGCCCGGGACCGCCATGTCGGCATACATGGACGGCTGCTGGACCGGTGCTTCGTTGCCGGCGCAGCCGGCGAGCAGCAAAGTGATGAGAATTGCGGCCGCAGCGCGCATGAATCGAGGCCCCCAAATGAGGGGCCGTTGTTGCATACCAACCGTGGCTGAAAGGTGAATTTTGAAGAAAATCGGCGCGGGTCGTTCCGGGCGATGCGAAGCATCGAACCCGGAATATCGCTCCATGAGACTCTCGGTCCGCGCTGACGCGCGCCCCGGAATGCCGGGTGCCTTAACCCGCAAATATCCGGTAGCGGCGGGGCTCAAGGCCGATGGTGTCGCCGGCGCGCAGTTCCCTATCACGGGGGGCGTCGATCTCGATGGTTTCACCGCCCGAGAGCGCGACCTCGGCCCGCTGCACGGGGCCGAAATTGCGGACATGCCGGACCGCGCCCTCGAAGGCGCCGCTGCCGGGCGGGCCGACCAGCATGTCATGTCGCCGCACGAACAGCCTCGACGCGCCAGGCGCAAGCCCGTCTGCGGCAAGCCGAAGCGGCCGGCCGCCGAGCGTGATAGCACCACCCACGACCTCAACCGGCAGCTCGATGGATTCACCGATGAAGCCGTGGACGAAGGCGGTCGCGGGACTTTCATAGACGTCATCGGGCGAGCCGATCTGCTCGATCCGGCCCTTGTCCAGCACCACGACGCGGTTGGCGACTTCCAGCGCCTCCTCCTGGTCGTGGGTAACGAAGATCGAGGTGACGTTGATCTCGTGATGCAGCGCACGCAGCCACCTTCGCAGCTCCTTGCGCACCTTGGCATCGAGTGCGCCGAAGGGCTCGTCGAGCAGCAGGATGCGCGGCTCGATCGCGAGCGCGCGGGCGAGCGCGATGCGCTGGCGCTGGCCGCCGGAGAGCTGGTTCGGATAGCGCTCGGCGAGCCAGTCGAGTTGCACGAGATCGAGCAGTTCCTTGACGCGCGCGCGAATGGTCGCTTCATCCTTCCGGATCGCACGCGGCTGCACGCGCAAGCCGAAGGCGACGTTCTCGAACACGCTCATGTGGCGAAACAGCGCGTAGTGCTGAAACACGAAGCCGACATGCCGCTCGCGCGCGCCCTGCGCCAGCGCGTCCTCGCCATTGATGAAGAGCTCGCCGGAATCGGGCCAGTCGAGCCCGGCGACGATCCGCAGCAGCGTGGTCTTGCCGGAGCCGGACGGACCGAGCAACGCCACCAACTCGCCGCTGTCGACCTTGAGATCGACGCCGTCGAGGGCTTTGAAGCTGCCGAACGACTTGACGAGATTCCTGACTTCAATGGTCATTCGGGTCTTGCCCTTCGTCCAGACGGCGTTCGAGAACAGTTTTCACGATCAGCGTGATCAGCGCCAGCATCGCCAGCAGCGAGGCGATCGCGAAGGCGGCGACGAACTGGTACTCGTTGTAGAGAATTTCGACAAGCAGCGGCATCGTGTTGGTCTCGCCGCGAATGTGGCCTGAAACCACGGAGACGGCACCAAACTCGCCCATCGCGCGGGCGTTGCAGAGCAGGACGCCGTAGAGCACGCCCCATTTGATGTTGGGCAGCGTGACGCGGAAGAAGGTCTGGAATCCCGAGGCGCCCAGCGAGATCGCGGCCTCCTCCTCCTGCGTGCCCTGCTCCTGCATCAGGGGGATCAGCGCACGGGCCACGAAGGGAAAGGTGACGAAGGTGGTGGCGAGCGCAATGCCGGGCACCGCGAACAGGATCTGGATGTCGTGGTCGCGCAGCCAGCTGCCGAAATAGCCCTGTGCGCCGAACAGCAGCACGAAGACGAGGCCCGAGATCACCGGGCTTACGGAGAAAGGCAGGTCGATCAGCGTGATCAGGAACGTCTTGCCCGGGAAATCGAACTTGGCGATGGCCCAGGCCGCGACGAGGCCGAACAGCAGATTGAGGCCTACCGAAATCGCGGCGACCAGCAAGGTCAGCCTGATTGCGGCCAGCGCCTCCGGCTCGGCGAGCGCGGCGAGATAGGCGGCGATGCCTCTCGAGAACGCCTGCGCAAACACGACGACGAGCGGCAGCACGACGAAGACCGTGAGGAAGATCATCGCGAGCGCGATGATGGCGATGCGCACCGCGCGCGGCTCGGTACGCAGATTGTCCCGAGCTGCCGCCGCCTGCGCACGCGCCTTCGCGTCGGAGGCCGAGAGCGATATGGAATCTGCGATCTGCATCGTCATGATCCGCCCTCAGCGCGCCGGGATCCGGCTTTGCGCCCAACGCTGCAGCCGGTTGACGGCGAAGATGATGACGAAGGAGACGACGAGCATGACCACCGCGATCGCGGTCGCATCGGCGTAGCGGAACTCGGAGAGCCGGATCACGATCAGGAGCGGCGCGATCTCGGAGACGTTGGGCAGATTGCCGGCAATGAAGATCACCGAGCCGTATTCGCCGACCGCGCGGGCGAAGGCGAGCGCGAGGCCGGTGAGCAGCGCCGGAGCCAGCGAAGGCAGGATCACGCGGATGATGGTCTGCCAGCGGCTGGCGCCAAGGCTGCCGGCAGCTTCCTCGATCTCGGGGTCGAGATCCTGGAGCACCGGCTGCACCGTGCGCACCACGAAGGGAATACCGATGAAGATCATGGCGACGAAGATGCCGAGCGGCGTGAACGCCACCTTGAGGCCGAGCGCGGCGAGCGGCGCGCCCAGCCAGCCTTTCTCCGCGAACAGCGCAGTCAGGGCCACGCCGGCGACCGCCGTCGGCAACGCGAACGGCACATCCACGATGGCGTCGAACAGCCGCCGGCCCGGGAAGCGGTAGCGCACCAGCGCCCAGACGATGATGCTGCCCATGACGAGATTGACGCAGGCCGCCGCAAAGGCGAGGCCGAACGAGACGCGGAGCGCGTTCAGGGTGCGTCGGCTGGAAAGGATATTCCAGAACTGCTCGGGGCTGAGTTCGAGCGATTTCAGGAACAGGCCGGCGAGCGGAATCAGGATGATCACGGACAGCCAGGTCAGCGTCAGTCCCATGGTGAGACCGAAGCCCGGCAATGTCCGGCGTCGTGCTGCAACTGCGCTCACCAGGCCCCCCCGCAAAAGCCTCCTAAGACAGCGCCTGATCAGTTCTTGTAGATCTGATCAAAGACGCCGCCATCGGCGAAATGTTCCTTCTGGGCCTTCGTCCAACCGCCAAAAACGTCGTCGATCGTGAACAGTTCGACCTTGGCGAAGGCATTTTCATACTTCTTGGCGATTTCGCCATCGCGCGGGCGGTAGAAATTGCGCGCGGCGATTTCCTGACCTTCCCTCGTATACCAATACCGGAGGTAGGCATCCGCGACGTTGCGATTGCCCTTCCTGTCGGCAACCTTGTCGACGATCGCGACCGGCGGCTCGGCCAGGATCGATTGTGGCGGCGCCACGATCTCGAACTTCGCTGAGCCGAACTCCCTCAAAGCGAGGTGCGCCTCGTTCTCCCAGGCGAGCAGCACGTCGCCGACGCCACGCTCGACGAAGGTCACGGTAGCACCGCGCGCGCCGGTATCAAGCACCGGCACCTGCTGATAGAGTTTTCCGATGAAATCCTTGGCCTTGTCGGCCGAGCCGAGCTTCTTCTGCGCGAAGCCCCAGGCCGCGAGATAATTCCAGCGCGCGCCGCCCGAGGTCTTCGGGTTCGGCGTGATCACGGCAACGCCCGGCTTGATCAGATCGTCCCAGTCCTTGATGCCCTTGGGATTGCCCTTGCGCACCAGGAAGACGATCGTCGAGGTATAGGGCGATGAGTTCTGCGGCAGACGCTTTTGCCAATCCGCCCCGACCAGGCCCTTGGCAGCGATGGCATCGATGTCAAAGGCGAGCGCGAGGGTCACCACATCGGCCTGCAATCCGTCGATCACTGCGCGCGCCTGCGAGCCGCTGCCACCATGCGACTGCTTGATCTCGACGCTCTTGCCGGTCTCCTTGCGAAAGGAAGTCGCGAAAGCCTTGTTGAACTCGCTATAGAGCTCCCGCGTCGGATCGTACGAGACGTTCAAAAGATTGACGTCGGCGGCGAAAGCCGAGCTTGCCCAGAGGAGACCTGCAGCGAGCGGAACGATACGACGCATCATGTCCATCTCCATTCACCTCGACGACATCGGCGTCATCGATGGCAGGCATAACTCGGGGCGAAAGGCGCTCGAGTCAACGGAACCGGATTTTCTTGTTCGCGGCGTGGCAGCGCAACCGTGCTACGAAACCTTCATCGTGTGAATGCCGCATTCTGTCTTGGCGCGGCCCCGCCAGCGGCCGGCGCGAGAATCCTCGCCCTCGACCGTTCTGCTGGTGCACGGCATGCATCCCACCGACAGGAATCCCGACGCAACCAGAGGGTGCCGCGGCAATCCGGCGCGCATGAAGATCGCCTCGATCTCCTCGCGCGAAGCGTTGGCGAAGGGATTGAATTTCAGCCGTGCGCCGTCGCTCTCGACGACGGGAATGTCGGCGCGTGCACTGCCCTGAAACCGCTTGCGGCCATTGAGCCAGGCCGAGAACGGCTTGAGCGCACGCGCCAGCGGTTCCACCTTGCGGATGCGGCAGCAGGCATCGGGATCGGAGAACCAGAGGTCGCGGCCGGGATCGTCGCGCGCCAACGTCTCGTCGGCCGGCTTGATCGAGCGGACGTCCGTCAGGCCCAACATTTCGATCAGCGTGTCGCGGTAGGCGAGCGTCTCCTCGAACAGCCAGCCGGTATCGAGGAAGATCACCGGGATCGCCGGATCGACGTCCGCCATCACTTTCAGAAGCGACGCCGATTCCGTCCCGAAGGACGACACCAGCGCGAGATTGTCGCGCCCGACCGTCTTCAGCGCCACAGCAATGACCTCCGCAGGCGAGGCATCGCGCAAGGCGCGATCGAGCTTTTCCGCCGAAGGCAGCGCGGAGGCGGACGCGGAGGACATCTGAGGCGCGATTGCGTTCATGTGCCGACCCCTTCGGAGTGGCGCAGCTGCATGCG
Source organism: Bradyrhizobium cedriense (assembly GCF_054602315.1). Classification (NCBI taxonomy): domain Bacteria; kingdom Pseudomonadati; phylum Pseudomonadota; class Alphaproteobacteria; order Hyphomicrobiales; family Nitrobacteraceae; genus Bradyrhizobium; species Bradyrhizobium cedriense. The sequence goes on along the minus strand of NZ_JBTSWB010000010.1, from coordinate 104,036 downwards.
CCGATGCAGCGCCGTGATGCGGCCATCGCCGGTCGGCTGGTAGAACACCGAATAGCGCTTCGCCGTCTGCATGAAGGCTTCGGCGTCGGCCTGCTTCTTGACCTCGAAGGCATCGAACCCGGCGCGCAGCATGAACACGAACTGGTCGCGCAGCACCTGGCCAGTGGCGCGCAACTCGCCGCGGTAATTGTAACGTTCTCGCAGCAGTCGCGCCTGGCTGTAAGCACGCCCGTCGCGGAAAGTCGGGAACACCAGCGCGACCGTAGCGAGCTTGCCGAGATATGGCACGAGCTCGGCGATGTCGCGGTTGTTCGGCCAGATCACGCCGACCTTGCCGCCACGCGCGAGCAGGCCTTCGGCCTCGCTGAGGAAACGCTCGGCCGGAACCAGGATGTCGCCGCGCTCGGGCAGCGGCGTATCGACGGCGAGCTTGACGAAGCCGTCGTCGACGATCTTTCCGCCGTTAACGAGTGGCATAGACGCGCTCCTTGAAGGGTTCGACGCCGAGACGCTTCACGGTATCCATGAACAGCTCCTCCGGCCGCTCGCGCAGTGCCAGATAGGCTTCCACGACGTCCTCGACGACATCGGCGACCTCGTCGAACTTGACGCCGGGACCAATCAAGGTCCCGAGCGCGGCATTCTCGTCGGCACGTCCGCCGATGGTGATCTGGTAGACTTCCTCGCCGTTCTTCTCGACGCCGAGAATGCCGATGTGGCCGACATGGTGATGGCCGCAGGCATTGATGCAGCCGGAGATGTTGATGTGCAGCCGGCCGATCAGATTGGCGAGCTCGTGATTTGCGAAGCGCCGCGTCAGTTCCTGCGCGATCGGGATCGAGCGGGCATTCGCCAGCGAGCAGTAGTCGAGCCCCGGGCAGGCGATGATGTCGGTGATCAGATTGACGTTTGGCGTCGCAAGTCCAAACTTGTCGAGCGCCTTCCACAGCGCCGGCAGGTCGCGCTTGGCGACGTGCGGCAGCGCCAGGTTCTGCTCGTGGCCGACGCGGATTTCGCCGAACGAATATTTGTCGGCGAGATCGGCCAGCGCATCCATCTGCTCGGCGGTGGCATCGCCCGGAGGTCCGCCGGTCGGCTTCAGCGAGATCGTGACGATGGAATAGCCCTGCACCTTATGCGGGGCCACCGAGTTCTTGCGCCACGCTTCGAACTCAGGATCGGCCGCGGCCTGACGCAGCTCGTCCGGCATGTGCGGCAGCTTCTCGTAAGCGGGATAGGTGAAGCGCGAGCGGATGTCCTCGATCACCTCGTCGTCGATCTGGAGCGAGGAGTTGCGGATATGCTGCCACTCCTCCTCGACCTCGCGGGAGAACTTCTCGATGCCGAGCTCGTGCACCAGGATCTTGATGCGCGCCTTGTAGATGTTGTCGCGGCGGCCGTACTGATTGTAGACGCGCAGGATGGCCTCGATGTAGCTGAGGATGTCGCGGCCGTGCACGAAGGGCTTGATGGTCTTGGCGATGAACGGCGTGCGGCCGAGACCGCCGCCGACCAGCACCTCGAAGCCGGTCTCGCCTTTCTCGTTCTTGATCAGCCGAAGGCCGATATCGTGGATCTTGATCGCGGCGCGGTCATGGTCCGACGCGGTGATCGCGATCTTGAACTTGCGCGGCAGGAACGAGAATTCCGGATGCAGCGTGGTGTGCTGACGGATCAGCTCCGACCAGATCCGGGGGTCCTCGATCTCGCCGGGCGCAACGCCGGCCCACTGGTCCGACGTGACGTTGCGCATGTTGTTGCCGGAGGTCTGCATCGCATGGATGCCGACCTTGGCGAGATCTTCGAGCGCGTCCGGCAGCTCGGCGAGCTTGATCCAGTTGAACTGGATGTTCTGCCGCGTGGTGAAATGGCCGTAGCCGCGGTCGTATTTGCGCGCGACATGGGCAAGCGCCCGCAGCTGGTTGGTCGCCAGCGTGCCGTAGGGGATCGCGACGCGGAACATGTAGGCATGCAGTTGCAGATAGACGCCGTTCTGTAGCCGCAGGATCTTGAACTCGTCCTCGGTGAGCTCGCCGGAGAGGCGCCGCTTCACCTGGTCGCGGAACTCCGAGACGCGCTCGTTGACGAGCGTGCGGTCGATTTCGTCGTAAGCGTACATAAGAGCGTGCCTTAAACCTGGGCCGGCTGTCCGATGGTGACGCCGGTGCGGCGGATCTGTTCGCGCAGATTGCCGGGCAGGATCTTGCCATCCTCACCGATCTGCACCGGCGCGATATAAGGACCGATCGCGCCGACGTCATCGGCCATGGACTCCGCTAGCAACGCCTTGGCCTCGTCCGAGTTGCGCACGATCGCAGCTTCCGAGAGGTCCGCGGACCAGCTCCTGGCGGCGGTGCGGTACACCACGATGCCGTCCCAGGTGCGGTTGGCGGTCACGACGGAGGGGCCGGCGATCTTGATTTTCTTCTGTTCAAGGGGGGAGGTCATTCGGCTGCATCCAGGAGGTCAGAGATGATTTGCTTGGGGGTTTTCTTGGAGGTTTGACGGCCAAGCGAGCCGGCATGCCGGACCACGTCGCCGATGATGAGGATCGCGGGACCACCCTGGATCCGCCGCACGAGTTCGGGCAGATCGCGCAGCGTGCCGATCGCGCCCTGCGCATCGGGCCGCGTGACACGCGCGAACACACCAACCGGCGTTTCCGGCGAGCGGCCGGCGGCAAACAGCCCGGCGCGGATCGCGGGCGCGGCAGTCATGCCCATGTAAACCACGACGGTCATCCTGGTGTCGGTCAATGTCGACCAGTCCACGACTTCCGCGTCGCGCGCCTTGTGCGCGGTGAGGAAGGTGATGCGGGTGGCTTCGTGACGATAGGTGAGCGGCACCTCGAAATCGGCAGCGCCGCCGAGTCCCGCGGTGATGCCGGGAATGATCGAGTAGGCGATGCCTGCCGCGCGCAATGCTTCGACCTCTTCACCACCCCGGCCGAACACAAAGGGGTCGCCGCCCTTCAGCCGGACCACCCGCTGGCCGGCTTGCGCGGCCTCGATCATGCGCGTGTTGATGGCGTCCTGGCCGATGCCGGGCTTGCCGACGCGGCGGCCGACCGCAACGCGCGTGGTGTCGCGGCGGATACGGTCGAGAATCTCGGGCGAAACCAGCTCGTCATGGAAAACGATGTCGGCATCCTGCAATGCGCGCAGCGCCTTGATGGTGAGGAGATCGGGATCGCCGGGGCCGGCGCCCACCAGCGCAATCGAGCCTTCCGGCTTGTCGGCACGCGCGAATTCCGAGGGATCGGCAATTGCCTTGAGCGCAGCGTCCGCCTCGCCCTTGCGACCAGCGAGCACGGCCGAGCCGATCGGGCCGTCAATGACGCGCTCCCAAAATCGGCGGCGCAGCGGAAACTCGGCGATGCGTTCGTTGATGGATTTGCGGAACCCGCCGATGAACTCGGCGAGCTCGCCGATGCGGGCCGGCAGCAGCGCCTCGATTTTCTCGCGCACGCGCCGGGCCACCACCGGCGAGGTGCCGCCGGTGCCGACCGCGACCACGACATCACCGCGATCGACGATCGCCGGGAAGATGAAGCTGGAATGCTCGAGATCGTCCATGACGTTGACGGGCAGACCGAGCGCCTTGGCGCGCGCCGACATCGCCACGCCGATATCGCCTGCACCCGCGCAGACGACAGCGATGACACCTGAGAGATCAGCGGTGAGTGGATCGCCGCTCGCGATTTCAATGCGCGCGGCGTCCTCGGAGCTGAGGCCCAGATCCTGATTGCCGTCGATCGCATGCACGCGGATACGCGCGCCCGCCGCTGCGAGCACACGCAGCTTGGCGCGCAGAAGCTCGCCCGCGCCGATGAGAACCACCGGACCGGCCTTGAGATCGAGAAACACCGGCAAGAACCGCATGCGCTACTCGCTTCCCCACGAACGGGGTTGACTGGAATTATTTTCTATATATGTCTCGTTTCGAGTGCGCAAAGAGAAATTTTTTTCTTCTCTTCCGCATTGCAACTATAGAATTTTCGCCTCCAAACGCAAAGTGGCAGAGATGCATCTTCTCAAGGACGATTCCGCTGCTGATCGGATGAGCAACCTGGCGCTGGCGGAGCGCGCGCGTGCGCAGGAATTCTCTGCCGAGCTTGCCCCCAGCATGGACCACCTCGACCAGCTCGAGGCACAGAGCATCTACATCTTCCGCGAGGCCTTCGCCCGCCTGAAGAAGATCGCCCTGCTGTGGTCGCTCGGCAAGGATTCCAACGTGATGATCTGGCTGGCGCGGAAAGCCTTCTTCGGCAAGATGCCGTTCCCCGCCCTTCACGTCGACACCGGCAAGAAGTTTCCGGAGATGTATCGCTTCCGCGATCATTACGGCAAGGAGTGGGAGCTTGATCTGCGCGTCGAGCCCTGCCCGCCGATCGATGCCGTCGATCCGACGCTGCCGCCGGCCGCGCGCTCCGCAGCGCGCAAGACCGAAGGCCTCAAGATGGCGCTCGCCAAATACGGCTTCGACGGCCTGATCGCCGGCATCCGCCGCGACGAGGAGGCGACGCGCGCCAAGGAGCGCGTGTTCTCGCCGCGCGGCCTCGAAGGCAATTGGGACGTGCGCGACCAGCCGCCGGAGTTCTGGGATCATTTCAACGCCTCGCCGCCGCAAGGCGCGCATCTGCGCATCCATCCGATCCTGCATTGGACCGAGGCCGACATCTGGGCCTACACCAAGCGTGAGAACATCCCCATCATCCCGCTGTATCTCGCCAAGAACGGCAAGCGCTATCGCTCGCTCGGCGATCAGGACATCACCAACCCGGTCGCCTCGAACGCCTCGAGCATCGACGAGATCCTGGTCGAGCTCGAACAGACCAAGGTGCCGGAGCGCGCCGGACGCGCGCTCGACCACGAGACCGAAGACGCTTTCGAGCGCCTGCGCGTCGCCGGCTATCTCTGACCTCAAGGACGCCACGCGGCCATGAACATGATCGTCACGCCTGCCTCGCCCGCCACCCCGAACGGCACCACGCGCCCCCAGGTACGCATCGTCATCGTCGGCCATGTCGATCACGGCAAGTCCACGCTGGTCGGCCGTCTCCTCCACGAGACCGGCAGCCTGCCCGAGGGCAAGTTGGAAATGCTGAAGGCCGTGAGCGCGCGGCGCGGCATGCCGTTCGAATGGTCGTTCCTGCTCGATGCGCTCCAGACCGAGCGCGACCAGGGCATCACCATCGACACCACGCAGATCCGCTTCCGGACCAATTCGCGCGACATCGTCCTGATCGACGCGCCAGGCCATGCCGAGTTCCTGCGCAACATGATCACCGGCGCCTCGCAGGCCGACGGCGCGGTGCTGATCATCGATGCGCTCGAGGGCGTGCGCGACCAGACGAGGCGGCACGGCTATCTCCTGCATCTGCTCGGCGTGAAGCAGGTGGCTGTCGTCGTCAACAAGATGGACCGCGTCGATTTCTCCGCCGCGCGCTTCAGGGACATCAGCGACGAGATTTCGGCGCATCTGAGCGGCCTCGGCGTGACGCCGACCGCCGTGATCCCGATCTCGGCGCGCGACGGCGACGGCGTCGCGGAGCGCACGGGCCGCATCGGCTGGTACAAGGGACCGACCGTGGTCGAGGCGCTCGACCGGCTGGAGCCGGCGCGGGCGTTGGAAGCGCTGGCGCTGCGCCTGCCGGTGCAGGCGATCTACAAATTCGACGACCGTCGCATCGTGGCGGGCCGCATCGAATCCGGCAGCCTCAAAGCCGGCGACGAGATCGTGATCATGCCGGCCGGCAAGATCGCCAGGATCAAGACGGTCGAGAGCTGGCCGGCGACGCCGCTGGCGGGACGACAGGGCGCCGGCCGCTCGGTCGGCATCACGCTCGACCGCGAATTGTTCATCGAGCGCGGCGACATCATCGCGCATGCAGGCAGTGCCCCGCGCGAGACGAGGCGGCTGCGCGCGCGCATTTTCTGGCTGCACGACAAGCCGCTGGCCAAGGGCGACCAGCTCCTGGTGCGCAGCGGTCCGAAGGAGAGCCGCGCCACCGTGGTCGCCATCGAGAAGGCGATCGATCCCGGCGAGCTCTCGAGCTCCGAGAACAGGGTGATCGGCCGCAACCACGTCGGCGAGATCGACATCTCCCTGTCCAATCCGATCGCGACCGATCCCTACACCGAGAACCCGCGCACCGGCCGCCTCGTGATCGAGGTCTCCGGCCGCATCGCCGGCGGCGGCCTGGTTCTGTCGGTCGATGCCGGCCAGCGCGCCGTGCCTGTTGACATCGTGCCGGTGGAATCGGCACTGCGGCCGGACGAGCGCTCCGCGCGCTATCGCCACAACGGCGCCGTGGTCTGGCTCACGGGCCTGCCCGCCTCGGGCAAGTCGACGCTGGCGAAGGCGCTGGAGCGGCGGCTGTTCAGCAATGGCGGCTCGCCGATCCTGCTCGACGGCGACACGCTGCGCGCCGGGCTCAACAGCGATCTCGGCTTCTCCGCCACTGACCGCAGCGAAAACATCCGCCGTCTCGCCGAGGTCGCGACGCATCTCGCCCGCAACGGCCATATCGCCATCGTCGCCGCGGTCTCGCCGGCCCGCGAGGACCGCGCCACCGCGCGCCGCATCGCGGATACTGCGTTCCGCGAGATCCACGTCGCGACGCCGGCGCAGGTGTGCGAGGAACGCGATCCCAAGGGCCACTACAAGAAGGCACGCGCCGGCGCGCTGGCCTCGTTCACCGGCATTGGCAACGACTACGAGGCGCCGGAGTCCGCCGAGCTGGTGATCGATACGTCCAAACGGACGGTGACCGAGGCTGCGGACGAGATCGAGCAGATGCTGAAGACCACCGGCATACTGTTCGACGAGGTCGTGGACCTCGCCGCGAATATCTGAGGCCGCCCTACTCTCCGCTGTCGTCGCCCGGCTCGGCCGGGCGACCCAATATTCCAGAGACAGGGTCGGGATACGGAAAAGTGGCGGCGTCCTGGATTCCTCGCTTTCGCGGGGAATGACAGCGGTGCGCTGGGCCGCCCCCTTTCCTTGACATTTTGACAAACCTTTGGGGGTCTTCTCACCGCCCCGATTTTGGGGCTAATAGGTCCCGAAAGCCGCCCCTCGTGGGTGCATTTTGCTGCTCAAGGGTCAAAGGCAGCCAAAAACAGCCATTTCCAACAAGAAAGCCCATCATGAAACGCGTCGACGCCCACGGATTGAAGATCGCTCCCGTCCTGTTCGATTTCATCGCCAAGGAAGCGGCCCCGAAAACGGGGATTGCACCGGATGCATTCTGGGCCGGGCTTGCTGCCATCATCAAGGAGCTGGGCCCGAAGAACCGCGAGTTACTCGCATTCCGCGACACGCTGCAGGCCAAGATCGATGACTGGCACCGCGCCAACAAGGGCAAGGCCTTTGACCTCGATGCCTACACCGCTTTCCTGAAGGAGATCGGCTATCTGGTCCCCGAACCGGCGACGCAGAAGGTCGAGACTGCCAATGTGGACGAGGAAATCGGCAAGATCTGCGGCCCGCAGCTGGTCGTGCCTCTCACCAATGCGCGCTACGCGTTGAACGCGGCGAATGCACGATGGGGCTCACTCTACGATGCCTTCTACGGCACCGACGCGATCCCGCACGATCCCTCGGAAAGCGGCAAGGGCTACAACAAGGCACGCGGCGACAAGGTGATCGCCAAGGCCAAGGCGTTCCTCGATAGTGCCGTGCCGCTGGCAACCGGCAGCCACACCGACGTCACCGCCTATAGCGTCGTCGCGGGCCAGCTCGCGGTGAAGCTGAAGAGCGGCAACGCCACCGCGCTGAAGAACGCCGCACAGTTCGCGGGCTTCCAGGGTGATGCCGCCGCGCCGAGCGCGGTGCTGCTCGTCAACAACGGCCTCCATGTCGAGGTCAAGATTGACCGCAGCAGCGCCATCGGCAAGGACGATCCGGCTGGCGTCGCCGACATGATCATGGAAGCGGCGGTCTCGACCATCCTCGACATGGAAGACTCGGTCGCAGCGGTCGATGCCGACGACAAGGTGCTGGTCTACCGCAATACGCTCGGCCTGATGAACGGCACGCTGTCGGCCGATTTCGAGAAGGGCGGCAAGACGTTGACGCGCGCGCTCAACGCCGACCGATCTTACACGACACCGGACGGCAAGGGCGAGGTGACGCTGCACGGCCGCAGCCTCCTCCTGATGCGCAATTGCGGTCACCACATGTTCACCGACGCGGTGCTGGACGAGAAGGGCGAGGAGGTCCCCGAGGGCCTGCTGGATGCCGCCGTCTCGGGCCTGCTAGCCATTCACGACCTCAAGGGCAACTCCAAGGTCAAGAACAGCCGCACCGGCTCGGCCTATATCGTCAAGCCGAAGATGCACGGCCCGGACGAGGTGTCGCTGACCTGCGAGATTTTCGATCGCGTCGAGAAGATGCTGGGCCTGCCGGAAAACACGCTCAAGGTCGGCATCATGGACGAGGAGCGGCGCACCACCGTCAACCTCAAGGCCTGCATCCAGCGCGCTTCCAAGCGCATCATGTTCATCAACACCGGCTTCCTCGACCGCACCGGCGACGAGATCCACACCTCGATGGAGGCGGGTCCGATGATCCGCAAGAACGAGATGAAGGCTCAGGCGTGGATCAAGTCCTATGAGGACTGGAACGTCGACATGGGCCTGACCTGTGGCCTGCCCGGGCATGCGCAGATCGGCAAGGGCATGTGGGCAGCGCCCGACAAGATGGCGGATATGCTGGCGCAAAAGCTCGGCCATCCGCAGGCCGGCGCCACCACCGCCTGGGTGCCCTCGCCGACGGCCGCGACGCTGCACGCCCTGCACTACCACCAGGTCAACGTCATCGCGCGCCAGGAAGAGCTCACCAGGGGCGGACCGCGCGCGAAGCTCTCGGACATCCTCACCATCCCGGTATCGAAATCGAACTGGGCGCCAGATGACGTCAAGCAGGAGATCGACAACAACTGCCAGGGCATCCTCGGCTACGTCGTGCGCTGGATCGACCAGGGCGTCGGCTGCTCCAAGGTGCCCGACATCCACGACGTCGGCCTGATGGAAGACCGCGCGACCTTGCGCATTTCCAGCCAGCATCTCGCCAACTGGCTGCACCAGGGCGTGATCACCGAGGCGCAGGTGATGGAATCGCTGAAGCGCATGGCCGTCGTCGTCGACAAGCAGAACGCGGGCGATCCCGTCTACAAGCCGATGGCACCCGCCTTCGACGGCGTCGCCTTCAAGGCCGCCTGCGACCTCATCTTCAAGGGCCGCGAGCAACCGAACGGCTACACCGAATACATCCTCACCGCGCGCCGCCGCGAGGCGAAGGCGACGGGCTGAGCTCCGATCGAGAACTTCAAGAGCCCCGGTTTACGCCGGGGCTTTTTTGCGGGCGAAACGCCGCGGCGGGCCGCGGAACGGCTGCGCCGGGGACCGCGTTGTCCGGCCATCAACCAACGGGAGATGGTCATGGACTGGAATCGGATCGAAGGAAACTGGAAGCAATTCAAGGGCTCGGCCAAGGAAAAATGGGCCAAGCTCACCGACGACGACCTCCAATTGATCGAGGGTCGACGCGAGCAGCTCGAAGGCCGGCTCCAGGAACGCTATGGCAAGGCCAAGGACCAGGTTCGCCAGGACGTGGATGATTGGCTCAAAGGGCTGCACTAAAGCAGCACAAACGAAGCCCCGGCTCACGCCGGGGCTTTTGTTTTGAGGTGTAGCCCGGATGAGCGAAGCGATATCCGGGGACTTTTGTTGCGTCTTCCCGGATATCGCTTCACTCATCCGGGCTACAAAACCTTCGCTAGAATACCGCCAGATATTTCAGCAGCGACACGATACCGATGATGATGACGACCACGCGCGCGATCTGCTTCGCACGGCCGTCCATCGGCAGCATGTTGATGAGATAAAGCACGAGAATAACGACGAGAAAGGTGACGAGTACGCCGACCAGCATCGCGAGGCCCCCTTCAGGCAAATTGCCGATGCTACCTAACGCACGGCATCGACGCTGGTTCCCGTGAAGCAACCCACTGCAACATCAGGACGATCCGCAATCTTTCGGTGATCCGGGGTGGCCTTAAGACTTTGAAGACGGGGGGGCGCGGCCCGTGAAAGGTCGCGCGCGGCGACCTTACCGTCGCGCTGGCGCACACGATCGGTGACGTTCCGGCAAGGTCGGGAGCGGCAGGCTATTCCTTCGCCACGACCGGGACCTGGCGGAATTTCGCGCGCATCGACTCCGGCAGCGGCGAAAAATTCATCGTCGCGCCGCGGCGGTCGTTGGCATTGCGGCTGGCGACCACGAGGCCGCCGGCGCCGGCGACGATGTCGCCCTTGCGCAGGGTTGGATCGTCCTCGACCTTGACCGATGCGAGCCCCGCCGGATCCTTGCCGTTGCAAGTACATCCCGCGACGATCTCGTTTCGATACCTGAACGCGTTCGGCAGATCGGAGTACGACTTTCCGTTCTCCGTCGTGGCGTCGTCGATATTGCTGCCGTAGACCAGCGAAGTTTCCGAGGCCGGGCAAAAGCTCTTGCAGGATTGCGCCTTGCTGGCGGCATCGGTGCCTTGCGCCGGGAAGTAGCGGCCGTCGCAGCCGCGCACGCAATAAGCCGTGCCGCCGCCATAGGAGGCCCGCCGTGGCGTGTCGTAGCGCGGCACGTCGTCGTTCGGAAACGGCACCCGGATCTGGGGCGGCGGCCGCATGCGGAAGCCGCCGAACAATGCCGAGAAAAAGTCCTCCGCATGCGCCGACGGTGCCGACGCCAAACCGGCGGAGACAACGATCAGGATCGCCGCACCTCCAGCCATTTTTCCAATCAGGCGTCCGCTCATATGACCTCGCTCGCTCTCAGTTCACGGCCGAGGTCGTGATGTTCAACGCCTGCCGGCCCGAGGGCAGTGTCGTCATGGCCGGACGCTTGCGCACGGGATCGCCCGCCTTGTCGCCTCCCTTGTCGCCTCCCCTGGCCATCAACGGAGCGTTCTTCGGCAGCACCACGACCTTGGCGCCGACATTGACGCGGTTGAACAGGTCGACGACGTCCTCGTTGGTCATGCGGATGCAGCCGGACGAGACGAACTTGCCGATCGTGGAAGGATCGTTGGTGCCGTGGATGCGGTATTGGCTGGAGCCCAGATACATCGCACGCGCGCCGAGCGGATTGCCGGGGCCGCCGGCGACGAAGCGCGGAAGATAAGGCTGGCGCGCAATCATCTCGACCGGCGGATGCCAATCCGGCCACTCGGCCTTCCGGCTGACGGTCTGCACTCCCGACCAAGTGAAGCCTTCGCGGCCGACGCCGACGCCGTAGCGGATGGCGCGGCCGTTGCCGAGCACGTAATAGAGATAGGTGTTGTTGGTGTCGATCACGATGGTGCCGGCCGGCTCGCTGCGGTCGAAGCCGACGATCTGCTTGCGCAGGCGATCAGGCAGCTGAGCATCCTCGTCCGACTGCTGCGGCGCCTCGTTCAAATAGTCCTGTGAGTAGCCCTGGTCCTGCGGGTACGCCTGCGACTGCATCGGCGCATAGCCGAACGTCTGCGCAGACGCGCTGCCCAAGGGCAGTGCCAGCATTGCGGTCGCAAAGGCGAAGGCGGTGACGGCGCGCGGCGAGACGCTGCGACGGACTGCAGAGAACTTGGTCATGTGCTGCCCCGTTGGATGTGTGCACCAAGCGTGATGCGCTGCCGAACAACGCCGCCGGCGGGATCGAAGTTCCCGCGAGGCGTGAGGCAGCGACGTCACAGTCAAGCGAGCTGCTGTTCACGATGCCGCGATGGAACCGGCGCGCCGTCCGCGCGTTGTCAGGTAATTGATGGGCGCGCGGATCGCGGATTCCTCGCGGGAGAAGTATTGTGCGCGTCCTTCCAAGTGAACGTCTGATTTCCGGCCACAACGACGGCGAGCCGCTTCCCGAAAGCCATGTCGAGCTGCCGCCGGTCATCCGCCGCACCGACTTTGTCGCCTTCGCGCTGGCCGGGCTCTTGCTGATTGCCGTCGTCGCCGTGCTCTATTTCGGGAGGGCATTCTTCCTGCCGGTGGTGATGGCGTTCGTGACCGGCACGATGCTGTCTCCGGCGGCGAGCTTCCTCGAGCGGAGCAAGGTCCCCCGCAGCCTTGGCGCCGTCCTTATCGTGGTCGCTGTGACCGCGGTAGTCGCCTTCGTCGTGGCGCTGATTGCCTCTCCCGTGATGGAATGGAGCACGCGGCTGCCGGAGCTCGGCGCGCAACTGAAGGACAAGTTGCACGTGTTCGACCGGCCGCTTGCGTTGTGGCGGGAGATGCAAGCCATGCTCGGCGGCTCGGAAGCATTGCCGAGCATCCACATGCCCAAGATCGAGTGGGTGCAGCCGACGCTGGAATTCCTGTCACCGACCTTTACCGAATTCCTGCTGTTCTTCGTCACCCTGATCCTGTTCATCGCAAGCTGGCGCGACCTGCGGCGGGCGATGATCATGACTTTCAGCGATCATGACGCGCGGCTGCGCACGCTTCGCATTCTCAACGAGATCGAAGAGCATCTCGGCAGCTATCTCCTGACCGTCACCCTCATCAACGTCGCCGTCGGTGTCGCCACCGGCCTCATCTGCGCGCTTACCGGAATGCCCAATCCGGCCGGGCTCGGCGCGCTGGCAGCAACGCTCAATTTCATCCCGATCATCGGGCCGGTTGCGATGTTCGTGGTGCTGGTCGTGGTGGGGCTGGTCGCCTTCCCGACCATCGGCGGCGGGCTCATGGCCGCCCTCGCCTTTGGTGGCCTCACCTTTCTGGAGGGGCACTTCATCACGCCGACCATCATCGGGCGGCGACTGGCCTTGAACGCGCTGGCCGTGCTGCTGGCACTCGCGTTCTGGACCTGGCTTTGGGGGCCGATGGGCGCGTTCCTGTCGTCGCCGCTCCTGATCGTCGCGCTGATCCTGAAGGAGCACCTGTTGCCGGTGAATTCGCCGCAGCTCCCGCAAGCCTGACCGGTTTCAGCGAACGGAACTTACGCGGCGACCAAACGTTCTCCGCCCATCTCAGCCGTCAAACACTTTGGAGCTCCCGATGTCCACGACCAATGTCGAAGCCGGGATGAGAGACTGGACCGACAAAGCCACCAGAGAACGCCTCGAGAAGGATGTAGCAGCCGTGAAAAGCGATATCGCCGCCCTCACCGACCAGATCACCGACGCGCTCAACACCTTTGCCAACTCCACCAGCAAGCAGGCTCGCAGCGGCTATCGCCAGGCGCGCGAGAACATGGATTCCGCGATGGATGACATGTCGGAGCGCGGCAGCGCGATGATGGAGGCTGCGCAGGACGCCTATGGCTCGATCGAGGAGACGCTGGAAGACGCGATCACGCAGCGGCCGCTCGCGACCGTCGGGCTCGCGCTCGGCATCGGCTTCCTGATCGGCGCCGCCTGGCGCCGATAGGCTTGCGGAACGGATATTGAGACGGCGGCGCTGCGGCGCCGCCGCTGCCGGCTCGTGACGATTCGGCGTATGGGGATTTGAGGAGCAAGGCCATGTTTCAGCGCATCATCGACGGGATCAGCGCATCCACCGGCACGACCGTGCGGCTGACCTCGCTGGCTGCGGCTGCCGCATTCGCGCTGTTCGTGACGACGTGCTTCCTCTGTGCCGCAGCCTTCATCTCGGTGCTGGAACAATATGGCCCGGTGCAAGCCTGTCTTGCCGGCGCAGGCATCTTTTTCCTGCTGACGCTCACGGCCGCAGGCTCCTACTGGGGCTACAAGCGCGAGGTGCAGAAACGGGCCCATATCGCCGCCGAGCGGGCCGCGAGATCGACGGCGCAGAGCATGCTCGCCGACCCCATGCTGCTAGCCACGGGGCTCCAGATCGTTCGCGCCATCGGCATCAAGCGGCTGTTGCCGATCCTGGCGATCGGCGGCGTCGCGCTCGGAATCATGGCAAGCCGCGCCGGCATGTCCGACGAAGCGTCGGCTGAACCTGCCGAGTAGCGTGGCGCTCAGGCCGCCTGCGTCTGTGCCCGGCTGCGAACGATGCAGATCGCGGCCACCGCGAGCGGAATGGTCAGCGCGATCCACGACAACGGCAGCCATATCCCGGTCTGGCCGATCAAGGCGGCCAGCAGGCCGAACACGTTCAGAGCCGCAAGCAAGGCCGGCCAGCGCCAGATCAGACGAAGCGAACGAGTGCCGGTCATTCAGCCGCTCCCGGTAACTGCAGGGCTACGGTGGAATGCTGCTGCGTTCTCGCGGCCCGCGACCGTGACAGCCAGAGATATAGCCCGCTGGCGAGCACGACGATCGTGACGAGGTCGAGCAACACCCAGATGATCTTCAGCGGCATCCCGCCGTAATCGCCGAAATGCAGCGGGCGCGACAGCTCCAGGGCGCGCAGGTACCAGGGCATGGCGACCGCGGACACCAGCGCGCCGCTCCTGGCGTCGACCAGTACCGGACTGAACAGGCGCGAGGTCAGCGGCTGCTTGCCCTTGGTCCAGACGATGTAGTGAAAGGGCGAGCCGAACGGCGAACCCGGATAGACCACGGTTGTGGCGATCATCTCGGGGAATGCCGCCTGCACCTTGTCATAGGCGGCCTGCGGCGAGGACAGTTCAGAGGTCTGCGACACCTGCTTGCCCTGCAGCGGCGCCAGCATCGCGCGCACGTCGGTCTGCTGCCACAACGCGAAGAGCGGCGTCGAGAGTTCGTTGATCACCCCGGTCGCGCCGACCACGAGCGCGCCCAGCCTAATGTGACGACGCCGAGCAGATTGTGCAGATCGAGCCATTTCAGGCGCCGCGACCGGGCCAGACGCACCGTGCCGAAATCCAGCTTGCGCATGAACGGCCCGTAGATCGCGATGCCGGAGACAATCGCCGCGATGAACAGCAGAGCCATCCCGCCGAGGAACAGCTCACCCGGCAGACCCGCGAACAGGTCGCGATGCAGCGTCAACATCAATTGCAGGAAGGTGAGCCCGTCCGCACCGAACGGCTTTGTCTGCTTCAGCACGTCGCCGGTGTGGGCATCGAACCGGATCGAGTACAGCGATTTGCGGTTGGCGTTGAACGCCTCCCACGAACTCGCCATGTAGACCATGATCTTGGGCTCGTCGTCGTCGACGAACACCGAGATGATGGTCTCGACGGGATAAAGCTTCCGGCTGGCGTCGACGACACGGTCGAGACTGACATTGGGCGTGCCCTCCGGCACCTGTGCATAGGGCAAGGCGTCGTCGACCAGGCTGTTGATCTCCTCCCGCAGCACCAGCGGCAGACCGGTGATGCAGATCAGGAGCAGGAACAGCGTGCATATCAGGCTCGACCATTTGTGCACGAAAAGCCAGCGCCACAGAACGGGCTTTCGTTCGTAGACACGCTCCCTGGAGATCTCCTGACCGCTCATCGCAAGCCCCTACCAGCGGTAGCGTAGCGTCGCGATGACGTTGCGGCGCAGGCCGTAATAGCAGCCGACGTCCTGGCAATAGGCCACGTAGGTCTTGTCGAACAGATTGGTCGCGTTGACCTGCGCCGAATAGCCCTTGAACAGCGGTCCGAGCGCCGAGAAGTCGTAGTGGATCGCCGCATCGAACAGCGTCACGTCGGGGACATAGAACGTGTTGGCGGTATTGCCCGGAAGCTCGCCGATGTAGCGGACGCCGCCGGACAGGCCGAAACCGTCGAGCGCTCCACCGCGGAAGGTGTAATCCGCCCAGACCGAGGCGGAATTCATGGGAAAGCCAACCGGATGCTTGCCGAGTTGGGTCGCGGTATTGGTCCTGGTCACGACGTTGTCGAGATAGGTATAGGATGCCAGAACCGTCAGTTCGCGATTGATCTCGGTCTTGGCCTCGAACTCGACGCCGCGCGACCGGATCTCGCCGGTCTGGACGCGCTGGCCAACGCCATGGGACGGATCGGTATCCGGCGTCAGCACGTTCTGCTGGATCAGGTTGTACGCCGCGATCGTATAGAGGGATTTGGCATTGGGCTGGTACTTGATGCCAACCTCCTCCTGCTGACCGGTCGTTGGCACGAACGGGCTGCCGGAGAAAGTCGTGCCGGCGGTCGGCTGGAACGACTCGGTGTACTGGATGTAGGGCGCGATTCCGTTGTCGAACTTGTAGAGCAGCGCACCACGCTTGGTCACCGCGGTATCCGACTTCGGCGCGATGGTGGTGATGTTCGATGCGAGTGACGTGCTTTCGGTGCGGGACTGGGCGAGATCATGACGAATGCCCAGCAGCGCCACCCAGCGGTCGAACCTGATCTGGTCCTGGATATATTCGCCGACCTGGTCGATCCGCTGGCGGTTTCGGGTCGTGAACGGCACGGGCCCGAACGAAGTACCGTAAACCGGATTGAAGGCATTGATCGGCGGCACGGAACCAAGCAGGCCATTGAGGGTCTTATCGACGCCGTTGCGATAGTCGATGCCGGCGAGCACGGTATGCTCGAACGGACCCGCATAGAACTTCGCCTCGACCTGGTTGTCGACGGCAATGGAGCGGATGCTCTCCTGCGTGGTGTAGGCGCCGCGGGTCATGTTGGTGGGATCGGTGCCGGGGTTGGGCGACGCCACCGCGAAGTCGGTACTGAGGTCGGTATAGCGCAGATTCTGCCGCACCTTCACATTGTTGTTGAAACTGTGCTCGAACAGATAGCCGACCGAGCCATGGGTACGGTCGGTCTTGTCGAAGCCCGGTTCGCCCGAATAGAAGCTGGTCGGAATGAAGCTGCCCTTGTAGGGCGTGACGGTGCCGATTCCGGCCGGCAGCAACTGATTGTAGAAGCCAGCCTTGGGATCGCGCTGATAGGTGCCGAGCACCGTAAGCGTGGTATTGTTGTCCGGCCGCCAGGTCAGTGACGGCGCGATGGAGATACGCCGGTAATCGCCATGATCGACCTGGCTGCCGACGTCGAATCCGGACGCCGTGAAGCGGTAGAGAAACTCCTTGTCCTTGTCGATCGGCCCGGACAGGTCGACGCCCGCTTGGGCGCGGCCATAGCTGCCGGTCGAGACGAACATCTCGTGATAAGGCTCGAGCGTTGGGCGCTTCGAGACCATGTCGACGAGACCTCCCGGCGACGACTGGCCGTACAGGATGGAAGCTGGGCCGTGCAGGACTTCGACCCGCTCGAGATTGAACGGCTCGACGAGCGAGTAGGCGAAGATGCCAAAGTTGAGAAGCCGCAGCGAATCCAGATACTGGTCGGCGAGAAAGCCGCGGATGTAGACGGCATCGGTGCGAGCGTCGGCGCCGGCGAACTCGCTGCGCGTACCCGGCGTATAGCGCACCGCCTGTGCGATGCTCTGTACGCCCTGGGCCTGGATCTGATCCTGAGTAATGACCGAGATCGCTGCAGGCGTCTCGATCAGCGGTGTGTCGGTCTTGGTGCCGGTCGCGCTCCGCGTCGCGACCACGCCGTCGACGTGACCGAATGCTGACTCCCTGTGCCCGCCACCCGCACCAGCCGCGACCGCCGTCGCCGCCGCGGCGTTGGCGGGCCCATTCGCACGTGAGATCGCTCGCGCGCGGACCGCGCTGCGGCTGCGCGAGGACGATGCGCCGGCACGCTTCGGCGACGCACCGCCCTGAACGATGACCGGGCTGAGCTCGGTCGCCGACCCCGCGGACGCCCCCGAAGGCAATGATTGTGCTGCCGCCCCTCCAGTCGCAACGATCAAAACAAACGAGCTGGCAGCCCCCATCAGCCGCCAGCACCCCACTTCCAAGACGCCCACTGAACTTCCCCAATTCCGACGGCTATGCCTGACTGCAGCCGCAAGAAGGAGGTACCGCAGCGCGTAATCGGCGGGTGCTGGAAGGTCTCCAGATTGTATGTTTTCAATTTCCAGACTCGAGAAGCGCTGCAACCTTGAACAGAATCATGCAGAACCGCCCCCGCAGGCGCGCAAGCGCGCGCAGATCATCGGGGATCTGAGCACGCCGGCTGTAAGCCCCGCGCTGCTGCGGGTCGCCCTCTTCAAGAGGCCGTTATGACCGGAGGACAGATCGTCCTTCTCTCCGAAGAACCGCGTAAACGGAGGCGCGCCGGCGCTCCTGCGCGATTTTTGCGCAACGGGACATCCGGTCCCACTCACGCAAACGCTACTCGGATGGGCAGGCGGTTGCCGCTAGAAGCATCATCCTGATTCCCAAAGCTATTTTACTCAATGAAACCGTCCGTCAAGGCGAACCTCGCCGCATTCCAGCACGACGCCAGGCTCTATCTGACGCTTGGAATCGCCAATTGGTCGGTGTTCGTCGACCACATTCCGAACAACGTCGTCAATCTGCTGACGCTGCGCAACTTCGGCTTCAGCGGAGCGGCCGATCTCTTCGTTTTCGTAGTGGGCTACGGAGTTGCCATTATCCATGGCAGGATGGCGCTGGAGCGCGGCTACGTGGTCGCGGCGACGCGAATCTTTCACCGCGTCTGGCGGCTTTACGCCGCCTATGTCGTGCTGTTCGTGATCTATATCGACGCCATCGCCTATGTCGCCTCGCAATCCATGGCGCCGGAGATCATCCACGAATACAACATCTCGGGCATTCTCGAACACCCGCTGCGCATCCTGATCCGCGGTCTCGTGCTCCAGGAAGAGCCGCTGAACCTCGACCTGCTGCAGCTGATGATCCCGCTGATGGCCTTCTTTCCTCTCGCGCTTTGGGGTCTGCTGCGACGACCGAACGTGACGCTGGCGGCATCGGTCGCGCTATACCTTGCCGCACGCTGGTTCGACTGGAATTTTCGGGTCTATCCGGATCAGGAGTGGACCTTCAATCCGCTTTGCTGGCAGATGCTGATGGTGCTGGGCGGCTGGTTCGCCGTGGCAGGAGCGCCATTGCGGGTGCTGCGCGATCTGCCCTGGCTGCGAATACTCGCAGGCAGCTATCTGGTCTTCGCCATGGCCATCACCCTGCTGCGCCGTTCGCCGGAATTGTCCGCCTATCTGCCGGATCTCCTCCTCGACAGCATCGCGCCGGCCGACAAGGAGAACCTTGCGCCTTATCGCGTGGTTCACTTCCTCGCGCTCGCCTTCCTCGCCACCCATCTGATCCCGGCCGATCACCCCGGCCTGCGATTGAAGCCGCTTCAGGCAGTCATCCGATGCGGCGAGGAATGGCTCGCCGTGTTCTGCGTCGGCGTGTTCCTGTCCTTTGCCGGCCATCTCATCCTGATCACCGGCCCCAATCTGGTGATGATGCAGATCGTGGTGAGCATCGTCGGCTTCGCCGCCATGACCGCGGTGGCCCATTACGTCGCCTGGTCGAGGCGGCAGGACCTGCCTGCCGCCCTGCGGCAGCAGGCCTAACCGCAGAATCGTGCGATTCTGCTAGGCCGAAAGCTGTGGCTGCGCTATGCCGGGAATCTCGTGAGGAGACCGGGCGTGGCGATGGCGAAAGGCGGGGGTGACGAGGCTGACAGCGCGCCCCGGCGCGGCCGGCCAAGGTCAATCGAGACCAGCAACGCCATTCTCGAAAGCGCCTATGCGCTGATGGCTTCCACCGGCCTTGCGGCCACCACCATCGACGCAGTCGCGCGCCACTCCAGCGTCTCCAAGATGACGATCTACAAATGGTGGCCGTCCCGCGAGGCGCTGTTGATCGACGCGTTTCTCCACCACGCCGCACAGATGCTGCCGCTACCGCCGGAAAGCTCCGGCAGTCCCGCCACACGCGCACGCCGCCACGCGGCGGCCTATGCCGAGGCACTCCAGGGCGAGTTCGGCAAGGTCCAGCTCGCCGTGATCTCCGAATGCATCTCCAAGGCCGGCTCGGCGGAGTTGTTCTACACGCGTTATCTGCAATTCCGCCGCGCCGCGCTCGTCGAGATGATCGCCGCGGGCCAGAAGGACGGCAGCATTCTGGCCGAGGGGCTTGCTGAGGATCTCTACGACGCGATCTATGGCAGCCTCTTCTATCGCTACGTCTTCGGCATCACGCCGGTCACGCCGGCCTACGCGCGTAACCTCGTCGATCTCGTGTTGCGGCCCAAGGGTTAAAACAGGATCCGGAAAAGTGCGAAGCGGTTTTCCGAAACGATCATGAGACAACCCCCTACCGCACGGGCCTGACCGGCGCCGAGATCTTGTCCGTGCGGTCGCGTTCGGTCATGTCGACCACCGTCTCCATCGGTGCAGTCAATTCATAGACGTAGGAGACGTCGGTGAAGAAGCGCTTGGCGGTGCCGCCTAACGCCTCGGGCGCGACACGGTCGAGCAGGATCAGGCCGAAATCGGAATCGGGCCGGCGTGTCGATTCGCTGGTGTTGAACTCTTCCCAGCGGAAATGGAAGACCTCGTCGCCCTCCTCCCCCGTCACCGTCCAGCTGGCGGTGATATGCGGATGCTTCCCAACCAGTGACAGGCCTTCGTCGGAATGCGAGGCAAGCTCGAAGAACAGCAGCGATAGGCTCTGTGCCGCGCGTGCGCTGACCGCAATATCAGGACCGGTCACCGCGATGCGGTCGGCATGCGGGATCGCGCGCGCCTCGAACAGGCCCTTCAGCTTGACGCCCTGCCACTGGCTCTCGCTGAGCAGCGAGACCACGTTGGACATGGCATGGATGCGCCCGATCAGCAACTCGCGTGCGACGTCGATGTCCGAGCCGTGGCGCAAGGTGCGCGTCACGATCGACTGGATCACCGCCAGGATGTTCTTGACGCGGTGGTTGAGCTCGTCGATGACCGCGGTCAGCCGGCGCTCGAAGCCGATTCTGACCTGGATCTCCCGACTGAGCCGCAGATTGTTGTAAGCGACATAGCCGAACAGGCCGCACACCATGGCCGTGATCGCAAAGCCGATCGCCGCAACGATGATCGCGGTCTGCTCGGCGCGGCGCAACGAGTTGGTCTTGGCGTAATAGCCGAGCTGCCAATCACGGCCGCCGAAGCTGACCGTGCGTATCGCGGACGGGGCCGCTCCTTCCGCCGCCATGCGCGTCGAGACCACGCCCTGGTCGTTGGCGATCAGTTCGCCGCCTTCCTTGCGCGGATCCCTGAGCGCGACCGCGAACAACGACATGTCGTCATTGGTCAACATCAGGGAGGCGAGCTCATAGGAGAATGTGACGAACCCGGCCGGCTCCGTTGCTCCCTCGGGAATGACGGGTGCAGCCACGATGATGCCGATCGCCCCGTTCCCGCGGATCAACGGCACCGGGTCCGAGGCGACCGACCTCTTCTCGGCGCGCGCACGCCTCAGCATCGCACTGCGAACCGGGTCCTGATCGTAGCTGCGGCCGGGCAGCGCCTTGGTATCGTTGCTGCGTGGCTCGAGATCGATCAGCACGTCGATCGGCTGAGTGACGTCGGCCGGATTGATCGGCTTGTCGTCGTAGGAGCGAATCTGCGGATTTGGAAAGCCGCCGCCGGCGATGGCAGCCTGCGCCGCCGCCAGTTCGTTCGGCTGAAGCCGGGCTATCCAGCCGGCGACCACGAAATCGGTCTTGAAGGCGTAGATCGCCGAGCGCAGCGGCTCCAGCATGTTCGGCTTGATCACGGATGGCGCGCGGAACAGGCCCGAGGCGACACGCGCAAGCAGCTCCCGCTCGGTGAGGCGGTCCTGAACCAGGCTCGCATGAACGTCGATCGCACGCGCGAGCGCGATCCGGTCCAGCGCCAGCTCCTGGTCGTGGACGCGATAGGCTGCAAGCCCGGAGAGCAAGGCCCCGAGCAGAGCAATGAAGCCGATGATGAAGCCCAGCCTGACCACGCGACTACTCAGGCGAATGCAGGAGGTCGGCAATAAACACGGAGCATATGAACGCCGCCCGAACGACCATGTGCCGAAACAGGGCAAACCCTGGTGGCGGAGATAATGAAGGAGGAGGCATCAGTACGCAACTTGGGTCGCCCGAAAAGCTTAATCCGCCTGGCCGATGGTCTGGCCGGGATGAATTCGCCCCGGGCGCAGGAGGTAGTCAATCGCCGTGTCCGAATTTTGTTCCGGGGTCACGGCGCTGCCCGGGCGTTAACGACGAAAACACCTGCGCCAAGTGGTCGCGTCCCGTCAGCCCGGCCGTTTCAGGCCGCCCTTGGCCTCGATGAAGCCGACAATCCGGTCCAGCCCCTCGCTTTTCTTCAGGTTGGTCATGACGAACGGACGTTCGCCGCGCATGCGCCTGGCGTCCGTCTCCATCTTCTCCAGGGAGGCGCCGACATGGGGCGCAAGGTCGGTCTTGTTGATGACCAGCAGGTCGGACCGGGTGATGCCAGGGCCGCCCTTGGACGGAATCTTGTCGCCGGCGGCGACATCGATGACGTAGATGGTGAGGTCGGCCAGCTCCGGGGAAAAAGTGGCAGCGAGATTGTCACCGCCGGACTCGATCAGCACGAGATCAAGTCCGGGAAACTTGGCGCGCATATCCGCGACCGCGGCCAGGTTCATCGAGGCATCCTCGCGGATCGCGGTGTGCGGGCAGCCGCCGGTCTCGACGCCGGCGATGCGATCCGGCGTCAGCGATCCCGAACGCACCAGGAACTCCGCATCCCATTTGGTGTAGATGTCGTTGGTGATCGCCGCAATGTCATAGCGCTCGCGCATGGTCTTGCAGAGCAGGTCCATCAGGGCGGTCTTGCCAGATCCGACCGGACCGCCGACGCCGACACGCAAGGGGCCGTGAGATTTCGACATACGATCGCTCTCTCTCGATGGGTTGAAGGCCGCACGGATCATGACCGGAACAGCCGCGTGTATTGCGTCTCGTGTCGCAGGCTGGCGAGATCGGCGCGAAACGTCGCACCGCCGAGATCGTCCAATGCCGCATTCAGCGCACGGTTGGCGGTCGCTGCGACGGCGCCTTCCAGCCTCACCAGCACGCGCTGGCTGTCGGTCTGCCCGAGCGGGATGAGCCGGCTGGCCGCGGAAATCCAGTTCGAGACCAGCGCATGCAGGAAGGCATGCAGCGTGGGCGCCAGTGGCACGCCGTGCATGGCCGCGACCACGCCGACCGCGACGGGATAGACCAATGGCGCGCTGCATTCCGCGATCGTGCCATCCAGCCCATCGGCGTCCCACGCGGCGCGGGCGATGTCGATGAAGGCGCGGCCCTGCGAGGTCGTCTCCAGCTGTCGCTCGCGCGAGGGCACGAAGGCGGCGGCGAGTTCGGCGATGTCGTTCAAAGCGGCGGTCTCGCCCGCTTCCGCGGCGCGATAGGAATGGACCAGAAACGTCGCGTCACAGAAACCGGAGCCGTCGACGAGCATCGCATCGAGCCAATCCGCCAGCGAGGTCGTGTCGGTGACGTCGCCCGCCTCGACCGCCCATTCGAGGCCGCTGGAATAGGAAAAGCCGCCGACCGGGAACGCGGGCGATAGCCAGGTCATCAACCGGTACAGCGCCGCCGCCTCGCGCTCGGCGAGGTCAGCAGCGCCAACCGGCTCATTTGTGGTCATGAGCATGCTTGTGGCCGTGGTGATGGTCGGGGTGGTCGCAATGCTCGTCGTGATGATGGTGATGATCGTGCGCATGGTCATGCGCGGCATGGCCGTGATGATCATGGTCATCGTGGTGGTCATGATCGTGGTGATGGTGGCCGTGGTCGTGATGCGCATGGTCGTCGTGTCCATGCGCGTGGGCCGCATCGGCATAAGCCCCGCCTTCGGGATCGAACGGCGCCTCGATCTCGATCACGCGCGCTCCGAGGCCCTTCACCATCGCCTCGATCACGTGATCACGACGGATGCGCAGGGCCTTGGCCATGATCTGCGTCGGCAGATGCCGATTGCCGAGGTGCCAGCCAACGCGAACGAGATGGTGCGGATCGCGCCCGCGGATCTCCAGCAGCGGCTCGGGCGCCGCGACCACCTCGACCAGCCGGCCGTCCTCCAGCACGAGGGCGTCGCCGCCGCGCAGCGCGACGGCCTGCTCCAGGTCGAGCAGGAATTCGAGGCCCCGCGTGCCCGTCATCGCCATGCGGCGCCGGTGCCGATCGTCGAAATCGAGCACGACCGTATCCGCTGGCGCTTCGGTGAAGCGGTACTGTCCCTTGACCTGCGTCGCCCGGATCATCCGTTTACCCCGCTACCGCTTTTCGACCTTCTCGGGCGTGATCACCTCGATCTTCGGCGGCGCCGTAAAGCATTTCACCGCGACGCGGCCGAACGTCTTCATGTGCTCCATGCCACGATGCGGCACCAGAGCCTCGGCATTCTCCCACTGCTCGACGAACACCATCTTGCTGGGATCTGTGACGCTCTCGTGCAGATCATAGGCGATATTGCCGGGCTCCTTCCGGGTCTCCTTGATGCAGGCGGTGGCCGCTGCAATGAATTCGGCGCGCGTTTCGGGCTTGATGGTCAAGGTGGCAACGACGTAGATCACGAGAAATCCTCCCGGCTTTTCTTCTGGCTTCAGATACCGGGCCGGACATTAGACCAGGCGGGATCGAACGCAAAACCGAAAAGCCACCCGAACATGCTCCTGAGGCATGCAAACGCGCTATTTCAGTACATGAAATATCGCTGCGCCATCGGCAGCACCTCGGCAGGCGCGCAAGTGAGCAGTTCGCCGTCGGCGCGGACCTCGTAGGTCTCCGGATCGACCTCGATATTGGGCGTGGCGTCGTTGTGGATCATGCTCTTCTTGGAGATCCTGCCGCGGGTGTTCTGGACGGCATAGAGCTTCTTGTCGATGCCGAGCTTTCGCGCGAGGCCGCCGGTGACGGCAGCCTTCGAGGCGAAGACGACGGAGGACGCCGTACGTGCCTTGCCGAAGGCGCCGAACATCGGCTGGTAGTGCACCGGCTGCGGCGTCGGGATCGAAGCGTTGGGATCGCCCATGGGCGCTGCGACGATCGAACCGCCCTTGACGATGCAGTCCGGCTTGACGCCGAAGAAGGCCGGCGACCACAGCACGAGATCGGCGAGCTTGCCCTTCTCCACCGAGCCGATCAGCTTCGACACGCCGTGCGCGATCGCCGGATTGATCGTGTACTTGGCGATGTAACGCTTGACCCGAAAATTGTCGTTGTCCTTGCCCTTGTCCTGCGGCAACGACCCGCGCTGCTTCTTCATCTTGTCGGCGGTCTGCCAGGTCCGGATGATGACCTCGCCGAGGCGGCCCATGGCCTGGGAGTCCGAGGACATCATCGAGAGCGCGCCGAGATCGTGCAGGATGTCCTCGGCCGCGATCGTCTCCTTGCGGATGCGGCTCTCGGCGAACGCCAGATCTTCCGCGATCGAGGGGTCGAGATGGTGGCACACCATCAGCATGTCCAGATGCTCGTCGATGGTGTTGCGGGTGAACGGCCGCGTCGGGTTGGTCGAGGACGGCAGCACGTTCTTCAGCCCCGCGACCTTGATGATGTCGGGCGCGTGACCGCCGCCGGCACCCTCGGTGTGGAAGGCATGAATGGTGCGGCCTTTGAATACCTTGATCGTATCCTCGACGAAACCGGATTCGTTCAGCGTATCGGTATGGATCATCACCTGGATGTCGTGATCGTCGGCGACCGACAGGCAGTTGTCGATCGCGGCCGGCGTCGTGCCCCAGTCCTCGTGCAGCTTCAGCGCGCAGGCGCCGGCCTTGATCATCTCGACCAGCGCGGCCGGCCGCGAGGCATTGCCCTTGCCGGAGATGCCGAGATTGACCGGGAAGGCATCGAACGACTGGATCATCCTCGCGATGTGCCATGGTCCCGGCGTGCAAGTGGTGGCAAAGGTGCCATGCGACGGACCGGTGCCACCGCCGAGCATCGAGGTGACGCCGCTCATGAGTGCGTGCTCGATCTGCTGCGGGCAGATGAAATGGATGTGGCTGTCGAAACCGCCGGCCGTGAGGATCTTGCCCTCGCCCGCGATCACATCGGTGCCCGGGCCTATGATGATGGTCACGCCGGGCTGGATGTCGGGATTGCCGGCCTTGCCGATCGCGGCGATCATGCCGTCCTTTATGGCGACGTCGGCTTTCACGATGCCCCAATGGTCGACGATCAGCGCATTGGTGATGACCGTGTCGGCCGCGCCCTGCCTGTTGGTGACCTGCGACTGACCCATGCCGTCGCGGATCACCTTGCCGCCGCCGAATTTCACCTCCTCGCCATAGGTGGTAAAATCCTTCTCGACCTCGATGATGAGGTCGGTGTCGGCCAGCCGCACCTTGTCGCCGGTGGTGGGGCCGAACATGTCGGCGTAGACGGAACGTTTCATTCTGACGGACATCGCAAGCCCCGTTTGCGTTTGAATATTTGGTGGGTCACAGCAGCGCCTTCGCTGCTTTCACGGCATCATCGAATTTCTCGTCGAGCCACGCATTGCCGCCGCGGCAGCCCGCAACGACCTGCGTGGCCCACCCGACGTAGTCGGCGAGATCGTCGCGTTCCTCGGCACTGGGATCGGTTTGAATGCGCGCCCCTGTATTGCTGATCTTGTCCGCGATCTTGATCAGCTTCGCGCCAGCGGATTTGTTCGGGGCGTCCATCACCTGCCGGCGCCGCCGCTCGGCCTTCGGCAAGCTCATGTCGTCGGTGCATTCAACGACGAGGGAAGCAACACGCGCGGAAAATCTCCGTGCCAGCTCCTCGGGCGCGGTGTCGGTGTCCTCGATCGCATCATGCAGCCAGCCGGCCGCAACCAGCTCGGCGTCGGCGCCGTCAGTCGCGGTCGCAAGCAGATTCGCGACCTCGGCGAGATGATTGATGTAAGGCTCGTTACCGCGCCCCTTGCGCGCCATGCCGTTGTGGCGCTGCGCAGCGAGCTCGGCGGCTTCGGAGACAAGGCGGATTGGCGTGAGCATGGGAAATACCTCCATTCCCGCCTCAACCGTGCCGCGCCGCGCTCGTTCCTGTGGAGGTCACAGCTTCCCCATCACGTCGCCGCGGAAACCGTAGATGGTCCTCTTGCCGGCCATCGCGACGAGCTGGACATCGCGGGTCTGGCCGGGCTCGAAGCGGACGGCGGTGCCGGCGGCGATGTCGAGGCGCATGCCGCGGGCCTTCTTGCGGTCGAATTTCAGGGCCGGGTTGGTCTCGAAGAAATGGTAGTGCGAGCCGACCTGGATCGGGCGGTCGCCGGTGTTGGCGACGGTCAGCGTGACCGTCTTGCGGCCGGCATTGAGCTCGATCTCGCCGTCCTGGATGAAGAGTTCGCCGGGAATCATGTGCTACCTCGTCTTGCTCCGCTGCGTCATGGCCGGGCTTGTCCCGGCCATCCACGTGGTGCCGCCTGGTTGAAAGTCGTGGATGCCCGGGACAAGCCCGGGCATGACGATGTTGATAAGGTTTCGCGCTTCAACGGATCGGCTCGTGCACGGTGACGAGCTTGGTGCCGTCCGGAAACGTCGCCTCGACCTGGATGTCATGAATCATCTCGGGAATGCCCGGCATCACCTGGTCGCGGGTCAGTACCTGCGCGCCGGATTGCATCAGCTCGGCGACGGTCCGGCCGTCGCGCGCGCCCTCGAGGATGAAGTCGGAGATGATCGCGACCGCCTCGGGATGGTTGAGCTTGACGCCGCGGTCCAGCCTGCGGCGCGCCACGATCGCCGCCATCGAGATCAAGAGCTTGTCCTTTTCGCGTGGAGACAGGTTCATGCAACATCTCTTCCGTTCGACACGTAAATTCAGCCAATCAATTCAACCACAGTCGCGGCAGCACGGCGCCGGTGCGCGCCAGCACGGCCATCATGTCGGCGCGCAAACGCGCCGCATCTTGGGCACAGAACCGCGCCATTGCAAACCCATTCCACGCGGATATCCCGACCTCGCCCGCGAAGGATTCCGATGCTTCACGAACGCGCTCGACCAATGCCTCGTCGCCGGGCACGATCAGGGCCGTGCCGATTGCCGCGCCGCCCTTGGCGACCGCGGAGCGCGCGAGCTTTGCGCCGATATCGCCGCTGAGCCTGACCGTTTCGGCGAAGACCAGCTTCCCGCCGCGGCGCAGCCGCCAGCGGTCGACGAACTCGCCCTGCTCCATCCGCTCTCCCATTGCAGTGCGGCCAAACACGACGATCTCGCAAAGCAGGAGCGAGGCGTTCTCGTCGAGCGTGATATCGAAGCGACGGTGAACCCGGGCACGATCGAACAGGATCGTCTCCTGAGGCAGCCAGGCCAGATGGGCTCCCGCGGCGACTTTCAAGGCGATACTGAGCTGCGCTGCCGCACCGGGCGCACGATAGACCTTTTCGGCTGCCGCGGTGGTGAGTGTGAGCCCCGAGCCCTGTCCTGCTGCGATTTCGACGTCGAAACGGTCTCCGCCGGCCACCCCGCCGGCTGTGTTGACGAACACGCCGGAGAGACCCTCACCTTCCGGCGAGGGAAAGCGCACGCGCAGCGAGCCGGATTCATGCAAGGCGCCCCGCCGCGTCACCCCATCGCGCGCATGAACGTCGAAGCGCACCGCGCCGCGGGCGCGGTTGGCTTCGAAAATCCCGGATGTGACTGAAACGTCGCTGCGCATCCGCCCCCCAGCCGGTCGCGGCAGAAACTGCCGGATTACAGCGCCAT
Source organism: Bradyrhizobium cedriense (assembly GCF_054602315.1). Classification (NCBI taxonomy): domain Bacteria; kingdom Pseudomonadati; phylum Pseudomonadota; class Alphaproteobacteria; order Hyphomicrobiales; family Nitrobacteraceae; genus Bradyrhizobium; species Bradyrhizobium cedriense. Next base: position 75,617 of record NZ_JBTSWB010000010.1, on the reverse strand, counting down.
CTGGCGGCTGATTTCGCTTGCGTCGAGATTGGAGCGGTCGCAGGTGTACTTCACCGCGCCGCGATCCATCACGGCGAAACTGTCGCCGAGTTCGCACGCAAAGTCGAGATATTGTTCGACCAGTACGATGGCGATGCTGCCGAGGTTGCGCAGGTAAGAGATGGCGCGGCCGATGTCCTTGATGATGGAAGGCTGGATGCCTTCGGTCGGCTCGTCGAGCAGGAGCAGCTTCGGCCGCATCACCAGCGCACGCCCGATCGCGAGTTGCTGCTGCTGGCCGCCGGAAAGATCGCCGCCGCGGCGGCCGAGCATGGATTGCAGCACCGGAAATAGCGAGAACACGTCGTCCGGAATGTGCCTGACCTCGCGCTTGAGCGGACCGAATCCGGTCTTGAGATTCTCCTCGACCGTCAGCAGCGGGAATATCTCGCGGCCCTGCGGCACGAAGCCGATGCCCTTGCGCGCCCGCTCATACGGCTTGAGGCCGGTGATATCGCTGCCATCGAACACAATGGCGCCCGAGGCGACCGGATACTGGCCGACCATGGCGCGCAAGAGCGAGGTCTTGCCGACCCCGTTGCGCCCCAGCACGCAGGTGACCTTGCCGGGCTCCGCCGAAATCGAGACGCCGCGCAACGCCTGGGCCGCGCCGTAGAACAGGTTGATGTCCTTGACCTCAAGCATGGCTCAGCGTCCCAAATACACTTCGATGACCCGCTCGTTGGACGAGACCTGGTCGATGGTTCCCTCCGCGAGCACGGTACCCTCGTGCAGGCAGGTGACCTTGACGCCGAGCTCGCGCACGAACGTCATGTCGTGCTCGACCACCATCACGGTGTGGGTCTTGTTGATCTCCTTCAGCAGCTCGGCGGTGAGATGCGTCTCGACATCGGTCATCCCCGCGACCGGCTCGTCGACGAGCAGCAACTTCGGATCCTGCGCCAGCAGCATGCCGATTTCGAGCCACTGCTTCTGGCCGTGGCTGAGGCTGCCGGCTAGGCGGTTGCGGGCGTCGGTCAGGCGGATCGTCTCCAGCACCTTGTCGATGCGTTCCGCTTCCGCCTTGTTGCCGCGCCAGAACAACGTGCCGCGGACCGAGTGATCGACGTTGAGCGCGAGCAGAAGGTTGTCCTGCACGGTCTGGCTCTCGAACACGGTCGGCTTCTGGAATTTCCGGCCAATGCCGAGCTCGGCGATGCGCGTCTCGTCGAGCCGCGTCAGGTCGGTGACGCCGTCGAACAGCACCACGCCCTCGTCGGGTTTGGTCTTGCCGGTGATGATGTCCATCATCGTGGTCTTGCCTGCACCGTTCGGGCCGATGATGGCGCGCATCTCGCCGGGCTCAAGCGTCAGCGACAGATTGTTGATGGCGTGGAAGCCGTCGAACGAGACGTGCACGCCGTCGAGATAGAGCATCGCGGAGGTCGCGCGGGTGTCCATGACGTTCATCGCGCTACTCCGCCATCTTGGGTTCGGTGACGCCGTCTTCGGCCGCAGCGCTCGCCGCGGCCGCGGCAGTGCGCTTTTCCTTCGACGAGTCCCACCAGGCGTTGAATGTGCCGACGATGCCCTTGGGCAGCAGCAGCGTCACGAGGATGAACATCGCCCCCAGCATGAACAGCCAGTAGGGCGCGAGCATGCCGGACGTGAAGAAGGTCTTCGCGTAGTTGACGACGACGGCGCCGAGCGCTGCGCCCACCAAGGTGCCGCGGCCACCCACCGCGACCCAAATCACCGCCTCGATCGAATTGCCGGGGGCGAATTCGGAGGGGTTGATGATGCCGACCTGCGGCACGTAGAGTGCACCGGCGACGCCGGCCATGCAGGCCGAGAGAGTGAACACGAACAACTTGTAGGATTCGACCCGGTAACCGAGGAACCGGCTGCGCGATTCCGCGTCGCGGATCGCGATCAGCACCTTGCCGAGCTTGGAAGACACGACCGAGCGGCAGATCAGGAAGGCAAGGATCAACGCCAGGCAGCTCAGCGCGAACAGCGCCGCGCGTGTGCCTTCGGCCTGGACGTTGAATCCCAGAATGTCCTTGAAGTCGGTCAGGCCGTTGTTGCCGCCGAAGCCGAAATCGTTGCGGAAGAAGGCGAGCAGCAGCGCATAGGTCATCGCCTGCGTGATGATCGACAGATACACGCCGGTGACGCGGGAGCGGAACGCGAGCCAGCCGAAGCAGAAAGCGAGCAGGCCGGGCACGACCAGCACCATCAGCGCCGCGAACCAGAACATGTCGAAGCCGTACCAGTACCAGGGCAGCTTTGAATAGTTCAGGAACACCATGAAGTCGGGCAGGATCGGATTGCCGTACACGCCACGGGTGCCGATCTGCCGCATCAGATACATGCCCATGGCGTAACCGCCGAGCGCGAAGAACGCGCCATGGCCGAGCGAGAGAATGCCGCAATAGCCCCAGATCAGGTCGATCGAGAGTGCGAGGATGGCGTAGCAGACATATTTGCCCCACAGCGCGACGAGATAGGTCGGCACCTGCAGGAACGAACCCGCGGGCAGCAGCAGATTGGAGAGCGGAATGAGGATGCCGCAAGCCGCGACGACGGCGAGGAAGATCGTCGCGCTGCGGTCCAGCGACCGCGTCAGCATGTGAGGGGTCATGCTTCCACCGCACGGCCCTTGAGCGCGAACAGGCCGCGCGGCCGTTTTTGAATGAACAGGATGATGAGAACCAGGATCGCGATCTTGCCGAGCACGGCGCCCGCGACCGGCTCCAGGAACTTGTTGGCGATACCGAGCGTGAAGGCGCCAACCAGCGTGCCCCAGAGATTGCCGACACCACCGAACACCACGACCATGAAGCTGTCGATGATGTAGCTCTGGCCCAGATTGGGGCTGACATTGTCGATCTGCGACAGCGCTACGCCGGCGATGCCGGCGATGCCCGAACCGAGGCCGAAGGTCAGTGCATCGACGCGCGAGGTGGCGATGCCCATCGAGGCCGCCATGCGGCGGTTCTGCGTCACCGCACGCATCTCGAGCCCCAACGCCGTGTGGCGCAGCATCGCGAGCAGGATCATGAACACGGCGAGCGTGAAGACGAGGATCCAGAGCCGGTTATAGGTGATTGTGATCTGGCCGAGCTCGAACGCGCCGCTCATCCAGGAGGGGTTGCCGACCTCGCGATTGGTCGGGCCGAACATGGTTCGCACCGCCTGCTGCAGCACCAGCGACAGGCCCCAGGTCGCCAGCAGCGTCTCCAGCGGCCGGCCGTAGAGGAAACGGATGATGCTGCGCTCGATCAAAACGCCGATGGCGCCGGCGACCAGGAAGGCGAGAGGCACGGCGATCAGCAGCGAATAGTCGAACAGGCCCGGATAGCGGGTGCGGATCACCTCCTGCACCACGAAGGTGGTGTAGGCCCCGATCATCACCATCTCGCCATGCGCCATGTTGATGACGCCCATCACGCCGAAAGTAATGGCGAGCCCGATCGCGGCGAGCAGCAGCACCGAGCCGAGCGAGAGGCCGTACCAGGCGTTCTGCACCATGGACCAGACCGCGAGCGAGCTCTGGATCGAGCCGATCGCGCTCGCTGCGGCCTTGGTCACCGAGGCCGGCTGGTCGCCCATGCCGGTAAGCAGGGCCATCGCCTCCTGGTCGCCGCGCGCCTTGAGGGTGGCGACCGCCTCGAGCTTCTCGACCTCGGTGGCGTCCGGCTTGAACAGCAGAATCGCGGCGCGGGCATCGCCGAGCGCAGCCTTGACGGATTTGTTGGTTTCCTTGGCGAGCGCGCCATCGACCGCCTCGAGCGCGGTCTCCTCATGCGACTTGAAGACGGATTGCGCGGCCTGGAGCCGCGTCCCGATATCCGGAGACTGGAGCGTCAAGCTGCCGATGGCGGCGTCGACGCTGCGGCGCAGGCGGTTGTTGAGGCGAACCGCGGCCGCGCTGTCGGGAACGCTGGTGACGGCCTCGCCGGTCGCAGCGTCGATCGACTTGCCGTCGGTGCCGGTGACGTAAACTTTCTTGCTGTCAGGATCAGCCATGAGGCGGCCGTCCTGAAGCGCGCTGATGATGGGGAAAGCCAGCTTGTTGCCGCTGCCCGCGACCACACCTATCGCCTCTTCCGTGTCGGAAAAATCGTCGTTGGCGAATTTGGCGACCGCGTCCTCGAACGGACCGGCAAAGGCCGGCAGCGCGAATGCGATCAGAAACAGCGAGAGTGCAAGCGAACGGAGACGGGCGGACAAATGGGCTGGCACTGTGAATGACCCCGGCAGAAATGAGTGGAGAAGGCGGCGGGATCGCCGCCTTCCCCGATCGTGCATGGAGCGTCAGATCCGGTTCAGGAGCCCGAACCGAGGCACTTGCTGGTCTTGGTGTTGAAATTGCCGCACTTCTTCTCGACCCAGTCGCCGATCAGGTCCTTGGAGCCGTCCAGCTCCTTCGACCAGGCATCGCCCGCAACGAGACCCGGCGTCTTCCAGACCACGTCGAACTGGCCGTTGCCCTTGATCTCGCCGATGAACACCGGCTTGGTGATGTGGTGGTTGGGCAGCATCTTGGAGACGCCACCGGTCAGGTTCGGCGCCTCGATGCCGGGGAGCGCATCGATCACCTTGTCCGGATCGGTCGACTTCACCTTCTCGACCGCCTTCACCCACATGGCGAAACCGATCACATGCGCTTCCATCGGATCGTTGGTCACGCGCTTCGGGTTCTTGGTGTAGGCCTGCCAGTCCTTGATGAACTTCTCGTTCGCGGGGGTCTTGATCGACTGGAAGTAGTTCCAGGCGGCGAGATGGCCGACCAGCGGCTTGGTGTCGATGCCGGCGAGCTCTTCTTCGCCCACCGAGAACGCGACCACCGGAATGTCCTTGGCCTTGATGCCCTGGTTGCCGAGCTCCTTGTAGAAGGGAACGTTGGCGTCGCCGTTGATGGTCGAGACCACTGCGGTCTTCTTGCCGGCCGATCCGAACTTCTTGATGTCGGCGACGATCGTCTGCCAATCGGAGTGACCGAAGGGCGTGTAGTTGATCATGATGTCTTCCTGGGCGACACCCTTCGACTTCAGATAGGCTTCCAGGATCTTGTTGGTGGTGCGCGGATAGACGTAGTCGGTGCCCGCGAGCACCCAGCGCTTCACCTTCTCTTCCTTCATCAGATAATCGACGGCGGGGATCGCCTGCTGGTTCGGCGCAGCACCCGTGTAGAACACGTTGCGCTCGCTCTCCTCGCCCTCGTACTGCACAGGGTAGAACAGAATGTTGTTCAGCTCCTTGAAGACCGGGAGCACTGACTTGCGCGACACCGAGGTCCAGCAGCCGAACACGACAGAGACCTTGTCCTTCGTGATCAGCTCGCGCGCCTTTTCGGCGAACAGTGGCCAGTTCGAAGCGGGATCGACGACGACGGCTTCGAGCTTCTTGCCGAGCACGCCGCCCTTCTTGTTCTGCTCGTCGATGAGGAAGAGGATGGTGTCCTTCAGCGTGGTTTCGCTGATCGCCATGGTGCCCGACAGGGAGTGGAGCACGCCGACTTTGATGGTGTCGTCCGCGGCGTTCGCGCCAGTCAATGAAGCCAGACCCAGCACCAGTCCGGCGGTCGCGGCGAGTACGCCGCGGCGGCTAAATGATGCCGCTATATCGTGAGTGGATTTGCTAAACATGAGTGTCTCATCTCCCTGACGCAGACGTTAAAACGCTGCGAAACGGCCCCACGGCCGCCTGCGATTAACGGAATCGCAAGAACCATGCCATGGGCTGAGCACCCTTCAACCACTTGTTTTCGTTTGAATAATCGCCAGAAATCAAAGTTTCGCCGCAGTCACATCGCCTAAATTCCAGGCAATTCAAATGTATGCGAAAGCGGCAGGCAGTTTATTATCTAAGCAAAATTCCTACTTTGGCTAAATTTCCGGCATCACTATTTTTGCACCGCGGTCACTGTTTCGAGCGAACTTGCCTTGAAAGCGCCCCCTCGATGTTCCATATGACCATCCGAGACCTCTTGCGAATCAAGGGGTCGTAGCGAGCTGCGTGTTCTTAAGCCCGTACGGGCCTCTGGCTTGCCCCATATCTCCCAAGCCCATCCGACACCCCAAACACGCAGGTGTCATCTCGACACCCTTTTGCGCGCGCCGCGCTGAATGCGCCGGGCGCCCGCTTCCGACATGGAAAGAACCCCTCTTTTGACTTCGTTTCAGGATTTCGGCCTCGCCGAGCCAATCGCCCGTGCTCTTCGTGAAGAGAACTACGTCACCCCCACCCCGATCCAGGCCCAGACCATTCCGACGGCGCTGACCGGCCGGGACGTCGTCGGCATCGCCCAGACCGGAACCGGCAAGACCGCGTCCTTCGCGCTGCCGATCCTCCACCGGTTGCTCGAGAACCGCATCAAGCCGCAGCCCAAGACCTGCCGCGTACTCGTGCTCTCTCCGACCCGCGAGCTTTCAGGCCAAATCCTGGACAGCTTCAACGCCTATGGCCGTCACCTCCGGCTGGCGTCGACCCTCGCCATCGGCGGCGTGCCGATGGGCCGTCAGGTCCGCGCCTTGATGCAGGGCGTCGACGTTCTGGTCGCCACCCCCGGCCGTCTGCTCGACCTCGTGCAGAGCAACGGGCTGAAGCTTTCCAGCGTCGAGTTCCTCGTGCTCGACGAGGCCGACCGCATGCTCGACATGGGGTTCATCAACGATATTCGCAAAATCGTCGCCAAGCTGCCGATCAAGCGGCAGACGCTGTTCTTCTCGGCCACCATGCCGAAGGACATCGCCGAGCTCGCCGACGCCATGCTGCGCGATCCGGCCCGCGTCGCGGTGACCCCGGTTTCCTCGACCGCCGAGCGGATCAACCAGCGCATCGTCCAGGTTGACTTCTCTTCCAAGCCCGCCTTCCTGACCAAGCTCCTGAAGGACGAGCCGATCAACCGCGCACTGGTTTTCACTCGCACCAAGCACGGCGCCGACAAGGTGGTGAAGACCCTTGAAAAGGCCGGCATTGCCGCAAGCGCCATCCACGGCAACAAGTCCCAGAACCATCGCGAGCGGACGCTCGCCCAGTTCCGCTCCGGCGAGATCCGCACCCTGGTTGCGACCGACATCGCCGCCCGCGGCATCGACGTCGACGGCATCACCCACGTCATCAATTTCGACCTGCCCAACGTCCCGGAGACCTACGTCCACCGCATCGGGCGCACCGCCCGCGCCGGCGCCGACGGCACCGCGATCTCGCTGGTCGCAGGCGGCGAGGAGCTCGGCTATCTCCGTGATATCGAACGGCTGATCCGCGTGGTGCTGCCGCGCGAGGACCACCGCACCGACGCCGGGCGCCGCGATGCCGGCCCCGCCCCGTCGCAGCAACGGCAGGGCCGGCCGGGCGGCCGCCCGGGCCAGCGCCCGCAAGGGGCACGGAACGGTGACGGGCGGCGTGCCGACGAAAGACATGCCGACGGGCGCCACCATGGTGCCGGCAAGCAAGGCGACGGAAGGCACGGTGAAGGACGGCACGCCGAGGCGAGGCATGCTGACGGACGGCCCGGCAATGGCCCCAATGGTTCGAAGGGTTCTCGGCGCCGCCGCTCCGGTGGTAAGATGCATTCATCGCCTGTCGACCGTCCGGAACAGCGTTCCGCGCATAGCGCCGGGACCCCTGATGGGATACAAGGCGTTGCTTTTTTACGCCGCGAGAGTCGGCCAAACAGCCAACCGAACCGCAAACCCTATTCGCACTAGCCGTCCACGACCTGGAGAAATTCATGGCTAAGGAAGAGCTGATCCAGTTCGAAGGACTGGTCACCGAAATCCTCCCCGACGCCCGCTACCGCGTGCAGCTCGACGCCGGACACGAGATCGTTGCCTATACCGCCGGCAAGATGAAGAAGAACCGCATCAAGACGCTCGCGGGCGACCGCGTGACGGTGGAGATGTCGCCCTACGACCTCGAGAAGGGCCGGCTGATTTTCCGCCACAAGGACGAGCGTCCCAGCACGGCGGGCGGACCGCCCCGTCCCGGACAGCGCGGCGGCCAGTTCCGTCGCCGCTAATCCGCTGCAGCGCGCGGGCGCACGAATCCGACCTGCATGTTGATCCGCCGCGCCGACGGCGGATCAAAAAATCGTGCACGTCCCGATTGTTTCAAAGCCTCGTTTCCGATAAAATGAACTAATCGATTTTCGGCCGGACGACATTGGCATCCACCGGTACAGCCGGTTCAGACACGCTGACGACCCTTCCAGAAATTCGATCTAACCTGCCCGCGCGAGTGGGCTCCGACATTGTGTATCTGAGAAGGACTCCCCCATGAGCATGGGAACCGTGAAGTGGTTTAACGCGACCAAGGGCTTCGGCTTCATCCAGCCCGACGACGGCGGCCAGGACGTGTTCGTTCACATCAGCGCCGTGGAGCGCGCCGGTCTCGGCTCGCTGCGCGAAGGCCAGAAGATTTCCTACGAGATCGTGGCCGACCGCCGCTCCGGCAAGTCGGCGGCGGACAACCTCCGCGCTGCGGGCTGAGCCTGCGGGCCGTTGGCCCCGATCGGTCAACCGAGCCAGAACAAGCAAGAAGGCCGTGCGGAACGCGCGGCCTTTTTCATTCCAGTGTCGGCCTGCGATTTCAACACGTCGACGGCACGCCGTTGTAAGGCACACAGGTGACCTGGCGCGGTCGCGTATAGGAGAGATCGCTCAGCGTTATTTTCGGCTTCAACACGTAGCCGATGGTCGGCGTGTAAGTGTAGTTCGCCTCGCTCAGTATGAGGTAGCTCGACGGAATCAAGAGCGTCGGGGGAATCTCCGAGGTGACCTTGTCGCCGGCGTTCCGAGCCGAGGTCGCCAACGTGGCTTGCGTCGCGCCGCTCGCGATGACGCCGGCCTTGCTCCACTGGACCGTGGCAATGCTGTTGGCATCGACGTAAATCTGGGAAATCGTGCCCTTCACGAGCGCAGCGTCGTAAGGCATGACGACCGAGATGCTTGCCGTAAACGTGTTCCGCATGTCGGCATCGGCGAGCGCCGTCGACTGCGACGTCAAGTCGGACAGCGTCCGCGCGATCAATGTGACCTTGCGGTCGATCGCCACGGCCGACGAGAATTCGACGGTGCCGAAGAACATGACCAGCATCAGCGGTACGATGACCGCGAATTCGGTCGCCGCGAGCGCGCGCTTGTCGGCGACGAAGTCGCGCGCGGAGCAACGTGCATTCCTCCAGATAATCGCAATCGCCTGCATTGGTCCGCTCAGATCCATCTGCCTCAGAAGGGTTCGTTCTTGAAGGCGGTGGTCGCCACCATCAGCCGCTTGTTGCTGCACCCCATGTTGTAGCCGAGGCCGGTGACGACGAGCGGCCACTGATAGAACAGCCGCACCACGACGACCTGGCCGGAAGTTCCGGCATTGTACTGCATGCCAGTGGGATTGAAGTCGCAGGACGTGCCAAAGCTCTTGAGGCTCAGCGCTCCGAAGGAGCTGGTGCTCACGACGTCGACGTAGAGCTTGCTGCAGTCGAACAGCGCCGGAATCTGGCTGCAGACATAGGCCTTGAACGTTGCCTGGTCGCACGCCATGACGGTATTTGGCGCGGTCTGGCAGGCCGCCACCGAGCCGCCCTGCGCCTGCGCCTGGCCGGTCAGAATCGCGCGTGCGGAATTCTGAGTGATTGTCTCGAGCACCTGGCTTGCGAAGAACATGAGCGCCGTCTCGATGATGGCGAACAGCAGCCCGAAGAACATCGGTGCGACCAGCGCAAACTCGACGGCTGCGGAGCCGCGACGGTTGCCGCGAAACCGGGCCAGCGCTTTCCGGAGCGTGAACCTCGTAGGTGCAGGCGATGGCATCTCGTCAAATTCCCCAGCAACGGGCGATCATCTGCCCGTTCAATAGCGGAAACTGATTGTCTAAGTGTTTCAGGCTATCCGCGTCCGGCGGGCCGCGCCTTTAGGAATGTGTTAACCAGCCGCGCCCCGAAGCACGGAAACACGGCACGCGCGAAGAGACGCCGCCTCGGATCCGCAAGGGGCTTTAGTTTGATTTGGCAGCCGCGCCGGCACCGCTGCTACCGCTGGCACTGCTGCTCAGCGAACCGGCCTGGTTCATCGTGTTGGTGAAGTAGGTGTCGCTGTCGCCGAGCGTCACGCGACGCTGACAAAGCGGTACGCAGCTGTAGGACTCGCGCTCGACCCCGCGATAGACGGTGACGAGCCGGTCGCTCGGACCTTCAACCTGGATCTGACGGTCGACCAGAATCTCGCCGCCCCGGTCGAGCGCGATGAAGTTGGTGGCCCCATAGCCCTTCCCGGTCACGACGATCATGCCGCCCGGCTGGAGCGTGACATCGGCGATCAGGGGATTGCCAACCACGATGGTCGCCACCTTGCCGGGCAGCCGTACCAGCCTGGCCTGGTCGACATTGACGGCAATGGTGTCGGCGATGGGCTCGGCACCGCCGGTGGCCGGCCATGCAAGCACTGCAGCCGCAACCAGAAGACCGACGCGCGCCTGACGGCGCAGCAGTTCTTTACGCATACTCTTACCCCCGGGACGACACAAACCGGCAGAAGCGACTCGACACGGCGGAGCCGGTGCCCGACCCGGCTAACCTGCCTTGAATTCATGAACGTTCCGCAAACTCGCCGATCAATGTTTGAACGGACTGGCCTTTGCCCGCCATCCCTCCTAGTGGCGGAACGGATAAGCGAGCTGGCCCCCGATCTCCCTCGGCATGGTCGCTTCGTCCTTGCCGTAATCCTGCGGCAGTTGCCCCTCCGGCATGCGGAAGGTACCGAACAGCACGTCCCAGATCGGGAACGTCCCGGCGAAATTGGTGTCGCCGCCCTCCTCGAGCGAGGTATGGTGCCAACGGTGGAATACCGGCGTCGCCAGCAGATATTTGAACGGTCCGAAGGTCCAGTTCAGGTTGGCGTGCACGAAGGCCGAATGGAAGGTGGTGAACGGGCCGACCCAGATCATGACGTTCGGGGAGATACCGGCCATCAGCAGCACGACGTCGACGCTGATCGTCCCGAGCAGGAGATTGACGGGATGGAAACGAGCCGCGGAGATCCACCCGATTTCCTCGGAGGAATGATGGATGGCATGGTACTTCCAGAAGCCGCCATCGTGGAAAAGCCGGTGCAGCCAGTACAGCATGAAATCGGACAGCACCAGGAATAGCAGGCCCTGCACCCACAGAGGCAGCTGCGCCAGCGGACCATGGCCATTGTCGTAGAAGGCGATGAGCTCGTCGGGGTCGTGGATGTTGAAGACGGCGCCGGCGCCGACGATCAGAAGCCCGATCCGCATGGTGCGGGCGAACACCGGAACGAAGAACCAGTAGCAGATGTCGGTAACGATTTCCCGCTTGCGCCACCACGGCGCACCGGGATTGCAGGCCCAGAAATGCTCCAGCACGGTGAAGACCGCCGCGAGGACGAAGGTGACGGGGATCACCTTCACGACGGTCTCGCCGAGCATCAGGGCGACTTGCATTGGCAGGCTCGACATCGTCGCCTCTCTCGCGAATTCCACTCCTGCCTACGTCTACTCGGCGAAATTTAAGGGAGGGTGAAGCAGGCGCCGCGCTGCGGATGCATCTGGAACTGGAGCGTGCGGCAGCTGTCGCCTTAAGGGGAAATTCACTCTGGGCAAAAGCATCGCGCCGGACGCGGGTTTACCCGATCGAATTAACTCTACCGAAAGAGCTCGGCTCTCATGGTCGTCGCGTCAAAGACAGCGCCGAACGAGGCGATCTCACCCAGTTGGAGTTTTGTTCATGAAGAACTTGATTGCGCGTTTCGCGAAGGATGAATCCGGCGCCACCGCCATCGAATACGGCCTGATCGCCGCCGGCATCGCGCTGGCCATCATCACCGTCGTCAACAATCTCGGCACCACGCTGAACACCAAGTTCACCTCGATCAGCACCTCGCTGAAGTAAGCAACCGACGACGACGGCAAGAGCCCCGGACCTCCGGGGCATTTGCTTTTCTGAAGACGGCAAGTTCCAGTGGCGTTGCACAAGTTCAGAACCGATGCCGCTGTCGCGGCGCACGAGGCGGAAGCGGCGGCCAGGTCGCCGGCCTATTGGATCTGCCTTGCGCTGTTGCTTGCGACGGTCGCGCTTGCCGCGCGCATTGCCAGCTTCTGGTGAAGACGCTTTCGGCGGCCTCGGCATCTCGCCCTCGCCGCCGTTGTCGGTTTGTTTAGCACTGCGCGCTAACATTCGGCGACGCCAGCTCCCGCGGCAAACCCAGGCCTCAAGACGCAGCCCATGATCCTCGACCTTGCGCGCCTCCTGCTCTTCCCTGCCCTGATGGCATTCGCCGCCGCGAGCGATCTCCTCACGATGACGATCTCGAACCGGGTGTCGCTGGCGCTGGTCGCAGGCTTCTTCGCCCTCGCCCTCGCTGGTGGCATGGCACCTTACGAGATGCTGAGCCATGTCGGTGCCGGCGCGCTGCTTCTCGTCGTGGCCTTCACCTGTTTCGCTATGGGCTGGGTCGGCGGTGGCGACGCCAAGGTCGCGGCCTCCGTCGCGCTCTGGTTCGGCTTTGCACACCTGATGAACTTCCTGCTCTACGCCTCGCTGTTCGGCGGGGCGCTGACTCTGCTCCTGCTTCAGTTCCGGCAATGGCCGCTGCCCTACGGCCTTGCGGGCCAGGCCTGGCTTGCACGGCTACACGCCAAGGAGAGCGGCATTCCCTACGGCATCGCGCTCGCGCTGAGCGCGTTGATGGTCTACCCGGAGACCGAATGGGTGAAGGCGATCGACCTCGCTCACCTCGCACTGCGCTGAACACACCGGGTAAACCCGGCGTTAAGGCGATTTAGATACGCCTCATTAACCATGCTTTGACGAATAGCTGGTCAACTGCCGATCACGGCGGCGGCAGCGTCGCGGCGTATTGTTGGAAAGTGAAGCGTATGAATAGGGCACGCATTGTCGTCCTGACGGTCGCGATCTGCGCCGGCGGCGTCGCCGCGTACCTGGCGAGCGGGACGGACAATTCTGCGCCGCCTGCGGCGCCGACCGCGCAGCTTCCGACAGTCGATGTCCTCGTGGCCAAGAACGACATCGGTCTCGGCCAGACGGTCAAGCCGGATGACGTGCAATGGCAGACCTGGCCGGCAGCGACCGCCAGCGCCACTTTCATCCGCCGCAACGAGCGTCCCGATGGCGTGACCCAGGTGACCGGCTCGATCGCGCGCGCTCCCTTCATTCAGGGTGAACCGATCCGCGACCAGAAGCTGGTCAAGGCCGAAGGCTCGGGCTTCATGGCGGCAATCCTGCCGAGCGGCATGCGGGCGATCTCGACCGAGATCTCGCCGGAGACCGGCGCAGGCGGCTTCATCCTGCCAAACGACCGCGTCGATGTGATCCTCACGCGCCGGCTCAAGAACCCCGACCAGAGCAACGGTGCTCCGGACATCGTCACCTCCGAGATCATCCTGACCAACATCCGCGTCCTGGCCATCGACCAGGCGCCGAAGGAGAAGGACGGCCAGAATACGGTGGTCGGCAAGACGGTGACCTTGGAACTCGCTGCCGCACAGACCCAGGCGCTATCGTCGGCGCGCCAGGCCGGAACGCTGTCTCTGGCACTGCGCAGCATAGCCGACGTCAAGATGAGCGAGATCACGCTCGACGATTCCATACAGAAGGGCGACGGCGTCGCGATCATTCGCTACGGCATTCCAAGTCAGACGGCTAAGGCACGATGAAGACAGTCGACATGAATTTCAGGGCAGATTTGGCGACGATGCGAACCTCGGTGGTCCGCGCTCTGTCGTTTTCGGCCGCCCTCGCCTTGACGCTCAACCCGGCCATCAGCCCGGTGGTCGCTGCCGATTACCGCCCGGTGGCGCCGGTCGCGGCGGACGGCCAGATCAACGCGCGCTTCCTCTCGCTCGGCGTCGGCAAGTCCGTCGTGATCGACCTGCCGCGCGACATCAAGGACGTGTTGGTCGCCGATCCCAAGATCGCCAATGCGGTGGTCCGCTCGGCACAGCGCGCCTACATCATCGGCGCCGCGATCGGCCAGACCAACATCGTTTTCTTCGATTCCGCCGGTCAGCAGATTGCGGCCTATGACATCGCGGTCAAGCGCGACCTCAACGGCGTACGGGCCGCGCTGAAGCAGATCCTGCCCCATTCCGACATCCAGATCGATGGCCTCGGCGACGGCATCGTCCTGACCGGCACGGCTGCCAACCCGATGGAAGCGCAGCAGGCCAACGACCTCGCCGCGCGCCTGGCCGGCGGCGCCGACAAGGTGGTGAACTCGATCGTGGTGCGCGGCCGCGACCAGATCATGCTCAAGGTGACGGTGGCCGAGGTCCAGCGCAACATCGTCAAGCAGCTCGGCATCGACCTCACCGCCAATCTCAACTACGGCACCTCCGTGGTGAGCTTCACCAACTCGAACCCGTTCACAGCCTATGGCCGCAACCTGGTGGACGGCAACAATCTGACCACGAAGTTCGGCGCGACGCCGTCGGTACAGGCCACCCTGCGTGCGATGGAAACCGCGGGCGTGATCCGAACGCTGGCCGAACCGAACCTGACCGCGATCTCGGGTGAATCGGCGACGTTCATCGCCGGCGGTGAATTCCCGGTCCCGGCAGGCTATGCGTGCGACCCCGTCACGCATGTCTGTACCACCCAGATCAGCTTCAAGAAGTTCGGCATCTCTCTGAATTTCACTCCCGTAGTGCTGAGCGAAGGCAAGATCAGCCTTCGGGTGATGACCGAGGTCTCGGAGCTGTCGAACGAGAATTCGATCACGCTGTCGCAGGCCGTGACCTCGACCTCGGTGAACTCGCTGACGGTGCCTTCGATCAGGACCCGCCGCGCGGAGACCTCGCTGGAGATTCCCTCCGGCGGCGCGATGGCGATGGCAGGCCTGATCCAGCAGCAGACCAAGCAGGCGGTCAGCGGATTGCCGGGGCTGATGCAGCTCCCGATCCTGGGCACGCTGTTTCGCAGCCGCGACTTCGTCAACAACGCGACCGAGCTGGTCGTGATCGTGACGCCCTACGTCGTTCGCGCGGTTGCGCCGAAGGACCTGTCGCGGCCGGATGACGGCTTCGCCCCGCCCTCGGATCCGCAGGCTCAGCTGATCGGCAACATCAACCGGCTCTACGGCGTGCCCGGACGAACCGAACCGGCCAAGAACTACCGCGGCACCTACGGCTTCATCACCGACTGAGGCGGAACGGGGACTTCACGATGATCACAAAACCACCCCAGCTTCGCAGACGCGCCATCCGCCTTGGTGGCGCGCTCGTCGGCGTTGCGCTCGCGCTCGTTGGCTGTCAGCACGACGAGGTAACGACCGCCTCCATTCCCGACGACTACAAGCAGCGCCATCCGATCGCCGTCGAGGAGCAAAATCGCTCGATCGTCGTCTTCGTCGGCCATGCCCGCGGCGGTTTGACCGCCGCCCAGCGCGCCGACGTGATGGGCGTCGCATCAGCCTGGTTGCGCGAAGGCACCGGCGCCGTCCGCATCGACGTGCCGTCCAATACGCCCAATGCCCGTCCGGTTGCTGACACGATGCGTGAGATCCAGGCGATATTGGCGGCGGCAGGCGTTCCGCCGCGCGGCATCAGCGTCCACCCCTACCAGCCGGAAGACAAGCGCTTCCTGCCGCCGATCAGGCTCACTTATTCCAAGATCGCGGCGGTCGCCGGTCCTTGCGGCCTGTGGCCGGAGGACATCGGCCCCTCGATGAAGAACAAGCGCTGGTTCGAGAACAAGGACTATTACAATTACGGCTGCGCCTATCAGCGCAACCTCGCGGCCATGGTCGACAACCCGACCGACCTCGAGCAGCCGCGCCCCGAAACTCCGTCATACACCCCGCGGCGCATCACAGGTCTCGAGAAGTATCGCAAGGGAGTCTCGACGACGACCACCTATCCCGAGGCCGACAGGGCCAAACTCAGCGACACCGGAAGATGATCAGCTACGCGCGCCAGACACACGAAGAGCAGCCGGAAGCAGTTCCTCCGCCGGTCGAGGAGCATATTGCGCCCGCGCCCCGCGTCTCGGTCCAGGCCTTTTGCGAAACCGTGGAGACTGCCGCGGCGGTCCAGTCGGCCGGCGAGGATCGCCGTCTCGGCAAGGCCCATCTCAAGATCCAGATGGGCGGCATGGCGGCCGCAGTCGAGGCTTACCGCTCGGCCCCGACGCCGAACGTGATCGTGCTCGAGAGCGACGGCCGCAACGACCTGCTGGGTGGGCTCGACCAGCTCGCCACCGTCTGCGACGCCGGCACCCGCGTCGTCGTGATCGGCCGCATCAACGACGTCATGCTCTATCGGGAGCTTGTTCGCCGCGGGGTCAGCGACTACGTGCTCGCGCCGGTCGGCGCGATCGACGTCGTGCGCTCGATCTGCAACCTGTTCTCGGCGCCGGAAGCCAAGGCGGTCGGCCGCATCATCGCCGTGGTCGGCGCCAAGGGCGGTGTGGGGGCATCCACCATCTCCCACAATGTCGCCTGGGCGATCGCGCGCGACCTCGCGATGGACGCCGTCGTCGCCGACCTCGACCTCGCCTTCGGCACCGCCGGACTCGACTACAACCAGGATCCGCCGCAGGGCATCGCCGACGCCGTGTTCTCGCCCGACCGCGTCGATACCGCTTTCATCGACCGCCTGCTGTCGAAATGCACCGATCACCTCAGCCTGCTGGCGGCGCCTGCGACGCTCGACCGGGTCTATGATTTCGGTACCGACGCCTTCGACGCCGTGTTCGACACGCTTCGCTCCACCATGCCGTGCATCGTGCTCGACGTTCCACATCAATGGTCGGGCTGGACCAAGCGCGCCTTGATCGGAGCGGACGACATCCTGATCGTGGCCGCGCCCGACCTCGCCAATTTGCGCAATACCAAGAACCTGTTCGACCTGTTGAAGGCCGCGCGCCCCAACGACCGGCCGCCGCTCTACTGCCTGAACCAGGTCGGCGTGCCGAAACGGCCCGAAATCGCCGCCGCGGAGTTCGCGAAGGCGATCGAGAGTCAGCCGGTCGTCTCGATCCCGTTCGAGCCGCAGATCTTCGGCTCGGCGGCCAACAACGGCCAGATGATCGCGGAGATCTCCTCCAATCACAAGTCGATCGAGATGTTCTTGCAGATCGCCCAGCGCCTGACCGGCCGCAGCGAGACCAAGAAGCAAAAGTCGTCCCTGCTTTCACCTCTGATTGAGAAGTTGCGGGGAAGATGAGCCGCCGCATGGAGTTGTTAAGTGTTCGGTAAGCGTAGCGGAACAGACACCGACTTTCGGGCGCCCAAGCC
The DNA here is from genome assembly GCF_054602315.1 of Bradyrhizobium cedriense. Taxonomy (NCBI): domain Bacteria; kingdom Pseudomonadati; phylum Pseudomonadota; class Alphaproteobacteria; order Hyphomicrobiales; family Nitrobacteraceae; genus Bradyrhizobium; species Bradyrhizobium cedriense. The sequence continues at coordinate 58,359 of NZ_JBTSWB010000010.1, read as the reverse complement.
GGGCGCCGTGGCGCTCGAGCCTGCCCAGGCTCAGGCGCCGACGGTGTCGCGCGTCCCGGCTCCGCCGGCCATCGCCTCGCCGCCGCTTGCTCCTGCCAAGGCTCCGCCGCCTCCGGCCATGGAGAACCGGCGTTCGGACAATTACTACGAGGTCAAGGCGACCATCTTCGGCGCACTGATCGAGGCCATCGACCTCGCCCAGCTCGCCAAGCTCGACTCGGAATCGGCGCGCGAGGAAATCCGCGACATCGTCAACGAGATCATCGCGATCAAGAACATCGTGATGTCGATCGCCGAGCAGGAAGAGCTGCTTGATGACATCTGCAACGACGTGCTCGGCTACGGCCCACTGGAGCCTCTGCTCGCGCGCGACGATATCGCGGACATCATGGTGAACGGTGCCGGCACCGTCTTCATCGAAGTCGGCGGCAAGATCCAGCGCACCGGCATCCGCTTTCGCGACAACCAGCAGCTCCTCAACATCTGCCAGCGCATCGTCAGCCAGGTCGGACGCCGCGTCGACGAATCCTCGCCGATCTGCGACGCGCGCCTCGCCGACGGCTCCCGCGTCAACGCCATCGTGCCGCCGCTCGCGATCGACGGTCCCGCCCTCACCATCCGAAAATTCAAGAAGGACAAGCTGACGCTCGATCAGCTCGTCAAGTTCGGCGCGATCTCGCCGGAAGGCGCCGAAATCCTCCAGATCATCGGCCGGGTCCGCTGCAACGTGCTGATCTCCGGCGGTACCGGCTCGGGCAAGACGACGCTACTCAACTGCCTGACCAACTACATCGAGCACGACGAACGCGTCATCACCTGCGAGGACGCCGCCGAGCTCCAGCTGCAGCAGCCCCATGTGGTCCGGCTGGAAACCCGCCCGCCCAACATCGAGGGCGAGGGCCAGGTCACCATGCGCGAGCTGGTGCGCAACTGCCTGCGTATGCGCCCCGAACGCATCATCGTCGGCGAAGTCCGCGGACCCGAGGCGTTCGACCTGCTCCAGGCCATGAACACCGGCCACGACGGCTCGATGGGCACGCTTCACGCCAACAACCCTCGCGAAGCACTGTCGCGCTGCGAATCCATGATCACGATGGGCGGCTTCTCGCTTCCCTCGCGCACCATCCGCGAGATGATCTGCGCTTCGATCGACGTCATCATCCAGGCCGCGCGCCTGCGCGACGGCTCGCGCCGCATCACCCACGTCACCGAGGTGATGGGCATGGAAGGCGATACCATCATCACCCAGGACATCTTCCTCTACGACATGATGGGGGAGGACGCCAACGGCAAGATCATCGGCCGCCACCGCTCGACCGGCATCGGCCGTCCGAAGTTCTGGGAGCGCGCCCGCTACTACGGCGAGGAAAAGCGCCTTGCCGCCGCGCTCGACGCGGCGGAAGTGGCGGTAAAGACGTGAGCAGGTCAACGTCACCATGAACATGCAGGTCCTCGCCCTCGCCTTCCTCGCTACCGCTGCCGTCGGTGGCATCGCCTGGGTCTTCCTCTATCCGCTGCTGTCCGGCGAACGAAAGGCGGAGAGCCGCCGCGCCTCGGTCGCCCGCGCCGAGGCGCCCATGGCCCGCCAGGCCGAGAAGACCCAGCGCTCGCGCCGCGAGCAGGTCGAGACCACGCTCAAGGACCTCGAGGCGCGGCGCCTGCAGGAAAAGAGCGTACCGCTCTCCGTCCGCCTGTCGCAGGCGGGACTCGACTGGACGCCACAGAAATTCTGGATCGTGTCCGCCGTCGTGGCGGGCGTGTTCTTCGCAGCCGCCCTGTTCGCCGGCGGCGGCCTGATCGGCGCTGCCGGCCTTGCCTTTGCCGGCGGCTTCGGCCTGCCGCGCTGGGCACTCGGCTTCCTGAAGAAGCGCCGCGAGACCAAGTTCCTGGCGGCGCTCCCCGACGCGGTCGACGTGATCGTCCGCGGCATCAAGGCCGGACTGCCGCTGTTCGAATCGATCAAGGTCGTGGCCGCCGATGCGCCCGAGCCGCTGCGCAGCGAATTCCTGACGATCATCGAGACGCAGGCGATCGGCATGCCGCTGGGCGAGGCCTGCGCGCGACTCTACGAGCGCATGCCGCTGCCGGAGGCCAACTTCTTCGGCATCGTCATATCGATCCAGCAGAAATCGGGCGGCAACCTCTCGGAAGCGCTCGGCAACCTCTCCAAGGTGCTGCGTGACCGCAAGAAGATGAAGGAAAAGATCCAGGCGATGTCGATGGAAGCAAAGGCCTCGGCCGGCATCATCGGTTCGCTGCCGCCGATCGTGATGTTCCTCGTCTATCTCACGACGCCGCAATACATCTCAGTCCTTTGGACTCACCCCACCGGACAGCTGATGCTGGTCGGTTGCGTCGTCTGGATGTCAATCGGCATCATGGTGATGAAGAAGATGATCAACTTCGATTTCTGACGGTGCCGCATGGTCGAATTCCTCGTCTCGAAACTGCACGACGTCCGGTTCATGACCATGCTGCTCGCGGCCATCGCCGCGAGTGCGACCGTGTATACGCTGGTGATGCCGCTGTTCGCGGGCGAGGGCCTCTCCAAGCGCATGAAAGCGGTGGCAAGCGAGCGCGAGCGCATTCGTCAGCGCGAGCGTGAGCGTCTTCACAAGAGCGAGAAGGTCTCGCTGCGCCAGACGCCGAAGCAACTGGTCTCCAAGGTGGTCGAGGACTTCAACCTCACCAAATGGCTCGCGCAGGAAGCTGCGCGGGACAAGCTCATCATGGCGGGCTACCGCGGCCAGGCGCCCTACATCACCTTCCTGTTTGCCCGCATGGTCGCCCCGATCGTGCTCCTGATCGGCTCGGTTCTCTACGTCTTCGTGATCGCGCATATGGAACAGGCGATGCCGATCAAGATCGGCATCTGCCTCGGCGCCGCCTATCTCGGCCTCCAGGCGCCGATGCTGTTCCTCAGGAATGCGATCTCCAAGCGGCAGCTCTCGATCAAGCGCGCGTTCCCCGACGCGCTCGACCTGCTCCTGATCTGCATCGAATCCGGCATGTCGGTCGAGATGGCGTTCCGGAAGGTTGCCACCGAGATCGTGGGCCAGTCGATCGCGCTGTCGGAGGAGTTCACCCTGACCACGGCCGAACTGTCCTATTTGCAGGACCGCAAGGTCGCCTATGAGAACCTGGCACGGCGCACCGGGCTCGAGGGCGTCAAGTCGGTGTGTCTCGCGCTTCAGCAGGCGGAGCGCTACGGCACCCCGCTCGGCCAATCCTTGCGCGTCATGGCGCAGGAAAATCGCGACATGCGCATGAACGAAGCCGAAAAGAAGGCCGCCGCCCTGCCGCCGAAGCTGACGGTGCCGATGATCCTGTTCTTCCTGCCGGTGCTGTTCGTGGTCATTCTCGGACCGACGGGCATCAAGGTCACGGAGATGCAATGAGTTCGGGGCTGACCGCGCGGTTCACCGCATAGGCCGGAGATCGGAAAATCTGATCAGTCAGGCTGGCTGAGCGAAGCAACCGGCGTCCTCTTCGCTGCGCCGCGCGACGCGTCGCTGCGGCTGAGCATGTCCTTGAGATAGGCGACATTGGCCGCGGCCTGGTCCGGTGGCAGGTCTGCCTTGACGATGGTCTCCGCTTCCGCGAAGCGCCCCTGGAGACCGATGACCAAGGCGAGGTTCTGCCGCACCCGGGCGCTCGTGCGCGGCGAAGCGTAGGCCTGTCGCAGCGCCTCTTCGGCCTTCGGCAGGTCTCTCGACAGCATGTAGGACAGGCCGAGATTCGAGAGCACGCCGGGATCGCCCGGTGCGATCTTGAGCGCGCTCGCGTAGTAGGACCGCGCCTCCTCGTGCCGACCCATCTGGTCCAGCGCGGTGCCCTGCACCGAGAGCAGACGCCAGTCCGGATTGTCGGGCGAATGAGCCTTGGACAGGACGTCGTAGGCCTGCTGGAAATTGCCGTTGTCGGCGAGTGCGCGGCCGTACTGGGCGAGCAGTGCCTTGTTGCCGGGATTGGCGATGGTCGCCTGCTCAAGCACGGCGGCGGCCTGGGCGCGCTGGCCGTTGGCGCGCAGGGCCTGTCCGTAGGCGAGCGCAGCGTCGGCATCCTTGGGATTGGCTCGGTAGCGCTCGCCATAGGCTTCGACGGCACGCGTCGGATCGGTGGGCGCGCGATCGGCGGGAGGCGCCTCCGCCCGGGGGCCGAGCGAACCCGTCACTTCGGAGAGCTTCGACATGGCCGTGCAGCCGCCGAGGCCCATCGCCACCGCCGCGACCAGCGACGTGGACGCAAGTAGCCGGGCGAGACTGATCCGTTGACGCATGACGCTTTGACTCTCGAGCTGCTCGATCAAGCCGAACGTGCCAGCAATAGAATGTTAACCCTAACGGCCGGTTAACGACGCTCTCTGGCCTCTCGCGGCGGCGTCACGACCGCAACGCTCGCAAAGGCGAGAGGTGGCATCCAGCAAACGGTAGCTCTCGGCTTGAGGGAGGATATCCGCGCGCGGACGTTCTCGTCTCGTCCGGTCAATACTCGATGGCGAGCCGCCTGCGGATTTCGTCGACGCGTTTATCGAGCGCGTCGAACCGCGCGTGGACCGAGCGGTCGTGGAGATAGAAGACGTAACCGCCGGCCAAGAGCGCGAAGATCCAATGGTGATGCTCGACATAGCCAAAGATCGCATCGACGGCCTGGCCGACGAATGTGACCACGCTCCACACGAATTCCATCGCATTTCCTCCCGGCGCTTCGTCGTCGATCCCCGGGGATCTCCACAACCGGTGACCGCTCCCCGGAACCTAGCATGGCCCCCTTGCGGCGAGTAGCGACTCGCGGAGCGGCGACGGCAAAGCGGATTGCAGCGGCGGCGAAACTCTGCGAAGTCTCGTTTTGCTCGCATGACCCGCTCGATCTGACGATCCGGACCCCGCCAAATGCCTTCTGTCTTCGATACGTCGCCCGCCGCCATCCCGATCGCCTTCGTCACCAAGTCGAGTTGGGATCAGGTCGCCGAGACGTTGCCGCCGGCGCAACGCCAGTTCGCCGCAGCGAGTGCCTTTGCCGCCAAGCCGGGCCGCTATCTGGCGCTGCCCGGGCCGGACGGCACGATCGCGCAGGTGCTGTTCGGCCTCGAGGACGAGGGCGCGCGATCGCGCGACCTGTTCCGGCCCGGCGCTCTCCCCGGCCTGCTGCCGCCGGGCACCTATCGCTTTGCCAATTCACCGCACGATCCGCGGCTGGCGGCGCTCGCCTTCGCATTGGGGTGCTACCGCTTCGCCCGCTACCGCAAGGCTGATCGCCCCGAGGTCCGGCTGGTGCCGCCTGACGGTGTCGACGCGGCCGAGATCGAGCGCATCGCCGATGCAGCAATGCTCGCGCGCGACCTCATCAACACCCCGTCCAACGACATGGGCCCGTCGGAACTCGCCGCGGCCGCGCAAGCGCTCGCCACCGAGTTCGGCGCAAGCTTCGCCTGCACCATGGGGGAGGATCTGAGGACGAACTTCCCGCTGATCCATGCCGTCGGCATGGCCTCCAGCCGGGCGCCACGTCTGATCGACATCGGCTGGGGCGATCCCGATCATCCCAAGGTGACGCTGGTCGGCAAGGGCGTGTGCTTCGACACCGGCGGGCTCGACCTGAAGCCGTCGAGCGGCATGCTGATCATGAAGAAGGACATGGGCGGGGCCGCCAACGTGCTGGCGCTCGCGCGCATGGTGATGGATGCGAAGCTGAAGGTACGGCTGCGCGTGCTGATTCCGGCAGTGGAGAACGCGGTCGCGGGCAACGCCTTCCGCCCGCTCGACATCTTCAAGTCGCGCAAGGGCATCACCGTCGAGATCGGCAACACCGATGCGGAGGGGCGCCTGGTACTGGCCGACGCGCTGGCGCTTGCCGACGAGGAGAAGCCCGATCTGCTGATCGACCTGGGCACCCTGACCGGCGCGGCCCGCGTCGCGCTGGGGCCGGATTTGCCGCCCTTCTACACCAATGACGAGACGCTGGCCGCCGACGTCGCGCGCTGCGCGTTGAAGGAGAACGATCCGTTGTGGCGCATGCCGCTGTGGCCGCCTTATGATGCCTGGCTGGACTCCAAGACGGCGACCATCACCAACGCGCCGTCCGGCGGCTTTGCCGGCTCGATCACCTGCGCGTTGTTCCTGCAGCGGTTCGTCGAGCACGCCAAGAGCTGGCTGCATGTCGACATCTACGGCTGGACGCCGTCGGCGAAGCCGGCGCGGCCCGAAGGCGGCGAGTGTCAGGCCGCGCGGGCCATCTACGCACTCTTGAGCGAACGTTATGCGTGACCCAGGACACGATCCGCGGCTGACGCCGGCGCGGGGCGACATCGCCGCGAAATATCTCGAAGGCAAGGTCCAGGCGGATCGCTTCGTCAGCGGCGAGGAATTCGAGGTGAGCGAAGCACTCGCGCCGGTGCGCGAGCAGCCGTCCTCCGACGCGATGCTGATGACACAGGCGCTGCGCGGCGAGCGCGTCACGATCTATGACCGCAATGGCGAAGGCTGGGCCTGGGGCCAGCTCAATGGCGACGGCTATGTCGGCTGGCTTCCCGACGCGGCGCTCGTGAAACCGACCGCCGCATCGACGCACAAGGTGGGCGCGCTGCGAACATTCGCGTTCCCTGGCCCCTCGATCAAGCTGCCGCCGGCCGACACGCTCGTGATGGGATCGAAGATTGCCGTGGCGCGCGAGGATGGCTCCTTCGCCGTGACGCGCGACGGGAAATTTTTGCCGAGGACGCATCTCGTCCCGCTCGATCATCGCGAGACAGATTTCGTCGCAGTGGCCGAGCTATTCGTCGGCACGCCCTATCTCTGGGGCGGCAAGAGCAGCCTCGGCATCGATTGCTCGGGTCTCTTGCAGGTGTCCCTGACCGCTGCGGGCATCGGTTGCCCGCGCGACAGCGACATGCAGCTGGCAGGTCTCGGACGTACCCTCGAGCCGCACGAGCGTGGCAAGCTGCAACGCGGCGACCTGATCTTCTGGAAGGGCCACGTCGCCATCGTTCGCGACAGCGACACCATGGTTCATGCCAATGCGCATCACATGGCGACCGTGATCGAACCGATCGAGCCGGCCATTGCGCGGATCAGGCAGGCCGGCAGCGAGGTCACCACGATCAAGCGACTCTAGCGGACCTGCCTCGACCATTGCCCCTCGTTCCACAAACACACGACGCTTTCTGTCTTTGAACGACAGCATTGGGCCAGGCAGCAAGTATGGGCTCACAGCGAGCTTGTTGACAGCACCATGTCGATCCACATCTCACCGCACCGGGAGCACGATGCACCGGCTGGTGATGGAGATCGACTATGACTGGACTCAAGATTCTCGCTGCCGCGGCTTTGCTGTCGGGCCTGACCTTAAGCACCGCCTACGCGCAGTCCGGCTTTGCGGGCAGCCATCCGGATACGTACGAGGCCGAGCACCCCAATCGCAACCTGGATGGCACACTGACGCCCGCAGGTCGGATGGGCCTCGAGTTCCCGGATGGCGCGGCTCCTGCGCCGGGAAAGGACAACGCCCTGGCTCGCATGGACGGCGCCGCATCGCGTTCTTGCGCGGAGCGCTACCGATCCTACGATCCGGCAACGAGCACCTACATCGGTCGAGACGGTCGCCGCCATCTCTGCAGGTAACGCCGCGAATTGCGGACCTGCATCCGCGGCAGGATTTGAGGCGGCGCTGAGGCGGCGCCTCGAATCGTCCCGAGCATTTCGCCTTCGCCCTCGACGGACAGGTCGCAGTCCCAGGAATGACGAAAGCTAGGTCGCCACCGCCCCGTTCCCCGCCGTTTCCAGCCGGAACGCAGCCGCGAACAGCGCTCGCGTGTAATCCGTCTTCGGGTTCTTGAACAGCTCGGCGGCCTGGCCTTCCTCGACCACCCTGCCGCCGCGCATCACGATGAGATGGCTGGCGAGCGAGGCGACGACGCGCAAATCGTGCGAGATGAACATGTAGGTGAGCTCGCGCTTGCGCTGCAGCTCGCGCAACAGATCGACCATCTGCGCCTGGAACAGCATGTCGAGCGCGCTGGTCGGCTCATCCAGCACGACGAAATCCGGCTCCAGCACCACCGCGCGCGCGATGCTGATACGCTGGCGCTGGCCGCCGGAGAATTCATGGGGATAGCGGAAGCGCGTATCCGGATTGAGCCCGACATCCTCCAGCGCCTTGACGACGCGCACCTCGCGCTCCTCGCGCGAGAGCTTCGGCTGATGCACGGACAGTCCTTCGGCGATAATGTCGGCGATCGACATGCGCGGGCTGAGCGAGCCGAACGGATCCTGGAACACGATCTGCATGTCGCGCCGGAACGGCCGCATCTCCTTGAAGCGCAGGCCCTGGATGTCCTTGCCCAGGAACACGATGCGCCCGTCCGAGGAGATCAGCCGCAGCAATGCGAGCCCCAGCGTGGTCTTGCCCGAGCCGGATTCGCCGACGACCCCAAGCGTCTCGCCCTTGCGCACGGCGACGCTGACGCCATCGACCGCCTTGATGTGGCCGACCGTCTTTCGCATCAGGCCGCGCTTGATCGGAAACCAGACCTTGAGATCATTGGCCGACATCACCACGGGCGCATCCGGCTGCGGCGGCGCCGGATCCGGCTTCGGTTCCGCCGCGAGCAGGTCGCGCGTATAGGGATGTTTCGGGGTCTTGAAGACCTGCTCGACCGGTCCCTGCTCGACGATCACGCCGCCCTTCATGACGCAGACGATGTCGGCGATACGGCGGACGATGCCGAGATCGTGGGTGATGAAGAGCAGGCTCATGCCCAGCCGCGAACGGATTTCGGCGAGCAGCGCCAGAATCTGCGCCTGCACGGTGACGTCGAGCGCCGTGGTCGGCTCGTCCGCGATCAGGAGGTCCGGCTCGTTGGCGAGCGCCATCGCGATCATCACGCGCTGGCGCTGGCCGCCGGAGAGCTGGTGCGGATAGCTCTTCAGCCGCGTCTCCGGTTCGGGGATGCCGACCTGCGTCAGCAATTCCAGCGTCCGCCTGCGCGCCTCCGCATTGCTGGTGGGATTGTGCAGCTGGATGATCTCGCCGATCTGCGCCTCGATCGTGTGCAACGGATTGAGCGAGGTCATCGGCTCCTGGAAGATGATGGAGATGTCGCTGCCGCGAATCTCCCGCATCTGCTGCTCCGACCGGTCGATCAGCTCGTGCCCCTTGAAGCGGATGCTGCCCGAGGGATGCGACGCGTTCGGGTAGGGCAACAGCTTCAGGATCGAGAGCGCGCTGACCGACTTGCCGGAACCGGATTCGCCGACCAGCGCGACGCATTCGCCGCGCTTGATCTGGAACGAGACCTTGTCGACCGCGAGCGTGGTGCCGCCGCCCTGGTGGAAGGCCACCGAGAGATCGCGCACGCTGAGCAGGGGTTGGTTGATCGCGTCCATTGGCCTACCTGAACGTCTTGCGCGGATCGAAGGCATCGCGCACGGCTTCGCCGATGAAGATCAGGAGCGACAGCATGATCGCGACCGAGAAGAAGCCGGAGAAGCCAAGCCAGGGTGCCTGCACGTTGGACTTGGCCTGCGACAGCAATTCGCCCAGCGAAGGCGATCCCGGCGGCAGGCCGAAGCCCAGGAAATCGAGCGCCGTCAGCGTCATCACCGAGCTGGACACGATAAAGGGCAGGAACGTCATGGTCGCGACCATCGCGTTCGGCAGCAGATGGCGGAACATGATGACCGGGTTCGAGACGCCGAGCGCCCGCGCCGCCTGGATGTATTCGAAGTTGCGCCCGCGCAGGAACTCGGCCCGCACCAGACCGACCAGCGAGACCCAGGAGAACAGCAGGAGGATGCCGAGCAGCACGAAGAAGCCGGGCACGAGCACCGAGGACAGGATCAGGAGCAGGTAGAGCGAGGGAATCGCCGTCCAGATCTCGATGAAGCGCTGGAAGATCAGGTCGACCCGACCTCCGAAATAGCCCTGCACCGCCCCCGCTGCGATACCGATGACCGACGAGACGATCGTGAGACAGAGGCCGAACAGGACCGAGATGCGGAAACCGTAGATCAGCCGCGCCACCACGTCGCGGCCCTGATCGTCCGTACCGAGCCAGTTGTATTCGAGATCGCGGCAGCTCTTCAGCCCCTTCTTCTCGACCACCGGCTTGCATTGCGCTTCCGTCAGCATCCAGGTCGGCTTCGAGGGCGCCGGTGTCGGCAGGTCGAGATTGTGCGTGTCGTAGGAGTAGCGGATCAGCGGCCAGACGATGGTGCCGCCCTTGTCCTTGATGAGCTTCTGCAGATAGGGATCGCGGTAGTCCGCCGCCGTCTCGAAATCGCCGCCGAAGGTCGTCTCCGAATAGGTGACGAAGGCCGGCCAATACAGCCGGCCGTCGAACTTGATCAGAAAGGGTCGATCATTGGCGATCAGCTCGGCGAAGAGCGACACCACGAACAGGACGATGAAGATCCAGAACGACCAGTAGCCGCGACGATTCGCCTTGAAGTTCTGCCAGCGCCGCCTGTTGAGCGGCGATGGAGCGAACGGCTTGCGGGTCATCGGCACCACATCGCCGAGCGGCGATTTCGCCGTAGTTTCGATCGGATTCGTTGGAGCGGCCAGCGTCATCAGACCTCCCGCGCCTCGAAGTCGATCCGGGGGTCGATCCACATATAGGTCAGGTCGGAGATCAGGTTGATCACGAGACCGACCAGCGAAAAGATGTAAAGCGTGCCGAACACCACGGGATAGTCGCGGTTGAGAACGCTCTCGAAGCTGAGCAGCCCCAGCCCGTCCAGCGAGAAGATCGTCTCGATCAGAAGCGAGCCCGAGAAGAAGGCGTGGATGAAGGTCCCGGGGAAACCGGCGATCACGATCAACATCGCGTTGCGGAAGACATGGCCGTACAGCACCCGGTTCTCACTGCAGCCCTTGGCGCGCGCCGTCATGACGTATTGCTTGCGGATCTCGTCCAGGAACGAGTTCTTCGTCAGGAACGTCATGGTGGTGAACGCGCCGAGGGCCATGGCGATCAAAGGCAGCGTCAGATGCCAGAAATAATCGACGATCTTCCAGTACCAGGGAAATTGCGACCAGCCGTCCGACGTCAATCCACGCAGCGGGAACCAGTTGAAGAAGGAGCCGCCGGCGAACAGGATGATCAGGAGAATGGCGAACAGGAAGCCCGGAATGGCATAGCCGAGAACGAGCACCGTCGACGTCCAGGTGTCGAAGCGGGTGCCGTCCTTGATCGCCTTCCGGATACCGAGCGGGATCGAGATCAGGTATGTGATCAGTGTCAGCCAGATCCCCAGCGAGATCGAGACCGGCAGCTTCTCCTTGATCAGCTGCAGCACGCTGACGTCGCGAAAATAGCTCTTGCCGAAATCGAAACGGGCGAAGTTCCACACCATCAGTGCAAAGCGCTCCGGTGCCGGCTTGTCGAATCCGAACTGCACCTCCAGCTTCTTGATGAAATCAGGATCGAGCCCCTGCGCACCGCGATATTTCGAATTGATCGCATCGCTGCCGGCACCGACCTGCCCAGGCGCGCGCTGGGCAAAATCGCTGCCGCCAGAGATGCGCGAGGTACCGCCGGTGTCGGCGCCCGAGAGCTGCGCGATCACACGCTCGACCGGGCCGCCCGGCGCGAACTGCACCACGATGAAGGAGACGAAGAGGATCCCGAGCAGCGTCGGTATCATCAGGAGGATACGGCGGGCGATATAGGCGCTCATGGCTATTTTGCCTGCTCGAGCTTGGCCGCCTTGGCAGGGTCATGCCACCAGATGTCCGGCGCGCCGACGCCGTTGGCATAACGCGGCAGCCTCGTTGGATGGCCGAACTGGTCCCAATAGGCCAGCCGGTGCGTCTTGTTGTACCATTGCGGCACCCAATAGCGGCCAGCGCGGAACAGCCGATCGAAAGCGCGGCAGGCGACGGTCAGCCCTTCGCGGCTGTCAGCCGCCATGATTTTTTCGATCATGGCGTCGATGGCCGGGCTGGCGATGCCTGCGAGATTGTACGAGCCCCTGGTATTCGCGACCTGAGAGGAGAAAAACGAGCGCATGGCGTCGCCCGGCGTCGCCGACATGCTGAAGCGCTGGATCGTCATGTCGAAATCGAAGTCATCCTGACGCGCCCTGTATTGCACCGGATCGACGAGGCGCACGTTCGCTTCGATACCGAGCGTTGCGAGATTTTTGATGTAGGGCGCATGATGCGGCTGGAAGGAGGGCTCATCCAGCAGGAATTCGATCCTGAACACCTCGCCATTCGGCAGCATCCGCTTGCCGTCCTTGATCGGCACGCCGGCTTCGTTCAGCAATTGCTGCGCCTTGCGCAACAGGCTGCGGTCTTGTCCGGAGCCATCCGTGACCGGCGGCGTGAACGGTGCCGTGAAAACGTCGTCCGGAACCTGGCCGCGAAACGGCTCCAGTAGCTTCAGCTCTGCCGGCGAAGGCGGCGTGTCGCCCGCCATGAGGTCCGAGTTCTGGAATGGCGACACCGTACGGGCATATGCACCGTACATGATGGTCTTGTTGGTCCATTCGAAATCGAAGGCGTCGATCAGGGCCTCGCGTACGCGCGGGTCCTTGAATTTCTCGCGCCGCGTGTTGATGAACCAGCCTTGCGCTCCCGACGGCGTGTCATCGGGCACGACCTCCATCTTGACCCGGCCATCCTTCACGGCCGGAAAGTCGTAGCGCGTTGCCCAGATGCGCGAGGTGAACTCTTCGCGATAAAGATAGTTCTTGCCGGTGAACCCTTCGAAGGCGACGTCGCGGTCGCGATAGAACTCGTAGCGCACGACATCGAAATTGTAGCTGCCGCGGCAAGGCGGCAGATCTGCGGCCCACCAATCCCTGACCCGCTCGAATTCGATGTAGCGGTTGACCTCGAACCTGCCGACCTTGTACGGACCGGAGCCGAGTGGAACGTCCAGCGTCGATTCGTCGAAGGGCCGGGACCTGTAGTACGCTTTCGAAAAGATCGGAAGTCCGGCCGCATAGAGCGGCACGTCGCGGGCGCGCCCCTTGGCAAAGGTGACGACGAGCGTCGCGTCGTCGAGCGCTTCCGCGCTCACTACGTCGCGCATCTGCACGGTAATCAGCGGATGGCCCTTGGCCTTCAGCGTGGTCAGCGAAAACGCCGCATCATGCGCGGTGAGCTTGGTGCCGTCGTGAAATTTCGCCTCCGGCCGCATCGTGAAGCGGTAAACCAGCCTGTCCGGCGATATCTGCACGGATTTGGCGGCAAGCCCGTACATCGCGTCAGGCTCGTCGCTTGCGCGCACCATCAGCGGCGAAAACGTCATGTCCATGCCTTGCGCGCCGTCGCCCTTGAGGATGTAGGCGTTGAGCGAGTTGAAGGTCTGATAGGATTGGTTATGCGATCTCGTCGAGGGGATGAGCGAGAACGTGCCCCCCTTCGGCGCAGCCGGATTGACGTAGTCGAAATGGTGGAAATCGACGGGATATTTGAGATCGCCGAACGCCGAGATGCCGTGCGCCTCGGTCCCCGCTTCCGATGCACACGCACTGCGCAACGGCGCACCTATGGACGCCCCAAGGGCGCCGCCAACACCCAAAACCAGCACATGGCGGCGTGACATCTGCGTCATGCGGGGAATGTCCTTCACGACTTCTTTGCGATCCGCGCCGCCTTGTCTGCGTCGTACCACCAGATGAACGGAAAGCCGGACTGACCGTATCGGGGCAATTCCGCCGGCCGGCCGAAGCGGTCCCAGCGCGCGGTGCGCACCTTGTTGTAGGTCCACTGCGGCACGACATAGTGATTCCACAGCAGCACGCGGTCGAGCGCCTTTGTTGCGGCCACCAGGTCGTCGCGATCGGTTGCGTAGATGATCCGTTCGATCAGCTTGTCGATCGCGGGATTCTTGATGCCGGCGACGTTGCGCGACCCGGCGATGTCGGCCGTCTTGGACGACCAGAACTCGCGCTGCTCGTTCCCCGGCGACTGCGACTCGCCCCATGAGTTGGTGACGATATCGAAGTCCCACTCGCGCGTCCTGTTCTCGTATTGGGTCGGATCGACCGTCCGCACGCTGACGGCGATGCCGAGCCGCTCCAGCGACGGCTTGTAGAACAGCGTGATCCGCTCGAAGCTCGGATCCTGGTTCAGCAACTCCAGCGAAAACTGGGAGCCGGTCTTGACGTCGATCAGCTTGCGATCGCGTACCTCATAGCCAGCCTCCTTGAACAGGCGCAGCGCCTCGCGAAGATTCTCCCGGACTGCCTCCGGGCTGCCGCCGACCGGATTGCTGTATGGCGTCGTGAAAACCTCGGGCGGGACCTGAGCGCGCACGGTCTCGAGGATTTCGAGTTCCTTGCCTTGCGGCAGACCCGTCGCCATCAGTTCCTCGATGCCGTCGAAATAGCTGCTGATACGCTTGTACTGACCGTAGAAGATCTGCTTGTTCATCTCCTCGAAGTCGAAGGCGTAGTTGAGCGCACGACGCACGCGGGGGTCGCTGAACTTGGCGCGGCGCAGGTTCGGCACGAAGGCCTGCATCACGCCCGAGCTGCGATTGACGAATTCCTCCAGGATCACGCGCTTTTCGGTCACGGCCGGGAAGTCGTAGGCCGTCGCCCAGCTCTTGGCGCTGTTCTCGGTTCGCCAGTCGACCTGGTCGGCCTTGAAGGCCTCGATCGCCACCGTGCCGTCGCGGAAATATTCGTAGCGCAACTCGTCGAAATTGTTGCGGCCAACATTGGCCGGGAGGTCGCGGCCCCAATAATCCTTGACGCGCTCCAACGCGATCGACCGTCCTGCTACGAACTCCTTGACCCTGTAGGCGCCCGAACCGAGCGGCACTTCCAGCGTGGTGGCGGAGACATCGCGCTTGCGGCCCTGCGCGTCCGTCCCCTCCCACCAATGCTTCGGCAAGACCGTCAGCTGCCCGACGATCTGCGGCAGTTCGCGGTTACCGGGCGCGTCGAATACGAACTTCACCTCGCGCTCGCCGACCTTCTCGGCCTTCACCACATGGCTGTAGTACGCCGAGTACATCGGATGGTGCTTCTTGAAGGAATCGAGCGAGAAGATCACGTCATCCGGCGTGACGGGCTTGCCGTCATGCCACTTGGCCTCCCGTCGCAACCGATAGGTGACGAAGGAAAAATCGTCGGGATGGCTGACGGCCTCGGCGAGCGCGCCGTATTCGGTCGAGACCTCGTCGAGCGAGGGCGTCAGCAGTGTCTCATAGATGAATGCCACGGCACCGGCGACCTGCCCCTTCACACCTGAAACGACGATATTAAAATTGTCGAATGTGCCGACGGCGATCTGGCGCGCGACGCCGCCCTTTGGCGCGTCCGGATTGACGTAGTCGAAGCGCTTGAAGTCGGCGGGGTACTTGACCTTGCCGAACAGGGACAGCGCGTGGCGCCAAGGGAGCCCGCTAGAAGGCAGCTCAGTTGCTGATTGCGCATGCGCCGAGCCGATGGGAACGCCCGCGACGGAGCCAAGGGCTGGAAGGGCTGCGGCAGCAGTGCCGGTGAGCAGGAGATCGCGTCGGGTAATGGCCAAATCAACATCCCTGTCTTGAAGGAGGCTACTCCTTTAAGTTCCCAATATAGGCGAGGTTTCGACCGAATATGTTGCTTTTTCCTCATCTTGGAAGCCCAGCCGTCCCATCGGATGCGGCCAAACGCCCCGATAACGTCGCCGCGAGGTCCGGATGCGGAAACGGCCAGGCTTTTCAGCCTGGCCGCGTATTCCAAAGGTGGTCTTGGGACGCCTTACTTCGACGCCGTCGGCAGCGGCTGCGGATGCTCCGACAGCGAATTCAGATAGGCAATGACGTCGGCGCGCTCGGAATCCTTCGCAATACCGGCGAAGCCCATCGCGGTGCCCGGGATGAAGCCCTTCGGATTGGCGAGAAACTTGTTGAGGTCGTCGAAGGTCCAGTTTCCGCCCTTGCCCTTCATGGCAGCCGAGAAGTTGAAGCCGCCGTGACCCTGGCCCTTCGGCTCGCCGACGACGCCATAGAGGTTCGGACCGACGCGATTCGGGCCGCCCTTCTCGAAGGTGTGGCAGGCGCCGCACTTCTTGGCGGCGGCAGCCCCCTTCTCGATGGAGGCGGTCTGGAGCAGCTTCTCGATGGGCTCGGCGGAGGCGGCCGCGGCGCCGCCCTCCTTGGCCGTACCAGCGTCTTCCTTCACGGCGATCTCGAAGCCGGGCTTTTCCGGCATCTTGGGCAAGAACAGCGCGTCGGCGGTGATGCTCGTCACCATCAGAACGAGGCAGGTAGCGAGCACCGCACCGAGAATCTTGTTGAGTTCGAAAGAGTCCATTTCCGGCCAGGCCCCACCGCAAGAAGGAAACAGCGGCCCAAGCGGCCGCCGAGGACGAGCCTCGGGAGAATCAAAACGTTCCCTATTGTTTCCCCGAGTTTTGCCATTGAGATATCGGTTTGCCCGGGGTCTGGCAACCCGTATAAGCGACCCGGTTTTCAGCCCGTCCCCACCCCATTTCTCGGTGCGGAAAACGCCCCGTTGCCAGGCTCTTGACCCCAGATCTTTGGACCCAATGATCGATCCCCGCATCCTGGTGCTGATCCCGGCCCGCATGGCCGCCACCCGCCTGCCCGGCAAGCCGCTCGCCGATATCGCGGGACTGCCGATGATCGTGCATGTGCTGCGCCGCGCGGAGGCCGCTGCCATCGGCCGGGTCGCGGTGGCCACCGACACGCCGGAGATCGCATCCGTGGTGACCGCCCATGGTGGCGAGGCGGTGATGACCCGGTCCGACCACCCCTCGGGCTCGGACCGCATCCACGAGGCCATGCAGAAGCTCGATCCGGACGGCAAGGCCGAGATCGTGGTCAATCTCCAGGGAGATTTCCCGACCATCACGATCGACAACATCCGCGAGGTGCTGCCGCCGCTGCAGGACCCGGCCGTGGATATCGCGACACTGGCCTCGCAAATCCACACCGAGGAAGAGGACCTCGCGCCGAGCGTCGTGAAGGCGATCGGGACCTCGCTCGGTGGCCGGCGCATGCGCGCACTTTATTTCACCCGCGCGACCGCCCCGACGGGCGACGGACCGCGCTACCACCATATCGGCCTGTATGCCTATCGCCGCGCCGCGCTGGAGCGGTACGTCTCGCTGCCGCCCTCACCGCTGGAGTTGCAGGAGAAGCTCGAGCAGCTCCGGGCGCTGGAGGCTGGAATGCGCATCGACTTCACCATCGTCGATACCGTGCCCCGGGGGGTCGATACGCCGGCGGACCTGGAGACCGCCCGCAGCATCCTTTCCAAATCCTGAGCCGCTGCTACAAGGCCGACCATGAGCAAGATGAAGATCGCATTCCAGGGCGAACCCGGAGCCAATTCCCACATCGCCATCGTCGAGGCCTATCCCGACGCCGAACCGTTGCCCTGCGCCACCTTCGAGGACGCGCTGTCGGCGATCTCGTCGGGCGAGGCCGATCTCGGCATGATCCCGATTGAGAATTCGGTCGCCGGCCGGGTCGCTGACATCCATCATTTGCTGCCGGCGTCAGGCCTGTTCATCATCGGCGAATGGTTCCTGCCGGTCCGCCACCAGCTGATGGCGGTGACGGGGACCAGGCTCGAAGACATCAGGAGCGTCGAGAGCCACGTGCATGCGCTCGGCCAGTGCCGGCGCATCATCCGCAAGCTGGGCATCAAGCCGATCGTGCACGCCGATACCGCCGGGAGCGCCCGCGATATTTCCGAACGCAAGGACAAGTCCGTCGCCGCGATCGCCTCGCGTCTCGCCGCGAAGATCTACGGCCTCGACATCCTCGCCGAGGACATCGAGGACGAGGCCCACAACACCACCCGTTTCGTGGTGCTGGCGCGCGAGCCGAAATGGGCGACCCAAGGCTCGGGCCCGCTTGTCACGACTTTTGTTTTCCGCGTACGCAACCTGCCGGCGGCCCTCTACAAGGCGCTCGGCGGTTTCGCCACCAACGGCGTCAACATGACCAAGCTCGAGAGCTACATGGTCGACGGCAACTTCTTCGCCACGCAATTCTACGCCGACGTCGACGGCCACCCCGACGACAAGGGCCTCGCCTTTGCGATCGAGGAGCTGAAATTCTTCTCGCGCGAATTCCGCATCGTCGGCGTGTATCCGGGACACCCGTTCCGCGCGACGTTCAGCGAGACGCAGCAGGATTGATGCGTCGTTCCGGGGCACGCGAAAGCGTGAACCCGGAACCTCGAGATTCCGGGTTCGGTGCTTCGCATCGCCCCGGAATGACAAACGATGTCTACGCCGCGCTGCCCACCGATCCAAACGCCGCCGCCAGCAGCGAATATGACCTCTTCCGCGCCTCGTGGTCGTACACCGCCGTGATAACCATCAGCTCGTCCGGCTTGCTCGCATAGATCAGCGACTGCAGCTTCTTCTGCACCGTCGCCGGACTGCCGACGAACAGACGCGAGCGGTTGCGCAGAATCGAGGTGCGCTCGGCATCCGTGTACGGATAGGCCAATGCTTCCTCGACGCTCGGCAGCGGCAAATACTGACCGCGGTCGCGGCGAAGCCGGTTGAGGTCGAAGGAAGAGGCGAGCCTTTCAGCCTCCTCATCGGTATCGGCCGCAATGACGGCGACCGCGAGAATGGCATGCGGAGTCGCACGCCAGGCCGAGGGCTGAAAACGATTGCGGTAATGCACCATCGCATCGATCGCGTCGTGTGAGGCGAAATGATGGGCGAAGGCGAACCCCATGCCGACCTGGGCGGCCAGCTCCGAGGAATAGTCGCTGGAGCCGAGCAACCATATCGGCGGCAGGGCGGTGTCATCGGGCATGGCGACGACGTTGTTGTAGGGGTGTCCCGAGGGGAATTCGCGGGTCTCCCACAAGATCAATTCGTGCAGCCGCTCCAGGAAATCGTCGCCCTCGCGACGGTCGAGCCGGCTGCGCAACGCGTAGGCGGTGGCACCATCGGTGCCCGGAGCGCGGCCGAGGCCGAGATCGATCCGGCCGGGAAACAGCGCCTCCAACATCTTGAAGCGCTCGGCCACGACCAGCGGAGCGTGGTTGGGCAGCATCACGCCGCCGGAGCCGACGCGGATGTGCTTCGTCACCGCCGCGATCTGCCCGATCATCACGTCGGGCGCGGGACTCGCGACGGAGGCGAGATTGTGATGCTCGGCGAGCCAGTAGCGGACATAGCCGAGCCCGTCGACATGGCGCGCCAGATCGATGCTGTTGCGCAGCGCCGCGGCGGGCCTGGTGCCCGTGGTGACGACGGAGAGGTCGAGAACTGAGAGCGGGATCATGGCGCGCTAACGTAATGGAGGACCGTACGGCGGCAATGGCGGGCTGCGCAGGTCTGACGGTACGGACGAGCGGGCCGTCGCGGAGATCGATCGTTGGGCAGGACTACATCTGCAACACCGCAATTCCATCGTGCCCACCGCCGAAATTGGGGACGAAAGCGCAAGAAATCAGAAAATTTATCGCGGTATAAGCAAACTGGTCTTCGTGGCCGTCTTCCCACGACAAAGAATTATAGAACTAAAACTCACATTCCTGGCGAGTTAGTGGGCCATTTCCCATCAGGGATGGGCTGTCGACAAATCTGCCTTTGCCTTATCTTAGGCACTCCCGAGCTAACCCCAGGGCCGGCGGAAATTGGAGTGAGTGGTGCCATGACTGACGTGACGACGCCTGCGACAGCCGACGGGCACCTGAAGCGGCCGGCGATCTCGTTCGAGTTCTTTCCGCCGAAGACCGAGGAGATGGAGCGCAATCTCTGGGACACCATCAACCGGCTCGCCCCGCTCGACCCGAAATTCGTCTCGGTAACCTACGGCGCCGGCGGCTCGACCCGCGAGCGTACGCATTCGACCATCGCCCGCATCCTGCAGGAGACCGCGCTGCTGCCGGCCGCGCATCTGACGTGCGTCGGCGCCTCGCGCGGCGAGATCGACGAGATCGTCGATCGCTATCACGAGGTCGGCGTCCGCCACATCGTGGCCTTGCGCGGTGATCCCATCGGCGGCATCGGCACGCCCTATTCAAGCCATCCCGACGGCTACCAGAGTTCGGCCGACCTCGTCGCCGGAATCAAGAAGCGGCACGGCGACATCGAAGTCAGCGTGTCGGCGTACCCCGAGAAGCATCCCGAAGCACGCGACTTCGACGCCGACATCGACACGCTCAAGGCCAAGGTCGATGCGGGTGCGACGCGCGCGATCACGCAGGTGTTCTTCGATAACGACCTCTACTTCCGCTATCTCGACCGCGTCCGCGCCCGCGGCATCGACATCCCGATCGTTCCGGGCATCATGCCCATGCACAATTTCAAGCAGGCCCGCAATTTCGTCACGCGGGCCGGCACCACGGTGCCGGACTGGTTCGCCGCGAAATTCGACGGCCTCGACGAGGACGCCGAGACCCGCAAGCTGGTCGCGGCGACGGTTGCGGCCGGCCAGGTGCAGAAGCTCGCCAAGAAGGGCGTCGACACCTTCCATTTCTACACCATGAACCGCGCCGATCTCGTGTTCGCGATCAGCCATTTGCTCGGCATCCGCGCCAAGAGCGCGCAGAAGGCGGCCTAGGACAACATGACCGTACCCACCTCTCCGAAGCGAACTGCCCTGCTCAACGCCGCGCGCGAGCGCATCCTCGTGCTCGACGGCGCGATGGGCACGATGATCCAGAACCTCCAGTTCGACGAGGCCGCCTTTCGCGGCGAGCGCTTCAAGAATTTCCATCGCGACCTGCGCGGCAACAACGACCTGTTGATCCTGACCCAGCCGCAGGCGATCGAGGACATCCACGCGGCGTATTTGCGCGCCGGCGCCGACATCGTCGCCACCAACACCTTCTCGACCACCTCTATCGCGCAGGCCGATTACGATCTCACCGACATCGTCTACGAGATGGCGCGTGAAGGCGCCCGCCTCGCCGGCAATGCCGCACGGCGCGTCGCCGCGGAAGACGGCAAGCCGCGCTTCGTCGCCGGCGCCATCGGCCCCACCAACCGCACCGCCTCGATCTCGCCGGACGTTTCCAACCCCGGCTACCGCGCCGTCACCTTTGACGACCTGCGCAAGTCCTATGGCGAGCAGATCCGCGGGCTGATCGACGGCGGCGTCGATCTGCTGCTGGTCGAGACCATCTTCGATACGCTCAATGCCAAGGCAGCGCTCTATGCGATCGCCGAGATCACCGAAAAACTCGGCATCGACATGCCGGTGATGGTCTCAGGCACCATCACCGACAAGTCCGGCCGCCTGCTCTCGGGCCAGATGCCGGAGGCGTTCTGGAATTCGGTGCGGCACGCAAAACCCATCACCATCGGCTTCAACTGCGCGCTCGGCGCCGAAGATCTGCGCGCGCATATCGCCGACATCGGCCGCGTCGCCGACACGCTGGTGTGCGCCTACCCCAATGCCGGCCTGCCCAACGAGTTCGGCCAGTATGACGAGACGCCCGAGTACATGGCACGCCTGATCGGCGAGTTCGCCCGCGACGGCCTCGTCAACATCGTCGGCGGCTGCTGCGGCACCACCCCGGACCATATCGCGGCGATCGCCGCCGCGGTCGCCCCGCACAAGCCGCACATCGTGCCGGTGATCGATCCGCGCCTGCGGCTTTCCGGCCTCGAGCCGTTCGTGCTGACGGACGCGATTCCCTTCGTCAACGTCGGCGAACGCACCAACGTCACCGGCTCTGCCCGCTTCCGCAAGCTGATCACCGCCGGCGATTACACTGCCGCGCTGCAGGTCGCGCGCGACCAGGTCGAGAACGGCGCGCAGATCATCGACGTCAACATGGACGAGGGCCTGCTCGATTCCGAAGCGGCGATGGTGACCTTCCTCAACCTCGTCGCCGCCGAGCCCGACATCGCCCGCGTCCCCGTCATGGTCGATTCCTCGAAATTCTCGGTGATCGAGGCCGGCCTGAAATGCGTGCAGGGCAAGCCGGTCGTCAACTCGATCTCGATGAAGGAAGGCGAGGAGAAGTTCATTCACGAGGCCAACATCGCGCGGCGCCACGGCGCGGCGGTGGTGGTGATGGCGTTCGACGAGGTCGGCCAGGCCGACACGTTCGCACGCAAGACCGAAATCTGCAAGCGCGCCTACGACATCCTCGTCAACCGCGTCGGCTTCCCGCCGGAAGACATCATCTTCGATCCCAACATCTTCGCGATCGCGACCGGCATCGAGGAGCACAACAATTACGGCGTCGACTTCATCGAGGCGACGCGCTGGATCCGGCAGAACCTGCCCGGCGCGCACATCTCGGGCGGCGTCTCCAATCTCTCCTTCTCGTTCCGGGGCAACGAGCCGGTGCGCGAGGCCATGCACTCGGTGTTCCTGTATCACGCCATCAAGGCCGGCATGGACATGGGCATCGTCAATGCCGGGCAGATGATCGTCTATGACGACATCGACCCCGAGCTACGGCAGACCTGCGAGGACGTCGTCCTCAACCGCGATGCCGGTGCGTCCGAGCGCCTCTTGGCACTCGCCGAAAAATTCCGCGGCAAGAAGACGGAAAGCAAGGAAGCCGACCTCGCCTGGCGCGAATGGCCGGTGGAGAAGCGGCTATCGCATTCGCTGGTGCACGGCATCACCGAATTCATCGAGCAGGATACGGAAGAAGCCCGTAAGAAATCCTCGCGTCCGCTCGACGTGATCGAGGGCCCGCTGATGGCCGGCATGAACGTGGTCGGCGATCTCTTCGGCGACGGCAAGATGTTCCTGCCGCAGGTGGTGAAGTCCGCGCGTGTCATGAAGCAGGCCGTCGCTTACCTCATGCCGTTCATGGAGGAAGAGAAGGCGCGCAACCTCGCGAACGGCATCGGCACGGAAGGTTCTTCGTCCGCCGGCAAGATCGTGCTCGCGACGGTCAAGGGCGACGTCCACGACATCGGCAAGAACATCGTCGGCATCGTGCTCCAGTGCAACAATTTCGAGGTGATCGATCTCGGCGTGATGGTGCCCGCCGCCAAGATCGTCGAGACGGTGAAGGCGGAGAAGGCCGACATCGTCGGGCTGTCAGGCCTGATCACACCCTCGCTCGACGAGATGGCGTTCTTCGCCGGCGAATTGCAGCGCGAAGGCCTCAAGCTGCCGCTCCTGATCGGCGGCGCCACCACGAGCCGCGTGCATACCGCCGTCAAGATCGATCCGAGCTATCGCGCCGGGCCCGTCGTGCACGTCAACGACGCCAGCCGCGCCGTCGGCGTTGCCTCTGCCCTGCTTTCGCCCGAGAAGCGCGAGGCCTATGCCGCCGAGGTGCGGGCCGAATACGCAAAGATCTCGGATGCGCATTTCCGCGCGCAGGCCGACAAGAAACGGCTGAAACTGGATGTCGCTCGCACCAACCGCGTGCCGGTGGATTTCGCCGCCAACAAGCCGGTGAAGCCGACCTTCCTCGGCACCCGCAGCTTCGACGAGTACGATCTCGCCGAGCTCGTGCCCTACATCGACTGGACGCCGTTCTTCCAGACCTGGGAGCTCGCGGGACGCTTCCCCGCCATTCTCGATGACGCCAAGGTCGGCGAGGTCGCGCGCTCGCTCTACGACGATGCGCGCAAGATGCTCGACACCATCGTCAGGGAGAAATGGTTCCGGGCCCGTGCGACGATCGGCTTCTGGCCGGCGAATGCGCAAGGCGACGACATCGTGCTCTATGCCGACGATAACAGGACCAAGAGCATCGCGACGCTGCACACGCTGCGCCAGCAGCTAGAAAAGCGCGAGGGCCGCTTCAACGCGGCGCTGGCCGACTTCATCGCGCCCGCCGGCGTGCCCGACTATATCGGCGGCTTCGTCGTCACCGCCGGCATCGGCGAGGATGCGGTGGCCGACCGTTTCAAGATGGCCAATGACGACTACTCCTCGATCCTGTGCAAGGCGCTGGCCGACCGCCTCGCCGAAGCCTTCGCCGAACGCATGCATGCCCGCGTGCGCCGCGAGTTCTGGGCCTACGCGCCGGACGAGGCGCTCTCGACCGACGATCTGATCCTGGAGAAGTACCAGGGCATCCGCCCGGCGCCCGGCTATCCCGCCCAGCCCGATCACACCGAGAAGGCGACGCTGTTCGAATTGCTCGATGCCGAGAACACGGCCGGCGTGAAGCTGACCGAAAGCTTTGCGATGTGGCCGGGCTCGTCGGTATCAGGCCTCTATTTCGCGAACCCCGAGAGCTACTATTTCGGCGTCGGCAAGATCGAGCGCGACCAGGTCGAGGACTACGCGGCACGCAAGGGCATGTCGGTGGCAGAAGCCGAGCGCTGGCTCGCGCCGGTGCTGAACTACATCCCCTCGCAGCAGAGCGCGAGCGACAAGGCTTTTGCGGCGAGACCCGCGAATGACGAGGCCGCCAAGGACCTTGCCTCGCACCCGCCGGGCTGCACCTGCGCGGTGCATCTGGTCTGGCAGAAGAAGCGCGCCGGGGCGGGTTAGCCACCCCGGCGCCCCTCCTCGCTCAAAATTCGAAAACAACCCCATGCACAGTAGCGATGGGGTTGAAAAGGCTGGATTAATTTCGGCCTTGCCGAAATGACTTGCTCCGACGGGCAAAACACCAATAATATTCCATCATCGGCTGCTCCGCCGGACTTCACCCTTCCGCCTCACTATCCGCCGTCATTCCGGGGCGCGCCTCTTGGCGCGAGCCCGGAATCCATTTGTCCGCATCATCCTCCGCACGATGGATTCCGGGCTCGCGCTTCGCGCCCCCGGAATGACAGCGCCTCACCCCTTCGGCGGCGCCAGCGGCTGCACGATCTCCCTAAACGGGGCCAGCGCCTCGCAGCGCTCGGCATGCGCGCTCAATGCTGGATAGCGTGACGCGTCGAACAGCTGCGGATGCGCCTCGCGGGTGAAGCGGACGACGCAGGCCACCACGACGTCGGCGTGGCCGATGCGATCGCCCAGCCAGTACGGCGTCGTCACCTTGGCGCGCTCGGCTTCGAGCACCTTGAGGACGTCACCAATCTGCGCCTGACAGCGCTCGACCCACAGCGCGAGTTGCTCCTTCCGAAGCACCCGCTCGTAGAGCAGGCTCACCGCCTTGTCGCCGAGGCCGGAGGCGAGCGCGCAGATGCGGAGATGTTTGCGCCGCTCGGCCCCGCTGCGCGGCAGCATCGCCCTGTCCTCGCCGACGAGCTCGTCGAGATAATCCAGGATGATCGTGCTTTCGATCAGCGCCTCGCCGTCGTCGAGCACCAGCGTCGGCACCCGGCGCAGCGGATTGTACGGTGCGATCTTGTCGGCATCGCCGAAGGTCGACCACGGTCTGTGCTCGAAGGCGAGCCCGTAGAGCCGGAGCGCAATCGCGACGCGGCGGACGAAGGGGGAATCATATTGGCCGATCAGGAACATGGCAGAACCTCTCGTCATTACCGGGCTTGCCGCCGTCGTTCAGGCCTCGGCGCCCGAGCGAGATCGTGGCACCGGCGAAGCTTTGCGGAGCCGGGACCCGGCAATCCATCCTTCCTGAGATTAGAAAACGATGGATGCCCGGATCAAGTCCGGGCATGACAGAGCTGGATGCAGGAACGCGCATGATGAGACCGCTGACACCGATTGCACTTGGGCTCGCTTTGCTCTCCGCGAACGTCGCCCAGGCCCAGGACCGCCCGATCGGCTTTCAGACACCGTCGAAGAACATCGCCTGCCAGTTCTTCACGGACAACGGGCAGGGCGTGCTCCGCTGCGACATCATGAGCATGGAGAGCCGGCCGCGGCGGCCTGCCGATTGCGAGCTCGACTGGGGCCACGCCTTCGAGATGAGCGCAAAGGGAGCTGCGGGGCGCATCTGCGCCGGCGACACCGTGATGGACCCGTCGCTGCCAGTGCTCGCCTATGGCGAGGTATGGCAGCGCGGGAGTTTCACATGCCGGTCGGAGCAGACGGGGCTGACGTGCTTCAATGCGATGCAGCGGGGGTTTTCGCTGGCGAGGAGGAATCAGGAGGTATTCTCAAGTGAGCTATCAAGCAACGCTCGATGACAAAGCAGTGGTCACTGCTTCATATATTTCGCCTTCACCGCGAAATGTCGCCGCTTGATACTGCCGCCACAATATCGAAGAAGAGATCGCCAGATTTCTTACCGCTGATCTCGGTGCACAAATCGTCAACTGATATTGTTGCCGAAATCCCCACCCGCGGATTGAATAGACCCAAACTATCGATTTGGAAACGGTTTGAAACGAAGTTCAGTGCGCTATAAATTATTAGCTGCCGAACATCTACAGAGCGGAAGAGACGGTCCCCTGCCTTAATCTCAAAAAGCGCTTTCGAGTAAATCAGATCGCCCTTTCCGGCGTCAATCATACCGCACCCAGGAAAGCTTGGCTCAATAAGCAGCGTGTCGAGCCCTCGATCGAAGCAGAACATGCGCGAAAGCCGATTACGCTGCTCCTCGATATCGAAGAGTTCTTCCTCCGTGACGTTGTCAGAAGCACCTGCTTGAACTCGTAACTCTCTGTGTGTAGCGCGCAGGTGCACTTCGGCCATGGCCCTTCGTACATCTTCCATCGTCACCTTAGGTGGCGGCCAGCTGACATTGCGCCTCACTTCGTGACAGAAAATCGTGAAAGCCGTTTCGTTGATTAGTCCGCGCCTCGACGGAGACGTAGATGCCATTATCTCCGAGTGTACCCAGCTGAAGAAGCGCATTTTCCAGTCGATGGTGTCCTAGTCGCGGATAAAACTCTGAAATATCACAGACCACGACAAACTTCGCTATTGCGGCGCGTTCAAGGGAGCATTCCATGAACTCGCGCCAGCTGCCGATATCGTCGAAAATGTCTGCTCGTTCTTCGCTCCACCGGTAGCGATAGGAAAAGACTCTTTTGGCGCTTGCTGGAAGTCGGGCAGCTTCAATTTTCTCTGCAATCGCGAGGACAAGAGCAAGGAAATAGAGGTTCCACAACGGGTCCATTTGCGTGGCCCAGCGAAAACCAGTGTAGTTTACGGGAGCGAGCGCAGCGTCATGAGCCGGTGGGTGCCGGCTCAGATGCCCATCAAAATCCCGGTGTATTTCTTGAAGCAGCGTGAGGGTTTCGGTCGGTTTGTCGAAGAAAATGTGATTCTCGACTGGAAACGGAAAAATGTCCGTGTCGCCATGCCTAATCACATTGGCAATGGCCCGCTTGAAGATTTCATCCATTCGAGACCGTTCCGAATTCCTGCATGCAGCCATCGAAGTTGCATGTGCACAATCGTTCTACCCATCGAAGCATTGAGCCGCAAGTAAGCTCCGGCCTACCCCTCCCCCTCGTCGCTCGCGAGCACGCCCTTCACCGCGCGTGCCCAACCCGCCAGCTTCCGCTCGCGTGTGGCCTGGCTCATGTTCGGCTTGAACCGGTGTTCCAGGCGCCAGTTGTCGGCGAACCTGGTCGGCTCCGGATAGACGCCGGCATTGAGGCCGGCGAGGTAGGCGGCGCCCAGCGCCGTGGTCTCCTGGATCACGGGGCGATCGACCGGGGCATCGAGCAGATCGGCGAGGCGCTGCATGGTCCAGTCCGACGCCGTCATGCCGCCGTCGACGCGGAGCACGACGCTGGCGGTCTCCGAGCTCGGCCAGTCCGCGCGCATCGCTGCCCAGAGGTCGAAGGTCTGGTAACAAACGCTTTCCAGCGCAGCATGGGCAAGCTCCGCCGGGCCGGTGTTGCGGGTGAGGCCGAACAGCGCGCCGCGCACGCGCGGATTCCAGTAGGGCGCGCCCATGCCGACGAAGGCGGGGACGAGATAGACGCTCTGCATGGAATCGGATTGATCGGCGAGCGGACCTGTCTCGGCGGCGTGCTTGATGATGCCGAGGCCGTCGCGCAGCCATTGCACGGCGCTGCCGGCGACGAAGATGGAGCCTTCGAGCGCATAGGTGCGCTTGCCGTCGAGCTGGTAGGCGACGGTTGTGAGCAGCTTGTTCTTCGACACGACAGGCGTGGTGCCGGTGTTGAGCAGCGCGAAGCAGCCGGTGCCGTAGGTGGACTTCATCATGCCCGGGCGGAAGCAGGCCTGGCCGATGGTGGCGGCCTGCTGGTCGCCGGCGATGCCCGAAATGGCGATGGGCCCGCCGAACAGGTCGGGCGTGCTCTCGCCGAAGCGCGCGGAGGAATCCTTCACCTCGGGCAGCATCGAGCGCGGCACGCCGATGATCTCCAAGAGCTCGTCGTCCCACTGCCCGGTGTGGATGTTGAACAGCAATGTGCGCGAGGCATTGGTGGCATCGGTGGCGTGCACCTTGCCGCCCGTGAGGCGCCAGAGCAGATAGCTATCGACGGTGCCGAACATCAATTCGCCGCGGGCGGCGCGCGCCCGCGCGCCTGGGACGTGGTCCAGGATCCAGGCGACCTTGGTGCCGGAGAAATAGGGATCGATGATCAGGCCGGTCTTCTGCGAAATCACCGGCTCGCGGCCGTCGGCTTTCAGTTTCGCGCAGATGTCGGCGGTGCGGCGGTCCTGCCAGACGATGGCGCGGTGCACCGCCTGCCCGGTGGCGCGGTCCCACACCACGGTGGTCTCGCGCTGGTTGGTGATGCCGATCGCGGCGATGTCCTTCGCGCTGATGCCGGCCTGCGCGATCGCATCGCGGCACACGCTCACGGTCGAGGTCCAGATGTCCTCGGGCTCGTGCTCGACCCAGCCCGAGGCCGGAAAGTGCTGCGGAAACTCGGCCTGCGCCTTCGCCGCAATGGAAATATCGCCGCGAAACACGATCGCGCGCGAGGAGGTGGTGCCCTGGTCGATGGCAAGGACGAAAGACATGGCGGCTTACCCTGGTGTTTTC
The DNA here is from genome assembly GCF_054602315.1 of Bradyrhizobium cedriense. Lineage (NCBI taxonomy): Bacteria > Pseudomonadati > Pseudomonadota > Alphaproteobacteria > Hyphomicrobiales > Nitrobacteraceae > Bradyrhizobium > Bradyrhizobium cedriense. The sequence goes on along the minus strand of NZ_JBTSWB010000010.1, from coordinate 29,653 downwards.
TTGGCGCTTTCTTGGCGTTTCCCCTGGGGGATCATTGTCTCGCGGCAAAGGGAGCGGATTGGAGGCGGAAGGTCAAGATTGGATGAGCGGGGCGCTTGCTGACCCTCCCCTGGAGGGCAGGGCTATCGCTTATGGGCAGGGACCGCGGGCTTGCTCCGCCTCCCGCTTGCGGGAGAGGCCGACGCGCGCCGGACGATGCGAAGCATCGTCCCCAGCGCGGCGGGTGAGGGCTCTCACCACTTGGGGATTCTCTCCGCAATTCTCGACAACCCCAGTGCCGAGAAAGCCCCCACCCCAACCCTCCCCCGCAAGCGGGAGAGGGAGTTCACTGCCGCTGCCGCCACACTGTGCATGCCATATGCGATAGCCGTGCAGGAAGCGTGCCTCCAATGCATCTCAGGCCGTTCACGGTCGGATCACCGCCGTCGTCGCGCTGTGCCTATCGCGCAAGACTAGGACCGTTCCCGCAAAGATGTTACACGCCGAATCGTGCCAACGGGGGCGGCATGACTTTCACCTCTTTTCAGTTCGGCGTCTTCGTCGCCGTCGTGTTCGGCGCCTATTACCTGCCGCCGTTGCGCCGTTTCCAGGTGCAGCTGCTCGTGGCCGCCAGCGTGTTCTTCTACGGCTTCGGCCAGCCCGAGCTGCTGCCGCTGCTGCTCGTCGCGGTGCTCGGAACCCATGTCTGCCTGGTGCTCGCGTTCGAGAACCGAGCCGTCTGGATGCCGGCCGGCATCGCCTTCAATCTCGGCCTGCTGGCGTTCTTCAAGTACAAGTTCCTGTTCGTCGATGCCGGCGCCGCCCCTCTGACCGGTGTCGCGCCGCTCGATTTCCTGCTGCGGCTGCCGCTGCCGATCGGCATCTCGTTCTTCGTGTTCCACAACATCAGCCTGCTGGTCGATCTCACGCGCGAGAAGCGCACCGTGCCCCTGCGCGACGTCTTTCTCTACATCATCTTCTTCCCGCAGCTGGTGTCCGGACCGATCACGCGCGCGGCCCAGTTCATGCCGCAGATCGTGCCCAAGCGGATCGGCGACGTCGCCTTCATCGAGGCCGCGAAATGGATTCTCGTCGGCTATTTCTTCAAGCTGTATGTGGCGAACAATCTCAACGAGATGACGTCCTACATGGATTTCCCGCTCTACGAGACGCTGCGCACGCAGGACCGCTGGCTGCTCGTGTTCCTCTACAGCTACCAGATCTATGCCGACTTCTTCGGCTACTCCGCGATCGCGCTCGGCCTCGGTCTCCTGTTCGGCTACCGCCTGCCCGTGAACTTCAACCTGCCCTACATCTCGACATCGTTCTCGGAGTTCTGGACGCGCTGGCATATCTCCCTGTCGACCTGGCTCAGGACCTATCTGTACATTCCCCTCGGCGGCAACCGGCATGGCGTGGGGCGCACCTATCTCAATCTGATGATCGTGATGACGCTGGGCGGGCTCTGGCATGGCGCGAGCCTGAGCTACGCGCTGTGGGGCATGGCGCACGGGCTGTTGCTCGTCATCGAGCGGCCGTTCCTGAAGCTTATCGGCGACGAAAGCCCTGCGGTGCGCCTGATCCGGATGGGAATCGTCTTCTTCTGCGTGACGATGCTCTGGATCTTCTTCAAGCTGCCGAATTTCGACCACGCGCTCGGCTACCTCCAGGGAATGTTCATCGCGACCGACGTCCCCAATCCGCCGAAACTGTTCACCAACCTCGCCCTGCTCTACGCCTTGCCGGTGATCATCCAGCATATCGGCATCGGCGCGCTCGTCGAAGGCCGGTTGCGGCGATGGGAGCCCTATCTCTATGGTGCGCTGGCGGCGCTCGCTTATCTCGAAGCGGGGCCCGACAGCGCGTTCATCTACTTCCAGTTCTGACATGCGGCAGGAACCGACGCTTTCATGGCTGATCAAGTGTGCTTGCGTCGCGGCGGCGCTGCTGCTCGCCTGCGGCCTCGCCACCGCGCGCTTCGGCTCGGCGCTGCAACAGCCGGCCGTCACCACCCGCGACGGCAGCCTCGTCACCCTCAACCGCTATGTGCGGGAGCCCACGCCTGACATCGTGCTGGTCGGCAGCTCGGTGACGTGGCGTCTCAAGGAGGAGTATTTCTCGCTGCCCCGCGTCCGAAATCTGGCGCTGGCCGGAGGCTCGCCGGTGACCGGGCTCGAGATCGTCGCTGGGCAGGCAAGCCTGCCCAGGGTCGTCCTGATCGAGACGAACATTCTTTCGCGCGAGGCCGACCGCGCGCTGACCGAGATATTCTCAGGTGGCGCGCGCGCGGACGCGCTACTGCTACGTCCGGTGCGAACGACGGTCGCGGCCTATGAAACCTGGAATCACGCCGCCCGCGATGCCGTCCAAGCACGCGCCGGGCACGATCGCCTGCTCAACCAACCGCCTGATACGTTCGACAACAAGGTCTATCTCGATCGCGCGCGGGAGCAGATGAACGACGGTGATCCGACCGCGCCGGCACGCGCGAATGTGGTCCGCATCCGACGAGCCATCGACGATCTGCAACGTCGCGGCAGCCGCGTCTTCCTCATGCACGTTCCCTTCGCACCGGAGATCGAGGACACCCGCCTGGTTCGAACGACGCGGGCGATCGTCGACGAGGCCTTCCCGGATCGCGCGCTATGGCTGCCGGTCGAGCCGCCGATGGTCGAACTGCGCTGGGCCGACGGCGTGCATCTCGATGAACGATCGGCCTTGATCGTCGTCCGCGCCATGGAACGGGCGCTGGGCGCGCGAGCAGCAGCGGCTACACCGCCGCCGTTGTGACGCCGCCGTCGATGACGATGGTCTGGCCGGTCATGAAGCTCGAGGCGTCGGAGGCGAGATAGGCGACAGCGCCGGCGATCTCGTCGGGTTCGCCGATGCGGCGGAGCGGCGTGGTGGCGGTGCGGCGCTTCAGATTGGCTTCGTCTTCCCACAGGGCGCGGGCGAAGTCGGTCCTGACCAGGCCGGGCGCGATGCAGTTGACGCGGACGCCTTTCGGGCCCCATTCACCGGCGAGCGAACGGCACAGCGCGAAGTCGGCGGCCTTCGAGATGCCGTAGGCGCCGATCACGGTGGAGCCGCGCAGGCCGCCGATGGACGAGATGATGACGACGGAGCCGTTGCCGCGCTCGGCCATTTGCGGGATCGCCAGCGCGGAGAGCCAGATGTTGCTCTTGACGTTGCTGCCCATGATCTTGTCGAAGGCTTCGTCGGTGATGTCGAGCAGCGGGCCGTAATACGGGTTCACCGCGGCGTTGCAGACGAGGATGTCGATCTTGCCGTAATGCTTCGTCGCGCCTGCGATCAGCGCCTCGACCTCGGCCTTGCGCGCGATGTTGCAGGGGATGACGGCAGCCTCGCCGCCGGCCGCATTGATGCCGTCGGCGACTTCCTTGCAGGCGTCGGCCTTGCGCGAGGAGACCACGACCTTCGCTCCGAGCTTGGCGAGGAGCTCGGCGGAGGAGCGGCCGATGCCGCGGCTGGAGCCGGTGACCACGGCGACCTTGCCGGTGAGATCGAACGGGGTGTTCTTCATTTTGTGACTCTCTGTCTTATCGTCATTCCGGGGCACGCGCATCGCGCGTGAACCCGGAATCCAGAGGTTGTGGCGCGAGATCCCGGGTTCGCGCTACGCGCGCCCCGGGACGACGCCAAGGCGTCAGATCAACCCGCCCGCATCAGCCACGCGGCGCTGGTGGTATTCGGTGTCGCCGAAGGTGTTCTCGATCATGGTGAGACGCTTGAAGTAGTGGCCGATCTTCGCCTCCATGGTCATGCCGATGCCGCCGTGCAACTGGATCGACTGCTGACCGACGAACTTGGCCGACTTGCCGATCTGCACCTTGGCGGCGGCGATGGCGTTGCTGCGCTCACTGGCGTCCTCGAAATCGCCAGCCATGGTCGCGAACATCGACATCGAGCGCGCCTGCTCGGCCGCGACGAACATGTCCGAGGCGCGGTGCTGCAGCGACTGGAACGAGCCGATCGCGACGCCGAACTGCTTGCGGGTCTTGATGTACTCGACCGTCGTCTTGAGCGACTCGTCCATCAGGCCGACCGCCTCGGCGCAAAGCGCGATACGGGCTTCGTCGACGACGCGCTCGATCAGCGGCAGCGAATCCTCGGGATTGCCGAGCACCGCGTCCGGACCGATTTCGACGCCGGTGAAGGTGATGTCGGCCGCATGCAGGCCGTCCTGGGTCGGATAACCCTTCCTGCCGACGCCCTTTGCGTCGGCGGGGACCAGGAACACGCCGATGCCGGACTTGTCGCGGCGCGTGCCCTTGGTGCGCGCGGTGACGATGAGTGTGTCGGCGTTCTCGCCGTTGAGCACGACGAACTTCTCGCCGTCGATCACCCAGCCGTCGCCCTTCTTCTTCGCCGTCGTGGCGACGTCGAACAGATCATAGCGCGAGTTCTTCTCGAGCTGGGCGAAGGCGAGCGTCTTGCTGCCGTCGATGATCCCGGGCACGTGCGCGGCCTTCTGCGCCTCGGTGCCGGCATGGCGCAGGAAGCCGCCGCCGATCACGACGGTCGCGAGATAAGGCTCGAGCACCAGCGCCTTGCCGAGCGCCTCCATCACGATCATGGTCTCGACGCCGCCGCCGCCGAAGCCGCCATCGGCCTCTGCGAAGGGCAGGCCGAGCAGGCCCTGCTCGGCGAGCTTGAGCCAGACCGCTTTGCTCCAGCCGCCCTTCTCCTTCATGTACTTCTTGCGCTGCTCGAAATCGTAGGAATCGGTCAGCAGGCCGTCGATGCTTTCCTTGAGAAGCCGCTGCTCCTCGTTCAGGTCAAAATCCATCTGTCTCTCCAAAAATCGACGGTGGGTGTCATGCCTCGCCGTCGCGTTCCCCTCAGTCGTCATCCCCGCGAAGGCGGGGATCCAGTAAACGCAGCAGCCCGTCGTACTCCCGACTGCCGCGGCGTACTGGGTCCCCCGCCTTCGCGGGGGACGACACCGTCATTGTTGCGTCACAGCCCCAGCACCGCCTTGGCGATGATGTTGCGCTGGATCTCGTTGGAGCCGCCGTAGATCGAGACCTTGCGGTTGTTGAAGTAGCTCGGTGCGATCTGGGCGGTCCAGTCCATGACTTCGTTGGAGCCGTCGTCGCCGTGCACGTCGTAAGGCGCGGCGAACGGGCCGATCACTTCCATCAGCAGCTCGGTGGTGGTCTGCTGGATCTCGGAGCCCTTGATCTTGAGCACGGACGAGGCTGGATTGGGCTTGCCCTTGCCGTGCTTGCCCTCGTCGGCGACGACGCGGAGCTGGGTCAGCTCGAGCGCCTTCAGCTCGATCTCGCAGGCCGCCAGCTTCTCGCGGAACGCGGGATCCTGGAGGATCGGCTTGCCGCCCGATTCGACCCTGGCGGCGAGATCCTTGATGCGGCGGATGCGCTCCTTGGAGACGCCGACGCGCGCGATGCCGGTGCGCTCGTTGCCGAGCAGGAACTTGGCGTAGTCCCAGCCCTTGTTCTCCTCGCCGATCAGGTTCTCGTAGGGCACCTCGACGTCGTCGAAGAAGACCTCGTTGACCTCATGGCCGCCGTCGATGGTCTGGATCGGGCGCACGGTGACGCCCTTCGACTTCATCGAGAACACGATGAAGGAGATGCCCATCTGCTTCTTGGCGTTGTTGTCGGTGCGGCAGAGGCAGAAGATCATGTCGGCGTGCTGGGCCAGCGTGGTCCAGGTCTTCTGGCCGTTGATGATCCACTTGTCGCCCTTGCGCTCGGCCCTGGTCTTGAGCGAGGCGAGGTCGGAGCCGGAGCCGGGCTCGGAGAAGCCCTGGCACCACCAATCGTCGACATTGGCGATGCGCGGCAGATATTTCTTCTTCTGCTCCTCGTTGCCGAAGGTGTAGATCACGGGACCGACCATGCTGACGCCGAAGGCGAGCGGCTGCGGTGCCGGGTGAGCCTGAAGCTCCTCGTTGAAGATGTAGTGCTGCACGGCGGTCCACCCCGTGCCGCCATACTCCTTCGGCCAGTGGCTGACGCCCCAGCCCTTCTTGTTGAGGATGCGCCACCACGTCACCATCTCGTCCTTCGAGAGATGACGGCCTTCGACCATCTTGCGCCGCGTCTCCGGCGGCACGTTGTCGCGGAAGAACTGCCGCACTTCCTCGCGAAACGCCTGCTCTTCCTTCGTGAATGCGAGATCCATCGGATCCTCCTGTGAGCGATTTTGTTCTTACCAAACCCGCCGTCATTCCGGGATGCGCCGTAAGGCGCAGGCCCGGAATGACAGAAACATTTACTGCAGCACCTCGAACAGCCCCGCGGCGCCCATACCGCCGCCGACGCACATGGTGACGACCGCGTATTTCGCCTTGCGGCGGCGGCCTTCGATCAGGGCGTGGCCGGTGAGCCGCGCGCCCGACATGCCGTAGGGATGGCCGACCGAGATCGCGCCGCCGTCGACGTTGATCTTCTCGGGGTCGATGCCGAGCTTGTCGCGGCAGTACAGCACCTGCACCGCGAAGGCTTCGTTGAGCTCCCACAGGCCGATGTCGTCGACGCTGAGGCCGTGGCGCTTCAAAAGGCGCGGCACGGCGAAGACCGGGCCGATGCCCATCTCGTCCGGCTCGCAGCCGGCGGAGACGAAGCCCCGGAAGATGCCGAGCGGCTTGAGGCCGCGCCTGGCGGCTTCCTTGTCGCTCATGATCACGCAGGCGCTGGCGCCGTCGGAGAGCTGGCTGGCATTGCCGGCGGTGACGGTGAAACCGTCGCCGCGCACCGGCTTGAGGCCGGCGAGGCCTTCAGCGGTGGTCTCGGGGCGCGGACCTTCGTCCTGCGCCAGCGTGACCTCCTTCATTGAAACGGCGCCGGTCGCCTTGTCGGTGACCGCCATCTGCGTGGTGATCGGGGCGATCTCGTCCTTGAACTTGCCGCCCTGCTGCGCGGCCGCGGTGCGGCGCTGGCTCTCCAGCGAATATTCGTCCTGCTTCTCGCGCGAGATGCCGTAGCGCTTGGCGACGACCTCGGCCGTGTCGATCATGGGCATGTAGACCTCGCCCTTGATCTTGAGCAGAGCCGGGTCCTGCGCGTGAAAACCGTTCATCTTGTCGTTCTGCACCAGCGAAATCGACTCGCCGCCGCCGCCGACCGCGATCTCGACGCCGTCGAAGAGCACCGAGCGCGCGGCAAGCGCGATCGCCTGCAGGCCGGAGGCGCATTGCCGGTCGATGGTGGTGCCGGCGACCGTGACGGGCAGGCCGGCGCGCAGCAGCGCCTTGCGCGCGATGTTGCCCCCGGTCGCGCCCTGCTGGAGCGCTGCGCCCATCACGACGTCCTCAATCTCCTTCGGGTCGACCTTGGCGCGTGCGACGGCCTCACCGATGGCGTGGCCGAGCAGGGTCGCGCCCTCGGTGGCGTTGAGCGCGCCGCGATAGGCCTTGCCGATCGGGGTGCGGGCGGTGGAAACGATGACGGCGTCGGTCAAGAGCGACCTCCTGATGATTGTTGAGCGGATTGTGACGGTTTCTGTTGCTGGCGCAATTCGTGGCGCGACAATTTTCCGACCGGCGTGCGCGGCAAGTCGTCGACGAACTCGACCTCGGCCGGCAGCTCGTGCTTGCCGAGCTTGCCATTGAGCTGCGCGCGCAGCTCGTCGAGCGAGAACGGCCTTGCGCCGGGTTTCAGCTTGATGAAGGCCTTTGCGGCCTCGCCGCGATACTGGTCGGGGATGCCGAGCACGATCACCTCGTGCACGCCGGGGATGGTATAGATCGCCTGCTCGATCATCTGCGGATAGACGTTGAAGCCGCCGGAGATGATCATGTCCTTCTTGCGATCGACCAGGAAGAAATAGCCGTCGGTATCGACATAGCCGATGTCGCCGGTGAGGAAGCGGCCGTCGACGAAGGCATCCGTGGATCCTTCCGGCCTGTTCCAGTAACCCCTGGTGACGTTCGGGCCCTTGATGCGGATCTCGCCGACTTCGCCCGGCGGAAGCACGCGCCGGGGATCGTCGAGCGCGACGACGTCGAGCTCGATGCCCGGCAGCGTCAGGCCGATCGAGCCGGGCTTGTCCGGGCCCGTCGGCGGGTGGCCGGTGCCGGGCGAGCAGGTCTCGGTCATGCCCCAGCCGCTGCGCAGCTTCTTGCCTACCTTGCGCTCGAAGAAGTTCGCGATCTCCACCGGCAGCGGCGCGCCGCCGGAGCCGATGGTGGCGAGCGAGGAGAAGTCGCGCTTGTCGAGATCGGGCAGCGCCGCGATCGCGATCCACATCGTCGGCACGCCGGGAAAGTAGGTCGCGCGCTTGATTTCGATGTCGCGCATCACCGCCTCGACGTCGAAGCGCTGGTGGAGCGAGATCAGATGGCCGCGGCTGAGCGAGGACAGCAGCACGACGGTGAGCGCATAGATGTGGAACAGCGGCAGCACGCAGATCACGCGCTCGGCGACGTCGCCGCGCGCGGCGCGCGACGGCTTGCCCCAGACATCGTAAATCGACACCGCCGAGGTGAGATTGCCGTGGGTGAGCATGGCGCCCTTGGGCAGGCCCGTGGTGCCGCCGGTATATTGCAGCAGCGCGACGTCGTCTGCGGTCACTGTCGGCCACTCTGCCGGCGCATTCGCGCCCTCGACGAAGGCCTTGAAGGTGACGATGCGGGGATCGTTGGGGATCGCCGCCTGCGGCGTGCCGACCTTGCCCCAATGATCGTCCTCGCAGACGACCAGGCGATCGATCAGGCCCTTCTCCAGGAATTTCAGCGCGGTCGGCAGCAGCGCCTGGAGATTCGAGGTGACAAGCAGGCGCGAGCCGGAGTCCGAGACCTTGTGCGTCAGTGCGATCTCGCCGTCGAGCGGGGAGAGGTGCGCAACGCGGGCGCCGGCCTTGAGCGCACCGAAGAAATTGACGGGGTGGTCCGGCGTGTTGCCGAGGAACAACGCGACGGAAGAGTTCTTGCCGATGCCCTCGCGAAGAAACGCCGCGGCCGCGCGCTCGGCCATCGCGGCGAGCTCGGTGTAGGTGATCGGACGGTCCCGGAATTCCAGCGCCGTACGCGGACCGTACTCAGCGGCGGCCTTCGACAGGAGATCCGGGAGCGTGCCCTCAACGATGGTGTCGTCCCACCGCACGCCCTCGGGGTAAAACTGTTTGCCGGGATGGGTCATTGATTCCTTAAACCACGCAAACCGTCATTCCGGGGCGATGCGAAGCATCGAACCCGGAATCTCGAGATTCCGGGTTCGCCCTGCGGGCGCCCCGGAATGACTGAGAGTTGGAGCATGAAGCCCCCTCACGCCGCTTTCGACGCCGCCGCGAGCGAGGCGAACGTCTTGCCCTCGGCCGCAAGCTTCTTCAGCAGCGCGGCGGGCTCGAGGCTGGGGTCGTTGGTCTCCTTGGCGTAGAACGACAGGCGGTCGGCGATGTGCTTCAGGCCGACGCTGTCGGCCCAGAACATCGGACCGCCGCGGTAGATCGGCCAGCCATAGCCGTAGAGCCAGACCACGTCGATGTCGGAGGGACGCGCCGCAATCCCCTCTTCGAGGATTTTAGCGCCCTCGTTGATCATCGGGTACATCATGCGCTCGAGGATCTCCTCGTCGCTGACGACGCGCTTCTTGCGGCCGAGGCGCAGCAGCGTCTCGTCGATCAGCTTCTCGACCTCGGGATCGGGCAGCGGCGCGCGCGAACCGGCTTCATACTTGTAGTAGCCCTTGCCGGTCTTCTGGCCGAAGCGGCCGGCTTCGCACAGCGCGTCCGCGATCTCGGACTTGATGCCGCGGTCCTTCCGCGAGCGCCAGCCGATGTCGAGGCCGGCGAGGTCGCCCATCGCGAACGGCCCCATCGGCATGCCGAACCTGGTGACGACGGCGTCGACCTGCTGCGGCAACGCGCCTTCGAACAGCAGCTTCTCTGACTGCTTGCCGCGCTGGGCGAGCATGCGGTTGCCGACGAAACCGTCGCAGACGCCGACCACGGCCGGCACCTTTGCGATCTTGCGGGCAATGGTCACGGCGGTCACCAGCGCGTCCGGCGCGGTCTTGTCGGCGCGCACGATCTCGCACAGCTTCATGACGTTGGCCGGCGAGAAGAAGTGCATGCCGAGCACGTCCTGCGGACGCTTGGTCGACTTCGCGATCTCGTCGATGTTGAGGTAGGAGGTGTTGGAGGCGAGCACCGCGCCGGGCTTGGCGTACTGATCGAGCTTGCCGAACACCTCCTTCTTCACCGCCATGGTCTCGAACACGGCTTCGATGACGAGATCGGCATCGCCGACATTCTCGATGCCGACCTTGCCGTCGATCAGCGCCATGCGCTTGGCCGGAGCGTCGGCCGGGATGCCGCCGCGCGCCGCGGTGGCTTCCCAGTTCTTCTGCATCACGCCCATGCCGCGCTTGAGCTGCTCCTCGGCGGTCTCGATCAGGGTGACGGGAATGCCGGCATTGGCGAACGACATCGCGATGCCGCCGCCCATGGTGCCGGCGCCGAGAATGGCGACACGGTTAACGGGGCGCGGCTTGGTGCCTTCGGGGACGCCGGCGATCTTGGCGGCTTCACGCTCGGCGAAGAACGCATAGCGCTGCGCCTTGGACTGGTCGCTGGCGACGAGCTTCAAGAAGCCCTCGCGCTCCTTCTTCAGCCCTTCGTCGAACGGAAGGTCGATGGCGTAGCCGACGGCGTCAGCCGCCGCGAACGGCGCCTCCAGGCCGCGCGACTTCTTGGTCATGGCGGCGACGGCGTTGGTGAAGATCGAGCGGTCGGCCTTGGCCGCCGCGAGCTTGGAATCATCGTCGCGCAGGCGCCGCAGCGGACGCTTCTCGGCCAGCAGCTTGCGCACGAAGGCTTCGCCGCCCGAGGCCGGGCCTTCGACGATCTCCTCGATCAGGCCGTTCTTCAGCGCTTCCGCCGCACCGATGGGGTCGCCGCCGACGATCATCTTGACCGCGAGTTCAGGCCCGACCGCACGGGGCAGGCGCTGGGTGCCACCGGCGCCCGGCAACAGGCCGAGCTTCACCTCGGGCAGGCCGAGCTTGGCTTCTTTCACCGCGACGCGGTAGTGACAGGCCAGCGCGACCTCGAGCCCGCCACCAAGCGCGGTGCCATGGATTGCGGCAACGACCGGCTTCGGTGAATTCTCGATCTCGGACAGCACGTCGTTGAGAGCCGGCGGCTTCGGCGGCTTGCCGAATTCGGTGATGTCGGCGCCGGCGATGAAGGTGCGGCCGGCGCAGGTCAGCACGATGCCCTTGATGGCGGGATCGGCGATCGCGGACTTGATGCACTCGAAGATCCCGCCGCGGACTGCGGCACTCAGCGCATTGACCGGAGGGCTGTCGACCGTGACGATGCCGACCTCATCATGACGCTCAAGCTTGACCACTTCGCTCACGGTGTCCCTCCTTGGGTGGGGATTTACTTTTGTTCGATTTCGCGGTGCGGAATTTAATTCCGCATCTTGACGGCAGGGTTATTTTGAAGCACGGACGTTGTCAACGACTCCGCGCAAGAAGCAGATCAGGGATGAAGCGTACAGGAAAGAAGACTGCGACCGACCGGAATTTCGTCGTCGCGCTTTCTCGCGGACTGGACGTATTGCGCGCATTCCACCCCAATGACGGTCTTCTCGGCAATCAGGAAATCGCGGCGCGGACAAATCTGCCCAAGCCGACCGTGTCGCGGCTGACCTACACGTTGACCAAGCTGGGTTATCTGGCGCCGGTTCCCCGCTTCGAGAAGTACCAGCTCACCCCCGCGGCGATGTCGCTCGGTTACGCCGCGCTCGCCAATCTCGGCGTTCGGCATTTGTCCGAGCCGTTCCGCGAAGAGATGATGCGCGCGACCGGCGGGGCCGTCGCCGTCGGCGGCCGCGACCGTCACAGCATGATCTATTTCGGACAGAGCCGCGGCAGCGAGACGGTCGGCGTTCAACTCGACGTCGGCTCCCGCGTGCCGATTGCAACCAGTGCGATGGGTCGCGCCTATTTCTGGGCGCTCGACGCCGACGATCGCGCAGAGCTCTCGCGGCTGCTGCGCGAGCATTACGGCAGCCGCTGGCCGAAGATGCGCGACGGATTGGAGCGTTCCGGCGAGACCGTGGCGAAATACGGCTTTGCGATATCCGTTGGCGACTGGCACGACGACATCGGTGCCGCCGGCGTCGCGCTCAAGCTCAACGACGGAACCGGACCTTACGCGTTCAATTGCGGTGCGCCCGCATTCCGTTTCACGGAAGAGCGTTTGATCAACGACATTGGACCGCGTCTGCTTGCGATGGTAAGGAACATCGAAGCGGCACTCGGGGGTCTAATGCCGCATTCAAAAAAAGACGTCAGCAAAAAGCTGAAATCAGGAGGGAAAGTTGCACGCTTGGCCGAGGGGTTCAGATAGCTTTTGTCATCGCCGGGAGCGGTTCGCATCGCCCCATCGCTCATCGAACGATGTGAGCGAGACGAGATGACGCAGGCACAGCTCGCGCAGGGGACATCGCCCCTGCTCGCGGTTCGCGACGTCAGCGTCGTGTTCGGCGGAATCATCGCGCTCAACGGCGTGTCCTTCGACATGCACCAGGGCCAGATCCTCGGATTGATCGGCCCCAACGGCGCCGGCAAGACCACGCTCTTCAACTGCCTCTCGCGGCTGTATCAGCCGTCGTCCGGCGACATCCTGATGGACGGCGTGAGCATCCTGTCGCGGCCGCCGCACCGCATCGCCGAGATCGGCATCGGCCGCACCTTTCAGAACGTGGCGCTGTTTCCGAACCTCTCCGTGATGGACAACGTCCGCGTCGGCGCGCATTCGAAGACCTCCAGCGACATCATCAGCGACTCCCTGAGGCTTGCCTGGGTGCGGCGCAGCGAGACCAGCGTCAACAAGAAGGTGCACGAGATCCTCGCCTATCTCGACCTCGAGGACGTCGCCCACACCATCGTCTCCGGCCTGCCCTTCGGTACGCAGAAGCGGGTCGAGCTGGCGCGCGCACTGGCGGCCGATCCGAAGATCCTGCTACTCGACGAGCCTGCCGGCGGCCTCAACCACGAGGAAGTCTACGTGCTCGGAGCTCTCATCCGTCGCATTCGCGACGAACGCCACATGACCGTGCTCCTGGTCGAGCACCACATGGGCCTCGTGATGTCGATCGCCGACCACGTCGTCGCGCTGAATTTCGGCAAGAAGCTCGCGGAGGGGACGCCCGCCCAGGTGCAGGCCGACCCCGACGTCATCAAGGCGTATCTCGGGAGCAAGGACCAATGACGACGCTGCTCAACGTCAAGGACCTGCGCGCCTATTACGGCCAGGTCCAGGCACTCCATGGCCTGTCCTTCTCGCTCAACGAGGGCTCGCTGGTGACGCTGCTCGGTGCCAACGGCGCCGGCAAGACCACGACACTGCGCGCGATCTGCAACATGGTGCGCTCGACCGGGGCGATCGAATTCGAAGGCAAGCCTCTGAACAACCGCTCGACCGAAAGCATCGTGCGGTTCGGCATCGCCCACGTGCCGCAGGGCCGCGGCACCTTCACCACCATGACGGTGGAGGAGAACCTGCAGCTCGGCGCCATCACCCGCAAGGACAGCGCCGGCATCGTCTCCGACATCGAGCGCATGTACGCGCACTTCCCGGTGCTGAAGCAGAGGCACACCCAGGTGGCCGGCACGCTGTCCGGCGGCGAGCAGCAGATGCTCGCGGTCGCCCGCGCGCTGATGCTGCGGCCGCGGCTGATGCTGCTCGACGAGCCGTCCTTCGGCCTCGCACCGCTGGTCGTGCGCGATCTGTTCGGCATCCTCGGCAAGATCAACCGCGAGGACAAGGTGTCGATCCTGGTGGTCGAACAGAACGCGCAGCTCGCGCTCGAGCTCGCCGACCAGGCCTATGTGATCGAGACCGGTCGGATCGTGATGTCGGGCAAGGCCAAGGACATCGCGAACAACGAAGAAATCCGCAAATCCTATCTGGGTTACTGAGGGAGCCGGGACAATGGAACTGTTCACCAACCAGGTCCTGGCCGGCATCGCCACGGGCGCGATCTACGCCTGCATGGCGCTCGCCGTGGTCATGATCTACCAGGCCATCGATCATCTCAACTTCGCACAGGGCGAGATGGCGATGTTCTCGACCTTCATCTCCTGGCAGCTGATGCAGTGGGGCGCGTCCTATTGGGCCGCCTTCCTGATGACGCTGGCATTCTCCTTCGTCGCCGGCATCGCGATCGAGCGCATCCTGTTCAAGCCGCTCGCGAAGGCGCCGGTGCTGACCAACGTCGCCGGCTTCATCGCGCTGTTTGCGATCATCAACTCCTCGGCCGGCCTGATCTGGGACTTCACCATCAAGCAGTACCCGACCCCGTTCGGCTCCTCGCCGTTTCTCGGCAGCCAGCTGATCTCGACCCATCAGGCCGGCATGATCGGCGTCACCGTGCTGCTCTTGCTCGGCCTGTACTTCTTCTTCCAGTACACCCGGATCGGCCTTGCGATGCGCGCGGCCGCCTCGGTGCCTGAATCGGCCCGCCTCGTCGGCATCAACACGAGCTGGATGATCGCGCTGGGCTGGGGCATGGCAACCGCAATCGGCTCGATCGCCGGCATGCTGATCGCCCCGGTCGTGTTCCTCGAGCCCAACATGATGGGCGGCGTCCTGATCTACGGCTTCGCCGCCGCGGTGCTCGGCGGACTGAGCAGCCCGTTCGGTGCCGTCGTCGGCGGCTTCCTGGTGGGCGTCTTCGAGAACCTCGCCGGCACCTACATTCCCGGCGTCGGCAACGAGTTGAAGCTCCCGATCGCGCTCGCGCTGATCATCTCCGTCCTGGTCGTCAAACCCGCTGGCCTGTTCGGCCGGCACATCGTCAAGCGAGTTTGATCATGAGCGCTGCAGAAGAAGTCGTTGCCGAAGGCCACGAGGCGGTCGAGGCGGTTCCGAAGCGGGCCATGACGCTGGGCACCGGCACCTCGCTGGTGGTGCTGGCGGCGCTGTTGATCGTGCCGATGTTCGTCAAGAACTTCATCATCTTCCAGATGACGATGCTCCTGATCTACGGGCTCGCCGTGCTGGCGCTGAATATCCTGACCGGCGGCTCCGGTCAGTTCTCGCTCGGCCAGAGCGCGTTTTACGCCGTCGGCGCCTATACGTCGGCGGTGCTGATGGAGCACGCCAACGTCAACTACGCGCTGACAATTCCGGTTTCCGCCGTGGTCTGCTTCGGCTTCGGTTATCTGTTCGGCAAGCCGGCGCTGCGGTTGTCGGGCGTCTATCTCGCGCTCGCGACCTTCGCGCTCGCCACCGCGATGCCGCAGCTGTTGAAGCTGAACTTCCTCGAGCACTGGACCGGCGGCGTGCAAGGCCTCGTCGTCACCAAGCCCGATGCGCCGTTCGGCCTGCCGATGTCGCAGGACATGTGGCTGTACTACTTCACGCTCGCCGTGACGATCGCGATCTACATCTTCTCGGTGAACCTGCTGCGCTCCCGCTCCGGCCGCGCCTTCATGGCGATCCGCGACAACGAGATCGCGGCCTCCTCGATGGGTGTCAACGTCGCGCTCTACAAGACGCTGGCCTTCGGGGTGTCCGCCGGCATCACCGGCGTTGCCGGCTCGCTCGGCGCCATCGCCGTGCAGTTCGTCGCGCCCGACAGCTACACCATCACGCTGGCGATCTCGCTGTTCCTCGGCATGGTCGTCGGCGGCGTCGGCTGGCTGCCCGGCTCCTTCGTCGGCGCGGCCTTCATCATCTTCGTGCCGAACATGGCGGAGAGCATCTCCAAGGGCCTGTCCGGCGCGGTGTTCGGCGTGCTGCTGTTCCTCGTCATCTACCTCGTGCCTCACGGCGCAAGGCAGATCGCGATCCTGGGCCAGCAACTCGTCGGCAAGCTCAGAAAGAACTGAAGACTCTCATCAAGGCGTTCATTGAAGAAGGAGACCGAATTGCTTTTTGGAAGAACACTGCGAGCCGCCGCGCTGGTCACGGCAACGGCGGCCATTTCCCTCAACTCCGGCGCTGCACTCGCCCAAAAGAAATACGACACCGGCGCGTCCGACACCGAGATCAAGATCGGCAACATCATGCCGTACAGCGGTCCGGCGTCGGCCTATGGCATCATCGGCAAGACCGAAGAAGCCTATTTCAGGATGATCAACGACAAGGGCGGCATCAACGGCCGCAAGATCAACTTCGTCACCTATGACGACGGCTATTCACCGCCGAAGGCCGTGGAGCAGGTCCGCAAGCTGGTCGAGAGCGACGAGGTGCTGGCCGTGTTCAATCCGTTGGGCACGCCGTCGAACACGGCGATCCAGAAGTACCTCAACGCGAAGAAGATCCCGCAGCTCTTCGTCGCCACCGGCGCGACCAAGTGGAACGACCCGAAGAACTTTCCCTGGACCATAGGCTGGCAGCCCTCATACCAGAGCGAAGCGCGGATCTACGCGAAATGGCTGATGAAGGAGAAGCCGGACGCGAAGGTCGCGATCCTCTACCAGAACGACGATTTCGGCAAAGACTACCTCAAGGGCACCAAGGACGGTCTCGGCGCCAAGGCTTCGTCCATGATCATCATGGAAGAGAGCTACGAGATCTCCGAACCGTCGATCGACGGCCACATCGTCAAGATCAAGGCGGCCAATCCCGACGTGCTCTTGATCTACACGACGCCGAAGTTCGCGGCCCAGACCATCAAGAAGACCGCCGAGCTCAGCTGGAAGCCGCTCCAGATCCTCACCAACGTGTCGATCTCGGTCGGCAGCGTGATGAAGCCGGCCGGCTTCGAGAACGCGCAGGGCGTGCTGTCGGCGGCCTACGCCAAGGATTCGACGGATCCGCAGTGGGCCAGCGATCCCGGCATGAAGCGGTGGAACGAGTTCGTCGACAAGTACATGCCGGGCGCCGACAAGTCCGATACCAGCATGGTCTACGGCTATGGTGCGGCCTCGACCCTGGCCAAGGTGCTGGAAATGTGCGGCGACGATCTGACCCGTGCCAACCTCATGAAGCAGGCCGCGAGCCTGAAGGACTTCGCGCCGGATACCCTGCTGCCCGGCGTCAAGATCAACACCAGTGCCACCGACTTCGCGCCGATCTCGCAGCTTCAGATGATGCGTTTCAAGGGCGAGAAGTGGGAACTTTTCGGCGAGATCATCAGCGGCGACGTCGCCTCCGAATGATACGCTGACGCATAGGTCGGGCCAAGAGCCCCCGCGGGCAACCGCGGGGGCTTCTTGTTGACGTCCGCCCGCAATCTTGTTCAATGCGGCGCCGATCCAACTCGGGGTAGGAGAACAATGACTGCCGTTCGTTTTCGGGTTGCGCCCCTCTGGGCCGCATTCGCGTTGTGCGCTGCGATGAGTAGCGAGGCGCTGGCGCAAAGGAAATACGACACCGGCGCGTCCGATACCGAGATCAAGATCGGCAACATCATGCCTTATAGCGGCCCAGCCTCCGCCTATGCCTCAATCGGCAAGACAGAGGAAGCCTACTTCGCCAAGATCAATGCCGAGGGCGGCATCAATGGCCGCAGGATCAAGTTCATCTCCTACGACGACGCCTATTCGCCGCCGAAGACGGTGGAGCAGGCGCGCAAGCTGGTCGAGAGCGACGGTGTGCTCCTGATCTTCGGCTCGCTCGGCACCTCGACCAACGGCGCCATCCGCAAGTACATGAACGAGAAGAAGGTGCCGCAATTGTTCGTGGCGAGCGGCGCGTCGAAATGGAACGATCCCAAGCAATATCCCTGGACCATGGGCTGGCAGCCGAACTACGCCAGCGAGGCGCGGATCTACGCCAAGTACGTCATGAAGGAGAAGCCGGACGGAAAGATCGGCGTGCTCTACCAGAACGACGATTTCGGGAAGGACTATCTGAAGGGGCTGAAGGACGGCCTCGGGCCCAAGGCGTCGGCGATCGTGCGGGAAGAGGCCTACGACACCTCTGAGCCGGCGATCGACGACCGCGTCGTGAAGCTGAAAGCCTCCGGCGCCGACGTCTTCATCAGCATCACCACACCGAAGTTCACGGCGCAGGCGATCAAGAAGGCGGCGGAGATCAGCTGGCATCCGGTCCACATCATCTCCAACGTCTCGACCTCGGTCGGCGGCGTGATCGAACCGGCGGGATTCGAGATCTCGCAAGGCGTCCTGTCGGCGAGCTACGCCAAGGACGGCTCCGATCCGCAGTGGAATGCCGACGACGGGATGAAGAAGTTCTACAACTTTCTGGCGCAATACGACCCCAAGGCCAACAAGCTCGATGCCGGTGTCGTGTTCGGCTATGCCGCTGCGCAGACCATGGTGAAGGTGCTGCAGATGTGCGGCGACGACCTTACCCGCGAGAACGTCATGAAACAGGCTGCGAGCCTGAAGGACTTCGAACCCGATACGCTGCTGCCCGGCATCAAGATCAATACCGCGCCGGACGATTTCGCCCCGATCGAGCAGCTCCAGATGATGCGGTTCAAGGGCCGGAAGTGGGAGCTGTTCGGCGATATCATCTCGAGCGAGCTCGGCCACTGAAGCGGCGCGGCTGCGCAATTCACGATAGTTGCCTCTTCATCAGGCAACTCCAACGGTAACAACCTACGCCGCCAAATCTCACGCCCCGGAATATTTTAAGCATCGTCTTCGAAAGATCGCCGGTCCTGCGACGCTTATGCGGGGGGTTCTCCTTGCTGACGGCCGTGGATAGGTATTGAATGTGCGATGGAGCGACGAACAACGATCGCCCCCAATAAGAACAATCGACACATTCAAACCTTCCCAGGGAGATCAAGATGCCTGCAATGCATGTGCGATTGGGGGCCTTCTCGGCTGCCCTCGTGCTGGCTGCCGCCCTTTCCACGACAGCGTCCGCGCAGAAGAAATACGACACCGGCGCAACCGACACCGAAATCAAGATCGGCAACATCATGCCCTACAGCGGACCCGCCTCCGCCTACGGCGTGATCGGCAAGACCGAGGAGGCCTATTTCCGCAAAATCAACGCCGAAGGCGGCATCAACGGCCGCAAGATCAACTTCGTCTCGTATGACGACGCCTATTCGCCACCGAAGACCGTGGAGCAGGCGCGCAAGCTCGTGGAGAGCGACGAGGTGCTGCTGATCTTCAACTCGCTCGGCACGCCGCCGAACACGGCGATCCAGAAATACATGAACTCGAAGAAGGTGCCGCAGCTGTTCGTCGCCACCGGCGCCACAAAGTGGAACGATCCGCAGAACTTCCCGTGGACGATGGGCTGGCAGCCGAACTACCAGAGCGAGACCATCATCTACGCGAAGTACATCCTGAAGAACAAGCCGGACGCCAAGATCGCGGTGCTCTACCAGAACGACGACTACGGCAAGGACTACCTGAAGGGCTTCAAGGACGGGCTCGGAGCCAAGGCGGCCTCGATGATCGTGATCGAGGACAGCTATGAGGTCTCGGAGCCGACCATCGACTCCCACATCGTGAGACTGAAGGCCACGGGCGCCGACGTCTTCATGAACATCACCACGCCGAAATTCGCGGCGCAGGCGATCAAGAAGAACGCCGAACTCGGCTGGAAGCCGCTGCATTTCCTCAACAACGTCTCGGGCTCGATCGGCAGCGTGATCAAGCCGGCCGGCTTCGAGAACGCGCAGGACATCATCTCGTCGCAGTACTTCAAGGATCCGACCGACGCGCAATGGAAGAGCGATCCGGCGATGATCGCCTGGAACGAATTCCTGGATAAGTACTATCCTGAAGCGAACCGCGCCGACGCCTCGGTGATGTATGGCTACATCGTGAGCCAGGGCCTGGTGCACGTGCTCAAGGCCTGCGGTGACAATCTGACTCGCGAGAACATCATGAAGCAGGCCGCGAGCATCAAGGACTTCGAGCCGGCAGGCCTGTTGCCGGGCGTCAAGGTCAACACCTCGGCCACCGATTTCGCACCCCTCTCGCAGCTCCAATTGATCCGCTTCAAAGGCGAGCATTGGGAGCGATTTGGCGAGGTTCTGAGCGGCGACGTCGGCGGCTGATCTTAACCAGTCGCTAAAGATGTCGGGTCCAGTCGACTAAAGACGCAGCCCCTGCGGCCTTGCCGCAGGGGCTTTTCCTTGAAGCTTTCGAGCAAATCGTATTGAATTGCGGACGCGTCGCCAAAAAAACCGAGACAAGAAACGGGACGCAACACCAAGAAAAACAGGGAGATTGGAATGCCTGCTGTCACCGGCAAGCTCGCGGCCGCGTCATTGGCGCTCGCGCTCATTGCGACTTCGACCTCAACTGCATCGGCCCAGAAGAAGTACGATACCGGCGCGACCGACACCGAGATCAAGATCGGCAACATCATGCCCTACAGCGGACCGGCCTCCGCCTATGGCATCATCGGGCGCACCGAAGCCGCCTATTTCAAGAAGGTCAACGACGAGGGCGGCATCAACGGCCGCAAGATCAACTTCATCAGCTATGACGACGCCTATTCGCCGCCGAAGACGGTGGAGCAGGCGCGCAAGCTGGTCGAGAGCGACGAGGTGCTGCTCGTCTTCAACTCGCTGGGCACGCCGCCGAACTCGGCGATCCAGAAATACATGAACTCGAAGAAGGTGCCGCAGCTGTTCGTCGCCACCGGCGCCACCAAGTGGAACGATCCGCAGAACTTCCCCTGGACCATGGGCTGGCAGCCAAACTACCAGAGCGAGACGCAGATCTACGCCAAGTACATCCTGAAGGAGCTGCCGAACGCCAAGATCGGCGTGCTCTACCAGAACGACGATTACGGCAAGGACTACCTGAAGGGCCTGAAGGACGGCCTCGGCGCCAAGGCCGCGAGCATGATCGTGCTGGAGGAAAGCTACGAGACGTCCGAGCCGACCATCGACAATCACATCGTCAAGCTGAAGGCGACCGGCGCCGACGTCTTCATCAACATCACCACGCCGAAATTCGCGGCGCAGGCGATCAAGAAGAATGCCGAGATCGGCTGGAAGCCAATCCACTTCCTCAACAACGTCTCGGCCTCGGTCGGAAGCGTGATCAAGCCGGCAGGCTTCGAGAACGCGCAAGGCATCATCTCGGCGGCCTATCTGAAGGATACCACCGACGCGCAATGGGCCAACGACGCCGGCATGAAAGCATTCCTGGAATTCATGACGAAATACTTCCCCGAAGGCGACAAGACCGACGGCGGCACGATCGTCGGCTACGGCGTCGCGCAGACGCTGGTCCAGGTGCTGAAGAACTGCGGTGACGACCTCACGCGCGCCAACGTGATGAAACAGGCCGCGAGCCTGAAGGACTTCCGCACCGAGGCGCTGCTGCCCGGCATCAAGATCAACACGTCGACGACCGATTTCGCCCCGATCAGCTCGCTGCAGCTGCAACGCTTCAAGGGCGAGCGATGGGAGCTGTTCGGCGACGTGATCAACGCGGAAGCCGGCGGGTAGCGCCCGAAACACACGACGAGGCCCCCTGCGCCGGGCGCGCAGGGGGCTTTTGCATTTGCGGCGGTCGCGATCGCGCGATTGCACCATCGAATGATGGCAGAGGCCGCTTACGATTCGGCGCACGATGCGGTAGGCAGATGACCGGCGACCTCGTCGCCGCCACTTCAGTCTGCTCAAGGCCATTGTCCATGACCGACCGCCGTCCTTTGCTCCGCGCGCTCTACGACGCCGCCGTTGCCGCCGCCCATCCCAACGTCGTGCTGGCACCGCATTTGCGCTCCGCGCCCAAAGGACGCGTGATCTGCCTCGCCGCCGGAAAGGGCGCCGGCGCCATGGCCGCGGCGGCCGAGCGGCACTATCTCGACACACTGGGGCTGGCGCCGGAACGCCTCGTCGGCATTGCCACCACGCGCCACGGCTATGGTGTGCCGACCCGCCGCATCCGCGTGGTCGAGGCCGGCCATCCCGTGCCGGATGAGGCCGGCCTCAAGGCCGCCGCCGACACGCTGGCGCTCGCCGCCGAGGCTGGGCCGGACGATCTCCTTCTGGTGCTGCTCACCGGCGGCGGTTCGGCGAACTGGATCGCGCCGGTGGACGGCATCAGCTTCGCGCAGAAGCAGGCGGTCAACAAGGCGCTGCTCCGCTCCGGCGCCCCGATCGGCGAGATGAACGTCGTGCGCAAGCACCTCTCGCGGATCAAGGGTGGGCGGCTGGCGCGCGCCGGCAGGAAGGCGGCCGAGATCGTGACGCTCGCGATTTCCGATGTGCCGCATGACGATCCTTCCGCGATCGCCTCCGGTCCCACCGTGCCGGATCCGACGACGCTTGCGGATGCACGCGCGATCGTGGCGAAGTACAAGCTCTCCATCGACGAAGCGGTGCGCCGCGCCCTGGATGATCCCGCCAACGAGAGCTGCAAGCCGGGTGATACCGCCTTTGCGCGCGCGCATTTCGTGCTGATCGCGCGGCCCAAGCAGTCGCTCGACGCCGCGGTGAAGCTCGCGCGCGAGTCCGGCTACGAGACCATCGATCTCGGCGCCGATCTCGAAGGCGAGGCCCGCGAGGTCGCCGCCGATCATGCGAGGCTCGCGCTGCAAGCGCGCGCGCAAGGCAAGCGGGTTGCGATTTTCTCCGGCGGAGAGCTCACGGTCACCGTGCGTGGCCAAGGGCGCGGCGGGCCGAACCAGGAATATGCGCTGGCGCTCGCCGGCCTGTTGCAGGACACCGCCGGCATCTCGGCGCTCGCCGCCGATACCGACGGCGCCGACGGCGGTGCCGGCCACCCGACCGACCCCGCCGGCGCGCTGATCGATGCCGCGACCTTCGCGAAGATGAAGGCGCAGGGGCTCGCCCCGCAGGCCTATCTCGACAACAACGACGCGACCTCTTTCTTCGAGGCGACCGGCGACCTGCTCATGCCGGGACCGACGCTGACCAATGTGAATGACATCAGGGTGATCCTGGTGGATTGAGGACGAGATCTCTCCTCAGTCATGGCCGGGCTTGACCCGGCTATCCACGCGTTCCACCCTATACAAAGAACGTGGATGCCCCGGGATAAGCCCGGGCATGACGTGGACTTGGAGAGAGCCTCAAAACTCGTTCGCGATCTTCGAGAGCATCCCGAGCAGAGCTTCGCGGTTGCTCTGGCCGAGCAGATCGTTCAGCCGGGCCTCGTGCTTGGTGGCGACGAGCTTCTTGGCGCGGGCGAGCACCGCCTTGCCCTTGTCGGTCAGCACCAGGATGTGCGAGCGGCGGTCGTTGGTGGAGCGGATCCGCGCGCAGAGGTCGCGGCTCTCCAGATTGTCGAGCATCGCCACGAAGTTCGGCCTGAGGATGCCGAGCGTGGAGGCGATCTCTGTCTGGTTACGGCCGGGATTCTTCTCGACCAGGAGCAGCACCGAGAACTGCGCCGGCGTGAGCTGAAGCGAGGCCATGCAACGCAGGAAGTTCTCGAACACCTTGAGCTGCGCCCGCTTCAGGACGTAGCCGAGCTGCTCGGAGAGCTCGCCGAGCTGGAGCGCCTCGCTCTGCGGCTCGGTCGCGTCCTTGCGGCCCTTGGCCGCGTCGGCCGGCTTATCTGAGGACTTTTCAGCGGTTTTGGAAACGGTCATCGCCTCGTGCTCGCAATCCCGCTAAATTCGGGACGGGTCGGCCCCCACCCTTGATGTTATATTTGATAATTGTTATGGATCATATCAAATATCGTCAGCGTTTTTCAATGGCTGTGAGCGGACCGTCCCCCACAATCGAAGGGACCGGTCCGGATTAGGGGGAGCGTCCGGTCTTGAATACCACCATTATGCTGTTCCTGGTGCAGGACGGCATCACCAATGGCGCGATATATGCGCTGCTCGGCCTCGCGCTGGTCCTGGTGTTCGCCGTCACCCGCGTCATCCTCATTCCCCAGGGCGAGTTCGTCACTTATGGCGCGCTGACTTACGCCTCGCTGGCGGCGGGGCAGATGCCGGGCACGGCGAAGCTCGCGCTTGCGCTCGGCATCGGCGCCTTCGCTTTCGACCTGTTCGTCGCACGCAAGGCGCTGCACGGGCGGCTGGTCGTGCGCAGCTTCGTCACCAACATCGTGCTGCCGGCCATCGTGCTGGCGCTGACCGTGTACTTCTCGGCCCAGAAGCCGCCGGTCGCAATCTGCATCGTGCTGTCGCTGGTGATCGTCGCGATGATCGGCCTGTATCTCTACCGCATCGCCTTCCAGCCGCTGGCGCACACCTCCGTGCTGGTGCTGCTGATCGCCTCCGTCGGCGTCCACCTCGCGCTGCAGGGGCTCGGCCTGTTGTTCTTCGGCGCCGAGGGCCAGCGCGGACCTGCCGTGCTGTCCGGGTCCTTCACCGCCGGGGCGCTGCGCTTCACCGGCCAGAGCATCACCGTCTACGCCATCACCATCGCCTTCATCGTAGGGCTCTGGCTGTTCTTCGGCCTGACGCTCTACGGCAAGGCGCTGCGCGCAACCGCGGTGAACCGGCTGGGGGCGCGGCTTGCCGGCATTCGCACCACGCTGTCCGGGCAGATCGCTTTCCTGCTGGCGTCCGTGATCGGCGCGCTCTCGGGCATCCTGATCGTGCCGATCACGACGCTCTATTACGACAGCGGCTTCCTGATCGGCCTGAAGGGCTTCGTCGCCGCGATCATCGGCGGCCTCGTCAGCTATCCCCTCACCGCCGTCGCGGCGCTGGTCGTCGGAATCGTGGAGGCGTTCTCGTCCTTCTATGCCTCCAACTACAAGGAGGTCATCGTCTTCATGCTGCTGATTCCCGTGCTGCTGCTGCGCTCGCTCGCCGCGCCCGCGGTCGAGGAAGAGAAGGACTGACGCCAAGATGCAGAGCCGGCTTCCCATCCTCGTCTTCACAGCCGTCATGGCGGCGATCCCGTTCATCCCGGGCGTGCCGCCGTTCTGGATCGTGCTGCTCGACAATATCGGCCTCGCGGCGCTGGTCGCCATGGGCCTCGTGCTGCTCACCGGCGTCGGCGGCCTGACCTCGTTCGGGCAGGCCGCCTTCGTCGGCTTCGGCGCCTACACCACGGCGGTGCTGTCGACGGCCTACGGCATGTCGCCGTGGCTGACGCTGCCGCTGTCCCTGGTCGTCAGCGGGTCGCTGGCGGTGCTGCTCGGGCTGATCACCGTCCGCCTCTCCGGCCACTATCTGCCGCTCGGCACGCTCGCCTGGGGGCTGGGGCTGTTCTACCTGTTCAGCAAGCTGGAGTTCCTGGGCCGTAACGACGGCATCTCGGCGATCCCGCCGCTGTCGATCGGCTCGTTCAAGATGCTCTCGCCCGGCTCGATCTACTACGCGATCTGGATCGCGGTGATCCTCTCGGCGCTGCTGACGATGAACCTCCTGGACTCCCGCACCGGCCGCGCCATCCGTGCGCTCAGGCGCGGTCATATCGCCGCCGAAGCCTTCGGCGTGCACACGCCGCGCGCCAAGCTCCTGGTGTTCATCCACGCCGCGGTGCTCGCCGGCCTCTCCGGCTGGCTCTACGCGCATCTCCAGCGCGCGGTGAACCCGACGCCGTTCGGTGCGCATATGGGCATCGAATATCTCTTCATCGCCGTGGTCGGCGGCGCCGGCTATGTCTGGGGCGGCGTCCTGGGCGCGGCGATCGTCGTGGTCCTGAAGGAGGTGCTGCAGAGCTATCTGCCGCTGATCCTGCCGGGCTCCGGCCAGGTCGAGACCATCGTGTTCGGCATCATGCTGGTGGCGCTGCTGCAGCTCGCGCCCGGGGGCCTCTGGCCCTGGCTGATGTCGTTCCTGCCCGAGCGCGCCAGCGGCAAGAAGCCCGACACCTCGCTGAAGCTTGGGCACCGTACCCGCGCGCCCGGCGAGGCCGGCGTGCTGCTCCAGGTCGAGAAGGCGCGGAAGCAGTTCGGCGGCGTGGTCGCGGTCAACAATGTCTCATTCGACGTCCAGGCCCGCGAGATCGTGGCGCTGATCGGCCCGAACGGCGCCGGCAAGAGCACGACGTTCAACCTGATCACCGGCGTGTTGTCTGCGACCTCGGGCTCGATCTCGGTGCTCGGCAAGAAGGTCGACAACGCGCCGCCGCAGGAGATCGTCAAGCTCGGCATCTCCCGCACCTTCCAGCACGTCAAGCTGGTTCCCGACATGACCGTGCTGGAGAACGTCGCGATCGGTGCGCATCTGCGTGGCCATTCCGGGCCGGTCTCCTCGATGCTGCGCCTCGACCGCGCCGACGAGGCGAAGCTGCTCGCCGAGGCCGCCCGCCAGATCGAGCGCGTCGGCCTCACCGAGCAGATGCACCAGCTCGCAGGCAGCCTCTCTCTCGGCCAGCAGCGCATCGTCGAGATCGCCCGCGCGCTCTGCGTCGACCCGATGCTGCTGCTGCTCGACGAGCCGGCCGCGGGCCTGCGCCACATGGAGAAGCAGCGACTCGCGACGCTGCTGCGCGACTTGCGCGACGGCGGCATGAGCGTTCTGCTCGTCGAGCACGACATGGGCTTCGTCATGAACCTCGCCGACCGCATCGTGGTGCTCGATTTCGGCACCAAGATCGCGGAAGGCACCCCCGCCACGATCAAGACCAATCCCGAAGTGATCAAGGCCTATCTCGGAGTGGCGGCAT
The DNA here is from genome assembly GCF_054602315.1 of Bradyrhizobium cedriense. Classification (NCBI taxonomy): domain Bacteria; kingdom Pseudomonadati; phylum Pseudomonadota; class Alphaproteobacteria; order Hyphomicrobiales; family Nitrobacteraceae; genus Bradyrhizobium; species Bradyrhizobium cedriense. The sequence continues at coordinate 3,222 of NZ_JBTSWB010000010.1, read as the reverse complement.
GAGCGCGCTGTTGTCCGTCACCGACGCACATGTCGCCTATGGCAAGGTCGAGGCGGTGCGCTCGGTCTCGCTTGAGGTCGGGGCCAACCAGATCGTCACCATCGTCGGCGCCAACGGCGCCGGCAAGACCACGCTGCTCTCGGCCATCATGGGTATCCTGCCGCTGAAGGGCCGCGTCACCTTTGCCGGCCAGGATCTCGCCCGGCTCGACATCGAGGACCGCGTCGCGATGGGCCTCGGCCTCGTTCCCGAGCACCGCGAATTGTTCGTGACCATGAACGTCGAGGACAATCTCGAGCTGGGAGCCTTCCGCATCGAGCGGAGCAAGGCCAAGGCCTCGATGGAGCGGGTTTATGCGCTGTTCCCGCGCCTGAAGGAGCGGCGCAAGCAGCTCGCCGGTACGCTTTCGGGCGGCGAGCAGCAGATGCTCGCGATGGGCCGAGCGCTGATGGGCGAGCCGAAACTCCTGATGCTGGACGAGCCGAGCCTCGGCCTCGCGCCGATCATTGTCGCCGACATCTTCCGCATCGTCTCCGAGCTGCGCGCTGCCGGCGTCTCCGTGCTGCTGGTCGAGCAGAACGCGCAGGCCGCGCTGAAGATCGCGGACCAGGCCTATGTGATGGAGCTCGGCGAATTCGTGCTCAGCGGCAAGGCCAGCGACATCGCGGCGAACGAACGCGTCGCGGCGAGCTATCTCGGCTTCCAGCACGAAGGTGAGAGTGCAGTCTAGTTCTTCTTGCCCTCTCCCTCCACGCAATCCACGGGAGGGTGAGTGCGCGGCGTCTTACGTAGCTTGGCCCGCCGCCTTCTCGCCCTTCAGCGCCGCGACCTCCGCCTCCAGCTCCGCGATCCTTGCATCCCTCGCCGCCAGCGCCGCTGCCACATCTGCCGCGTCGAACTTCTGCGGGATGTGCTGCGGACAGTTGGTGTCCCAGGCGGCGATCTTGAACAGGATCACCTGCTCCGGCCGAGCGCGGTATCCCTTTGGCATCAGCGACGTGGTCAGCGCCTCGTCGTCCTCGACCACCCGCGCCTCACCCCAGATCTTCACACGGCGGCGGTGGGCGTAATCCATGACGAAGATATAGGCCCTTGGATTCTCGGAGAGGTTCCCCTGAGTGATGAACTGCTGGTTTCCGGCATAGTCGGCGAAGGCGAGCGTCTGCTTGTCGAGCACCTTGAGAAACCCCTTCGGTCCGCCGCGGTGCTGGATGTAGGGCTGGCCGTCCGCCGAAGCGGTGGCAAAATAGAAGCTGTTGGCCTCGGCGAGGAAAGCATTGAGGTTCTCGTCGACCTCGGTGCGCCAGCCGCGCTGCTCGGTACGCGCATAGGCCTCACGCGAGCCCTTGCGCGCCTGGATCGCCTTCACCGCCGGCGAGAAGGCGACGTCGCTGGCATAGGTGTTGACTGCGGTGGTCATCGGACCATCTCCTGAATTCCGGCGCATCCTTGCGTCTTCGCTGCTCAAGATGGACCTTCCGCCCGCCAAAACAATCGACCCTGTTGACACTTCATCATTGCACTATATGCAATAATGCCATGGACCGGCTCGAAGCGATGCACGTCTTCGTCACCGTCGCCGATCTGCGCGGCTTCGCGCCGGCGGCGCGCAAGCTGCGCCTGTCGCCCTCGGCGGTGACCCGGCTGATCGCGGCGCTGGAGGAGCACCTCGGCGCGCGGCTGTTGCAGCGAACCACGCGGCAGGTGACGCTGACCGACGTCGGCGCGCGCTATCTGGAGCGCGCGCGGCGCATCCTCGCCGATGTCGAGGAGGCCGACGGCTCGGCGCGGCAGGAGCGCAACCGGCCGAGCGGGCGGCTGGTGGTGTCGGCGCCGGTCGGCTTCGGCCGGCTGCATGTCGGGCCGGTGATGACCGCCTATCTCAAACGCTATCCCGAGGTCGCCTGCGAACTCAGACTGTCGGATCATCTGGTCAATCTCGTCGAGGACGCCGTCGACGCCGCCATCCGAATCGGCCACCTCGCCGATTCCTCGCTGGTCGCGCGCCAGGTCGGCGAGATGCGGCGGATCGTGGTGGCCGCGCCCGGCTATCTCAAACGCCATGGCGAGCCGAAGGCGCCTGAGGCCCTTCGCGAGCACCAGACCATCCAGTTCGGCCCTTGGTCCGAATGGCGCTTCCTGCACGACGGCCGCGACATCGAGGTCACGCCGATCCCACGCTTCACCAGCAACAGCGCCGACGCGGCGCTGCAATATGCCGAGGCCGGCGGCGGCGTGACGCGGGTGCTGGCCTATCAGGCCGCCGAGGGCTTGAAGCGCGGCCGACTGAAAATCGTGCTGGCGAAATTTGAGCAGCCGGCACTTCCGATCCACGTCGTCTATCCGACCTCGCGCCTGCTCTCAGCCAAGGTTCGCGCCTTCGTCGATCTCGTCGTGGAGACGACGGAATGGAAATTTGGGTAATGACTGTCATTCCGGGGTGGTCCGCAGGACCGAACCCGGAATCTCGAGATTCCGGGTTCTCGCTTCGCGAGCCCCGGAATGACAACTACCCCTTCTTCGGCACCACGCGGAACGTCCCGCTCGCACGCGCGATCACGGCATCGTCCGCCTTCACCAGGCATTGCGCGAAGCAGATCGTGGAGCCGGTCTTGATGGCCTCGCCTTCGACCGCGAGCCATTGGCCGATCTCGGCGGCTCCGACATAGTCGACCGACAGCGAGATGGTGACGAAGGACGTCGTCCACGCCGTCGCCTGCGCGCAGCTATAGCCCATGGCGGCATCGGCCAACGCCGCGATCAGTCCACCATGGATCAGCCCGCGCGCATTGGTGTGCGGCGTCGCCAGCCGCAGTCCCACGGTGACGCCCCTCTCGAATTTCTTCGAATAGAGCGGCTCCCAGGGATCGGTGAGCGGGGATTTGCGGAAATGCGGCTCGAAACCCGCGGGGATGTCGATGGAGGTCATGGCTGTCTCGCGTTGCTGGTTGCCGGCATTGAACGCGATGTGGATGACGGTTGCACCAATTACAAAGTTTCAAACGGAATTTGCGCGGGCGTTTGAAACGAGCACGCCCGTCATTGCGAGGAACTCTTGCGACGAAGCAATCCAGACCGTCTCCACGGCGGGATTCCTGGATTGCTTCGCTTCGCTCGCAATGATGTTGTGGACGGCCCCACCTGAACGGCATCAAGTGCCAAAACGTGGTCGCCGGAGCGCCACAAAGAGGGAGGCCGTCCATGGCGAAGTTTATCAGAGCG